>NZ_CP012643.1:1170833-1876666 GCF_001310085.1 Rufibacter tibetensis
TGAGCGACGTGGCCGGGCCTTCCAATCTGGCTGCCAGCACGGTTTCCTCTACCTGCGGAGCGAGCAACGGAGCGTTGACCATCACTAACGTGACGGGCGGCACTTCCTCCTACACCTACAGCAAGGATGGGGTAACCTTCCAAACTTCGGCCACCTTTACCAACCTGTTAGCAGGTACCTACACCATCACGGTGAAAGATGCCAACGGCTGTACCTTCGCCAGGGCTTTCGCAGTGACCAACATCACCGGACCAACGGCAGTGGCAGCCACTTCCTCTCCTGCCTCTTGCAACGACAACGACGGAAGCATCACGGTGGGTAACGTGAGCGGCGGAACCGCCCCTTACACCTACTCCATCAACGGAACCACGTTCCAGGCGGGCACAACCTTTACCGCGCTTGCCTCGGGCACCTACACGGTGACCGCCAAAGACGCGAACGGCTGTTTGACCACTGCCTCAGTGACCATCCAAACCAACGTTCCTACCGCCTTTGTAAGCTCTACTAATTCTTCTACCTGCGGAAGCAGCAACGGAAGCATCACCATCGGAGCTATTACCGGAGGAACCGCACCTTACACTTACAGCAAGGGTGGTGCCATCTTCCAGGCATCGGCCACCTTCTCAGGTTTAGCTGCGGGCACCCACACCATCACGGTGAAAGATGCAAATGGATGTACTTTTTCCCGCCAGGTAACTCTGAGTGACGTAGCCGGACCTACTGGTCTAATCGCCTCCACCCAGACCTCTTCCTGCGGTAATCCGAACGGGTCCCTGACTGTCACTAGGGTGACCGGCGGCACTTCCCCTTACACCTACAGCAAGGACGGGGTGAACTTCCAAAACTCTACTTCCTTCCCTAACTTACTTGCCGGAACCTACACCATCACCGCTAAAGACGCCAATGGATGTACTACCACGGAAACAGTAGCAATAAGAGATATAGAGGCTCCAAGCAACGTAGTGCTGAACCCAGTTTCCTCTACTTGCGGTAATAGCAACGGAAGCATCACGGTTGGAACTGTAACGGGCGGAACTGCTCCTTACACCTACAGCCTCAACGGTGGTTCGTTCCAGACCTCAACTACCTTTGCATCATTACGGGCAGCGCAATACACCATCATGGTGAAAGATGCCAATGGATGTACTTTCAGCAAGACTCTGGAAGTAGAAGACATGGCTGGGCCAGCTGACCTGACCCTGGCGACAACTGCTTCTACCTGCGGAAACAGCAACGGGTCAATATCAATCAATGGAGTTACCAACGGAACTGCACCTTACACCTACTCACTAGATGGGGCCGCATTCCAGAACGGTACTACGTTCACTAGAATTCTAGCTGGTGAGCACACCATCACGGTGAGAGACGCCAACGGATGTACCTTCAGTAAGAAAGTTACCGTGAGCGATGTAGCCGGACCTTCCAACTTGGTGGCAACTGCAGTTTCCTCTACTTGCGGCGCGAGCAACGGGACACTGACCATCACAGGCGTAACCGGGGGCACTGCGCCATACATGTATAGCGCAAACGGTGTGAACTTCCAGGCTTCAGCCACTTTCACAGCTCTTGCTGCTGGCAACCACACCATCACAGTGAAGGACGCCAACGGCTGTACCTTTGCTAAGGTTTTCGCAGTGGAAAACATTGCAGGACCTACTGCAACTACCGCCACTACTTCGCCGGCCAGCTGCGCTGACAATGATGGTAGCCTCACCGTTACAGGCGTAAGCGGCGGAACCGCCCCTTACACCTACTCCATCAACGGCACTACTTTCCAGTCAGGCACTACCTTTACTGCACTTGCCTCTGGTACCTACACAGTGACCGCTAAGGATGCTAACGGCTGCTTGACCACTGTTTCAGTAGCAGTGTCTAAGAATGTTCCTACTGCCTTTGCCAGCTCCACAGTAGCCTCTACCTGCGGACGTAGCGACGGCGGATTAACCATTGGTCAGATTACCGGTGGAACTGCTCCTTACACGTACAGCAGAGACGGGGTAACTTTCCAGGCCTCTGCCTCTTTTGCTAACCTGGCAGCCGGAACCTACACCATCACGGTGAAAGATGCTAATGGCTGTACCTTCAGCAGAGGAGTAGCAGTAAGCAACATCTCTGGTCCTGTTTTCGCTGCCACAGCTTCCACCACCACCTGCGGAGCCAACAACGGAAGCATTTCCGTAGGCACCGTAACGGGCGGAGTTGCTCCTTACACCTACAGCAAAGACGGAGTTACCTTCCAGGCCTCTACTACCTTCTCTGACTTGCTGGCCGGCACCTACACCATTGTGGTGAAAGATGCTAACGGCTGCTTGTCTTCAGAAACAGTAGTAGTAAATGATATAGCAGGTCCAGACAACGTTGTGCTGACCTCTACTTCTTCTACCTGCGGAAGCAGCAACGGACAAATCACCATTGGGGAAGTAACTGGCGGAACTGCTCCATTTACCTACAGCCTCAACGGAGGTTCGTTCCAGTCTTCAGCTTCTTTCATGGCACTCCGGGCAGCGGAATACACCATCACGGTGAAAGACGCCAACGGCTGTACCTTCAGCAAAGAAGTGGAAGTAAAAGACATCGCCGGACCTAGCAATTTAACTCTCGCCTCTGTTTCTACTACCTGCGGAGCCAGCAACGGATCTGCCTCAGTTGACGGGGTGACTGGCGGAACCGCTCCTTACACCTTCTCACTCAACGGAGCTGCCTTCCAAGCGTCTACCAGCTTCGCTGGCCTGGCAGCCGGCACGCACACCATCACGGTGAGAGACGCCAACGGCTGTACCTTCGTCAAGAGCGTTGTGGTGAATGATATTGCCGGGCCATCTAACCTAGCAGCATCTGCGGTTTCCTCTACCTGCGGAAGCAGCAACGGAACCTTGACCATTACCGCCACTAACGGTGGCACGGCTCCTTATACTTACAGCAAAGATGGAGTAACCTTCCAGGCATCGGCTACCTTCACCGGCTTAATGGCGGGCACCCACACCATCACGGTGAAAGATGCCAACGGCTGTACCTATGCCAAAGCCTTCGTGGTGAATAACATTGCAGGACCTACGGCAGTGGCAGCCAACACTGCCCCTGCCAGCTGTAACGACAATGATGGAAGTATCATGATAAATGGAGTAACTGGCGGAACTGCTCCGTACACCTACTCCATCAATGGAACCACGTTCCAGGCGGAAGCTACCTTTACAGCCCTTGCCTCGGGTACCTACACGGTAACTGCCAAAGACGCGAACAGCTGCTTGGTTACTGCCTCAGTGACCATCCAGACAAACGTTCCTACCGCCTTTGCCAGCTCTACTAATTCTTCTACCTGCGGAAGCAGTAACGGAAGCATCACCATCAGGACTATTACCGGCGGAACCGCACCGTACACCTACAGCAAGGACGGGGTGACTTTCCAAACCTCAGCTACTCTTACAGGTTTAGCTGCTGGAACGCACACCATCACCGTGAAAGACGCGAAAGGCTGTACTTACGCTCGTCAGGTGATTTTAGGTGACGTGGCTGGTCCTACTGGTTTGATTGCTTCTCTGCAGTCTTCTACTTGTGGTGCGAACAATGGAGCTTTCACCATTACAACTGTATCAGGAGGCACCGCCCCTTACACCTACAGCAAGGATGGCACTTTTTTCCAAGCCTCAGCTAACTTCACCAACCTGCTAGCCGGAACCTACACCATCACCGTCAAAGACGCTAATGGATGTACTACCACAGAAACAGTAGTGTTAAGAGATATAGCAGGGCCAAGTAACCTGGCGCTGAACTCAGTTTCTTCTACCTGCGGAAGCAGCAATGGGCAAATCGTGGTTGCGAACGTAACCGGCGGAACTGCTCCATACACCTACAGCATCAACGGAACTACTTTCCAAGCCTCTGCAACCTTCACTGCCCTGGCCTCCAACACTTACACCATTACGGTGAAAGATGCTAACGGCTGTATTTTCAGCAAAGCAGTAGAGGTAGACAACATCGCAGGACCAAGCAACCTGACATTGGCCACTACCTCCTCTACTTGCGGAAGCAGCAATGGCGCTGTTACGGTGAATGGTGTGATCGGCGGAACTGCTCCTTACACGTACTCTATCAACGGATCTGCCTTCCAGAGCTCTACCACATTTGCCTCGGTATTAGCTGGAGAGCATACGGTAACGGTGAAAGACGCCAACGGCTGTACCTTCGCCGGAAAAGTGACGGTAGGTAACATTGCTGGGCCTTCCAACTTCCTGGCAACTACCAGATCCTCTACCTGCGCCGCCAGAAACGGCGAACTGACGATCTCTGAGGTAACCAACGGAGTAGCTCCTTATACCTACAGCAGAGACGGCGTGAACTTCCAGGCTTCGGCTACCTTCACCGGCTTATTAGCGGGCTCTTACACCATCCATGTGAAAGATGCTAATGGCTGTACTTTCAGCAAGGCCGTTTCGGTTTCTGACATTACCGGACCTAACGCGATAGCAGCTTCTTCCACTCCGGCCAGTTGCCTTGAGAATGACGGTAGCATTACAATAGCTGGAGTGACCGGTGGAACTGCTCCTTACACCTACTCTGTCAATGGAGGTGCTTTCAGCACGAACACTGTCTTCACAAGATTAGCTTCGGGTACTTACCGGGTAACTGCCCGCGATGCGAACGGATGCGAGACTGTTTCTTCAGTGATTATCCAAAAGAACGTGCCAACTGCGTTTGCCAGCTCAACGGTAGCCTCTACCTGCGGCAACCCTAACGGAAGCATTACCATAGGAACAATCACTGGCGGTACTGCACCGTACACCTACAGCAGAGACGGGGCTACCTTCCAGGCAAGCTCCACTTTCTCAGCGCTTGCGGCCGGCAACTACACCATCACGGTGAAAGATGCCAAGGGTTGTACCTTCGCAAGACCTGTAACTCTAAGCAACGCCAACGGACCATCTGATCTGGTGACATCCATGAAAGCCTCAACTTGCGGCGACAGCAATGGTGAACTGACGATTAGTGGCGTAACTGGCGGAACTGCTCCTTATACCTACAGCAAAGACGGAACTACCTTCCAGTCTTCCGCAACCTTCACCGGTTTGATTGCTGGTGCTTACACCTTCACGGTGAAAGACGCCAACGGCTGTGTGTACTCTGAAGAAGCTTCGCTGAGTGATGTATCGGGTCCTTCTTTCCTGGCAACCTCAAGAGCATCTACCTGCGGCGATAGCAACGGACAAATTGCTGTAACAGGAGTTACGGGTGGGGTTGCTCCTTACACCTATAGTAAGGATGGCACAAACTTCCAGGCAGCTGATTCCTTCACCGGATTGTTGGCAGGCAGATACACCATCACCATCAGAGACGCGAATGGCTGCCGTTACACCCGCACCGTGAACGTGGAGAACATCACTGGCCCAACTGGCCTGACGCTGGCTTCCACAACCTCTACCTGCGGAAGCAGCAATGGTTCTATCACTGTGAATGGCGCCACCGGAGGAACTGCTCCGTATACCTTCTCGCTGGATGGATCTACCTTCCAAAGCGCGACTACTTTTGCCTCGGTTATGGCCGGCGAACACACCATTACGGTGAAAGACGCCAACGGCTGTACCTTCAGCAAGAAAGTAACGGTAGAGAACATTGCAGGACCAACAGACCTACTCGCTACCACCAGATCTTCTGTTTGCGGCGCCAGCAATGGAGCTTTGACCTTGAGCGGAGTAACTGGCGGAACGGCACCTTACACGTATAGCAAAGACGGAATCACGTTCCAAACTGCTGCTATCTTTGATGGCTTACTAGCAGGTCAGCACACTATTACGGTGAAAGACGCCAACGGCTGTTCCTTCAGCAAAGCCTTCACAGTGTCAGACGTGACCGGACCTACCGCGGTAGCGGCTACTACGTCACCAGCTAGCTGTGAAAACAACGACGGAAACCTCACCATTTCTGGAGTGACCGGAGGAACTGCTCCTTACACGTACTCCATCAACGGAACCAGCTTCCAGACCGGAAACACCTTTACAGGACTTGCTACAGGCACCTACACAGTAACGGCCAAAGACACGAATGGCTGTGAGGTAACGGCTTCTGTGAAAGTAAACCAGAACGTTCCTACCTCTTTCACCAGCTCTACAATTGCTTCTACCTGCGGACGCAGCGACGGAGCGATCACTGTAGGTACTGTAGAAGGCGGAACAGCTCCGTACACGTACAGCAAAGACGGCGTGACCTTCCAGGCGAGCGCAACGTTCACAGACTTGGCAGCGGGTAACCACTCCATCACCGTGCGTGACGCGAAGGGTTGTACCTTCAGCGCAAGAGTGGCGGTAAGCAATGTTTCAGGACCTACCTTCACCACAGCGGCAGTTGCCAGCACCTGCGGAAGCACCAACGGAAGTATTTCTGTGAATGCGGTAACAGGCGGAGTTGCTCCTTACACCTACAGCAAGGACGGAGTAACCTTCCAAGCCTCTACTACCTTCCCTAACTTACTGGCCGGCACCTACACCATCTCGGTGAAAGATGCCAACGGCTGTCTGTCTTCGGAAACAGTGGAAGTAGAAGACAAAGCCGGACCAAGCGCCTTCGCTCTAACCTCGGTTTCTTCTACTTGTGGCAACAGCAACGGACGAATCACTGCTCGTGACATCATTGGCGGAACTGCTCCTTATTCTTTTAGCAAAGACGGTTCAACCTTCCAGGCGTCCTCTACTTTTGAGAACCTGGCAGCGGGTGCTTACACCATCACGGTAAAAGACGCCAATGGCTGTGTGCTAGCCAAAACAGTAAGAGTGGACAACATTGCTGGTCCAAGTGACGTGGCTATGACAACCGTCTCTTCTACCTGTGGCGCCAGCAACGGACAAATCACGTTAACCGGAGTCACCAACGGAACCGCTCCATACGCCTTCTCACTTGACGGTGGCGCCTTCCAAACCACTACTACCTTCGGGTCTGTATTGGCTGGCGAGCACACGGTAGTAGTAAGAGATGTGAATGGTTGTGTGTACAGTAAGAAAGTAACGGTAAGAGACATAGCAGGACCAACAAACTTGCTGGCTTCTACCAAAGCTTCTACCTGTGGCGCAAGCAACGGAGAGTTAACCGTAACGGGTGTAACGGGTGGCACTGAGCCATACACGTACAGCAAAGACGGCTTGAACTTCCAAGCATCTGCTTCCTTTACAACCCTGAAAGCTGGCTCGTACACCTTCACGGTGAAAGACGCCAATGGCTGTACGTTCACCAAAGCTTACACCGTTTCCGACCTTGCAGGTCCATCGGCAGTAACCGCAAGTGCTACTACTGCCAGCTGCAACGACAATGACGGAAGCATTACGGTAACGGGGGTAACTGGCGGAACGGCTCCGTACACCTACGCTCTAAATGGAAACGGATATCAGGCGGGCAATACCTTCACTGCCCTGGCTTCTGGCACCTACACGGTGATCGCCAGGGACGCCAATGGCTGCGAGGTAACCACCAGCGTACGGGTAGAGACAGTGGTACCAACCAACTTCACACATTCCTTCACATCCTCTACCTGCGGAAGCAGCAACGGAGGAATCACCGTAGGAAACGTGACCGGCGGGTATGCTCCTTATACCTACTCCATTGATGGAACCACTTTCCAGAGTGCAGCTAGCTTTACCGGTTTAGCGGCTGGTTCTTACACCATCACCGTGAAAGACGCCAAAGGCTGTACCATTGTAGAGCAAGTACAAGTGACAGACATTGCCGGAGCCTCAGGCTTCACGGCTTCAGTAGATGCCACTACCTGCGGAGACAACAATGGGAAGATCACCATCTCTGATGTGATAGGCGGCACTGCTCCTTTCACCTACAGCGTAGATGGCACCAACTTCCAGGCTGCTACTACTTTCGCATCACTGGCACCGGGCACCTTCACCATCACCGTGAAAGACGCGAATGGTTGCACGTTCACCAAAGAAGCAGTTGTTTCTGGCTCCACCAGTCCAACTTCCTTCCAAGCGACGTTGCAATCTTCTACCTGCGGAGATGCGAACGGTACCATCACGGTAAGTGACATCACCGGCGGAGTTGCTCCTTACACCTACAGTATAGACGGTTCAACCTTCCAGGCATCGGCTACTTTAGCAGGTCTGCGGGCGGGACAATATACCATCACGGTGAAAGATGTCAACGGCTGCACCTTTGCTAAAACAGTGGAAGTAGAGAACATCCCGGGCCCGGGTAACTTTACGCTGGCTACCCTCTCTACTACCTGCGGAGAAAGCAACGGAACCATCACCCTCAGCAACATCACCGGCGGAACGGCTCCTTACAGCTTCTCACTGGACGGCACTAACTTCACTACGCCATCTACCGTGCTCTCTTCTTTCGCTTTTGAAAATGTAAAAGCAGGAGCTTACCAGATAACAGTGAGAGATGCCAACGGATGTATCCTGGTGAAAGGAGTAAGTGTGGCAGACCAGCCTGGTGTTACGGCCATAGCCACCGCTACCAAACCTGCCACTTGTGAGAGCAATGGAGCCATCACCATCACCGGCACAACCGGCGGTACCGCTCCTTACACGTACTCATTAGACGGCATCACCTATCAGGCTTCTAACGTCTTCTCAGCACTCGCTCCTCAGGAGTACAAAGTGTATGTGAAAGACGCAAATGCCTGCACTGCCTCGTTTACTGTGCAAATTGGTGAAAACAGGCTGAAAGGAGCTGAAGTAACAGCTACCGCCACCGATTGTGGCCTGAACAATGGTTCTATCTCAGTAAGTGGCGTGAATGGCGGTGTTGCTCCGTATGCTTACAGCATCAACGGAACTACCTTCCAGGCTTCTACCCAGTTCACGAACCTGGCTCCTGGCACTTACACTGTCACTGTCCGTGACGCGGAAGGATGTACGATCACGAAAACCCAGGAGGTAGAAAACAGTGGTGGATTAGAGTCTTTCGTCCTGACGAACACCGATGCCAGCTGCGGAAACAAAAACGGGCAGATCACCATTGGGCAGGTAACAGGAGGGCAAGGTCCTTACACCTACAGCATCAGGACCATGTTCCAAACTCCTTCAGAGAGTGGGACTATGTTCCAGACAGAGGCAGAGTTCACTAATCTGGCCGAAGGGACCTACCAGGTGTCAGTTAAGGATGCGAAAGGATGTGTGCTGGAGAAAACTGCTACCATCGGCAGCAGCCCAGCTATCACCAACCTTGCCTTCTCTGTGAAGCCAGCAGGTTGCGGTCAGACCGCGGGGCAAGTAACGGTTGACGGGGTAACCGGGGGTACTGCTCCTTACACCTACTCGTTAGACGGTGCTGCATTTGTGAGCTCTACTTCCTTCTCTGGAATAGCTGCTGGAAACCACACGCTTTCTGTAAAAGACGCCAGAAACTGCACCTACCAGGTAACGGTAACCGTGAAGCAACTTGAAAGCTCTGTGACTCTTGTGAGAGATGTGCTTTGCGCCACTGACAGAAATGGTTCTATCACCATCAGCACCAAAGGAGGTGACAGCCAGACAGAGTTCAGCATCAACAACGGGGCTACTTTCCAGAAAGACTCGGTGTTCAGCAACCTTGCTGCCGGCACTTACCAGGTGATCACCAGATTCTCTGCTACGTGTACCATCACCATTGGCAGAGTGGAAGTGAAAGCCCCTGCTCCTGTGCAGGTGACCGTTACGCCTCTGACTGAAACCAGTGCTGCCGTGACGGCCATTAGCGGAGGTACCGCGCCTTACACCTACAAACTGGACAACGGGCAGTTTACTTCAGCCACTGAGTTCACAGACCTGAGTGAAGGCACGCATACCTTGGTGGTGAAAGACCAGAATGGCTGTACAACTGAAGTTTCCTTTAACATGGCAAGCACCGCAGGCTTTGAAATCCCGAACGGCTTTACTCCTAACGGTGATGGCATTAATGATTTGTGGGTATTGAAGAACCTGACCACGCTCTTCCCGCGCTGTAAGGTAACCGTCTACAACCGCTGGGGCAGCCCAGTGTTTGAGTCGCATGGTTACAAAAAGCCTTGGGACGGAACGCACCAGGGCAAACCACTGCCAGTTGGTACTTACTACACGGTCATCGAGCTAGGCAACGGAAAAGCCCCTCTGAGGAAATCACTGACGATCATGCGTTAATTTTTGCCATTGACTTATCAATAGCTTCTTATGAAAAAGCATCTATTTCTTCTGTTCTTTTTGTTGGGTACCACTGCAGCAGTGGCCCAGCAGAAAGTGCTGTCCAGTCAGTACATGACAAACTATTACCTCTTGAATCCGGCAGTAGCCGGATTTGAGAAGGACCTCAATTTTAAGGCTGGTTTCAGGAACCAGTGGGTAGGATTTGAGGGAGCTCCCACCACTTTTTACGTGAGCGGCGAAACAGCCCTGTTCAAAGATAAGAGACGGCGAGGCCGGAGGGGAAGAACCCAGGGATTCCACGGAGTGGGAGGATACGCCTATTCAGACCGGACGGGTCCTACCAGCCAAACCGCTGCTCTGGCTTCCTACGCGTACCACGTGCCGCTGACCAGGGAGTTATATTTCTCCTCCGGCGTATTTGCCGGATTTCAGCAGTTTAAGTTTGACCCCAACAAGGTGCAGCTGGCAGACAACTCCAACCACATAGACCCGGTTACCCGAAGCGGGGCAATCAACGCGTTCATGCCAGACATGACCTTGGGTACCTATTTACACTCAGAAGATTTCTTTGTGGGAGTTTCCCTGTTCCAGGTGTTCGGAAACAAGTTCTTTGAGGCTGAAAACAGTGATGACGCCAGCAGACTAGCCCGGCACTTATTTGTCTCTGGCGGGTATAATTTTGACGTGAAAAGAAACCTGACCTTAAGCCCCTCTCTTCTCTTGAAGTATGTAACTGCCGCCCCTATTCAGGCAGACATCAACGTGAAAGGGATTTACCACTTCACCAGAAGAAAGAGAACGATTTATGATGACCAGGTGTGGGCAGGCCTCTCCTTCCGGACTCAGGATGCACTGATAGGATTGGTGGGAGCGCAGTTCCAACAAAGATATCAGGTCTCCTACTCCTATGATATCACCGTCTCTCCCTTGAGGCACCAGAGCTCCGGTTCACACGAGCTAATGGTAGGTTTCAGGGTAAAGTAAGGTATCCTTAAACAGCAGGTCGCCCCGCTTCTATCTTGTAGAAAGATAGAAGCGGGGCGACCTCTTTTATGGGAGTACAGTCTTTTTCAAACAATATGTTTTGAAGCTGATTTTCTAAAAAGAGCTTTGAAAAAGACTTCTATTTCTGCACTTCAGATTAAATCTCTTTTGTGAATTTCAGGGCTACAGAGTTGAGGCAGTACCGCAAACCAGTGGGCTTGGGTCCGTCATCAAATACGTGGCCCAAATGGCCGCCACATCTGCTGCAAAGCACCTCGGTCCGTAACATGCCCATATCTGTGTCCGGTTCTTCCAGCACTGCCGCCGCGTTCAGGGGCTTGTAGAAACTGGGCCAGCCGGTACCTGACTCAAACTTGGTCTCTGAGCTGAACATAGGATTGCCGCAACCTGCGCAGGAGTAAATTCCTTTTTGCTTGTTTTTATTTAAAGGCCCTGAAAACGCCCGTTCCGTGCCCTTCTCGCGCAACACGTAATACTGCTCAGAGGTCAGGATCTTTTTCCACTCTTCATCAGTTTTGACTACTGTAAAGTTAGTTTCTCCTTTGTCAAGGGCACGGGTTTGCCGGGCAGAAAGGGGGGCATCGCCGGAGGCAGCCGTGTTACGGGCAGCTTCATTTTTTGCGCAACTGAACAGCAGCAGGCAAAGGCAAAATATAGTTAAGTTGGTTTTCATGGCAGAGTTAAATGTAAAAGTTTGATCTGTATAACTACGAAACAAACAAACCTCTTGGATGTTGTTAAACTCGTACTTATACCTACTCATCCTGCACAAAGAGGAACTTACTAACCAATGGTTCTGTTCTCCCCAACAAGCAAATACCCGTAAGTGGTTGGGCAAAAGGGCTTTTTCATAAAATATATAGAAAAGCCTAAGAAAAACCCTACCTTTGCGGGCTGAAAATAACCTCTGAATGCAAAGTATCCGCAACATCGCGATTATTGCCCACGTGGACCACGGTAAGACCACGCTGGTAGACAAAATCATCCACGCCTCAAAGATTTTTGACGCACACCAACAGTTCGACGACCTGATCCTGGATAACAATGACCTGGAGCGGGAACGCGGCATTACCATCGTTTCCAAAAACGTATCGGTTCGTTACAAGGATGTAAAAATCAACATCATTGACACGCCTGGTCACGCCGACTTTGGAGGTGAGGTAGAGCGCGTACTGAAAATGGCCGACGGTGTATTACTGCTGGTGGATGCCTTTGAAGGCCCAATGCCACAGACCCGTTTCGTGCTTGGCAAAGCTATCCAGTTAGGTTTGAAGCCAATTGTGGTAGTAAACAAAGTAGACAAAGAAAACTGCCGTCCGGACGAGGTGCACGAAATGGTGTTCGACCTGATGTTCAACCTGGACGCTTCTGAAGACCAGTTAGATTTCGTGACTCTGTACGGTTCCAGCAAACAAGGCTGGATGAGCACAGACTATCAGCAACCTACTGATAACATCATTCCGCTGTTAGACGCCATTGTAGAGGTAATTCCTCCGGCTCCTTCTGAAGAAGGAACGCCGCAGATGCAGATTACTTCCTTGGATTACTCTTCTTTTGTGGGCCGTATCGCCATTGGGCGTGTGAAACGCGGTACTTTGACAGAGGGCGCCAACATGAGCCTTTGCAAGCGTGACGGTTCTATCAAGAAAGTAAAAATCAAAGAACTTCAGGTATTTGAAGGTTTGGGTCGTGTGAAAGTTGATTCAGTGTCTGCCGGCGAGATTTGCGCCGTAACGGGTATTGAAGGCTTTGAAATTGGCGATACCCTTGCTGACTTCGAAAACCCGGAGCCATTGGAGCGCATCTCTATTGATGAGCCAACCATGAACATGTTGTTCACCATCAACAACTCCCCTTTCTTCGGGAAAGAGGGCAAGTTTGTAACATCGCGCCACTTACGTGACCGTCTGTTCAAAGAGATGGAGAAAAACCTGGCTTTGCGTGTGGACGAGACTGATAAAGAAGATACTTTCTTAGTATACGGACGTGGTATTCTTCACTTGTCTGTATTGATTGAAACCATGCGTCGCGAGGGATATGAATTCCAGGTAGGCCAGCCGCAGGTTATCTTCAAAGAAATTGACGGCCAGAAAATGGAGCCAATGGAGCACCTGGTAGTGGACGTTCCTGAGGAATCTGCTGGTAAGGTAATTGAATTGGTAACGCAGCGTAAAGGTGACCTGACCATCATGGAGCCTAAGGGCGACTTACAGCACCTAGAGTTCAACATTCCGGCACGTGGTCTGATTGGCTTACGGAACAATGTGTTGACGGCCACTGCTGGCGAGGCTATCATGAACCACCGCTTCCAGTCTTATGAGCCGTTCAAAGGCGCTATCCCGGGCCGTATCAACGGTTCATTGATCGCGATGGAGACGGGTCCTGGTACTGCTTACTCTATTGACAAACTTCAGGACAGAGGCGTGTTCTTTGTGGAGCCAGGTGAAGAAGTGTACATGGGCCAGGTAATAGGCGAGCACTCTCGTCAGAATGACTTGACGGTGAACATCCAGAAAGGAAAGCAGCTGACCAACATGCGTGCTTCTGGTTCTGACAACAACGTGAAGATTGTTCCTAAGAAACAATTCTCTTTAGAAGAAGGCATGGAATACATCCAGAAAGATGAGCTTTTAGAGATCACTCCTAAGAGCATCAGAATGCGGAAAATCTACCTTGATGAGAACGAGCGCAAGCGCTGGGGAAACAACTAAGGATTATAATTTTTTCATCATATAAAAAAGGCCTTACTGCTTCTGCGGTAAGGCCTTTTTGTTTTCCTTCAATTTAGGTTGTTCTGAAAGGCTCCTTAGGCTTCATCTGTCATTCACTTCAGCCAAGAACCCTCTTACAGTCTATTTTCACCAAAAGACGCTTAAAACAAATAGGCTTTCTTCCAAATCACCCCATGAAACAAAGCAAGGGCCTCCTGTCAATATTAAGAGGCCCTTGCTTTATACCTTGAAGATGTGAAGAAAATCAACTGTAGGAGATAGTTCGCTTTTCCTGGCTGCTTTGCATGATGAGTTCCACTACACTAATGACCTCACGGGCTTGTTCTGGCTTCACCACCAACTCTGCTTCTCCTGTGATGGTTTGGTACACATTTTCATAGAAACTGCGATAGTGCCCGGTTTCACTTTCTACCTTTCCTATAAAATGCAGGCCTTGGTGCTCTGTGTTCAGGTGTCCCCAAATGCTTTCCGGTTCTACTCCCCAGTCTGAAGTCAGGTGCGGAAGCATTCCATCGTTTAGGGCTTTTTCCTGCACATCCATTCCGTATTTCAGGAAAGATCCTTGGTCTCCGTGTATGGTATAACGAGGGCTCAACTCCCGCACCAACAAGCCAGCTGACAATGTTACTTTCAGGTTTTCATAGAAGAGCGTTGCTTCAAATTTATCCAGCACAGGGCTGGCGGGCCGCTGAATTCTGACATCGGCAGAGATGGCCTGAGGCAAACCAAACAGCACCAGCGCCTGGTCAATCAGATGTGAGCCCAGGTCATAAACTATTCCGGAGCCAGGAGCATCTTCTTCTTTCCAGGTATTTCCTTTTAAAGCGGGCCTGAATCGGTCAAAGTGCGCTTTGTACTCCACCACATTACCTAACACCCCGCTAGAGAGTACTTTCTGTACTGTTTTGAAATCACTGTCCCAGCGGCGGTTTTGGTAAGCGGTGATAATTCTCTTCTGCGTTTTGGCTAGCTGAATCAGCTCGTCTGCTTCAGCAACCGTTGGGGTGAATGGCTTTTCCACCACTACATGTTTACCCGCCAGCAATGCCTGCTTGGCTAAGGAATAATGCGAACTGTTGGGTGTTGCCACCATCACTAAATCGATGTCTGGGTTCTGGATGATGTCCTCTACCTGACTGGTGATCTGCGCCTGCGGGTAGCGGCTTCGGGCAATCTGGATGTTTTCTTCCCTTGATTCCCTGATCATGGCAAGCTCCAAGCCTTCCACTAAGCTTATGAAAGGTCCGTGGAAGATTCGGCCGGCCATCCCAAACCCAATCAACCCTACTCTAATTTTTTTCTGTGTATCTATGCTCATTGCTTCTTTTTCTGGTTACGCACCTGCCAGGTTTTCGGCTTCCCATGTTCTGGGTTTCCATTTACAGCTGCCTGAATAATACTAACTTTTTCTGTTTCTAACTACATTTCAGAAAATACCTATTCATCAGTTTAATGCTAAACTTGTAAACTGTGATCTTTTTCGCAATAAATTTTCAAACAAGACAAGGCTGTTAAAACACTTCCAATTAATAAGACAAAGTCCTCTACACCAGAGGTTTCAAGGGAATAATTAACCCCTATTGACTCTTACTGAGAGATGATTTTGCCTGAATTTCTATTTTAAAGGAACATCAGAATTCTAAAATCCGTAAATATACTTCGTATAAAAACCTGAGAGTGTAGAATTTAATTTCTACATTTGTTTATTATTATATTATCACATTAATGAAAAACGGTAAAGTAAAATTCTTCAATGATTCCAAAGGTTTTGGTTTCATTAAAGACGCAGACTCCAATGAGGAGTATTTCGTGCACGTGTCTAACCTTGTGGACGAAATCAGAGAAAATGATGAAGTAACTTTTGAGCTGAAAGAAGGCCGCAAAGGTTTAAACGCTGTGAATGTGAAACTTGCTTAAGTTTTAATATACATCAGTCCTCCAAAAGGGCCTCACCTAACGTGAGGCCCTTTTTTGTGGCCAAACCCTCCTTCTGAAAACTACCTTTCCTCTTTGAAATCTATATCCTCAAACATTCCGGCCCAATAGAAAAGAGGCAGTCCAGGAACAACTTAGTAAGCCAGGCTCCAAAGCATTTTTGTTCTCTTTTCAAGAAAACAGGCCCAAAGCGGATTAAGGTTACCACAAGATTCAGTAGATTACGAAGGGATTGGCTAGTTGTCTTTATGGCCTGCCAAGACCTTATGCACAACTCTGGCTTTTTATTTAAAACAGGATTCAATTTAATATGCCCTTTACCTTTTTCGGTGGTCGGTCTCTGGTGATCGCCGCTCTTAGCATCAGCCTTTTTTCGTGTTCTACGTCAGAGAAAACCGAAGAACAACAAACCACTCCTTCCGCTACGCCTGTGGTCACGGCATCGGGCAAGCCCCAAGAGCCAAACACAGCTCCTTCAGAAGCTACGGCACCCGAAACCACATCTGAGACACCAACACTACCCGCCACGGCAGAAACTATTCTGGCACGTCCGCAGGTACCTATTCTGTGTTACCACCAGATACGGGAGTGGACCTCCAGCGACGGAAAGGTTGGCAAAGACTACATTGTGAAAGTGGCAGACTTCAAGGCCCAGATGAAAATGCTGGCCGACAGTGGGTACCACACCATTCTACCGGACCAGTTACAGGATTACCTTACCAAAGGCACGCCACTTCCTTCTAAACCCATCATGCTCACGTTTGATGACACCAAGTTGGACCAGTACACCGTGGCAAAACCCGAGTTGGAGAAGTATGGCTTCAAAGGCGTTTTCTTTATCATGACGGTTTCCATTGGCAGACCCAATTACATGACCAAGGAACAGATCAAGGAACTGTCTGATGCCGGTCACGTGATTGGTTCGCACACCTATGATCACCACAACGTGAAGAAATACGAAGGCAAAGACTGGGTAACCCAGATAGAGAAACCTACGAAGCAACTGGAAGCCATCACAGGCAAACCCATTAAGTACTTCGCGTACCCATTTGGTTTGTGGAGACCAGAAGCCATTCCTGAACTGAAGAAACGCGGATTTGACGCGGCCTATATTCTAGCCACCAAACGCGATCCGCAAGACCCGTTGTTTACCATCCGGCGTATCATCGCCAGCGGCTACTGGAGCACCAAAGGCTTGTACAACAGCATTCAGAATAGTTTCTAAGCTGAGGAAAAATTCTGTCTGCAGGAGCTGAAAGCTTCCACATCGATAAAAAGAGAAAGGGTTTCGGGCTAGTTTTACTTAAAACCGGCCCGAAACCCTTTCTCTTTTTCTACAGAATTACTCCTACTCCTCTCCTAGCACTTCTCCAGCGCTTGTAGAATGTCGTTCAAGATATCATCGGCATATTCCAAGCCTACTGATATTCTGATGAGCCCCGGGGTAATGCCTACCGCTTGGCGCTCGTCTTCGGTGAGTTTGGCGTGGGTGGTGCTGGCGGGATGCGAAGCAATACTTCTGGTATCTCCCAAGTTAGCCGTAAGCGACATCAGTTGCAGGCTATTGAGAAAGGTGCGTCCGCTTTCCAGACCGCCTTTCAATTCAAAACAGAAAAGACCGCCGCCATTTTTCATCTGCTTCTTGGCTATCTCAAAGCTGGGGTGCGTAGGAAGGAACGGATACTTCACCCAGTTCAGTTTAGGATGACTCTGCAGTTTGGTAGCAATGGAAAGGGCATTGCCCGCGTGGCGTTCCATGCGTACATCCAGCGTCTCTAAGCTCTTGCTCAACACCCAGGCATTGAACGGCGACAAGGCTGGGCCCGAACTACGGCAAAACAGGTAAATGTCTTTGATCAGTTCTTTTTTGCCTACCACTACGCCGCCTAAAACACGTCCCTGTCCGTCAATCCACTTGGTGGCCGAATGCACGATCAGGTCAGCCCCAAACTCAATGGGGCGCTGGTTCACGGGCGTGGCAAAGCAGTTGTCAACGTTGAAAATGATGTTGTGCTTTTTGGTAAGTTTACCTGCCGCTTCCATGTCAATGATGTCCAGGCCGGGGTTGGTAGGCGTTTCAATGTACAGCATTTTGGTGTTCGGCCTGATGGCTGCTTCCCACTCCTCGGGCTTGTCAGCGGGCACGTAGCTGTACTCAATGCCGTACTTAGGCAGGTACTTGGTGATGATGGTGTGTGTGCTCCCGAAGATTGAATTACAGGCCAACAAATGGTCTCCTGACTTTAGAAGGGCCATGAATGAGGCAAACACGGCACTCATGCCCGAAGAGGTGGCGTACCCCGCCTCGGTCCCTTCCAGGGCGCACATCTTGTCTGTAAACTCCTGCACCGTGGGGTTACTGAACCGGCTGTAAATATTGTCATCGGTTTCATCGGCGAAGGCCGCGCGCATGTCCTCGGCGTTCTCAAATTGAAAACTGCTGGTCAGGAACATGGGCGTAGAGTGCTCCATTTCATTGGTGCGCTCAGTCTGTATTCTTATGGCTTTGGTAAGCGGATGGTATTCCATGATGGCAAGGTGGGTCATGCGCCTTTAGCAGGAACAACCCTTTAAGTATGAGGAAGTAAATTGATTTTAGCCCGTTTTCATGAAACTAAGCCGAAATCTACTTCTGAAAATTTCTGGTTTTATTGAGCAGAAGCTGGCGTGATCTTAACTTCCCAGGTGATCTGGGCGCCGGCTCTGCGCAAGGTTTCTGCTACGGAGCAGTATTTGCCCATAGAGAGATCACAGGCGCGCTGGGCTTTGTCTAGGTCAAGGTCGCCCTGCAACTCAAACACCACGTGCACTTTACTCCACAGTGATGGCTCCGTGCCGGTTTCCCGCTCGCCGGATATGTCCATCTTAAAGCCCTTTACTTCCTGACGCTTTTTCTTCATGATCATGGCCACATCTATGCCGCTACAGCCTCCTAAGGCCATTAGCATCATTTGCATGGGGCGTACGCCAAAATTCATTCCGCCTGATTCAGGGCTTGTATCGGTAGTGATTACGTGACCGTTTGCGTCCTTCGCCTCGAAGCCATAGTCGCCGCCCACCCGGTTCATCTCAATTCTTATCATTTTTTTTTACGGTTTTACGTCTGTAAGCCTTTACTTTGTAAGTTATAAAGGTACTACATGAATTATTTTCAACATAACCAACCTTTTGAATTAGAAGGTGGGCAAACGCTTCCGGAAATCACAGTGGCTTACCACACCTTTGGTAAGCTGAACGCAAATAAAAGCAATGTGGTCTGGATTTGCCATGCTCTTACCGCTAATTCTGATGTGTTGGATTGGTGGGGCGGTATAGTGGGAGAAAGTAAGATCATTGATCCAGAAAGACACTTTATAGTATGTGCTAACATTCTGGGCTCTTGCTACGGCAGCACCGGACCCCTGAGCATCAATCCTGAAACACAGGAACCCTATTATACTTCTTTCCCACAGGTTACCATCAGGGACACGGTGAAAGCCCATATTCTGCTGCGCGAGCACTTAGGCCTGGAGAAAATACAGGTTCTGGCCGGGGGCAGTTGTGGTGGCTTTCAAGTGTTAGAGTGGGCCGTTGCCGAGCCGGAGGTAGTGGAGAACCTTTTCCTGTTGGCTACCGCCGCCGCTGAAAGCACCTGGGGCATTGGCATTCACACCACGCAGCGCCTTATGCTGGAAGCCGACGGTACCTGGGGCGAACCCAGCCCAACCGCCGGTGACAAAGGCTTGAAAGCGGCTCGCGCCCTAGGCACGCTCACCTACCGCAACTACCAGATACTAGCCCAAAGCCAAACTGATCCCGATCCTGAGAAACTGGACAATTACCGCGTGTCTTCTTACCTCAATTACCAAGGAGATAAACTGGTGAAACGTTTTAACGCCTACAGCTACTGGATTTTAACCAAAGCCTTAGACAGCCATCATCTGGGCCGAGGTCGAGGCGGACGATTAGAGCCTGTTTTAGCGAAAATACGCCAAAAAACGTTGATCATTGGCATCAGCAGTGACATTCTGTGCCCGGTACAGGAGCAGCAATTCCTGGCCCAACACCTGCCAGAAGCCACCTACGTGGAAATAGATTCAGACTACGGCCATGATGGGTTCATCATTGAAGGGCAGAAGATTTCGCAGCACTACACCGCCTGGCTTTCTAAAGTGCAGAAGACAAATCCAGTTTCTGGTTCCTTTCTTTCGGTTTAAACTAATCTGAACAGAAATCTATACAAACGAAGAAGCCGTTTAGAAGCCGATTTTCTTAAATCAGCTTCTAAACGGCTTCTTCGTTTTAGATCTTTTAGAATACGCCTATGGCCTTCAATAATATCCGGAGGCTCCAGATGATCACCAAGGAGCCAACGGCAATGAACATGGTCTTCACCGGTAGTTTCCCGGCTAAACGCACGGCAATGGGAGCGGCAATCATCCCGCCTAAGACTAACCCCAGAATAATGTGCAGGTGACTTAAGCCTAACATGACAAAGAAGGTCAGGGAGCTAGCCAAAGCCACGAAAAACTCAGTTATGCTAACCGAACCAATGACAAACCGTGGGGTACGTCCTTTGGAAATAAGCGTACTGGTCACCAAAGGTCCCCAACCACCGCCGCCAAAGGAGTCAAGGAAGCCTCCGGCCCCGGCCAGCCAGCCCGCTTTTTTAATCTTTTTGCGTTCTTTGTTCTTCCGGAAGGCAGCATAGATAATCCGCCCACCTAAAATAAGGGTATAGGAAGCCAGTATAGGACGCACATAGTTTCCATACTCCTCTCCTACCACCGACAACAGATATGCGCCTAGAAATGCCCCAATCACCCCTGGAATGAGCAGAACTTTAAACAGCTTCTTGTTCACGTTGCCGTATTTATAGTGACTGTAACCAGAAGCCCCGCTGGAAAACACTTCAGCGGTATGGATGCTGCCGCTAATGGCTGGCAGGTTCACGCCTAATGACATCAAAATGGTAGTACAAGTCACCCCGTAGCCCATACCCAAGGCGCCGTCTACTAACTGGGCCGCAAACCCTGCCAAAATCATCCAGTAAAACAAAGGTTCAATAGACAGGGCAAAGTCCTGGGCTTGCTCAAGGGCAAGCTGAACCGGAACGTACGAAGACAGCAGCATTCCCAGCACAGTGAACACCAGCGCGATCAATGCTCCAAAGGCCAGTTGTCTCCCCCAAGAATTTTTGGCGGTCTTCTTAGTCTTAGCCGGGGTGGTCGCCATTACTTTGGTAATGTCATTCAGCTGCGTCACTTTGGCTGCAAAATCGCCTTTGAGACGGTTTCTGATTTGCTGGAGGTTGTCCAGCACCTGGTCAATTTCTTCAGGAAGCGTTTCGTTGAAGGTTTCTTTCAGGCGCTTGGCCATGGTGGGCGATTTGCCGTTGGTAGAGATCGCGATCTTCAGGTTCCCCTTCCGCACTACTGAGCTAAGGTAGAAATCACAGAGATCTGGCGTGTCGGCTACGTTCACCAGTTTCCCCTGGCGCTTTGCTTCCAGACTGATGGCATGGCTGGCTTCGCGGTCATTTACCGCTACAATCACTATGTCGGCTCCAGTTACATCTTCCGGACTGAAGGCCTTAGGTACTAACGAAATATTGTGATGATCCTGGGCTAGCTGTAAAACGCCCTCGTTGAATTGAATGGCTACTACTCTAATGGTGGTGCGAGGCGAATTCTGCAATAAAGCCGTCAGCTTTTCCAACCCCACATTGCCTCCTCCTACCACCAAGACCGCCAGATGCTCCAGTTTCAAGAAAACCGGGAACAACTCATTTTGCTCTTTGATAACGGTGGTGGTCATATACGTTTCTTTCAATAATTTTTGAGGATTGTCAGGCGTGAAACCTAAGAGCAAGGGCTTAGGACAAAGTGCACATTTCGGATTTACCGAATACAGCACCCAAAAGCATGGGGAGTGCTAACCTGAAAGAGTACTAAAATTAAGCAAAATATTCAAAAACAGATAATTAGCTAAAACTCTAATTATCCATCAAGTGGTGGTAGTAAGGAACATTAAAGGAATGGCTGCTTCTCAACAGAGGTTAATACCTACGTTCTTGCAATCCCAGGAAAGATGCGTTAAGGACCTGCTTTCACCAAACAGACCCTAAACGCGTTCTTTACTATCTTAAGCTTAGTTTACAAAAGTGCGATAAGCGAAATCACCGAAGCGCTCACCAGCAGTTCTGTTCTGCTTGAAAGCCGCAAACACGGTATCCAGTTCCTGCAGGATTTCGGCTTCATTCAGGTTTTCTTTGTAGAGTTTGTTCAGACGGAATCCCTGCTCATCACCGCCCAGGTTCAGGTTATACCTACCCGGAGCCGTCCCTACAAACCCAATCTCTGACAGCACAGATCTACCGCAACCGTTCGGACAACCAGTCATTCTTATGATGATCTCCTCGTCCAACAATCCGTGGCTTTCCAGTACGCTGTCTATTTTGGTGATGAGGGTAGGCATGTAGCGCTGGGCCTCGGCTAAAGCCAGTGGACAGGTAGGAAGCGCCACGCAGGCAATCGCATTTTTACGAAGCAGCGAAGCAGCCTCAGTATGCGCGATTACGTTGTGTTTTACCAGAATCTGCTCAATTTCAGCTTTGTTTTCCGGCGTAATGTCGCTCAGGATCACGTTCTGGTTACAGGTAAACCGGAAGTTGGCTTTTCCGCTTTGCGCCACTTCCAGCATAGCCGTTTTCAGGGCCACATTGTCCAGATCAGTGATGCGTCCGTTTTCCACAAACACGGTGTAATGCAGCAGGCCATTGAAGCTCTGTGCCCAACCATAGTGGTCTACCCGGGTTTTCAATTCATAAGGCTGAGCCGCTTCAAGAGGGAAACCGGCGCGTTTCTCTACTTCCTGGCGGAACGCATCCAGCCCCATGTTGTCTACCGTGTACTTCAGACGAGCCAACTTGCGGTCAGCGCGGTTCCCGAAGTCACGTTGTACGGTCAATACTTCATAGACTGCCTTGAACAGCTTCTCGTCAGATTCCTCGGTGCTCACAAAGCCAATTTCAGACGCCAACCTTGGATAAGTTTCTTGGTTTCCGTGGGTGAAGGATAAGCCACCCCCAACGGCCAGGTTAAAGCCTTTCAGCTGGTCGTTCTCAATAATGGCAATCAACCCTAAGTCCTGGGCGAACACATCTGAGTCATTGTTAGGCGGAATTACCAGACCAATCTTGAACTTGCGTGGCAAGTAACGGTCCTGGTACAACGGGTCCTCTTCCTCTACCTTGTTATAAATCTTCTCCTCGTCCAACCATACGTCATAGTAAGACCGGGTCTTCGGAAGCAGGTACTCACTGATTCTATCGGCGTACTGGTAGATTCTTTCGTGCAACGGTGATTCCAACGGGTTTGCGGAAGACACTACGTTCCGGTTCACATCGCCGCATGCAGCAATGGAATCTAAGCCAGCTAAGTGGAATGCCTTGATGGTAGGTTTGGTTTTAGACTTCACAATGCCGTGCAACTGCAAGGTCTGGCGTGTGGTGATCTTGATAACCCCCGTAGAATTCTCGCCTGCAATGTCATGCGTGGCAATGTACTGGGCAGACGTTAAGAAACCACCTGGCAAGCGCAGACGAATCATGAAGGTGTACAGGCGCTCCAGTTTCTTGGCGGCACGTTCTTCCCGGCGGTCACGGTCATCCTGCATGTACATGCCATGGAATTTCACCAGCGCCGTATCATCCTCACGAATGGCTCCCGTGATTTCGTCTTTCAAGCTTTCCTTCAGCGTTCCGCGCAAGCCTTGGCTGATCTCTTTTATTTTCTCTATAGGAGATAAGTTCTTCTTCTCAGTTGACATGGTAACTGGTCTATGTGTGACAGGAATGCTCCTGTCACTGATTTTTTGATTTCTGTTCCTAGCATATTTTCTAGAAAACAGGTCCAGAACAGATATGTTTTTAGTGACTTTCGCTGGCGCGAGCCTTTGGCTCGCACCAGCGTCAGCATGATTGCTGCTTAATACACGTCTTTCAGGTAACGGCCTTCTTCTTTCATTTGCTCCAGGTATACCGCAGCTTCTTCAGGGGAAGAGCCGGCACCTAAGCCAATGATCTGCAATAGGGTATTTTCTACGTCTACGCTCATGGGTTCTTTGGCGCCGCACACGTACACGTATGCACCAGAAGTTAACCACTCGTAGAACTCAGTTGCGTTTTCCAGCATTTTGTGCTGCACATACACTTTCTCTTTCTGATCGCGGGAGAAAGCAGCGTTGAATTTGGTCAGGGTACCGGTCTCATACCAGTTCTGGATCTCCGTCTGGTACAGGAAGTCGGTGGCGAAGTGCTGGTCTCCGAAGAAAAGCCAGTTGCATCCATCGGCGCCAACGGCATCACGCTCCGCCAGGAAAGAACGGAAAGGTGCCACGCCTGTGCCCGGCCCAATCATGATCACGTCTTTGTCAGCAGCCGGTAACTTGAACTGGTTGTTTTTGTGGATATAGAATTCCAACGGCTGGCCTTCTTTCTGCTCCGACAGGTAATCTGAGCAGTGACCGCACAGTAGTTCTTCGTTGATTCTGAACTCATCACGAGCTACCGTCACGTGGATTTCACCGGAGTGCGCTTCTAAGGAAGAAGAAATAGAATACAGTCTTGGCGCGATGGGCTCCAAAATTTGCAGCACCTCTTTGAACTGCTCAGCGTCTTTTACCGGGTAGATTCTCAAAAGATCCAGCAAATCAATGCGGGTAGCCGGAATATCCTGCTCTACTACCTCAGCGTATTTTTTCACGACGCGCTCAGGCAGGAACGTGATGCTCAGTTTATCGTGCAGCAACTCGCGAACAGTTGATTCGCTGTTGCGGTGCGTTACTTTCTCATCTGATGAGATGCCAGTGATTTTTAAAATAGCTTCAATGGTAAACGGCCGGTTTTTAGGAACTACGCCCAAAGCGTCACCGGGCTCGTACGCTAAATCTTCAGCTTCTATTTCAATGTGGTGCGTAAGTTTGTTTGACCCAATATCGTTCAGGACGATATTGGTCAGGATAGTACCGTTGTAGATTTTCTTGCCTGCTTTTTTAATCGGAGCAGGAGCAGCGGCTGGAGCCGAAGTTGGAGCGGACGTTTGGTTCAAAGACTGCAACACGCTCTGGAACCAGGCATTGGCTTCATCTTCGTAATCTACATCGCACTTCTGGATAGGCACTAGTGGGCTACCGCCTAAGCGTTGCAGCTGGGCATCTACGTCTTCACCGGCTTTGCAGAACAGCGGGTACGCAGTATCGCCTAACGCCAGCACGCTGTACTTCAGTTTAGGCAGCTTCTTGTCGGTTTGGTGCACGTAGTCGTAGAACTTCTGGGCACCTGCAGGCGGATCTCCCTCTCCCTGGGTGCTGATCACGGTTAAGAAGTATTCTTCTTTCTCCAGATCGTTCAGACGGTACTGGTCCAGGCTGACCACTTTGGCATTAATACCAGATTTCTTCGCTTTGCTTGCAAAATCAGTGGCTACGCGTTTAGAGTTACCCGTCTCTGTGCCATAGGCAATGGTGATTTTACCTACCGAAGGTTTTGGAGTTTCGGCCACTGCGCCTGCAGCGGGAGCTGAGGCCGTTACGCCCTGTGATGAAATAAGCCCAGACAAATAACCGCTCATCCAAATCAATTCATCTTTTGATGATTGATTCACAAGTTCTTGTAAGGCCTTTAATTTAGCTTCTGCTAACATAGCTTTGAAAAATTATTGAAGTACCAAGCCCACCTGTTCAGCGACCGGCTTGAAGTAATGTTCTCTACTTGGGTTGTTGGTGAACCACTTAAACTCCTGGTGCAGGTTCACAACTCTGCCTATGATCACGAGCGAAGGCGACACAAACGTCTTTCCGCCCAGGTTCTTTTCATAATCATACAGGCTGCTGGTTTGCACGTGCTGCAACGGCGTGGTTGCCTGTTCCACTACCGCCAGTTGTTTCTCTTCTGAAATGCCGTGGCGCGTCAGTTTCTCTACTACCTCTGCTAACCGTTCACTGGACATGTAAAACACCAGGGTGTCTTCAGTCTGGGCCAGTTCCTGCCAATAGGCATCGGTCAGTTTGCTGTAGGTATAAAAAGTGAGAAAACGTACGGCGGTGGAATGCTGCCGGGCCGTCAGCGGAATGCCTGCGTAAGCAGCGGCACCTAAAGCGGCCGTAATGCCCGGTATAATTTCATATTCGATCTCATGCGCCACCAAGCTTTGCAGTTCATCCAGCACGTTGGAAAAGATAGACACATCGCCGCCTTTCAACCGGAGTACCTGCTTGCCCAAAAGCGCATATTCTACCAGTAATTCATTGATGGTGGCTTGCGGGGTAGTACCGTAGCTGCGGCATTGCTTGCCCACGTACACAATCTCCGCGGAAGGGGCCGCATAACTTTGCAGGATTTCTTCGCTCACCAACCGGTCTACCAGAATAACTTCCGCCTTACGCAACGCTTTTACCGTCTTCACAGTGATCAGGTCAGGGTCACCGGGGCCGGCTCCTGCTATGATCACTTTTCCTTTTTGTGGCGCTGCTTGCATGGGTTGTTTGTCTGTTCCCAAACCTCCGGTGAAGGAGGTTCGGGGTTTGATGTCGTATGTATTCTGTTTCTGGTCTGTTTCTTAGATTTCAGGCCAGAAAGGTTTTTCAGTGGCTTCAGTAGAAATCATGCAGGCCCCTACTGTTACGTTACTAGTTTCGTCAATCAAAATAGCTCCGCCGTTGGCTCTCAGTTTCTTATAAGAATCAAAGGCGATTGGTGAAGCTGTTTTAATGGTGGCCTTCACTACATCGTTAAGACCCGCCGAAACCGGAGAAAGTTCTTTTTCCAATGAATTCACGTTGAGTTTGTACTCCAGTTCTTTCACCACGCAGCGTACGGTGCGGCTGTTGATTTGCAGAAGGTACCGGTTGCGCGGTATCAAAGGCGTGTTGCTCATCCAGCACAGCACCACTTCAAACTCCTGGGCCACCTGCACCGGGGCATCCTGCTTCACAAGAATATCGCCGCGGCTAATGTCCACGTCGTCTTTCAAGTGAAGTACGGCACTTTGCGGCGCGAAGGCTTCTTCTACTTCTTTACCGCCTACTTCCACAGCTGAAATGGTGCTTTCTACGCCCGAGGGCTGCACCACCACTTTATCTCCCTTGCGGTAAATGCCACTGATGATTTTTCCGGCGTAACCACGGTAGTCAGGCAATTCCTCGGTCTGAGGACGGATCACGTACTGTACCGGGAAGCGGCCTTCGGTGAGGTTGATGTCTTCGTGCACCTCTACGGTCTCCAGCAAGCCTAAAAGGGACTCACCCTCGTACCACGGCATGGTTTCGGCTTTCTCCACAATGTTGTCGCCGTTGAGCGCACTGATGGGAATGTAAGACACATTTTTCAGGCCCAGGGATTTAGCCACCTGTGAGTAGTCAATCACGATGTTGTTGTAGACCTCTTCTGAGTACTTCACCAAGTCCATCTTGTTGATGGCTACCACTACGTGCGGCAGATTCAGCAAAGACACAATGATGGAGTGACGGCGGGTTTGCTCTACTACGCCATGACGGGCATCAATCAGGATAATGGCCAGGTCTGAGTTAGAGGCACCAGTCACCATGTTGCGGGTGTACTGGATGTGGCCCGGCGTATCTGCGATGATGAACTTGCGCTTAGGCGTAGAGAAGTATTTATAGGCCACATCAATTGTGATGCCCTGCTCCCGCTCTGCGCGTAAACCGTCGGTTAGTAACGCTAAGTCTACCTGACCTTCTTCGCGGTTCTTGGTGCTCCGCTCAATGGCTTCCAGTTGGTCTACCATGATGGATTTGCTGTCATACAACAAACGCCCAATCAAAGTACTTTTGCCATCGTCTACGCTACCGGCGGTTAAAAATCTTAGAATATCCATTCTTATGTGAGTTCTGAGTCTTGGGCTTTGCCTCTGTTTTAGTACTGCTTTAAAAAAATAAGCTTAAAACAAGGGGCTCTTTCACCAAAGTTCTCTTTCTATATCTTCATCGGCTACGCCGATATTCATTGTTATTTCAATTACCTGAGGCGGAGCCGAATGATTCTCCCATTCACTCCGTCACTCATTCACTTATTGCTTAGAAGTATCCGTTTTTCTTGCGGTCTTCCATAGCGGCTTCAGAAACGCGGTCGTCAATACGGGTCTGGCCACGCTCGCTGGTGTTGGTTGCGATGATCTCGTTGATGATGTCATCTAAGGTAGAAGCACTGGACTCAACAGCAGCAGTACAGGTCATGTCACCTACAGTGCGGTAACGAACCACTTTGCGGGTCACCACGTCATGGTGATCCAGCGTTACAAATTCGTTGGTAGCAACCAAGCGGCCATCAAACTCTAACACCTCGCGCTCATGGGCAAAGTAGATAGATGGCAGCTCAATTTTCTCACGACGGATGTAGTTCCAAATGTCCAGCTCAGTCCAGTTACTGATCGGGAACACGCGCACGTTTTCGCCTTTGTTGATTTTGCCGTTGTAGGTGTTCCACAACTCAGGGCGCTGCAACTTAGGATCCCAGGAACCGAACTCATCACGCACTGAGAAGATACGCTCTTTGGCACGGGCTTTCTCTTCGTCCCGGCGGGCACCACCAATACAAGCGTCAAACTCGAACTCTTCAATCGTATCTAGTAAGGTGTAGGTCTGCAACCCGTTACGGCTAGGCAATTTGCCTTTCTGCTCAGTAAGGCCTTTGGCTTTGATGGTATCTTCCACGTTACGCACAATCAGCTTTTCACCGATTTTGTCGGCCAGGTAGTCTCTGAAGTCTAATGCTTCTTGGAAGTTGTGGCCGGTGTCAATGTGCACCAATGGGAAAGGGAACTTGCCAGGCCGGAAGGCTTTCAACGCCAGGTGCACCAACACAATAGAGTCTTTTCCGCCGGAAAACAAAAGGGCCGGGCGCTCAAACTGACCTGCTACTTCTCTGAAAATATGAATCGCTTCTGATTCCAGCTGATCCAGGTAATCTAATTTATATGAACTCATAGGTACTATGTCTATTCTTTCTACTTGGCCAGTTCCGGAGCAACCGGAGCCGGCGATTCAGATACGTGTAAGCCACACTCTTTTTTGCTGGCGTCTTCCCACCACCAACGTCCTGCCCGGAAATCTTCGCCCGGCTGGATGGCACGGGTACAAGGGGCGCAGCCTATTGAGATGAAGCCTTTGTCGTGCAGTTTGTTGTAAGGGATGTTGTGCTGCTTGATGAAAGCCATCACTTCCTCAGTGGTCCAGTACAGCAGCGGGTGGAATTTAATGAGCTGGTTTCCCTCGTCCCACTCAAACTTAGGCAAGTCACTGCGGCCCTGAGAATGCTCGGCCCGCAGACCGGTAATCCAGATGGCGTTACCTTTCAAAGCGCGCTTCAACGGCTCCACTTTTCTGATGTGGCAGCAGTCTTTGCGGTTCTGGGTAGACTCATAAAAAGAGTTGGGACCGGTAGAAGACACAAATTCCTCCAGTTGCTCATTGTTAGGATAATAAGGCTTGATACGGGTGTTGTACGCCTCATTGGTCCGGCTCCATACGGAGTAAGTCTCAGGGAAAAGACGGCCGGTATCTAACGTGAAGATGCTGATGGGGAATTGGTTTTCCAGAATCAGGTGAGAGATCACCTGGTCTTCAAAGCTGAAGCTGGAAGAGAACGTCACCTCATTAGGGTAACGGTTCACCAGCAGCGCAAACGTCTGGTCTATGGTTAAGCCTTCTGTCTCTTGTATAAGTTGAGACACATGCTCTTGTGAAGAAGAGGCCATGGCAAGAAAATACGTTGTAAGAAAAAGAAATTGACTATTGGGGTGTCGTATAGGCAATAAAAATTTGTTGATTGCTAAGGATTAGCAACAACAGCAGCAGGAGCTGCAACAGCAGAAGCGCATTCGCTTTATGTAAGATGAATAGACCATGTAGTCTTTATCTGGCTGTTTAAAGATGACGCAAAGATAGGGACCGAATTTTACAAATCAAGTTTTCCTATCAATTTAGTAGAGTTTAACAATTAAAAATCAGCAGGTTTCCCTGCTTTCTATTATGCTTCTACCAATAAAAAATCAAAAGCATTATCGTAATCTCAATGACTGAATTCCTTTTTTGGGGTATTTTCCTAAAAGGAGTGTTAAAACTTATGCTTCTGATAGTTAAACCAACCCAACACATTGAAAAGTTTCCGGAGAACCATTTTTATATGTACCTACAAATAAAAAGGCAAAAGGCTGGAAATCTTACTTTCAGAACAGCAGACATTACCCTGCTTTGGCTACCTTCACGACCGTATATCTTCCGTTTTCATGCATACCTTAGAACAATTACAAGCCGGTGAACTGGCAGGCGCTACCAGAGTAAAACTCTCCTGCAACCTTACTGAGGTTCCCTCTGAGATATTTGACCTGGCCGAAACCCTGGAAATTCTGGACCTATCCGGAAACCACCTGACCAGCTTACCCGATGCCTTTACCCGGTTACAAAACCTGCGCATTGCGTTTTTCTCTGACAACGACTTCACGGTGTTTCCCGAGGTGCTGGGCAAACTTCCCCGCCTGGAGATGATTGGGTTCAAAGCTTGTCAGATTGGGCACATTGCCGAGGATGCCATTCCGCACACTACCCGCTGGCTTATCTTAACCAATAACCAGATTGCCGAATTACCGGCTTCTATTGGCAAATGTACCCGCATGCAAAAGTTGATGCTGGCCGGAAATAAGTTGAAAGCCCTTCCTCCGGAACTGGCTTCCTGCCAAAACCTGGAGCTTTTCAGAATATCAGCGAACCAAATTACTCACCTGCCAGATTGGTTGTTCTCGCTTCCGCGCCTCTCCTGGCTGGCTATCTCGGGAAACCCCTGCAACCCGCCGGCTTCTACTGCCACCGACTTACCAGAAATTTCCTGGCAAGATTTGGTGCTGGAGGAGCAATTGGGCGAAGGTGCCTCAGGCATCATTTCACGGGCACATTGGCAAAACCGGGCAAATTCTACCCATCAGGTGGCGGTGAAAGTTTTCAAAGGCGAAGTGACCAGCGATGGCTTGCCCGAAGACGAGATGCAGGCTTGTATGCGGGCCGGGGCACACCCCAACCTGGTGCAGGTACTAGGAAAATTAGGCCAGCATCCGGCCCAGAAACAAGGCTTGGTGTTTGAGTTAATACCCGCCGGCTACCGCAACCTAGGAGGCTCGCCCAGCTTTGAATCCTGCACCCGCGATGTCTACGCTGAAGACACGGTCTTCACTCTGGAAGAAGCCATCAGCATTTCTTTAGGCGTTGCCTCCGCAACCGCTCACCTGCATGCCCGTGGCATTTCGCATGGCGACCTTTATGCGCACAATACCTTAGTAGATGAAACCGGCCATCCGCTCTTCGGGGACTTTGGTGCCGCAACAGTATATGACCAGGCCAATACGACCCTAGCCACTGCTTTGGAACGCCTGGAAGTTCGGGCCTTCGGGTGCCTGCTGGAAGATTTGCTGGATCACCTCACTCCCGAAGCTATGGCTCAGGAACGGGCGCAAAGGCTTCTTCAGTTAAAGCAGGTTTGTATGCAACCTGAGGTTCAGAACCGGCCTGCTTTTTCGTTCATTGTGGAGCAGATAGAATCTATCTCTAAACAGGTAATGCCAAGCAGCTTAAACTAACTTCCTTTGATAAGTGCCTGCGCAAGACGTATAAAAAGAGCTAGCGTTTTCTGCCTGATTCAAAGAAAACAGGTAGAAAACGCTAGCTCAGAGAGGAGGATGTAAAAATTAGGAAACCTCTATACGTGTAATACGGTACACGTAACTTCAGACATCCACTGGCAATCCTCTTATACGTAGAAACCGTATGGCAAAACATACCTATGACATGGGCCTGATTGGCAACTGCGCCTATCTCGCCCTGATCCACAAAGACACTAACATTGAATGGCTCTGTTGGCCTCGTTTTGACAGCAGCTTCATCTTCGGTCCTATGATGGACCGGCAAAAAGGTGGTGAATACTCCATCAAACCTGATTCTGAGAATTTCACCTCGCACCAGTATTACGTGGAGAACACCAACATTCTCTGCACTGAAATCACCTGCCAAGAAGGCTCTTACCGGGTTACAGATTTTGCTCCTCGCTTCCGGCAGCACCAGCGCTACTACAAGCCTCTCATGCTCGTGCGCAAAGTGGAGCCTTTGTCTGGTGCCCCGCGCATCAAGGCTACCTGCAAACCCATGGGCAACTACGGGCAGTTGGAACTGAAACGCCGCCGCAGCAGCAACCACATCGCTTTCTTAGGTCTAGACGAAGAAGTTCGCCTGACCACCAATGCCTCGCTCAGCTACATTCTGGAAGACGAGTCTTTCGTGCTGAACGAGACGCTTTACTTTGTTTTGACCTACGGAGCCCCATTGGAGGCAAACCTGGAAAACACCGCTGAGGAATTCCTGCGCCAAACCACCCGCTACTGGCGGATGTGGGTGAAGAATACCAGCATCAGCAACTTCTTCCAGGAGCAGGTGATCCGAAGCGCGTTAGCTCTGAAGATTCACCAGTACGAAGACACCGGGGCCATCATTGCCTCGCCTACCACCAGTTTGCCGGAACACCCCGGCAGCGGCCGTAACTGGGATTACCGGTTCTGCTGGATGCGTGACACCTATTACATCCTGAATGCTTTCAACAACATTGGCCACTTTGAAGAAATGGAGCGGTATTTCCACTTCATCGCCAACATCACGGCCAAAGATACCCAGCGTTACCAACCGCTCTACTCCATTAGTGGTCAAAGTAAACTCACCGAGATTGAACTGGAACTGGACGGTTACCTGGGCAACAAACCGGTACGCATAGGGAACGATGCCTACACGCACATCCAGAATGATGTGTACGGCCAGATTCTGGTGGCTTTGCTCCCCTTGTATGTAGACCGCCGTTTCAACGACGCTGAGCGTATTGAATCGCAGAAACTGATTTACAAGACGCTGTACAAAATACGTGACACCATGAATGAGCCAGATGCCGGTTTGTGGGAGTTCCGCGATTTTGCGCAGTACCATTGCTATACGTACCTGTTCCATTGGGCCGGTGCCTCAGCGGCAGCCAGTGCCGCCCGTTACATGGGCGATGAGCAACTAGGGCAGTTGGCCACGCAGTTGATGCAGGAAGCAGCCGCTAAAATTGAGGAGTGCTTTGATCCGGAACAAGGTGTGTACACGCAGGCCATTGGCAAAAACCACATGGATGCCAGTACGCTCCAACTCATCATGATGCACTACTTGGACCCAGCTTCTGAAAGAGCTAAGTCGCACTTGGAGGCCATGGAGAAAGAGCTTAAAACGCCCGAAGGACTGTTCTACCGCTACAAACACGCCGATGATTTTGGAGTGCCGCAAAGCACGTTCCTGATCTGTGCATTCTGGTACATTGAGGCCCTGGCTTGCGTAGGCCGCATAGAAGAAGCGACTGAAGAGTTTGAGAACATCCTCAAATACACGAACCACTTGGGCTTGCTGAGCGAAGACGTAGACTCTAAAGACGGAAGCCAGTGGGGTAACTTCCCGCAGGCTTACAGCCACGTAGGTCTTCTGAACGCCGCTTATCGTATCTCCAAACGTTTAGACAAACCTTCGTTTTTGTTATAGGACGTACTTCCTTCCATAAACAAGAAAGGCTTACCATGTGGTAAGCCTTTCTTGTTTATCTGTTTTACTGTCCTTTTCTAAAAAGGGCAGTAAAACAGACACTCGGTTGTCAACATTATCTGAAGCGCATTTAGAAATAGACACGTTCGTTTTAACATTGTTTCTAGCCTTATTCCTCTACCGCACACATAGACTGCAGAAGTTTCCGGACCTCTTTGGTGTTATCCAGATTGAAACGGGCCAGAGAACGCTTGCTACCCACTTTAATGGTAAAAGCTTCTTTAGGCATAATCCTGAACATGTCTTCATCGGTGCGGTCATCGCCAATGCCTAAAAGAAAATCATGTGGGTGTTCTTCCAGCCAGCTTAGGGTAGCCAGACCTTTGTTCACCTCCACGTTTTTGATTTCCAGCACTTTATCGCCTTCCATTACCTGCAGGTTGATGTTAGAGGCCAGGTATTGCAAGTGATTTCCTAGCTCGCGGGCGCGTAGTTCTCCTAATCCTGGATCTACTTTTCTGTAATGCCACACCAGCGAGAAGTCTTTTTCCTCGATAAATGACCCGGGCGTTCTGCTAACCAGAAGTTCTAGAATAGGTCTGATTTCTGATTTCCAGTCGCTGGTAAGGTGGTGCAGCATTTCCCAATCCTGGCCCCGCTCCCGGGCCCAAACCCCGTGCTCTGCGATAATGTCCACGTCTAAATGGCCCAACCATTCTTCCAGGGTAGCCCGGTCACGGCCACTAATAATCACTACCTTGTTGTTGTCTTCCTGCGCCAGACACCCTAGTACCTGCAACAGTTCAGTATCTGGTTTGGCGTGTTTAGGATTGTTGGTAAAAGACGTGAGCGTACCATCATAATCCAGGAAAAGAATGCGTTGGGAGGCGTTGGTGTACGCCTCTAGCAGCTCATCGCGCTCTTCCTCAGACAAGTATTCGGTGGCCAGGCTCATCTGCTTAAGTTTGATGTACTCCAGCCGGTTCATGAAAATACTTACCCAATGATGAATGTCGTAGCGCTTCAATACTTCCTGCATGTGCTGCATTCTGAGTTTCTGCTCCTCCTCTGGCATGATCATGGCTTCCTGCATGGCCCGCACCATCGCGCCTAAATCATTTGGGTTGATCAGGATGGCATCTGAGAGTTCTTTGGCGGCTCCAGCCATCTCGCTTAAAATAAGAACGCCTTTCTGGTCAAGCTTGCTGGCCACAAATTCTTTGCACACCAGATTCATACCGTCGCGCATAGGTGTCACCAGGGCAATGTCAGCTAAGGAGTACAGCGCAGATAGTTCTTCCAGAGGGAAAGAGCGGTAGAAGTACTGAATAGGGTTCCAGGTGATGGTGCGGTAAGAGCTGTTAATGCGGCCCACCAGTTCATCAATGGTCTCCTTCAACTCACGGTACTGTTCTACCTGGTCGCGGGACGGAACCACCAGCATAAATAAGGTCACTTTCTCCCGGAACTCAGGGTGCTCATGTAACAGCAACTCAAACCCTCTCAGGCGCTGCGGAATACCTTTGGAGTAATCCAGGCGGTCAATGGACAGCATTACTTTCTGATGATGTAAAGCCTCACGATACTCCTTTTGTTTTTCCTTCATCTCTTCAGAAGCTGCCAGGGAGGCGTACTTCTCATAGTCAATGCCCATAGGAAAGGCATCTACCATGATTTGCCGGCTTCCATTATCAATGATGCTTTGCGAGGCGGTCCACCCAACAATGCGGCTTACAGAACTCAGGAAGTGGCGGGCATCGTCAAACGTATGGAACCCAACCAGATCGGCTCCCAGCATGCCTTTCAAGATCTGTTCGCGCCAGGGCAGTAACCGGAATACTTCATACGACGGAAACGGAATGTGCTGGAAAAACCCAATGGTGCTTTCTGGCAGTGCTTCTCTGATCAAGGCTGGTAAAAGGAGCAGTTGATAATCATGTACCCAAATGGTATCACCGGGCTCCGCATGCTCCATAACAGCCCGGCAGAACTTGCCGTTTACCCCTTGGTATGCCTCCCAAAAGGTGTCATCATACACGGCGTACTGGCTGAAGTAATGGAAGGAAGGCCAAAGCGTCTCATTGCTAAACCCTTCATAAAAGTTATGAATCTCACTTTCCGTCAGGAAAACGGGCCGCATGCTTTGTTCAGAGAGGTCTTTGGTAACCTGCTCCTGTTCGGCCGTATCATTGAAAAAGGTGCCGGGCCAGCCAATCCAAATATTGTCATCTGTTTTGTAAATAGAACCTAAACCGGTGGCTAGCCCTCCTTCGCTGGTTTCATACGTTAATCCGTCCTCGGTCCGCTGAACTTTGATGGGAAGCCGGTTAGAAATGATAATCGTTTTAGGCATAGTCAATGGTTTGAAGTGTAAGAAAAGAGGCGCCCAGAAGAAAACAGCTATTTGTTTTCTAAGCATCAGTTTATGTTCCTGATTCCCGCACGCCCTCTTATATTACTCCTTTGACCCTAGATTGGTTAAAACATTAAGAAAACACGCCCCCATCTTCTTCTGATGCAGTGATATATAAAGAAGGTAGGGTAACCTTTCAACAGGACAGGGGTACACATGAACTTGTGATTTTAGATTGAAAGAATGTTAGAACAGTTCAGAGTAGAAGAAGTGTTTGAGCACATCACACACTTCACCATTGATCATTTCCCTCAATTCCTGCAAGGTGCCGGTGTGGTGATTGGGGCTTTATTAGGAGGCGCCATTATCAAGTGGTTTATTTTTAAGGCATTATCAGCGTACCAGCATTGGTTTCCGCATATTTGGGTAGAGGCTATTTTGATCAAATTGCGCAAGCCGCTCGCCTATTTTCTTCCGCTTTTACTTCTTTCCACTGCGCTCCCGTTAATTCCCTTGCGGCCCGAGCCGTATGAAGTGGTGAGGCGTATCATGGAAATCTTGCTCACATGTGCCTTTGCTTATTTCCTGATTGGTTGGGTAAACGTGGTGCAGTACCAGGTCAAGAAAAAGTACCAGCTAGACAAAGCAGACAATATAAAAGAAAGGAAGATTGTCACCCAGCTTCAGTTCATCAGGCGGGTAGTGGTGATCTTGATTATCTTCTTCGCGGTGTGTTTGATCCTGATGAGTTTCCCAACGGTGAGGCGAATAGGAACCGGATTGGTAACCTCAGCAGGTATTGCCGGGGTGATCCTGGGTTTTGCCGCGCAGCGCTCTTTAGGGAATTTACTTGCCGGCTTTCAGATTGCCTTTACCCAACCCTTGCGCATTGATGATGTTCTGGTGGTGGAAAATGAATGGGGCCGGGTGGAAGAAATCACCCTTACTTATGTAGTGGTTCGTATCTGGGACCAGCGCCGCCTGATCCTGCCCATTAACTACTTTATAGAAAAGCCTTTCCAGAACTGGACCCGCACCAATGCCGAGTTGCTTGGAACAGTCTTCCTCTACTTAGATTATACGGCTCCCATTGAGGCCCTGCGCCAGGAACTCACTCGTATTCTGAAGGAAACACACCTTTGGGACGAACGAGTAGGCATCTTGCAGGTCACCGAGTCTAAAGAAAGAACCTTGGAGTTAAGGATTTTGGTCAGTGCCACTGACTCTGCCACTGCCTTTGATTTGCGCTGCTTTGTACGGGAAAAAATGGTAAATTTCATTCAGAAGAATCACCCGGGATGCCTGCCTCTTACCCGTACCCTAAGCTCAGGTGAAAGTCCCAATATGCCCTTTGTGCCCATGGAAGCGGCGCAATGAGTTTTCTTTATCTGTTGTCTTTTAGCTTGATTTCTGCAAAATGAGGCTAAAAGACAACAGAATTGGTACTTCTATAAAAGGCGAAAGAAGCTTACTACTAATGAGCAGCAGAAGGCTTCTTAATCTTTGTAAGGGTCATACACATCCTCACCAGCCATGGCCACGCCAAGCGGACGAAGCGTGTGCAGGACTTTGATGGTATTGCCTTGGTGCTTCAAAACGTCTTCCAGTTTTTTGTAAGCTTCAGGGGCTTCATCAGCACCAGCGCCGCGCAGCTCAATGCCTTGGGCTTTCATGCGCTGTTGTACCGCCTCAAAATCTACCAACCCGGGTGAGACTACAGTTTTCCGCTTCACACCCTTGTTGTCTCTGATCCATTTGGTTTTTCCGGCCGCGGCCCTACGGCTGAGCAAACGACCTGCCCCATGCACTGTTGAGTAAAGGCCCCTGACTGAAAGCTCGCTCTCCACCCCTTCAATGATCACAGAGTTGTCATACATATTGGCTCCAATAAACCCTTTTTGGCCGGGAAACGCCGGAGTACAGCCTTTGCGCACTACCCAGTAGTTTTCGCCCTGGTGCTTCTCAAACCACGCAAAATTGTGATGATTATGGATTACTTCTGTTGCTTTACCTCCTAAGATGCCCAGTACCTGCTCCACCACCACATCCCGCCCGGCATAGGCATATTCTCCGGCTAAGGACATGGCAGCAATGTAATCTTGCCCCAGTTCAGAGTCTATGTCAAACAAGATAGGTGGCGCATCCATGGAGCCTTCCTTGGCTTTGTCAAAAAAGCTTAGACCTTGGGATAGTGCGATGAACCCAGAGGCAGTCTTATGCCCGAATCCCCTGGACCCGAAGTGCACCCCCACCCACAGATAACCTTTTTCGTCTTCAAACAAATCAATGAAATGGTTGCCGCTGCCCACGGTACCCAGTTGCTCGGCGGCCAGTTTGCGCATCTCACGCTGTGGCTTGAACTCAGCTTTTTTGATATGCTCCAACACCGGATGATCCACGCGCTTGGGATTAGGTCTGCCCACGCCAAACCCGATGGTGCGTACAATCTCATCCATTACCCGGGAGATTTTCACATCAGAAGCCATGATATCTGTGCGCACGGCTTTGTTTCCACAGCCAATGTCAAACCCCACCCCAGACAACGACACTTTGTTTTTGTAGGCCACGGCTCCGCCGATAGGGTGCGCATAGCCATAATGGGCATCTGCGGTGAGCACACCAAGGTCTTCTTCGCTCACGCAACGCTTGAGCTGGTCAATAGCGCTTTGATCTATGATCTCTTCCCCAAAAACGGTAATGTTGTTCTGCACAATAGCCATGTTCCTGCAAAATTGGTAGTAAAGCCTATACGTGAAAACGCCCTTGCGTTATTTACCTGTTTTTGAGAAAGAGATTAGAAATAGATGTAGTCTCTACTCTCCTACCTCTCTCCTATTGTCATCTTGGAAAGATCTTGTGGGCGAATAGTAGTAGTAGTAGTAGTAGTAGCGAGTATTCAATGATTGTCTAGTCCGCACACAAGATCCTTTCAGGATGACAAAGAGGTATAAATTTGAAGGGCATTCTTGATTCCATTTTGCGCCTACCTTCTCCAAAACAGCCGTAAAACGGAGAAGCCCCGCTTATAAGGCGGGGCTTCTATTTATTCAACCATACAAGATGAATTACTTTTTCGTAGGCAATTCCTTCAGCAGCACTTCCACGGCTGTCTCCAACTGCTGGTCGCGGCCTTGGGCTACTACGGCTGGATCATTGGCTACTAAATAATCTGGCTCCAATTGGGTGTTCTCCAGAAACTTGCCTCCGCCTAAAGTACGGTAGCCTACCTGCGGAATCCCGAAGACCATGGTAGGATCAATCATAGTTTCCCACCACACAAAAGTACCGGTTCCGGCTACGGGCATACCCACGGTTTTCCCAATTCCCAGTTCTTTGTACAGTACCGGGAAGATGTGCGCGTCTGAGTAGTTGCTTTCGTTCATGACCACAATAGACGGCTTTGTCCATTTGTTACGAGGCTCGTCTGACAGGTATTGTCCGCGCGGGATAAACTCGGCGTAGCGTTTGGTGTTCAGGAAACTGATGAGGTCATCGTGCAGGTTTCCGCCGCCGTTGGAGCGGGTGTCTACCACCAGTGCTTCTTTGGTGGCGTTCTTGCCCAAAGCCTCTTCGTAGACTGTGCGGTAACTGGCATCATTCATGCCCCTGATGTGCACGTAACCCAAGCGCCCACCCGATAAACGATCCACTTCTTTGCGCCGGTTTTCAACCCAGCGCTGGTACATCAACTCACTCAACTCAGTTCCTGAGATAGGCTTCACAGTCTCTTCCCAGCGCTGCTTGGTTTTCTCGTTGTACAGAGAAACCAGCGTGTACTTACCTGATTTGCGGTTCAGGAGTTGGTCTACATCGGTGTTGTCTTCTATGGGCTGGCCATCAATTTTCTCAATGACAATACCTGATTTTACTTTGGAGCTGGCGCGGTCAAACGGACTCAGGTTGATGACCTCTTTTACTTTCAGGCCTTTTCCTGTGTATTGCTCGTCGTAAAACAAGCCCAAAGAAGCCGTAGCATCTGGATTAGTGGCACGATGGCTATAACGTCCGCCCGTGTGAGAGGCATTCAATTCACCCAATAACTCGCTCAGTACATCAGCAAAGTCATAGTTATTGGCAATGTGCGGCAGGAACTGGCGGTAGTTTTCAGTGTAGAATTTCCAGTCTACGTTGTGCAGGTCTTTCACGTAGAATTTTTTCTCCAGCTGTCGGATCACGTGGTCATACATGTAGGCCCGCTCAGCAGCGGCGTTGAGGTTCATCTCGCCGTTCACTTTGAGCGTCTCCTGTTTCCCATTTTCGGTGTCTACTTTCAGGATTTTTCCTTCGGTTAAGACAAACAGGTTTTTGCCGTCTTTGCTCATGACCATGTCACCCCCGCGGGTACCCAGTTTGGCCAGCAGTTTGGTGTCATTGTCGCGCAGGTTGGTTACCCATAAGTCATACCCTTTCTCAAAGCGGCTCAGGTAGAACATACGGTCGCCTTTGGCAGTCACCACGGCATCTGCCAGGTCCGAAGAAGTAGACGTAAGGCGTGCTTTCCGGTACTGCAGATTGTCCAGTTCCAGCTTCATTCCGGCAGGAGCATTGTTTTTAGCGGACTGGCCTTTCTTCCCTCGGCCTTTTGGCTCAGGTTTATCAGACTGGGCAGCAGCTTCTGTTTCGCGTTTTTCCAGATCCTCCAACAAGTTGAAATCTTCCTTGCTGAGCTTGAAGCGGTCAAAGGCATCTTGGGTGGTGAAGAGAGCGTAGATGTCACCCGTACCGGAGTTGTTACCATTGCCACGCAAACCTTCGCGGTTAGAATAGTAGGTGATCATTTTGCCGCCCATCATCCATTGTGGACTGCGCTCGGCGTAGCCGCTCTGGCTCAGGTTGATGATTTCACCCTTACCACTGGCCGAGATTAGACCTACTTCACTCAGCCATTGCTTGGGTTGGTTGAACTGCATCAAAAACCACTTGCCGTCTGGTGACCATTCATAGTATTGGTCGCCATCTGAATAAGAATAGTTATTGGCGTTGCCTAAGATGGTGCGGACCTGCTTGTCGGCTTTGTTCACCACTTTTAGGGTCACGCGCTCCTCCAGGTAAGCCACTTCTTTGCCATCAGGCGAATATGCCGGTTGAAACTCCTCCGCGGCGGTGGCGATTACCGGTTCTTCTTTCAACACCGTAGAGGCATAAAAGTAAGGCTCAGCGCTGCGCACCAGGCTGGTTTCATAGATGTTCCAGCTGCCGTTGCGCTCACTGGCGTACAAGATTTTGCGGCCATCGGGCGAGAAACTCACGCTACGCTCCTGCTCGGGTGTGCTGGTGATACGGCGGGTAATGCCCCCTTCCACCGATGATACAAACACCTCTCCGCGATTCACAAACACCACTTCCTTGCCATTGGGCGAAACTTCCATTTCGGTCATGCCCCCGGAAATAGGCAACACGGTCTCTGGATTGGAGCGGATGTCTGAGTACAGCTGAATGGCTACTTTCTGCGGCTGGGCACCGGCTTTGAGCGTGTAAATCTCGCCGTTATAGGTGAAAGACAACACCCCGTCTTTAGAACCGCTCAAATGCCGTACTGGATGTTTGGTGAAGTTGGTAACCGCGGCACTCTGCTTAGGATTCTGCAGACTTAGCTTACGCACATTGAACGTGCCATTAGGCTGCTCACTCAAGTAATATACTTCCTGCCCATTGGCCCCAAACACCGGCTGACGGTCTTCGCCTATGTTGTCGGTGAGTTTGGTGTGCTGCTTGGTTTTGGTATTATAGGTCCAGATATCGCGGGCAGAAGACGAGGTCTGGTGCTTTCTAAAATTGTTCTCCAAGCTCTTTTTGTCCTGGTAGATCAGCATATCACCGGAGGCATTGTACTTGGCCGCTTCAGCAGGCGTTGTCAGGAGCATGGCGTTGCGGCCGCCTCCAATGAATACACTATATAATTCAGAAAACGTACCTGAGGGGAACATAGCATTAGAAGCCGCGTCTACCCGTGCCGAAGAGAAGATCACGCTCTTTCCATCTGGCGTAAAATCTGAAGGCAAGTCAGGGGAAGAATGAAACGTAAGCCGTTTTGACTCTCCGCCCTGCGCCGGCATGACGAAGACATCAAAGTTGCCGTAGCGGTCAGAGGCATAAGCAATCTGCTTTCCGTCTGGTGACCAGACTGGCATGTATTCATAACCTTCGTGCATGGTCAGCGGCGTTGCGTTTCCGCCCGCCGAGGCTACTTTGTACAAATCTCCTTTGTAGCTGAAAACAATGGTTTGACCGTCTGGCGAAATGGCTGGGGTATTTAGCCAGAGCGGGGTTTGGGTCTGGGCCATGGCGCTTAAACTGCCTGCGCAGCAAAGAGCCAATACGGCTAGAAACCTCTTTTTCATGATGTAAGCGGTTGTTTGTTAGTTGGAATACTAAATGTAGTGAATGTTAAGTCGTAGTCAAAAAATGACATTTAACTGATTGTCAGGAGGAAGAACAATGCACTGTGTCATTTCGGGGGTGGATTGGCAAAAAAGGGCAATAAATAGACGTGCCGCAGGGACAACCACAAGGGATTGTCTCTACACCCTCTTCGCTGGCGCGAGCCTCCGCCTCGTGCCTTCACATTGCTGAACTGATTACTGTGCTGGAATACGTCTGGACACGGGCCGGAGGCTAGCGCCAGCGGATCTGCAATCAAGAGAAACAGAAAAGCCGTTTCAACCCCATTTTCTAAAAATAGGAGCTAAAATGGCTTCCAGAATCCGAATCTAAAAATCCCTTTAGAAGTTTCCCTTCAGGCCTTCCTGAAAACAATGGCGGCAGCGGGCTTCGTATGAATCGGTTTCGCCTAACATCACTTTTTCTTTGGAGGCGGCTTTCCGGAAGGAGTAGGAAGCAATATCACCGCACTGCACGCAGATGGCGTGTACTTTGGTCACGTACTCGGCCACACCCATCAGGGCCGGCATAGGGCCGAAGGGTTTCCCCAGGTAGTCCATGTCCAGGCCGGCTACAATAACGCGCACGCCGGTGTTGGCCAGATGAACGCAGACTTCGGTAATGGCCTCGTCAAAGAACTGGGCCTCGTCTACTCCTAACACATCACAGCCGCTGCCCAACAAAAGCATGTCATTGGCAAATTGAATGGGTGTGGAGCGGATGCTGGTAGCATTATGGGAGACCACATCTATGTCATGGTAGCGGGTATCAAAGGCAGGCTTGAAGATCTCTACACACTGCTTGGCTATTTTAGCCCGGTTTAGCCGCCGGATTAATTCTTCGGTTTTCCCCGAGAACATAGACCCGCAGATCACTTCTATCCAACCTCTTCTCTGGGCCTGTTGGCGGTTTCCCACCCGGGGTTCTATGAACATACTCTTCTAATGAATGGGCGTTTACAGGATTGAGTCTGGCTCAATCACAAGGCGAAGGTACTAGCGCCGTCCCCTTTCCTAATGCACAATTTTTCCACACAGTTATTCAAGCAACTAAATATCAACTATTTATACCTTCCTCTACCGTTGCTCAAAATGGAAAATAGTTTATCCTTTGAAAATAGTAATCAAGATTAACTCAGGTGGCAATAACTCAGCCGCTACTTCCGTTAGCCCAAAAAGCCTTTTTAGAGGAATTGAACAGAAGGTTTAATTTCTGAAAATGGTCTACCCTGGTTCCACTTTCTCTCAGCCAGAATAAGTCATGTGAGGAAGCTTGGTTTGCTGGGGAACACGGCAGGTAACGGGTCCGGTGAGTTTGGCCTGACAGGTAAGACGTTCATTGGGGCGCAAACGGCCGTTGTTGCGGAAGCGGGTTTCTGGGGCGGTGTCTGGGAGTATATTTTCAGCACCGGTCAGCACAATCATGCGGCAGGTAGTGCAGCGGCCTTTGGCGCCGCAGGCATGCATCCAGTCAACCCCGGCCACTTGCAAACCGGCCAGAACTGTCTGCCCCTGGGCAACGTTAACCACTAGCCCCCCTAGATTCTGCACCGTTAATTCGGCCATATTTCGCTATATTTACGAGCGTATGCTCTCGCCAATGAAAGACAAATATAATCAAATACGCCTGGCGCAGTACAGCCAAGCACTTGCCCAACGCCTCAGCGAAGAACACTTTGCTCATCATGAGAATGTTACCGCTCAACAACTGATTTCCTTTACCCCTATAAAGCAGGTGAACCTGTACATGATCAGAGAGCTGCTCACTCTCTGGAACCATGAAATGGCCAACCTGAGAAGTCCTTACTTTGATTTTGAACACCCCGAGGTGAAGGATGCCCTGGTGCAGTTCATGAATGTGCTGTCCCGCAAAATTTCCATTAAGCGTCCGCATTTTGAGCCTCTTTTGGTAAAAGCCCTCCAAGACACGCTACGCACCGTGCTGGACCCTGTGGCTGTTTTTGAGGAGAAATTCATGCGGATGGATGACCTCTCCGTTACAAAACTGCAGGAGAGCCTCAAGTACCAGGACATTGACAAAGAAGTGTACCGCCAGTTCCTGGATACCCTGCTTGACGGCTCCTTTGACCGCCACCAGGTGATTCCAAGATTGAACCGGTTCCTGGCTGAACATGAAGCCGAACGGACGTCGGTAAATGATTTGGTGGCTAAGTTCAACGAGCTTCAGCCACTTCGGGTAGAGGATTTGTTCCCGGCGGTAGCTGCTCCGGCTTCGGCACCTATGCCAGCCATGAGTACGCAGGTGGCTTCTTCGCAACCTTCTTTCAGACCTACGCTGCACGCAGAACCTAAACTGAACGACCGTTTACAATTAGATCAGAGACCCACCTTGAACGATCGGTTGAAACAACCGGTAGCGGTTTCTATGGCAGACCGGCAACAGGACCAGAAAATAGGGTCACTTAAAGAAGCTATCTCCATCAACCAACGGTTCTCGTTCATAAATGAATTGTTTGAGGGTGACAACATGGCTTACCATGCCGTAATCAAGCAACTGGATGAGTACAGCAACCCAGATCAAGCCAAGCAGTACCTGGTGCAGGATGTTGGCCGCAAATACAACTGGAGCCGAAAAGAAGAGCACGTGCAAAAGCTCACAAGGCTTATTGAGCGCAAATTTGTGTAAGTTTTCGCTTCGTTTTAGGAAAAACGAACCAAAAGCGGCCGCCTCTGGTATAAAGGCGGCCGCTTTTGGTTTACAAATCTTCTATCTAAAAAAGCTATGCCTTGCATCAAAAAAACAAATCCGATTTAAGCCTTTTTTGAGAAAAGGGGCTTAAATCGGATTTGTCTTACTAATTGAAACACCCTCCTCGGTATCTAGCTTAGCCTCGACCTAAATCCAGTTTTCGGTGGGCGTCAATGGCGAGCAGAATGAAGAGGAGAATAGTGAAAGACCACAAAGAAGAACCTCCATAGCTAAAGAACGGAAGTGGAATACCCACTACCGGCGCCAGCCCAATGGTCATGCCCACGTTTACCAAAAAGTGGAAGAAGATGATAGACGCCACGCAGTACCCATAGGTTCTGCCAAACACCGAGCGCTGCCGTTCCGCCACATAGACAATCCGAAGCAGAAGCCCAATAAAGAGGGCCACAATAATCAGGGAGCCAATCCAGCCGTGTTCTTCGCCTACGGTACAGAAAATAAAGTCCGTGCTTTGCTCGGGCACGAAGTCAAATTTTGTTTGCGTTCCTTCCAGGAAACCTTTCCCGAAGAAACCGCCTGAACCAATAGCAATTTTAGACTGCGTCACGTTCCAACCTACGCCCAAGGGGTCCACCTCGGGGTCTACCAACACCTTAATCCGGTTTTGCTGGTGCTCCTGCAGAATGTTGTCAATGAAGTAGGTCACGCTGAAAACAACCGCTAAGATGGCCGCCCAGATTCCTATGTAGGTAGGCAAGTAGCGCTTAATCCGGTGGAAGTTCAGCCACATGTACGCTCCCATGAGTACGGTAATAATACCAGCCAGCCACCACTGCGGAATCAGGAGCGTCAATACGAACACAAAAACACCTACTGCGCCAATGATGAGAATCAGGGGTGACATCCCCTCGCGGAACAAAGCCAGGGTAAAAGCTGCAAACACCAGGGCAGAACCCGTCTCATTTTGCAGAATGATGATCATGGGTGGCAACAGCGCTAATCCGGCCAGTTTCGCCTGGTCTTTCCAGTTCTGCTGTCTTAGGTTGATGCTGCTCATAAATCTGGAGACCGCCAGAGCCGTGGCAAACTTGGCAAACTCCGCAGGCTGTAACCTGACAGATTCTGTAATCACCAGCCAGGAGCGCGACCCTTTAATCGGCGAAGCCAAAAGCAACGTGCCCAAAAGAACCAGAATCACCAACCAGTAAATACCGTAAGCAAGTGAGTCATATGCCTTGTAATCAATGGCAAACAGCATGATGATGATCACCAATGAAGTGCCAATCCAGGCCAATTGCTTCCCCGAGTTCAGGGTGAAGTCAAAGATGCTGGTGACATTCTCTGGGTTATAGACTGCCGCGTAGATGTTCATCCAGCCTAGCATGACCATGAGCAGGTAAAGCCCAATGGTGACCCAATCTATGTTATTGGCTATTTTATAGGAAGTCCGCATGTTTCTTACGCTAATCGCCCCACTTGTAGAAACCACCGTTGATCATATCCGCTTCCCAACGCTGGCGGTACTTCGTTTTAATGGTACCAGTGAGGTATTTTTCAATCATTAAGCTAGCCATAGGGGCGCCGGCGTTGGCTCCGCTACCGGCATTTTCCACGTACACGGCAATGGCGATTTTAGGATCATCTTTAGGGGCAAAGGCGATGAACACCGAGTGGTCTTTGCCATGGGGGTTTTGCACCGTACCTGTTTTCCCGCACAACACCACACCTATATGCTTTAAGCTGGCATTTCTTCCAGTTCCTTTCTCTACCACCATCTGCATGCCATCAATCACCGGCGGGAAATACATGGGATCTACGGAGGTATAATTCTTCACCAGATACTCTGGCAGCGGTTTTCCTTTTTCACCTACAGATCGCACAATATGAGGTTTGTAATAATACCCCCGGTTGGCAATGGTAGCAGCAAAGTTAGCCATCTGCAACGGGGTAACGCCTGTCTCGCCCTGACCTATGCTCACAGAGTAAATGGTGGGGTACTTCCAACCATCTCGTTTGTAGATGCGATCATAGAATTTAGCCGACGGCATCAATCCCTTCTTCTCTCCGGGTAAGTCTATGTCCAGGCTACTTGCAAAGCCAAACGTCTTGATGTGTTTGTTCCAGTTATCCAGACCTTGACGAACATCTTCATACACGTTACGGTATTTGCCACGGTTCACAACGGAACGGAATACCTGGTAAAAATAAGGATTACAGGAGTTCTCAATGGCAATGTTCAGGTTAGCCGGATACGGATGCCGGTGCGAGCACTTCACCAATGACCAGTTACAGGGATATCCGGTCTCAGGAGTGAGCACCCCTTCCTGCATGGCAATCAACGCCTGCGCCAATTTGAAAATAGAACCAGGTGGATAAGTAGCCATCAGCGGACGATTGAACAGCGGCTTGGCAGGGTCACGAAGCAACTTCATGTAATTGTTCCCCAGTTCTTTACCCGTCAACAAAGAAGGGTCAAAATAAGGGGCCGATACGAGGGCCAGAATCTCACCAGTGCTTGGCTCAATGGCCACCATACTGCCCACCTTGCCGCCCGACATGAGCTTTTCACCGTACTCCTGCAGCTTCAGGTCAATGGTAGTGACCAGGTTCTGGCCTGCTTCTGAGAGTGTGTCATAGGCGCCATTCTTGAAAGAGCCTTTCTCAATGCCGCGCACGTTTACCATGGTGTATTTCACCCCGCGCTTGCCCATCAGGTACTTCTCATATTCTCGCTCAATGCCACTAATACCCAGGTAATCACCCTGGCGGTAGCCATGATACGTGCTGTCTTCCAACTGTCGCGGACTTATTTCCCCAATGTACCCTAAAGCATGGGCTAAGCTGGAGTGCGGATAACTCCTGACGGTACGGGCATTGATGTAGAACCCCGGAAAATCTACCAGGTTGTCCTGAATGGCGGCAAACTCAGTATTGGAGAGGCGCTGTAAAAACGGGGATGGTTTGACGTAGGAGTACTTTTTGGCAGCAGTGATTTTCTCCCGGTACTCTAGTAAAGTAAGGCCTACTAAGCGACAAAATTCAAGGGTGTCAATGGCACGGGCTTCTTTTGGCACCACCATCAAATCATAGACGGGCGTGTTCTCTACCAATAAAACCCCATTTCGGTCATAGACCAAGCCCCTGAACGGGTACTGCACCACGCGGCGCATGGCATTGCTTTCGGCGGCTGTCTTATAACTGTCATCCAACACCTGGATGTAGAAAAGCTTGATGAGATAAACCGCCCCTATCGCTATAAAAATTGCTTGTATTACGTATTTGCGGCCTTCTAAATACTTCATCTAAAACCTCTTGCCCTTCGCTCAAAAAATAACATTTGAAAGATCACCAGCACGGTTCCGGTGAACAGTGTGCTGGCGACTATCTTGGCTAACGTAAAACCAATCAGTTTAAATCCGTTGAGCTCCAGAAAAAACAGGGTGAAATGGTGCACAAAGATAAGGACCATGCCATACGTAAGAAACCAACTCCACCCCATAGAAGGCAAACTGGCATGGTCTGATACCTCATAACCGTCACGGGGGGTGATCAATTTTAACATAGAAGGTCGTAAGTAAGCCATGAGTACCGTGGCGGCGGCGTGCACCCCTGACGTGTCATAGAAAAGGTCAATGGTAAACCCACAGATGAACCCCAGTAAGAGCAGCAATACCTTGTCCATCTCAATTGGAAGGAAAAGGATAAACCCGATGTAGACAAAGCAGAATCCGGTTTCAAACAGCACCAGGTTACGCATTAACAAGACCTGCAGACTCATCAATACTATAAACTGTACTAAGTGTATGAACCTAAAACTATTCATTCTCTTCGGTTATACCAGATCTAAGAAGCAAGCTGTCTAGTTCAGCCTTGCGTTTGTTTTCCACCACGTACACGTAAGACAGCTTCTCAAAGTCAACGCTCAGGCGCACCACAATGGTGTAAAAGCTTTTGTCCAGTTCTTTGCGCACGCTAATCACACGGCCCACCATAATGCCCGGCGGATAAATCCCCCCCGCCCCAGAGGTCACCACAGAATCGCCTTTGAAGATTTTCTCGCTCAACGGAATGTAATGCAGGCTGGCTGTTTCAGGGTTTTCCGTATCCCACCTAATAGACCCAAGGCTTTTGTTCCGGCGGAGTTTCACAGAAATCAACGTTTGGGAGTGCAGCAATGACGTCACGGTGGCGTAATGTCTGGAAACCGCTTTCACCCTTCCAACTACTCCATTGGCTGTTAAAACGCCCATCCCAGCTTGTATGCCAGCATCTGTCCCTACATTGAGGGCCAAGTGGTTGTTTAACCCGCGAACAGAGTTACTGGTGACCCGGGCAGGCCGATAGGTGAACACGGCAGGTCCAGCCGCAACAAGGGGAGCCAAAAGAGAGTCCCTGGTGGTTGCTGTATCCATAGCGGTCACAAACAAGGAGTCTTTTACCGTACCCAGGCTGTCATTTAGTAGCTGTTCCTGAATTTGCGTGAGTTGCGCCCTTAGGTTGGCATTCTCCAGAGCCAGACTCTGGTTTACTTCCGTTAACCGGAAATAATCAGCCACCTGGCTTTGGATTTCCAGTACCCGCCCCACGTAGTAGTTAGACGATTGGTAGAATGCCGCACTATGGTAGGTATTGCTTCGGTACAGGAGGTACAATGACACGCCCTCTAACAGCAGAAACACCAGGAAAGCCCTTATCCGGAAGATGAAAATTAATAATTTCCGCATGGGCGCATGTGCTTAGCTCAACAGCACGTTGCGGAAACCCTCAATGTTTTTCACGGCTGCGCCAGTGCCCCGCACCACAGCTCTTAACGGATCTTCCGCAATGTGAATAGGCAATTTGGTTTTGGCTGCCAGACGTTTGTCTAATCCTCTCAAAAGGGCTCCGCCACCAATCAAGTGGATACCATTGTCATAAATATCAGCCGACAACTCTGGTGGAGCAATCTCCAAAGCCTTCAAAACGGCTTCTTCAATTTTAGACACCGACTTATCCAGTGCGATGGCAATTTCCTGATAGGTTACTTTAATTACTTTCGGGATACCGGTCATCAAGTCGCGGCCTCTGATCTCAAAGTCAGCGGGTGGGTTGTCTAACTCAGTGAGCACAGCACCTACCTCAATTTTAATCCGCTCAGCGGAACGTTCTCCAATCAACAGGTTATGCTGGCGGCGCATGTGGTCCAGAATGTCTTTGTTGAACACATCACCCGCTACCCTGATGGACTGGTCGCACACAATACCTGACAAGGCGATTACGGCAATCTCAGTGGTACCACCTCCTATGTCCACTACCATGGTGCCCACGGGCTGCTCCACGTCAATGCCAATTCCAATGGCAGCTGCCATCGGTTCCTGGATCATCCAGACCTCGCGGGCATCGGCGTGCTCCGCAGAGTCTTTCACGGCCCGTTTTTCCACTTCCGTGATACCAGACGGTATACAGATCACCATGCGGTACGATGGCTGAAACAAACGCTTCTTGCCTTTGTCAATCATCTTGATCATCCCCCTGATCATCATCTCAGCAGCCGTAAAGTCAGCAATCACTCCGTCTTTCAGCGGACGAACGGTCTTGATGTTCTCGTGGGTTTTCTCGTGCATCTGCATCGCCTCCCGGCCAACTGCCAACACCTTATTGGTTCTGCGGTCAAGCGCTATGATGGAAGGCTCGTCTACTACAATTTTATCGTTATGGATGATGAGGGTATTGGCCGTACCCAAATCAATCGCTATATCGGAAGTGAAAAAATTAAATAATCCCATTATTTGTCCGTGGTGCATTCACAGTTAGAATGCTATATATGAAATTAATATTTCTTTGCAAGAAACTTTAATGGCGCGAAATTACGTATTTCCCGCCAATAATTTTACTTGAGTCTGAGACAGTTCTGTTTTCTTCCTTTTTTTAAAAAAATAGTTCAAAAAAAGTAGAATTATAGGCTTTCCTAATCCCATCCTACCTTATACCGGATATTCTAAAAAACTGACGGAATGCTCCTAAGAAACTTCACTATAAGACGAATAGACTACTCAAAAACCTTCCTCCTCTATAATCTAAATGAAAATTATCCAAACAGTTAGAACACCAATCTCTAATGCTTTAAATAAGAAAAATATATCACTAGCTACAGGAAGAGCTTTTCAGAGCCATTTACAGAAAACAGGCATCAAACGAAAAGCCCGGCTATTCTTTGAACAGCCGGGCTTTCACTAACTATGGGTGAGAAATAATCAATGTTTGAAATGGCGGACACCGGTCATGACCATTGCCATATTACGGGCATCACAGGCTTGGATTGAATCCTGGTCTTTAATGGAACCACCAGGCTGCACCACGGCAGTGATTCCGGCTTCAGCGGCAATCTCTACGCAGTCCGGGAACGGGAAGAACGCATCAGAGGCCATCACAGCGCCTTCCAGTTCAAACCCGAACCCTCTTGCTTTTTCAATAGCCTGGCGCAAGGCATCTACCCGGGAGGTCTGTCCCACTCCGCTGGCCAGCAACTGGTTTCCGCGGGCTAACACGATGGTGTTGGATTTTGTATGCTTGCAAACTTTCAAGGCAAATTCAAGACCTTGTACCTCTTCCTCTGACGGACCTCGTTGGGTAACCGTTTTGAAATCGGCGGCAATTTCTACGGCTAGATCTTTGTCTTGCTCAATCACGCCATTCAGCAAAGTTTTGAACAGTTTAGAAGGCAAAGTGACTGGTTTCTGGCGCAGCAGAATCCGGTTTTTCTTAGATCTCAGTAATTCCAAAGCATCGGCGTCAAACTCTGGTGCGATTAGAACTTCAAAGAACAGTTTGTTTAGTTCTTCGGCGGTGGCCAGGTCTACAGCATTGTTGGTGATGATGACGCCACCAAACGCAGAGATAGGATCACAGGCCAAGGCATTCACATAGGCTTGGTGCAGAGAATCAGCCACGGCCACGCCGCAAGCGTTAGTGTGCTTCAGGATGGCTACAGCCGGTTGGTCAGAAAATTCAGCCATCAAGAGAACGGCAGCGTCTACGTCAACAAGGTTGTTGTACGACAGCTCTTTTCCGTTCAGTTTGTCAAAAAGGGCCTCTAAATCACCGAAGAACGTGCCGCTTTGGTGCGGGTTCTCGCCGTAACGCAAGGTCTGGCTTTGACGCTGGCTTTGCTTGAACGCCGGCGCTAAGTCTTGCTCCTGGCTCAGGTATTTGAAAATATGGGTATCATAGTGTGAGGAGATATCAAAGGCTTTGGCGGCAAAATGCTTACGGTCCGCTAAATCAGTGCTGCCCTCTTTGGTTTGCAGCAGTTCCACCACTTCACCGTATTGCTCACGCGAAGACACGATCAGCACATCCTGGAAGTTCTTAGCCGCAGCACGGATTAATGAAATGCCCCCGATATCAATTTTTTCAATCACATCTTCTTCAGCAGCGCCGGAAGCAACTGTTTCCTCAAACGGGTACAAGTCTACAATCACCAGATCCAAAGCCGGAATCTGGAACTGCTCTACTTCTTGTTGGTCTTGCTCGTGGTTGCGGCGGTGCAAAATTCCCCCGAAGATTTTAGGGTGTAGGGTTTTAACGCGTCCTCCGAAAATAGAAGGGTAGTCAGTTACGCTGTCTACAGCCACCACCTCGGCGCCCAGCCCTTCCAGGAACGTCTGGGTACCTCCGGTAGAGTAGAAGGTCACGCCTTGTTTCTGCAATTCGCGCACTAACGGCTCCAAGCCATCTTTGTAGTACACTGAGATAAGGGCAGATTTGATTTTAACGGAATTCATATAGGTTGCAAAAAATGTAAGTTAGAGAGAAAAGGTATTTGAGCCGGAAAAGTCTGGCCATAGAAAAAGCTGCCTGTCCACTTTGTAAACAGAAAACTTGAGCAGTTGACCTAAAAAATTGAAAGGGAAACACAAATTCAAAAAAGCCCGCAGATGACACGTAAGCAGCAGAAAGAGCAGTAGAAAGGGCCGTGTCAGTCGCTTCATCTCTTTACAGGGTTAGGCTGCGGGCGTTTCGGGGTTGTTTTGGTCAGAAGAGAGCAATTCCTCCACTACGCGGGGCAGGTGCTTGTGCTCCAGGATTAGGACACGGGCTGACAAAGTCTCGCAGGTATCATCGGCCTGAACAGGACAGCGTTCCTGGTAAATAGGGGCGCCTTCGTCGTAGTGCTCGTTCACGTAATGGATGGTGATGCCGGTTTCGGCTTCCTGCGCGTTGATCACCGCCTGGTGCACGTGCTGGCCATGCATGCCTTTGCCGCCAAATTTAGGCAGCAGTGACGGATGGATATTGATAATCTTATTAGGGAATGCTTGTACAAACGAGGCGGGCAACAACCAAAGGAAACCAGCCAGCACAATCAAATCTGGATTATACGCCTGTACCTGCGCCTGCACGTCGCCCGCTTTTAAACCAGCCCGATCGAATACTGCGGTAGGCACCCCATAATTGTGGGCCCGCTGCAAGGCAAAGGCCTCGGGATTGTTAGAGAAAAGCGCCACCACCTGAATGTGCGGATGGTGCTCAAACTGCTCCAACAAACGTTGGGCATTACTTCCGGAGCCGGAAGCGAAAATGACGATGTTCTTCTTAGAGGAGGTACCCAAAACTGCCTGTGCTGTCAATGGAAGAGCAAAGATAGTATTTCTGGGTTGATTTCAGGAAAATAGGTAATAAAAGGAAAAGAAATGCTGCTCTACCCTCTTCTGCTGTTTTGACCTGGTTTTCTCAAAACAGCATAGATAGGAACAAACCTACGGATTCAACCTCGGCATTTGGGTAGGCACCTGTTTGTTCTGAATAGGCTGATGCGCCTGTATGCGGGGCTTTTTCTCCGTCAGATATTTCCAGTAGCGTTTGGGCATGTGGCGCAGGTGCAGCTTTTTATTTTTGCGCTCAGGAATGTTCACATGGTCAAAATACGCCTGCCACAGTTGCTGGTACATCGGTTCCACTGCTGTCAGGATATCCGGTGACAACTGTCCTTTCCTCAAGCCCAAAGGCGTTTCCTCCAGAGAGACAATGTTCACGCGCTCTTGATCATAATACGCTCCGTATTGCCGGTGCACATCATAAATAAGCCAGTTCTGGTCGGCATAGCGTTTCTCAAAATGCGGGACAACCAACGGGAGCACGTTGAAATCTGGGCTGATGGGCGCCACAAACAAGCCGTCCTGCGTGCGCTGGAACCGGATGAACGCTTCCATGCGGTGCTTTTCCCGGTGCATCTGCTTGCCCACTACGGTCATTTTCTGTACATACGGGTCAGCAAAGTTCTCTTCTACGCCGGCTTTGGAACTGGAGAACACCAGGCGCACAAACTGGAAAATGAGCATCTCAAAGCCGGGTTGCTCCCAGAGATACGCTTTGTACACGTTTTCCCAAGCGGCTTTTGACAGCTTTTTACCTAACCCTTCCCACACACGCTTGGCTTTCTCTTCCTGCGTGGGCACAAAGTGGTGTGTCGCGAAGATGCCTGGCGGAGCCTCTCCTTCTTTACCTATCTGGGTAGGCCATTCTTTGCGCTCATACGCTTCAAACACCACCGTTAAGAGGCCTTCAAAGGAACCGTCATAGGTATAGAAATGCATGCGCGCTCTAATCTAATAGTTAGGAAGCGATACGGATAGAAGTGCGTCTGCCGCCGTTGTTTTCATGGCGTTGCGCGGAAAGCTGGCGCAGGTAAGGTACTAGGGTGCTCAGTTTGCAACGGAAAGAAACTGGAGCTACGGTTTGGCGGTTCACTAAAGTTGGCATATTGAGTAGGTTTTGATGTGGTTTTACAAAAACAATGCTTTTTCTTTTATAAGGCGGAAGTGGGGCAGGTTGGCTTTTTAACCCGCCTGCTGGAACAAGTCCAGTTGGCTGCCCCACAGGCTGGCCCGGCTCCCCTTCTCCCCGAAAATGATTCTTCTCCGGATGGCTTCTTCGTCCCATTCTCTTGTCTCCAAACTGCGCCCTCCGCAGGTGATAAAATACTTAGCCCTTTTCAGCACGACTCCAATCTGGCGCAGGTGCTCCCAGGTAAGGTGGGCAAAGCGGCGGGCGGCCACTATCTTCTTCGCTGATTTAATCCCGATGCCCGGCACTCGCAAAATCATTTCGTAATCGGCGGTATTGATCTCCTGCGGGAACACGTGCCGGTTACGCAGCGCCCAAGCTAGTTTGGGATCAATCTGTAGGTCTAGTTGCGGATTTTGCTCGTCCAGCAATTCATTCACGCCAAAGCCGTAGAGCCGCACGAGCCAATCGGCCTGGTACAAACGGTTTTCCCGGATAATAGGCGGCGTGCTGATGATGGGCAGACGGCTATCGGTCACTACCGGCACGTAGCCTGAGTAGTAGACCCGCTTAAGGTTGAAATTTTGGTATAAGCCATCGGCGAGGGTCAGGATCTGACGGTCACTCTCCGGGGTGGCTCCTACAATTAACTGGGTACTCTGTCCGGCTGGTGCGAAGGAAAGCGTAGACTTAAACAGCTTCTTCTCTTCTTTCACCAGCACCAATTGGTCTTTGATGTGGCCCATGGGCGTAAGCACCTCCTTAAAGTTCTTCTCAGGGGCCAACGACTGCAGGCTTTGCTCGGTGGGTAACTCAATATTTACGCTCAATCTATCGGCGTACAGGCCGGCTTCCTTCACCAGTTCTTCGCTGGCCCCCGGAATGGTTTTCAAGTGGATGTAGCCATTGAACTTATGCTCCAGGCGTAATTTCTTGGCTACCCGCACCAGGCGCTCCATGGTATAGTCGGCGTTCTTGAAAATGCCGGAGCTTAGGAACAGGCCTTCAATATAGTTGCGGCGGTAGAAATTGATGGTGAGATCCACCACTTCCTGCACAGTGAAAGCAGCCCGCTTCACGTCATTGCTTTTCCGGGACACGCAGTAGGCGCAGTCGAAAATGCAGAAGTTAGTAAGTAATATTTTTAGCAAAGACACGCACCGGCCGTCTTCAGTATAGCTGTGGCAGATACCCATGCCTTCGGCGTTGCCTAACCCTTTCCCCTCGTTCTTGCGTTTGCCGCCGCTGGAAGAGCAGGAAACATCATATTTAGCAGAGTCTGCCAAAATACTTAGTTTTTCTAAGAGCGGAGTGTGCATGTGTTATGCCTTTTAAATCTTTGAATACGTTAGCAAGATACAGCACATCAGCTAAAAAAACTAAAGATCTTAGCCACAAATTATCAACATACGTGTGGATAAAGCTAATCACAATAGCATTTACTTGCTTATAGTGGTTCCAAGTAGATTTTGCCGTATTTTAGGGATGGAGTATAAGGTATGAAGACGGCCCAAAGAATTCCTGCGCACGCACGACTGCTATTCCTGCTAGCCATGGCAGGGTGGTTGACCTGCTTTTGCGCGCAAGCCCAAGAAGTGTCTCCTGTCAAACCACCAATCCTTATCACTCCGCCACTGGAAGACACCACCGATAACAAGCAGTTTTTACAGTCTCTGAAGCGCATCAGCCAGAAAAAAACTCTGATTGGCCGGGCTGTGAAAGCGTTGGTGGTTTTCAAGCCCCGCAGAATTGAAGGCCCTGTAGAAAACACACTTCTTCCGCCCGCGCATGCGCAGCATAATTATAAGGTGGTGCGGAACATTTATTTTAAAAGACTGGATGCGTTTGGGTATTCTATCAACGATACCTTGGCTATGCCAGACAACCGCCTGGAACGCTTAGGCAACGCGCTCCACATGCGGACCAAACAAAACCTGCTCCGGAACCAGATTCTTTTCAGGGAAGGAGATCTATTGGAACCGTTGGCCTTGTCTGAATCTGAGCGATTGCTCCGCCAAACCGATTACCTTTTAGATGCCCGAGTTCTGGTCAATGACTCTACCTCTACCCGTGACAGCGTGGACATTGTCATCATCACCAAAGACGTGTTCAGCATAAGTGGCTCTGGTTCCGCCAGCACCTCCAGTACCCGGATAGCACTACGGGACATTAACTTCATGGGCATAGGCCACCAGATCAGAACCAACTACCGGTTTGGCTTATCGGAGCCACAGCCCTGGCAGTTCACCGGCAGCTATTTCATCCAGAACATCTCGCGGAGCTTTATCTCAGCGGAGCTGATTTACCAAAATACTCATTATTATAAGCAGCAGAGTTTACATTTCAAGAGAGACTTTTACACTACCAACACTAAATATGCAGGTGGCGCTTCTGCCGGGTGGTACCAGACCCTGCAACCCGATTATTACGAGCAAGGCGAAGAGGAAGAAGGCCCCGATGATTTTATTAGACACATTCCTTTAGACTATAACATTCAGGATTTCTGGATTGGGCGTGCTTTTCGGCTTAAATCATATGACCTGGCGCAAGACAACACTGGGCAGTTTATTACGGCTGCCCGGTTCATGAACATTGAGTATACCCAGGGGGCTGGGCCCACCATCCAGAGCGCCCGTCTGTACCTTTCTGCCTACGGCTATAGTTTCAGGAGATACTATAAAGACCAATACCTCTTCGGGTTTGGGCGAACGGAGGATATTCCGGCCGGAAATCTCTTAGCCCTCACTACCGGGTTTGAAGACGGGGCCCTGAAAAACCGGTTGTACTTGGGAATTAAGGGCGCTTTTGGAAAATACCAGCCAAACTTCGGATACCTGTACGGCGGTCTTGAGTACGGGAGTTACCGGCACAAGAACTCTTGGGAACAGGGCGTGCTTACCTCCGAAGCCTTGTATTTTACCCCCTTGTACCGCCTCAGGAACTGGCGTTGGCGGCATTTCCTTTGGAACCGTACCTCTATTGGCATGCGCCGTCCCGATTTATTTGCCCTAGACATTGATCAGGAAGACGGCATCAGGGGCTTCAATTCAGGAGGAGTGCGCGGGTACCGCAAGTTTGTCCTGAACTATGAAACTAATTTCTTCCTGCCACTGACCCTGTTAGGCTTCAGGCTGGCCATTATTGGGTTTGCAGATCTGGCCTGGCTTACGAGTGTGGAAAATAAATCACCTTTAAAGGAAAAACCATATACAGGCTTTGGATTAGGACTCCGTTTCAGGAATGAATTCCTGACATTTAACACCATTCAAGTACTGGTGGGGTACTACCCACGCATGCCCCAACTAGACGGTCGACAGGACTTCAAACTGTTTCAAACCACCCGCCAGTACTATGATTTCAATGACCTGCGCTTCACCCAACCTCTAATATCAGAGTTTCGCTAGGTTTATAAAAATTCTTCTTTAATTTATCCATATAGGAAGCAATATATAATTCTAAAAAGTATATATTGTGTTACCCTAAGACGAAAGGCTGTTTATATGATAAATAGCCGAAAGAAATAGATAAATTATTTAAGATATACAAAATTGAAATTTTACTATTACTTACTCAGATCCTTACTTTCCTGTTCTATTTTGTTTTGGAGCATGAATGCGCTTGGCCAGGCTACCTCCAATAAAGGCCGCGACTTTTGGGTGGGCTACATGGCACACGTACAGAATGAATCTGGCCCTAACCCAGAACAAGGTATTTCAAGTATGAATTTGTATGTCACCTCAGACGTGGCGACCACGGTACAAGTGACCGTGGGGACAGGTGGAGCTGCTTCTTATCAAGTAGCGGCTAACTCTGTCACGGTAATTCCTGTGAGCCCTTCTACTGCTTATGTGGGTTCCAGTGAAGTTATTGAGAAGAAAGCCATACATGTTACCTCCGCCGCCCCAGTGGTAGTGTACTCCCACATTTACCACTTAAATAAGTCTGGAGCCACCCTGGTGTTACCTACCAATACGCTGGGCCGCTCTTATTATGCCGTAAGCTACAACCAAACCCAATACCAGGGTCCTTTGGCAGCTTCGCAACTAATGGTGGTAGCTCAGGAAGACAACACCGTAATTGAGATCACCCCTACGGCCACTACCCTGGGAGGAAAACCGGCCGGAAAGCCTTTTTCCCCTTCGCGTCCTCTTATGAAAGGGGAAGTATATCAGGTACGCTCTTTACAAGACCTCACGGGAACCAAAGTAGAGTCCATCTCCAGTACAGGAACCTGCAAAAGAATTGCGGTATTCTCTGGTAGTTCTTACACGGCCATCCCTGAACCTTACAGCTGCCCGGGCCGCCAGTTCAGCGGTGACAACCTGTACCAGCAGCTTTATCCGGTGAGCGCCTGGGGTAAGAATTTTGTGACTGCTCCTTTTAAAAGCCGTCGGTCAGGCGAGATTTACAGAGTATTGGCCTCAGTTGACAACACAGTTATCACCGTAAATGGCAGTTCCGTAACCAGAAACAGCGGCCAGTTCTATGAATTTGAGAACAGCACCCCCAATTACATCACGGCTTCTGAGCCGGTGCAGGTAACGCAGTACACCAAGTCTCAAGCTTGTGACAACGTTCCCAGTGACCCGGAAATGGTGCTCATCAACCCAGTGGAGCAGACCCTGAAAACCATCACCCTGTATTCCTCCCCGTATTTCCAGATTTCAAGTCACTACATCAACGTGACCATGAAAACCTCTGATGTGGGTACCTTCCGGTTAGACGGGCAGCCTGTCACTTTCACCCCGGTGCCTTCAAACCCTGCCTATTCTTACGCCCAAAACACGGTACCTGCCGGAAACCACATCCTAACTGCCGACAGCGGGTTTAATGCCATGGCATATGGATTGGGTGAATTTGAGTCATATGCGTACTCTGCGGGTGCAAACGTGACCAACCTGAACCAGAACATTACGGTAGCCTCAGACAGTATCTGCGAAGGCAATAACATCCAGTTTAAAGGATTTGCCGTGTATACCCCCTTATCCTGGAAATGGTACTTCGGTGATGGCACCACCTCCACCGAAAAAGACCCTATCCACAGTTTCCCCAAAGCCGGCAAATACAATGTCTCTCTGGTGACTACCAAGTCTAACGGAAATGACTGTGACTCTCAGGACTCCACTTATATAGAAGTAGACATCTATCCTAACCCAGTAGCAAACTTTACCTATGACGTAGCCTGCTCCAATGACAGCACCCGCTTCAGAGACGCCAGCAAGATAACCACCGGGGAGAGCATTGTTGCCTGGAAATGGGAGTTTGGAGATGGATCTACCTCCACCAAACAGAACCCGGCCCATAAATTTAAAAACCCTGGCACGTACTCGGTGAAGCTCTCGGTTTCCAGCAAAAACCTCTGCGTTTCAGACACAACCATCCAGGTTTCTATTGTTAGTCCGCCGGTAGCCCGCTTCAGCGCTCCGGAAACCTGCGACAAAGAAGCCATGGCCTTTCAGGACCAGAGCACGATGGCACAGGGACGCGTAACACGTTGGGAATGGAACTTTGGCGATGGCTCAGCGCGCAGCACAGAGCAAAACCCAAAGCACGTGTTTCCGCAGGCGGGTACCTATACGGTAAAAATGAAAGCCTTCTCTGAGCAGGGCTGCCAGGATTCAACACAACAAACCATTGTTATTAATCCCAAGCCAGTCGTTGCCTTCAGCCTGCCAGAGGTTTGCGCCACTGACGATGCGCCTTTTGTGAATGAATCAACTATTGCAGCAGGTTCCATGACCTATCGGTGGGACTTTGGGGATGGCACTACTTCTACCGCCCAAGCCCCACGCCATCGGTTCCCTAAAGAGGGCAATTACACGGTGAAATTGGTGGTAACCTCTACTAAAGGATGCCAGGACAGCGTTTCTCGCACGGTTACAATCAACTCAGCGATTCCGGTTCCTGATTTCACCTCTACTTCTTTCTGCCAGGAGCAGGGGGTTACTTTTCAGGATGCCAGCACTATTCCGTTCGGGAAGATCATCAGGCGGCGCTGGACATTTGGGGATGGTACCACTTCAGACGAGCTCAACCCACGTCACCTGTACGCGGCACCTGGCACCTATCAGGTGGAACTGCGCGTGTGGTCGGGGATTGTCTGCGCCGAAGCCATCACTAAGACCATTGTAGTAGTTCCAAATCCAAAGGCTAGCTTTGCCACTACTAATGTTTGCGAGGGTTCTATTGCCCGCTTCACCAATACCTCACAGGCTAATGGCAGCGGCTCGCTCACCTATACCTGGAATTTCGGTGATGGCACTACTTCTACAGAGCTTAGCCCCGATCATTTGTACGCGGCCCCAGGCACCTACACGGTCTCCCTGGTGGTAAAAGGAGCGAACTCCTGTGAGCAGACATTCTCCAAGGCTATTACCATCAACCCCACGCCTAAAGCTGACTTCTCGCCTTCGGTGGGCTGTATCACAGACGCGGTTACTTTTCAGGACATGAGTAGTCTCCTGAGTGGGAACCTAACCAGGTGGGCCTGGGACTTTGGCGATGGCAGCACAGCCTCTACGCAGAACCCCACCCATAGATATGCCAGAATAGGTTCTTATACCGTCCGGCTTACCGTTACCTCAGAATTTGGCTGTACCCAAACCATTAGCAAAACAGTCACTATTTCTCCTGCCCCTATTGCACAGGCCGGCCCTGACCAATTAATCTGCGGAAGTGTAACGGCTACCCTGGCTGCCAACACTCCGGCTCCCGCAACTGGTCAATGGACGGTTACCCAGGGCACAGGGGGAACATTTGCCAATGCAGCCAGCCCCACCACCACTTTTTCCGGCACCATGGGTACCACCTATACCCTCCGCTGGACGGTAAGCAACTCGCCTTGTGTTAATGCGACGGATGACGTAGTAATCAGGCTGATGCCCACCCCAGAGGTAGAGGCTGGAAATGACATCTTACTTATTAGAGGAGAAAGCATAGAGATACAAGCCAAGGCACAGGGAAAACTCACTTGGAGTCCTGCCATTGGCCTGAGCAACCCAAGCATAGCCAACCCCATCGCTTCCCCTGAAGAGACCACCAAATATTACCTGCGTTCTGTTTCAGAAGCAGGTTGCCCTAATGTGGATAGCTTAACGGTAACGGTGATTGATCGCCTTCAGATTCCAACCGCTTTCTCTCCTAACGGAGATGGATCAAATGACTCCTGGGTGCTGGAAGGAATTGAAGATTACCCGCGCATCACCATTGAGGTTTACAACCGATGGGGGCAGCAGGTGTACACGTCCCGTGGCTACCCTTCTCCGTGGGATGGAAAACGCAACGGTGTAGATCTGCCTATTGGCGCCTACTACTACATTATTGACCCTAACAATGGACGGTCTAAAATGACTGGTCCGCTTACTATTCTGCGCTAACTCTGGAGCTTATGAGAAAGAACTTTTACTCACTTCTTATCCTGCTCTGTCTCCCACTTCTGGGGTGGGCGCAGCAGGTACCGCACTACAGTCAATACATGCTCAATCCGCTGCTCCTGAACCCTGCGGTGAGCGGCACTGATAACTACATAGACGTACGGGCGGGCTACCGAAACCAATGGACCGGACTGGAAGGCGCGCCTACTTCATATTACCTGAGCGGCCACATGCCTTTTTCTAAAAGAGACTACCTGTCCACTCCCACTACTTTTGAGCCTCGTTCAGTCCTGAAAGGCAAGCACGACAAGATCAAGTGGCGGCCCGGGTACCGAAATAATTCGCAGAAAACACGCCCTCACCATGGAATGGGTGTTTTAGTGCAGGCAGACAAGGCCGCTGGCTTAAAACGGACGGAGGTGCAGTTCCTTTACGCCTACCACCAACCGCTTACCTCCTCCATCAAACTGTCGGCGGGTGTGGCAGCCGGTATCACCCAGTTTGGCCTGAACCGCGACATGTTGACCTTCGGAACTTCTGGTGACCCCGTCATCCACGCTGATGAGTACAACCGCATTTTACCCAATATTGGCGTAGGCGCTTTGCTCTATAGCACCAGGTTCTTCCTTGGTGCCTCTGTAGCCCAGGTGTTGCCAACGCCTTTCAGTTTCAGGGAGTCCCAACCCACCGTTTCGGCAAAGCAACAGCGCCATTTCTTCGGGCACGGGGGATATCGGTTTCCTATCACCCATATTATTAGTGTGATGCCTTCGGTGGTGGTAAAATATGCCGCTCCCAGTCCACTCTCCGTAGATGTGAATGCGAAGGTTTTCTGGCGTGATCAGTTTTGGGCCGGAGCCTCATACCGGATGAATGATGCGGCTGTCATTACCGGAGGGTTCCAGTACAAGCACAAGTTCCACTTGGGCTATGCTTATGATTTTACTACCTCAGGCCTAAACCAGGTAAGCTACGGGTCACACGAGATTGTGCTGGGCCTCATGCTCCGGAACAAACAAACTGTGTATTCTCCTTCTCAATACTGGTAAATCGTTTGAAACCTGGTTTCCAAAAATCAGGTCCAAACCAAAAGTAATAGAGCAGGTCCAGGAACTGAAGCAAAGTTTCTGGACCTGCTCACCTTTAAACCTGAACTTCTAAGCCTGTTTTAAGTGGGTTTTTCAGAAAAGAAGAGCGAAACGTATTTCCTGCCATAAACTTTATCTCACCCTTGATAGGTGCCGTATAGATTCTATACCTTTGTTTCAAGTTTTACAAACTCACAATTGGTATGCTGCACTTAGGCGATTACAACTATCTGGAAATCCTTCGGGACTTGGAACATGGCATGTACTTGGGTTCTGACGATGGTGACGTGTTGCTGCCCCGCAAGTATATTCCTGAAGGCGCCCAGATAGGCGACATGATCTCTGTGTTCGTGTACCGCGATTCTGAGGACCGCCTCATTGCAACTACTTTAGAGCCAAAAGCCAAAGTAGACCAGTTTGCCTGTCTGCAGGTAAGAGATGTAAACAATTTTGGGGCGTTTATGGAATGGGGATTGGAAAAAGATCTCTTTGTTCCCTTCAAAAACCAGCATGATGCGCTATATCCCGGACAGTGGGCGCTAGTGTACGTGTACCTGGACGAGAACTCTGACCGTTTAGTAGGCTCCACCAAATTAGGCCCCTTCCTGAACTATGACCCAATTACCTTGGAAGAAGGTGATGAGGTACAGCTTTTGATTGGCCCGGAAAAAGCTCTGGGCTACCAGGTGATCGTGAACAACAAGTACCTGGGCATGCTGTACCGCAATGAGGTGTTCCGCACGTTGCAGCCCGGCGAATACACCCAAGGTTACCTGAAGAAAGTACGCGAGGATAATAAACTAGACGTAAGCCTGCAGAAGCAAGGCTATGACGAGGTGCGGGAAGCCACTGAAACCGTACTTGCCAAGCTGGAAGAAGCCAACGGTCACCTGCCGCTCACTGACAAAAGCACCCCGGAACTGATTTACCAGACGCTGGGCATGAGCAAAAAAACATTTAAAAAAGCACTTGGCGCATTATATAAAAGAGGAGACGTGCAACTATTGCCAGAAGGGATTAGTCTTTTGAGTAAGTCTTGATTTGCCCTTTCACCAACTGCCCTTTATTGCTCCATGAAATACGTCTGTCTGCTCCTGCTTTGTGTTTGCAGTACTTTTCTCAGTTCTGCCCAAACTCCTAAAACCACAAAGCAACTCACCGCAGCCCGGACCACCACACCACCTAAGTTAGACGGAATCCCTGACGAGGAGATCTGGAAGCAGGTTACCCCCGCCACCGATTTCATCCAGTCTGAGCCGGCCAACGGTTCCCCGTCCAAGCAACGCACCGAGGTTAGGGTGTTATATGATGATGAGGCTGTGTACGTGGGTGCCATGTTGTTTGACACGGCGCCAGACTCCATCCTCTATCAACTAAGCCAGCGCGACGGTGGCCAGGTAAACGCCGATATGTTTGGCGTGTACTTTGACACCTATCTGGACAAACAGAACGCTTTCGGGTTTGAGGTGTCCTCGGCTGGGGTGCAGACTGACTTCAAAGCCACCAGCAACGGTCACCAGCGCTCCTGGGATGCCGTTTGGCAAAGTGTGGTAGCGCGCCATCCGCAAGGTTGGAGTGTAGAACTCCGCATTCCTTATTCCGCTATCCGGTTTCCCGGAAAAGACGTGCAGACCTGGGGCATCAACTTCTGGCGAAACATCCGTCGGTACCGCGAAGAATCTTTCTGGAACTTTATAGACAGCTCAGTACAGGGCTTCGTAAACCAGTTTGGTGAGGTCCACGGCATCACTGGCCTGAAAGCTCCCCTCAGATTGTCCCTGATGCCCTACCTTTCTGGCTACGCTGATCACTTCCCGCAGGGTCAGGCCGGAAAAAAAGACCTGCAAACCACCTTCAACGGCGGCATGGACATCAAATACGGGATCAATGACGCCTTCACCCTAGACATGACGCTGGTACCAGATTTCGGGCAGGCGCAGTCAGATGCACAGGTACTTAACCTTTCTCCGTTTGAGGTACGTTTTAACGAAAACAGGCAATTTTTTACCGAAGGTACCGAGCTCTTCAACAAGGCAGGGCTTTTCTATTCACGCCGAATCGGGGCGCAGCCCATCAATTACCATAACTACACCTATGACAAAGAACGCTACGGCGAAAACGTAGAGGTTTTGGAAAATCCGGAGAAAACCAGTTTGGTCAACGCCTCCAAATTGTCTGGCAGAACAAACAAAGGATTAGGAATTGGCTTGTTTAACGCGGTTACACGCAATTCTTACGCTACCCTCAAAAGCGGTTTGACCAACGAGGAGTTCAAGGTGTTGACAGACCCGGTAACTAATTACAATGTACTGGTACTGGACCAGAGCTTGCCCAACAGTTCGTTTGTCACCTTCACCAACACCAACGTGACCCGCAGGGCCGGTTTTCACAATGCCAACGTAACAGGTCTCATGACCAAACTCACTAATAAGAAAAACTCTTATACCCTAAACCTGAGCGGGAACCTAAGCCAGCGTTACAACAAAGGCGAACTGGCCCAGGGAATGGACAAAGTGGAATTAGGACATTTTTACTCGGCCACTTTCGGGAAGACCAGCGGCAATTTCCAATTCAGGTTGCGGCATATCGCTGAGAGTCATACCTATGACATCAATGACTTAGGTTATTTAGACAACAATAATTCCCGTGAAACCCAAGCGCTTGTGGCATACAACGTCTACAAGCCTTTCTGGAAGCTGAACAACATGTACAATGCCTTGGGTGTGCAGCACCGCATGTTGTACAAGCCATCATCGTTTACCCAGTTAGCTTATTTTTTGGAGACCAACGCCACCACCAAGAAATTCCTCTCGTTTGGGTACACCATCGTCTGGTTACCCCTGGATGGCTATGATTACTTTGAGCCCCGTTCTTACAAAGATGGCGTACCTGACCGGAAATGGCGGAATCCGGCAGGTTGGGAAGTAAGTTCCTACATCTCCAGCGACTACCGCAAAAAACTGGCGCTGGACGTGAACTTCGGGTTTTCCCTGGCTCCGGAGTACGACCAGTTTGACAAATGGATAGGCATTAGCCCCAGGGTGCGCGTCAATGACAACCTGCAACTGGTGTACAGACTCAACTACAACCACGCCCCACGCGATTTTGGGTTTGCCGGAAAAGGTCCCCAGGACAGTATTTTCTTTGGTCGGCGCGAAGTACATACGGTCAACAACACCTTAACTGGTACTTACATTTTCAACGCCCGCACCGCCCTTAACCTCAACATGCGCCATTATTGGTCTAACGCCACGTTTGACCGGTATTTCCTGCTGCAGGAAAATGGAAATGGCTCGCTTTTGGGGTACAGACCTTCTTCTCCTTCCGCTAATCCGCGTAACTTCAACGCCTTCAACATTGACCTGGTGTACAGCTGGCGTTTCGCGCCGGGCAGCGAGGTAAGCGTAGTCTGGAAAAACGCCATCTATGACAGCGCGCTGCCCCAACGTACCGACTATTTCCTGAACCTGAGCAATACGCTACAGGCCAAACAATTGAATAGTTTCTCCGTTAAGGTTTTATATTACCTTGATTATTTGGTTCTCCAACGCGCCTTAAAAAGAAGATCCTGACTATGGTATCTCCCAAAGTTGCTCTTATTGCCGGTGCCAGCGGATTAGTAGGCGGCCACTGCCTTCAACTCCTGCTGCAAAGCCCCCGTTACAATAAGGTGATCTCAGTAGGCCGAAAGAAACTGAACCTGGAGCACCCCAAGCTGCAGCAGATCATTGTAGATTTTGACAACCTGGAGCAGTACCACCACAGCCTCATTGCCGATGACGTGTATTGCTGTTTGGGCACCACCATCAAGAAAGCAGGCTCCAAAGAAAACTTCCGGAAGGTAGACTACACCTATGTAGTGAATCTGGCAAAAATCACCTCCAGACATTTTGCAACGCAGTTTCTGGTAGTATCCGCGTTGGGGGCAGATTCCCATTCCCGTATTTTCTACAATCACGTGAAAGGCGAAATGGAAGAGGCGGTGAAAAAGCTTCCTTTCACGGCAGTGCACATCTTCCAACCCTCTTTGCTATTAGGCGAGCGGCAGGAAGTCAGGCTGGGTGAGCGGGCTGCGGCCACGTTCATGAAAACCGCCGGTTTTCTGTTTAACGGCCCTTTGCGAAAATACAAAGGCATTCACGCCAAGACTGTAGCTAAAGCCATGCTGGAGGCTGCCAAACAAGATGGCGGTGGCGTTCTGGTTCACCCAAATGAACAGATGCAGCAATATGCTCAGTAGAACAAGGCTCCTTTATAGCCTGATTTCTGAAAAGAAGGACTAAAACAAGAACCTTCAACCTCACCGTATTTTCCGCGTAAAGGCAGCAGACTCAACCTCATTTACATGGATTCTGCCCAGCACCAGATACAACACCACTTTCCCCGCAGTACCCAATATGACCCCACGTGGGTGCGTGAACACTCCATGGGCGAAAACGTGCTCTTCAATCTTGAAAGCATCACGTCACTCATTCCCTTAAAAAAAGGCATGCGTGTGTTAGACCTGGGCTGTGGCAAAGCGGCGAGCTCTATTTTCCTGGCCAAGGAATTTGGGGTGCAGGTTTGGGCGGTAGACGAGGCTATTTCGGCCACAGCCAATTACAAACGGGTGCAGGAAGAGAATCTGGAAAACCAGGTGTTCCCGCTTCAGTTAGATGCCCGTTCACTGCCGTTCCCCGAAGAGTTTTTTGATGTGGTGCTGGTCATTGACTCGTACACCTATTTCGGCACCGACGACAAGTACCTGCCCTACATTTGCCGTTATCTGAAATCTGACGGGTACATTGGCATTGTGGATGTTTGTTTCAAAGACGAGATAGAGACCATTGACCAGGTGCCTGAGTTTCTGCGCGAAGATTTTCAGGCGTATTGGTATTACATCCACTCGGTGGCCTGGTGGCGCAAACTTTGGGAAAAAACAGGTTTGGTGCAGATCAAAGCCGCTGAACTTCTCCCCGCCGCTGACCTGATCAGAGAGCAATATGTGCGCGATTTTGAGGAACACGGCCAAAAAAAAGACCCGTTTGCCCGCGGGCTCAAAAAAGATTCAAACCACCAGATCAGCTTCTTCCGGTTAATCGGGCAACGTACCTCCCGCGAGGCGTACTTGCAATCTTATAAAAAAAGCTAAATTGCAGGTTCAGGTTTCAACCGGAAATCGCTCAAAAGCATTTTACTAGTTTTTATCCACAGGTAAAATATTCAAAGGTTCTAAGAAGTTTTAAAAAGACAGACTCCTCGTGCAGTGTCTTTTGAGAAGAATCATTTTACTATGAAAAACAAACATCTTATTTTTGGGCTGGTATTAGTGCTACTCTCCCTCACCAAGCTGGAAAGCGCCCAGGCGCAAACAGTAGGCCTTGGTTTACGGGTAGGAGGTTATTCAGCGGGAGTCTCTGGAAAGTACTTTTTCAGAGAAGACCGCGCCATAGAAGGAATACTGGGAACCGGCTTCGGACGCAGAGGTTTTCAGTTAACTGGATTACTGGAGCAACACGCCGTGGCATTTGGCATCCAGGGACTGCAGTGGTTCTATGGAGCCGGTGGGCACGTAGGCATCTTCCGCGGAAGGTACTACCACAAGCCCTCCAGCAAACATTATGAAGATTCTTATAACAAAACCCTCGTGACGTTGGGGGTTGATGGTATTGTAGGTTTGGAATATCAGATTACGGAAATTCCGATTTCAGTGGGCATCGATTTTAAGCCATTTTTCGAAGTCAACCGAGACGGTCTTTTCTTGTATCCCGACGGAGCTCTGACCGTTCGTTATACATTCTAATGCTTCCCCGAACCTACTTGAAAAGCCTGCCTCGTGCAGGCTTTTTCTATTTCAGGCCTTCTCCATCAAAGCAAGCTGTCTTCATTTTACGCCTCTTTTCTAGAAACTAGCTCTGAAGTACTTTAGCTCCTAAACGATATTTGCAGAATCCAACTGCAGCCCTTACCTTTGCAGATGCTTATCAAGAAAGACGGAGGGATTAGGCCCTGAGATGTCTTAGCAACCCAATTCAGTTGGGTGCTACTTCCTACCTGACGCCCCTGCGGCCGATGGGGAGATGAGTGCAGGCCTTGCCTTACCTAACCCTGCACCCTTCCTCCTGCCCTTTCTTGAGACGCAACCTAACCTTTGGTTTGCAAAGAAGATGACCCCAATAGAGGAAGAAGTACAAAAGCGAATATTAGTCTTAGACGGTGCCATGGGTACCATGATCCAACGGTACAACCTCCAAGAGGAAGATTACCGTGGCGAGCGTTTCAAAGACTACCACCTGGATGTGAAGGGCAACAACGATTTGCTCTCTCTCACCCAACCCCACATTATCAAGGAAATACACAGCCTCTACTTTGAGGCTGGCGCCGATATAGCCGAAACCAACACCTTCAGCGGCACCTCCATTGCCATGGCCGATTATGACATGCAGGAGTGGGTGTACGAAATGAACTATGAATCGGCGCGCATTGCCAAAGAGGCTGCTGAGGAATGGACCGCCAGAACCCCGAACCAGCCGCGCTTTGTGGCCGGCGCTATTGGCCCCACCAACCGTACTGCTTCCCTTTCACCGGACGTGAACAACCCCGGCTTCCGAGCTATTACGTATGACGAGCTGGTAGATGCCTACACTGAACAGGTGCGCGGACTGGTAGACGGTGGCGTGGACTTGCTGCTGGTGGAAACCATTTTTGATACTCTGAATGCCAAGGCTGCCTTATTCGCCATTGACCAATACAGCCAGCAAACCGGCAAACGCCTGCCGCTCATGGTGTCTGGTACAATTACAGATGCCAGCGGACGTACGCTTTCTGGCCAAACTGTGGAAGCGTTCCTGTACTCAGTATCTCACATGCCGTTGTTGAGCGTGGGCTTTAACTGCGCTTTAGGTGCCAAACAGCTGCGGCCGCACTTGCAGAGTCTGAGCAAAGCGTCTAAGTTTTACGTGAGTGCGTACCCAAATGCCGGTCTGCCCAATGCCTTCGGGGCGTATGACGAGACGCCGGAGCAGATGGGCCAGCACATCAAAGATTTCTTGGACAACAACTTCGTGAACATTGTGGGTGGCTGCTGCGGAACTACGCCGCCGCACATCAAGGCCATTGCTGAGATTGCGAAGCAGTATCCGCCACGTCCGTTGCCTCAGTTACCAGCGGTGCCTACCTACTCTGGCCTGGAGCCATTGACAGTGTACGAAGGGTCAAACTTCGTGAATATCGGGGAGCGTACCAACGTAACGGGTTCCAAGAAATTCGCCCGTCTGATTCTGAACGAGCAGTACGAGGAAGCTTTGGCCATTGCCCGCCAGCAGGTGGAGAACGGCGCCCAGATCATTGATGTGAACATGGACGAAGGCATGCTGGACTCTGAAGCCGCCATGACCTTGTTCCTGAACCTGATCGCCTCAGAACCAGACATCGCCCGGGTGCCAATCATGATTGACTCTTCCAAGTGGAGCGTGATTGAGGCTGGCTTGAAGTGTGTGCAGGGAAAAGCCATCGTGAACTCTATTTCCCTAAAAGAAGGCGAAGAGAAGTTCAAGGAATATGCCCGCAAAGTGCGCAGCTATGGTGCCGCTGTAGTGGTGATGGCCTTTGACGAAGAGGGCCAGGCCGATAACTACGAGCGCCGCATCCAGATCTGTCAGCGTGCTTATGATATCCTCACCAAGGAGGTAGGATTCCCCGCCGAGGACATCATCTTTGACCCGAACATCCTGACCGTAGCCACGGGCATGGAGGAGCACAACAACTACGCTGTAGATTTCATCAACGCCACCCGCTGGATTAAACAGAACCTGCCGGGTGCCAAAGTAAGCGGTGGGGTAAGTAATATTTCCTTCTCGTTCCGGGGAAATGACCCAGTGCGTGAGGCCATGCACAGCGTGTTCCTGTACTACGCCATCAAAGCCGGTCTGGACATGGGCATCGTGAATGCCGGTATGCTGGAGGTCTATGAGGAAATCCCGAAGGACCTGCTGGAACGTGTGGAGGATGTGTTGCTGAACCGCCGACCGGACGCCACCGAGCGTTTGGTGGAGTTCGCCGAAACCGTAAAAAACAAAGGCAAGGAGATTGTCCGCGACGAGGCCTGGCGCAACGAACCAGTGCAGAAGCGTTTAACGCACGCTTTGGTGAAAGGACTGGTAGAATACATTGACCAGGACGTGGAAGAAGCCCGTCACCTGTACCAGAAACCGCTGGAAGTAATTGAAGGCCCGTTGATGGACGGCATGAACGTGGTGGGTGACTTGTTTGGCGAAGGCAAGATGTTCCTGCCGCAGGTAGTGAAAAGCGCCCGCGTCATGAAGAAAGCCGTGGCCTACCTATTGCCATATATTGAAGAAGAGAAAGTACGCGCCGCCGCTTCTGGTGACACCTCTACCCGCCAGACCAATGGAAAGATCCTGATGGCGACGGTGAAAGGCGACGTACATGATATTGGTAAGAACATTGTGGGCGTGGTACTGGCCTGCAACAACTACGAGGTAATTGATCTGGGCGTGATGACGCCCGCCGATAAAATATTGGATGCCGCCCGCGAGCACAACGTGGACGTAATCGGACTCAGTGGGTTGATCACACCGTCACTAGACGAAATGGTGCACGTAGCCCGCGAAATGGAGCGCCAGAACTTCAATATTCCATTGCTCATTGGCGGTGCTACCACCTCGCGTGCCCATACCGCCGTGAAAGTTGCACCAGCCTACAACGGCACCGTAGTGCACGTACTAGATGCGTCACGCAGTGTGCCGGTAGTTGGTAACCTGCTGAGCCCAGACAATAAGGAGCAATATGCGCAGGACATACGCCTGGAGTACGACCAGATGCGCGAAGGCTATTTGAGCCGGCAAAAAGACAAGAAATACCTGCCCTTGCCACAGGCCCGCGCCAATAAACTGCCCATAGAATGGAAAGCCGAAGACGTGTATACGCCCGCCAAAACCGGCGTACAAGTGTTCCAGAATTTTCCGCTGGAGGAACTGGTGCCATACATTGACTGGACTCCGTTCTTCCAAGCGTGGGAACTGCATGGTAAATTCCCGAAACTGTTAGAAGATGCGGTGGTTGGCGAAGCAGCCACCAAACTGTACGCCGATGCTCAAGTTCTGCTCAAACGCATTGTGGACGAGAAACTACTCACCGCGAACGGCGTGGCTGGCTTGTTCCCGGCCAACAGCATAGGCGACGATGACGTGGAAATCTACACCGATGAACAGCGTACCCAGGTGTTAACCCATCTCCGTACGCTGCGCCAACAAGGCCAGAAAGGCCCAAACGTACCTAACATCGCGTTAGCTGATTTTGTAGCCCCTAAGGAAACCGGCTTGGCAGATTACACCGGTGGCTTTGCCGTGACCGCCGGACATGGCTTGGACAAACTGGTGGCTGCCTTTGAACAGGACCACGACGATTACCACAGCATCATGGCCAAAGCTTTGGCTGACCGTCTGGCCGAAGCCTTCGCGGAGAAACTGCACGAGATTGTACGCAAGGAACTTTGGGCCTATGAGCCAGAGGAAAGCCTGACGAACGAAGACCTGATCAAGGAGAAATACCAGGGAATCCGTCCGGCCCCGGGTTATCCGGCTTGCCCAGACCATACCGAGAAAACAACGCTGTTCCAGTTGCTGGAGGTGGAGAAACACACGGGCATCACCTTAACGGAAAGTTTGGCCATGTACCCTACGGCTGCGGTATCTGGCATGTACTTCGCGCACAGACAGTCAAAGTACTTTGGGTTAGGTAAGATTGAGAAAGACCAGGTAGTAGACTATGCTCAACGCAAAGGCATGACCGTAGAGGAAACCGAGCGCTGGTTGTCACCTAATTTAAATTACTAAGCAGAGCGTTTCAAGGCTGTTTTATGGTAAACGGCCCTGAAACAGATCTTCTACACGAGAAGGGCTCTCCTCCCCTTCTGTTATCATGGAAAGATCTTGTGCGCAAACTAGACAAGCGTTGAAGAAGCGCTGCTACCGTTCGCTCGCAAGACCTTTCCAGGATGACAAAATATTGAGAGAGATATAAAAGCAAAAAGAAAGGCAAACGCCTGAGAGATATAACTTCCATGAAAGTTACTGAGCATTTACAAAACGCCACCAACACCCTATTCTCGTTTGAGATTCTTCCGCCGGTAAAAGGCACCAGTATTCAGTCTATTTACCAGGGCATTGATCCTTTGATGGAGTTCAAGCCGCCGTTCATCAACGTGACCTACCACCGCGAGGAGTACGTGTTCAAAGAGCGCGAGAACGGCTTGCTGGAAAAAATTACCATCCGTAAACGGCCCGGCACGGTGGGTATCTGTTCTGCCATCATGAACAAGTACCACGTAGATGCGGTGCCACACATCATCTGCGGAGGCTTCAGCCGGGAAGAGACAGAGAATGCGTTGATGGACCTTAACTTCCTGGGCATTGACAACGTGCTGCTTTTAAGAGGTGATGCGGTAAAAACCGAACCTGGTTTCCGTCCGCACAAAGACGGGCATTCGTATGCTACTGACCTGATCAAGCAGGTGGTGGACCTGAACCATGGCCATTACCTGGACGAGGAAATGGAAAACCCCGTGCCTACTGACTTCTGCATAGGGGTGGCTGGTTACCCAGAGAAGCACATGGAGGCTCCGAACCTCACGGCCGATTTAAAGTACCTGAAGCAGAAAGTAGACTTGGGCGCTAACTACATTATCACGCAGATGTTCTTTGACAACCAGAAGTTCTTTGAGTTCGTGAACGCCTGCCGTGCCGCCGGAATTACGGTTCCCATCATCCCGGGACTGAAGACACTGACTACCAAAAACCAGTTGAACGTTCTGCCCCGTTACTTCAACATTGATTTACCAGAAGACCTGGTAAACGCAGTAGAAGCCTGCCAAACCTCAAAAGACGTGAAGCAAGTAGGTGTTGAATGGACCATTCAGCAATGTAAAGAGCTCATGGCATTTGGGGTGCCTTGCCTGCACTTCTACACCATGAGTAAATCAGATGCAACCGTGGCAGTAGCCAGGGAGATTTTCTAATTAGCTTCTGAGCTGTTTTTCAGAAAACAAGCAAAAAGCGGAAGGTCCTTCACTTATGGGTGAAGGGCCTTCCGCTTTTTATGTCCAAGTAGGTGATTGGGAAAATTAGCTTACAAAAGAGAAAGCCGTTTTAAGCTTCTTTTTCATAAATACCGCTTAAACTCTCTTACATCTTCACCCTAAACTTGGAAATGGTAATTCCCCCGAAGTTGCCGTATCCGTTCTGGATGTTGCTGTGCAGGTTCAGGGGTTCGGCGAAGGGGTTGTCTTCCTCGTAATTTTCGCGGGAACGTTCATAGAGGAACAAGTCACGGGTGAGGTGCTGTAGGGTGACTTCCAGCTGGGTTGGCTGGCTTCCGCCATTGTAGTAGCTTACTTTGTCTGAGAAGGTGATCACGTTCTGTTTCGCCCAGCCATCATCAAAGACTTTGTTCAGCTCAATCTTCTCCACCTCTTCGCCAAAAATATCATCGTTCGCATTGTTAGAGAAGGCATGTCCTACAATTTTGCCTTGAGCATCCAGGAGCCGAACGATAAGCCGGTAGTAGTTATTCTGACCGGGCAGGTCATTGAACTGGATGCGCAGCCTGCCTGAAAAGTTGTAGGAGTTGTTCTGGGCATCGGCGGTGAAGGAAGAAGATTGCACTGGCACAGACACAGGCATGGTCAGAGTGCTTTGGATGGTTTCAAATCCGCCCGCACTGATGACAAGGGTGTACTGCTTTCCGGGCACCGGAGTAAACTCATTGACTGGTTTATAGTTGCCGTGTTCCGGGTTGTACTCGTTGGCCATGTAAACAAAGGCCTGCTGCACAATTCCGCTGCCGTCTTTGATAGAGACGGTGGCATCTTTCACCAAGCCGTTGCGCCACAAATCATTGCCAGACAAAACAAGCTGGCTTCGGCCTACAAACATGTTCTTATTGGGCTCCTCTGTGCTCAGGCTGTATTGAACTGCCAGTTTGGGGGTATGACCTGGCACGTCCATGTCTACTTCTTTTTCGCAGGAGGAAGCCATAACCATCATCGCGAAGCAAGAAATTCCTAACATTAACCCACGGCTTTTTTGGGTTCCTTTTCCAGAAAACAGGGTAAAAACAGAATGTAACATGGTCTTCTAGAACTTAAAGGTTTTGCTGATGGAAGGCAGTATGGGGAACAAACTTATTTGCTTGAACTTGGCAGGATCGCCTTCTTTCTCTCCGCCGGCCACATAGATGTAGTAAGGGTTTTTGCGGTTGTAGGCATTGTAGAAACTAATGTTGTTGACGACCTCTCCCCAATTCTTCTTCTTGGTATGGCTCAGGCTGATGTCGGCGCGGTGGTAGGCGGCCATGCGGTAGCCATTGCGCGAACCGTAGTCGCTGTACGTTGCTGTGCCGCCGTAGCCCCCTGGATATGAGTCACCAACCACGTAGCGAGCCTGGGGCAAAGTAATGGCGTTCCCGGTTCCGTACACCCAGGTTCCTGATAAAGACAAGTTGGGCTTAAGTTGATGGATGACCACCACCTCTACATCATGGCGGCGGTCATAACGGTAAGGGTATTTTTCGCCTTTGTTAAGTTCTGCGAACTGCCGGTTAGACCAAGCCAGCGTGTAGCCAATCCAGCCGTTGGTGCGACCTGTTTTCTTGTGCAGGAACAGCTCCATGCCATACGCCCAGCCTTTACCAGCGGTTACTTTGGTGTCCCAGCTGTTGGAAATACCAATGAACGAAGCGCCCTCTTTGTATTCAATGAGGTTGTGCATGGTTTTGTAATACCCTTCCAGGCTCACCTCCAGTTTGTCTTGGGCAATAGTGCGGGTGGCACCCAACGCCACCTGGTGCGAGCGCTGTGGCTTTATCTTATCTGTGGAAGGCACCCATAAATCGGTGGGCAAGCCGATGCCGCTGTTGGTGAGCAGGTGAATGAATTGGGTCATGTTGGCGTAAGACGCTTTCAGACTCAATTTTTCGTTTGCAATAAACCGCAGGGAAGCCCTAGGCTCCAGAGAGGAATAAAATTCCTTGTTTACAGAAAATCCATTGGCCCGTACGCCCACGTTCACTTTCACGCGCTCAGAAATCCGGAGGTCATCTTCAATGTACAGCCCTACTTCCTGCGCGTTGGTTTTCTGCGTGTTCACCTCCAGGTCTTCCGCGGAAGAACCACCGGTTTCCTTTAACTGCAGGGCTCCCGGCTGAAACTGGTGGTGCACGTACTGCGTCCCGAAACGGATGTAGTGATTAGGATTAGGAATAAAATCAAAGTCTAGTTTGGCGCTCAAATCCCGGATATTGGACAGGTACTTGAGTTTAAAGGTATGGTCTTCGTTGTTGTATCTGCTTTCCTCTTCGTTGGAGATGTCAAACTGGTACTTGGTATAGGTGAGGTGCGTGTTGAGGAAAAGGCGCTGGTTAATGATGCGGTTCCAGCGGAACGCTGAGGTCAGGTTGCCCCAACCTAGTCCGGCGCGGCTTTCGTAACTGTCAGAGCCGCGGCCTTCGGTGGTGGCGTAAAATTCATCATAGCCCGTGTAAGCGCTTAAATACAGCCGGTCTTTGTCACTTACCTTCCAGTTGAGTTTCCCGTTGAGGTCATAGAAATAATAGCCGCCTACCCCTTCTTCCTTTTTCATGAAAGGCCGGGCCAGCACGTCAATATACGTCCGGCGCCCTGAGACAATAAAGGAAGCCACATCTTTCTTGATGGGTGCCCCCACGGTTAGACGGGAGGCAATCAACCCGATGGAACCTTCGCCGTCTACCTGATTCATGTTGCCTTCTTTCATAGAGATGTCCAGCACCGAAGAAAGCCTTCCACCATAGCGGGCCGGAAAACCACCTTTCACCAGTTCTACGTTGTTTAAAGCCTCGGCCGTAAACACTGAGAAAAAACCAAACAAGTGCGAAGCATTGTACACAGGCACCCCGTCCAGCAAGATCAGGTTCTGGTCTGGGCCACCGCCGCGTACGTACATGCCGCTAGTCCCCTCGCCGCCCGACTGCACACCTGGCAACAATTGCAGCGCCTTAAGTACGTCTACCTCGCCAAACAAAGCTGGTACTGCCTTTATTTGTGCCACACTCATGTTAATGGTACTCATGCGGGTGCTTTCGCGCACTTCCTCTTCGCGGGTGCCTACAATCTCTACTTCACGCAGGGTAGTGACCGCCGGAGAAAGCAAGAGGTTTTGTTGCAGGTCTTTGTCTAAGTAGGTTGAAAACAGACCCCGTTCATAGCCCACGTAAGAGGCCACCAGTTTCACAGAGTCTTTGGGAAGCGTAAGGCTGTAGAAGCCATAGGCGTTAGTGGCGGTGCCCTGGCCAGTGACAGAGTTGAGAATGGCTACCCCAATCAGGTTTTCGCCGGTTTTGGCGTCCCGCACATAGCCACTAATGGTGAATTTCTGGGCAAATCCAGTGAACGGAAGTAACAGCAAGGCTAAGCCTACAAGCATCTGGCGAAGGCATTGGCTTACCAGATCCTGGAACCTAAGATAGAATGACATTAAGAATAGAGTTGAGACGTAAAGGGACGCCGCATGTACGGTTTACCTACAATGTAGGTAATTGACCAATCAAACCACCTTTACCCCTACTCTCCTCTAAACATTTTAATACCCAATGTGCAGAATGGCATCTCCTTGGTTGACCACGGGCATGTGGTTCAGTCCAATCACATACCCGCTTACATGAGATGTAATAGGATGACTGGCATACCCGAATGGATCGGCTACGGTGCCTACCTGTTGCCCTCTGCTAATAGCCTGCCCATTCTTTACAAAGCTTCGGAATAAGCCTGCTCTGCGGGCCCTGATCCAGGTGGTCTTTCTGCACACAACCGGCGGATGTGAAACCGGAACAGAATTATCAATAATGCCCAAATGGTGCATGACCCGGGCAGTGCCTTCCAGGGCCGTATTGATGCTGGTTTCATCAAACCGTAAAGATTCCCCGGCCTCGTACACAATAATGGATTTCCCATGCTTGGAAGCCTCTTCACGCAGAGAGCCTGGTCTTAGTTTAGAGTTCAGAATGAAAGGAGCCCCGAAGGCATGGGCCATGGCTTCGCTTTGCTCATCCTCCAGCTCACACCGTATCTGCGGAAAATTAGAACGGCTGGCCCCACCCGTGTGGAAGTCAATGCCGAAGTCTACCAAAGGCAATACCTCCTGGGTGAAACGGGCGGCAACCCTACTGGCCAGAGAGCCGGTAGGGTTGCCAGGGAAACTCCGGTTTACATCTTTTCCGTCTGGCACCTCCCGAGAGAAGTTCAGGAAACCGTATATGTTGAGGATAGGAATGGCCAGAATAGTCCCTCTATGGGGTTGTAGCATCCGCCGCCGAACCATACGTCGGATGGTTTCAACTCCGTTCACCTCATCGCCGTGCATGCCCGCCATGAGCAACAGCACCGGCCCAGGCTCCGTGGCCCGGAAGACGTGAATGGGAATGTTTATTTCCGTTCCGCTGGGTAGACGGGAGATGTTTAACCTGATTAATTTATTGTCTCCCGGATAAATGGGAATCTCATTGATGATCATCTCCGCCATCAGGGGTACTCTTTGTTTTAGTTTTCTTATCCTTGCCCTTCTTCACCAACAACTCAGTGAACTCAATGATTTTGCCCGCAATGTCTGTCTGGGTGGCTTTTTCAATGCCTTCCAGGCCAGGCGAAGAGTTCACTTCCAGGATAAGCGGACCACGTTTAGATTGAAGCATGTCTACGCCGGCCACATCCAAGCCCAATGATTTGGCGGCCATGAGGGCGGCAGCTTTCTCGGCGCGGGAAAGTTTGATCAGACTGGCTGAGCCGCCGCGGTGCAGGTTAGACCTGAACTCGCCTTCTTTTCCCTGGCGTTTCATAGCGCCCACCACTTCACCGTTTACCACAAACACCCGTATGTCGGCTCCCTTGCTTTCAGCAATGAATTCCTGCACAATGATACGGGCTTTGAGGTTGTGGAAAGCTTCAATTACAGACTCGGCAGCTTTCTGAGTTTCAGCCAGCACTACGCCCAACCCTTGGGTACCTTCCAGCAACTTGATTACCAATGGGGCACCGCCTACTTCCTTGATCAGCTCCCTTACCTGTTTAGAGTAATTGGTGAAAGCAGTTTTCGGCATGCCCAATCCGGCCCGGGCCATGATCTGAAGGCTGCGTAGTTTGTCTCTGGAGCGTACAATGGACTGTGACGCCACCACGCTTTTCACCTTCATCATCTCAAACTGCCGCACTACCGCCGTACCGTAGAACGTAACAGAAGCCCCAATCCTAGGAATAATGGCGTCTATGTCGGTGAGTAATTCGCCTTTGTAGAGAATGTGCGGATCACCTTTCTCCATGACCAGGTCACAGCGCAAATGGTCTAACACCACTACTTCATGGCCCCGTTGCTGGGCGGCTTCTACTAACCGGCGGGTAGAATATAACTTGGGGTCTCGCGAGAGAATCGCAATTTTCATAAAGGAGAGTTCTTGGGTGAATTACTTCTTTTCTTTGGGCTGTTTTTAGCCTTGAGCGATAGGTTTTTCTTAGCCACGTCTACGATGAAGCGTTTCCGGAGCAGCGTACGACCCAGCAAAACAGGGTACTTGAGGTCGCTGCGGTCTGAAAGGGAAAACTCCGTTTCTATTTCCTGCCCATGGATAATGACCTTAGTACGGATAACGTAGCGTTCCTGCACATCTCCAAACGAACTTTTCACGGTGCGCAGGTCAAAATCTGTGAACTCAAAGACCTTGTGGTTGTACGCGGGATTGCTTTCGTGCACCAACTCAAAATGAACCGCCCGTTGCCCGTTAGGCAAATCCACCTCCCTGATGTGGTCGCAGTGGAGGGAAGACGTGAAGGCGCCGGTATCTACTTTAGCCTCAATCTCAAATAACTCAAGCTCAGGAAAATCAACCATCTCCCGCCGCCCTATCAATTTTCTCTCAGGCTTGTCTTTCTTCATACCCTAAAGCTTAGCTGGTTTCGGGTCTATTTTAGGAAAACAGACCCGAAACCAGCGGTGTTAAATTCCAGTGTAACTGATACGGTAAATGGCATCATTCATGTCATCAGACACCAGCATAGAACCGTCTGGCATCACTTCTACGTCTACGGGCCGGCCCCATTCTTTGCCGTCCTGTAACCAACCGGCGGCAAACGGGACAAAGCTGCCTTTGCCCTGCGCATCGGTACGGAAAAGGCTCACGCGGTAGCCAATCTTCTCAGTACGGTTCCAGGAGCCGTGCTCGGCAATGAAAATCTGGTTTTTATAGGTTTCGGGGAACATGCCTCCGGTGTAGAACTCCATGCCCAGGGTGCCGCCGTGCGGGTTCAGTTTCTGCACGGGCGCGGTGTAGTCTGCGCAATTTTTCCCTTTCCCAAACTCTGGGTCCAGGGTTTCGCCGGCATGGCAGAATGGGTATCCAAAGTGCATGCCTTTTTGAGGGGCGCGGTTCAGCTCATCGGGCGGCATGTTGTCGCCCATGAGGTCGCGGCCGTTGTCTGTGAACCAGAGTTCCTTGGTGGTAGGGTGCCAGTCAAAGCCCACGGTATTTCGCACGCCGCTGGCGAACACTTCTAAACCAGTCCCGTCTGGATTCATGCGACTGATGGCGGCATATATCGGTTCTTTCCGGAGGCAAATGTTACAAGGTGCCCCTACCGGCACGTACAGCTTGTCATCTGGCCCGAAGGCGATGTATTTCCAGCCGTGGTGTTCCTCTGTAGGGAATTTGTCATAAACTACGGCAGGCTTGGGCGGGTTCTTCAGGTTAGCAGCAATGTTGTCATAGCGCGTGATGCGGCTGATCTCAGCTACGTACAACGACCCGTTGCGCAAGGCCACGCCATTAGGCATGTTAAGTCCGGTGGCAATAGTGATTACCTCATCGGCTTTGCCGTCTTTGTTTCTATCTGGAATGGCGTATACGCTGCCTTTGTCACGGGACCCCACATAAAGGGTTCCGTCCGGACCCAACGCCATGGAGCGGGCATTGACCACGTTGCGAGCGTAGTAACTGATCTGGAAGCCATCTGGCAAAGAGATTTTGCTTAGATCAGCATCGGTGGCGGGTTGCTCGGTGACGTTCTCAGAGGCGGTGTCCTTGGCCGCGGTAGAGGTTCTTTCGCCTTCCTCGTTGGCATCGGGCTTGCCCGAGTTAGAGGAACAGGCCAGTTGGCCCAGAAGCACCAGCAGGCAGGCACCCCATTTTAATTGTACCGGGAGTTTCATAGTTTTAGATTGTACTGGATGGCAGAAAAGGAACCAGCAGAAGGTGTACCGCCACTGTATTCCCGTTTTTAGGGTAATATGGTAAAAGTACGCGAAATACTGAATTCTCTTTCAGAGGGGTATACGCAAAGAAACCTACTTGGCTGTCTCATTGCGATGTTTGCGCAGCCACATGGCCACGGTGTACAGCAGATTGGTGTGCCCGGTCTGCAATACCACTAAATTGTGCCGCTTCAGGGCGTTTAAAAACACCTCCAGACGCTTCTGCGAAATGATTTGGTCGTACTTTCCCAGGAAAACATTCACTTCAATATTGCTCTGGTTCAGGAGGCGTACAATTTTGCGGGTGTCAAAGGTGAGATTACTGAAACCGGTCCAACTGCGGTACACCCTTAGACGTTTCTGGGGCGAGTCCATCTGCCAGTTGGCAAACTTCACCAATCCTGGATCTACCCACCGCTTCTGCTCCAGCCAGCTCAGGGTGTTAAAAAAACGGGTGGGCCGCAGCACAATGCGCTTGAACAGCCCCTGCAACCACCCTGGGTACGTGGCTATGCTATACAGCAAATGGGTTTTGATTCCGTCAGGGGCAATCAGGTAGAGCTCCTCCATTTGCTCATGAAACTTCTCCAGCACCGTGAGCGCAAACTTGCCCCCCATGCTGAACGCCATCACTGAAAACCAGTTAATTCCCTCCTTTTCCAGCAATGCCTGCACAAACGCCTGCAGCTTTTTTTTGGAAAGCGGCAGGTCTGCCTTGCTCAGGGTACTTTTGCCATGAAAGAAGAGATCTACCGCAAACACCGTGTACTCAGGTTGCAGCGTGCGGGCCATGGTGTCATAGTAATGGCTTTCCTGCCCATACCCATGAAATGCCAGCAACGCACGTGGACCATTGCCCATGATGCGGTAATGCATTTTAGAGGATTTGAGCTGAATGAATGGCACGTTGGCGAAAGCTTTATCTGTGTGACGAAAAGGTACTACGAGAGAAATACCTTACGTAATCTTTAGCCCGAAGATAGAGATAGAATGAAAACGCCGTACAAATTCAGGATGTTTCCAAAGGAATAGGTAGAAAGCCGATTTTTACTTCCGAGTGGTAGAAGAAAGGGAAAAGCAGTTCTATTTGAAAGGAGGTTTCCTGTTGAAAGGAAGTAGACCTATTGGTTACTTTGGGTTCTTGCGTCATTCCAAGGGCAGCGCAACTTAGAAGGAGGAGTGAATACAAGAAAAAGCAAAGAATCATGTCACAGAAACAACGCTGTAACAGATTCTGCTACTTTAAATACTGGGTGGAAGGAGTGTGCTTTTACTAAACGGCCTTTCCTGATGGGGCAGCAGTGGCACCCATCAACTCACGCTCATAGTACACCAACTCCTTGAGCGCCGGGCTTTCTTGTATAGTGCAGTAATAAACCCGTTTTGCGTAGCGACGCACAGTTAATTTTTGGCTTGGGTTCACTTTCGCGAAGACTTCAGACCCTTGGGGATATATATTTTCCATCATTATGTAAGATACGCAAATAAAAGCAGCATAACGAGCTATTTCTGAGTTATTAATGATTCAGGAAAGCCTTCTTACAAGAACAGTCACTTAGTATGGCACCTTTACCCAAGCACTGCTCCTGTTTCCAAAACCATAAACCGAGTCTTTTCCAGAAAGTAGGCCGAAAGCTGCTGGAATTCGTTTGCTAAACAGCCTGCACTCTGCTGGCTGTTTAACTTTCTACCCATGTTTATTAAGATACCTGCCATAGGAAGCATTCAGGAGATGATCCTGAACTCCAACTTTATTGTGTCTGTTACGCTTGACATCACTAAAAATGCCGGGGTGCTGGAAATTGAACTTGTAAAAGGAGACCGCACGCAGGTACTGTAGTATTATTTTGAGGAAGAGGGAGAAATGGAAGCCATGTACGAAAATCTGAACAGCCTTCTTGAAGCCAAGCAACTAACTGATTCCTAACCCCTTCCCCTATCACCTAAATCAACATCTAAAAAGTCAGAACTTGTCTTTATGCTTCCTGTACTTCTATGGACAACTTAATTAATATATAAATATATTCAGTTGTTTTAGTCATAACGCCGTATACCTACTATGACAAAAATTTTATAACGATATGAAAACCAAGACCTTATTATTCACCTTACTTACAGGCGCCTTCACTTTTTTCTCTGCCCAGGCTTTTGCGCAAAGCACCCAAAATGAGCAGGAACAAAAACTGGAGCAGGACTCTATCAGGGACAAGGCCATGGGTGACAAAAAGCGCCTGAACGACTTGGCCGCGCAAAAGAAATCTGCCCTATCTGATGCTAAAGTCGCCAAGGCCAATGCCAAAGAAGCTAACCGGATAGAGAATGAAGCTTCAGATGCTGCCAGAGAAGCCAAACAAGCGGCCAGAATGGAGGCAAAAGCGCAAAGAAACAGAGCCAACGCTGACAAACAAGCAAAGAAAGCAGCCAAAGCAGTAGAGAAATCTGACAACAACTAACCTCCTGAGGCCTTCAATTTCCTCAATCCTTAAGTACTTCCTTACATAGAGTATACCTCAATTCCATATATAACCCCAAAAGCGTTTCAGAACTGATCTTAGAAAATCAGCCCTGAAACGCTTTTGGGGTTAAGAAGGTAACTCTTGCTTACTCTCCTCCTAAATTGCCCTGACCGTTTTCTACGGTAGTTATCCTGCTGGATCGGCCTGCGACATCAAAAGCAGCCAGCTTTACCGTTCCTTTTTCAGAAATAGGCCCAGAATAGACCTTGCTTTTTACCGTTGGCACTGTTTCATCCGTGGTGTACCGAATGGTCATGCCGGGCAGCTGCGCATTAGCGACTACTTTGCCGTTCTGGGTAGTGGCCCCTACTGTGGGTATACGGTAGCTGAAACCACCTGCATAGTAGTTCAGGCGAGGCAACTCCCGTTTCCCCAGCACATTGACAAATTCAGACCAATCTTGGACATACGCTGCTTTGCTCTGGGTTGAGGTGGGTTTAGTGGCCCAGGCAGGATCTGGCGCCCAAGCCCGTTCCGCTAAGCCAAGAAGTTTAGGTAGCAGCATGTACTCCAGGCGCTCGGGGCTAAGTATCATTTCGCTCCACAGCGGCGCCTGCAAGCCTACAATATTGGTGCGGGCCGAGGGCTTCAGTTGTTCTTTGCCCGCGTAGGCAGCGTTAGACGTGATAGGTTTGTTGTCTTCATTCACCCGCATGCTTTGCATGTAGTCAAACGGGATAAAGTAGAACGGCTTATCCACGTCCAGATACCCTCCCCAGTATAGCCCGTTTTCATCATAAGCTTTTTGATAGGCCAGATCCATGTAAAAGTGAGAGACGTTGGTTAAAACTACTTTATAACCGGCGTTGGCCATGCGGTAGGCCAGGTCAATGTTGCTGCCCAGGTTATTCCAGACATCTACGTGCACGTTATCTTTCACAAAATCTGGGTTAGCCACATAGCTTAACCGGCCGTTGGTTCTCACTTTGCGCAAGCCTACTTCCTCCCAACCAGACAAGTACAGGTTCCTCTTCTTGAGCATAGTGTTCAGTTTCCCGAAGAAGTAGTACCAAAGGTCATCTACGTTTTTAAGGTCTGCGTTTTTAGCCATGAGTTCCTGTACCACTGGTGATTTTTCCCAGACCCCATTCGGCACCTCGTCCCCGCCAAAGTGGATGGTCTGGATGGGTGCCCCGGCTTCTTTGTACATGGACAGCAGCTCATCGGTGACTTTCTCCAGGAACGTGTAGGTTGACGGCAAGGCCACATTGATCACGTTGTCGTTGAAGTACTGCACCGACCGGTACACTGATTTGTCATTCACATCGCGAAGCATGTACTGCTCCGCCTCGGCTTTCTTGCCTTCCTTCATCAGACGATCGTACCGAGCATCCATGGATTTGATGGCGGCGCGGGCGTGACCGGGAGTTTCTACTTCCGGGATTACTTTGATGTGCCGGTCGCGGGCATACTTGAGAATCTCTATGAAATCAGCACGGGTGTAAAAGCCGCTGCCAGTGACATTCTCCACGTCAGGACCTGAGCCGTACGACGGTTGCAGAAAGTTCTTTTCGTCAAGGGAATGCCCACGGCGGCCGCCTACCTGGGTTAATTCAGGCAGGCCGGGTATTTCAATGCGCCAGCCTTCATCATCATTGAGGTGAAAATGGAAGACATTCAGCTTGTACAGGGCCATCAGGTCTAGCAGCTTCAGCACTTCTTTCTTTTGGTGGAAGTTACGGGCTACATCCAGCATAAAGGCGCGGTGCCCAAACCGAGGGGCATCTTTCACCTGCACCCCTGCAACGGCCACGGAGGTTTGCTTTTTAGCCAAAGCCGAGGCTGGCAGAAGTGTTTTCAAAGACTGAGTTCCGTAAAATGCACCGGCCGGAGTAGTGGCCGAAATGACAATCTCCTGCGGCGAAACAGTTAGCTCATATGCCTCGGGTCCCAGTCCTGCTTTCTTCTGCAACCGAATGGCTTTACCCATAGTGCCAGTTGCCTTTACCGCAGGTTTCTGCCCGAAAATAGTCTCCAGATACACAGCAAGTAAGGCGGCCTCTTTCTGGAAGGCATTGTCTGCCACCACCGGAATCGCCGCCGTTAGCGTGAAGGCCTGTCCGGTTTCTTTGTATTGCGCGGGCGAAGGGAATATCTTGGTTAGTTTCTCTGCAGGTATATCCTTAATGCTGCTGTTCTGCGCATATATGTCCTTTGGTTCAACCCAGCCAATCTGGTTCATGGCAGGCTTAATGATGGCATAGTTCTCCAAGGTGTAGCCCTTAGTTTTGTTGTCATCCCACACCAGATAGAAGCCTCTGGGGGCTCTGGATTCATTCACAATCTGCCCGGCCGCTACAAACTCAATCTTCGCAGTCGCGCCCGGAGCTAATTGTTTAAAGTTAGAAGTAGGTGACATGCGCAGAAAATCACCGTTGATGGATTCCACTTTCACTTCAGCATTTCCTTCCTTGGGTTTGAACGATGGGGTACTGTGGAAATACAAACTCCACCCCGAAGCGGGCATAGGCGCTTTCCCTTCGTTTTTGAACGTAAGCACCGAAAGCGTTTGGTTCTTGCCCAGGTATTTCTCTTCCAGCACACCCCAGGTGAGACTCAGGTTATTGGGTTCTATTCTATCCGCCACCCTAACTTCTTGGGCTTGGGTTTGTTTGGGTGCTGTGTGGGAGGAGCACACGGAAAAGATGTTCAGGAAGAAGATGAAAAGATATTTCATGAGGGAAGTGAATTTAGAACACAAGTAGCTTTGGCTAGTCTTTTTTTACGGCATACCAGCATCTAGAAAACCTCCAAAGGCCAGTTGAGCGGCTAAATATATCATAACCTCGCCAATTTACTGTTCTTACAACGGGTTACTCCTATTATTACGTGCACCTGAAATTTCCTTTTCCAGCCTACTTTTTTAAAACCAAAAGCCGCTTTCAGCCTTTTTTTCTAAGAAGAGACCTAAAGCGGCTTGGATGAAAATAGCCTTGAATGGTTTAGCGGCACTTTTCAGAAAACTACTACTAAAACCATAACCCTTAACGTTGTTAGCTAGATTTTAGACACCCCACCTGATACGACAAACTTCATCACCTCACTGCTTGGAATTTCAAGATAGGTGACGTTCTCACGGGCTACCAGGAAGAGTTCGCCGGAGAAGTTGTAAGAGTGTGGAAAATACACCGCTACCTTGTCTGGCAGGTTCACCGCATCCATGGAAAGCTGCGTTACGAAACCTAGTTTGTAGGTATCATTAAACTGCGTCATCTTTACCAACACCGGTTGGTTGAATTTCTGGTTCTCGCCCACAAATGCATCAAAAAGGTCTTTGAGCGAAGAATAAATCATGTTGACCAGCGGCAGGCGGCTCATGATGCGTTCCGTGAGCACAAAGAACGGCTTCACTAGGAAAGAGGAGCCAATAAATCCTACCAAGGTCACCAGAATAATAATGAGCAGCAACCCTATTCCGGGGTAATCCAGGTAAAAAAGGTTGTCTAACCAATTGATAATGGCCACTATGATGTACACCGTCAAGGAGATAGGAGCTACAATCAAAAAGCCATTCAGGAAATAGCGAAAAAGGTTTTTCATAAACAGAAAGGCAGGAAAAAAGCCCCGTCTCCGGGGCTTTTAAATATACTTAATTTCTAATATTTTGTTTTAGGAATTATGCCTCAACTGGGTGCTGCGCCTGAATGGCATCGGCTACTTGCTGCATCAACCACATAGGCGTGGACGTAGCGCCGCAAATTCCTACCGACGTGGCGTCTTTAAACCATTCCATGTCTAATTCATCAGCGTTCTCCACAAAGTAGCTCTGCGGGTTCACGCGTTGGCACACCGCGTATAGGGCCTTGCCATTAGAGCTTTTCTTTCCGCTGACAAACACGACTACGTCATGGTGCTGGGCAAACTTGTCTAGTTGCGGCTCACGGTTAGACACCTGGCGGCAGATGCTATCATTGGCATCCAGGTCAAACACTTCTAAACCGGTGGCTTTCACGGCAGCTACGCGTTCTTCAATCAGCTCCTTCATCCGATAGAAACCTTTGGTGCTTTTGGTGGTTTGGCTGAACAAAGTGATAGGACGAGTATAATCCAGCTTGTCCAGATCTTCTTCGGTGGTAATCACAACGGCTTCATTGCCCGTTTGACCGGCTAAGCCAATAACCTCCGCGTGGCCTTGCTGCCCGTACAACACAATCTGTCCGTTATGGCCTTTTATAGAGTCATAGGCGTGCTTTACCCGGTTCTGCAGTTTCAACACCACCGGGCAGGAGGCGTCTATCAGTTCCAGGTTGTTGCGCAAAGCGGTCTCATAGGTTGCTGGCGGTTCGCCGTGCGCCCTGATCAATACTTTGCAATCCCGGAGTTCCTCAAGTTGCTCGCGGTCAATAATGCGTAAACCTTTATTATACAAACGCTGAACCTCCATGCTGTTGTGCACAATGTCACCCAGGCAATAAAGCTCAGATACCTCATCTAATTCATCTTCTGCCATCTGGATGGCGAACTCTACCCCGAAGCAGTAGCCAGAATTTTTATCTATGGTTACGTTCATATCAAAGACACATGTATCAAGAATCAGGAAGTAAGCAACAGGGACAATCAAAAACCGTTCCTGTTCTTAACTCTACTTTGAAACAATCAGTTTACTCAGCTAGTTCTTTATGCAGCAGCGCAGAGGCCACTAAATCCAGCACAAAATCAACCTGTTCATCAACGGTAATGTAGGAGGTATCCAGCACATGGGCATCTTCGGCCTTTTTAAGGGGGCTTTCGGCGCGGGTAGAGTCAATAAAATCCCGTTTTTTCAGGTTATCCACTATCTCGTCATAGGGCACCAACTGCTTTTTCTCAAACAATTCCTGTTGGCGGCGCTTGGCCCTGATTCCCACATCAGCCGTCATGAAGACTTTCACCTCAGCATCTGGGAAAACAGCGGTTCCTATGTCACGGCCATCCATCACCACACCGCGGCGCTTGCCCATTTTCTTCTGCTCGGCTACCATGGCGTGGCGCACAGGAGCTAGCACGCTCACCTCGCTCACCTTGTCTGATATGTACATCTTCCTGATTTCATCCTCCACGTTCAACCCGTTCAGGAAAACCTCATTCCGGCCGGTTTTAGAGTTCCGGTGGAAGGTAACTTCAATATTATCTAAGGCCTCCTGCACCTTTTTGGGGTTGGTGAGGTCTATGTAATGCTCCAGGAAGTAGAGGGTAACGGCCCGGTACATGGCTCCGGTGTCTATGTAAGCGTAGCCAAGTTCTTGTGCCACTTTCTTGGCGGTGGTGCTTTTACCGCACGAAGAGTGCCCATCAAGGGCTACAACAATCTTCTTCATACCAGTGCCTTAGGGTAAATAAATTAGCAATCTTTAGTGGGGCAGGGAATGCCTTTGCCCGAGCGCTGATTCCGCTGGAAACTCTTGGTCTTCTTACTCAATGAGGTAGACTTACGCGTACAGGCAGGGCTAACCGCCCCCAGCAGCAAGCACCACACCAACCCAAGGGAAAAAATCTTTTTCAAAACCATTAACTTTGACTGCAAAGATATACGTAATCTGCCGGAACCGCTACGGGTTTTTACATACCCGCCAGTTTCAGGCTTACTTTTCAGAAAACTTCTTAAAAACATACCATGGCTACACCCAGATTCTACAAAGTGAGTGGCAATATCATTGACGTCCTGCACCAGGAGATCTACCCCGGCACCTTGGAGATCATGGATGGCCAGATTGCCCGAGTCGTGCGGGAACCCGTGGCCGAAACACACTTTATTTTGCCGGGGTTCATTGACGCGCACGTGCACGTAGAGAGCTCCATGCTGGTGCCATCTGAGTTTGCCCGTTTAGCCGTACCCCACGGCACCGTGGCCACCGTCTCAGATCCGCATGAGATCGGGAATGTACTGGGTCTGAAAGGCGTGGAATACATGCTGGAGAACGGAAAGAAAGTACCTTTCAAATTCTTCTTCGGGGCTCCCTCCTGCGTACCGGCCACCCCGTTTGAAACGGCTGGCGCCGAGATCACCCCGGAAGACATTGAGGAGCTTTTTCTTCGGCCCGAGGTGAAATACCTGGCCGAGATGATGAACTGGCCCGGCGTCTTGAACGGTGATGAGTTGGTAATGCAGAAAATAACCCTAGCCCAGAAGTTCGACAAGCAGGTGGACGGCCATGCCCCCGGGTTGCGCGGCGAAGAAGCCCAGGCCTATGCCTCCGCCGGCATGACTACTGACCATGAGTGCTTCACCGCTGAGGAAGCCAAAGACAAACTGGCTGCCGGTATGAAAATCCTGATCAGGGAAGGCAGCGCCGCCAAGAACTTTGAGGCACTGATTGAGTTGCTAACTGACCACCCATGTGAAATCATGTTCTGCTCTGATGACAAGCACCCCGATAACCTGGTAGAAGGCCACATCAATGAACTGGTGAAGCGTGCCTTAGCCAAAGGCCATGACTTGTTTCATGTCCTTCAGGCCGCCTGCGTAAACGCGGTACACCACTACAAACTGGAAGTAGGCCTGCTGCAGGAAAAAGACCCCGCTGATTTCATTGTCATTGATAACCCAGAGAACTTCAACGTGCTTAAAACCTACATCAATGGGCAATTGGTGGCGGAAAACGGGAAGAGCAAAATTGCCTTCACCCCCAGTGAGATCATCAACAACTTTCACGCCCAGCCGAAGACCGTTGAACAGTTCCAGTTACCAGCCCAGGACGCGGTGAAGATACGAGTGATTGAACCGTATGATGGACAATTGATTACCGGTATGCTGTTTCTGGACCCTAAAATCAAGAACGGGTTTATTGTAAGCGATCCCAGGCAAGACGTCCTGAAAATCACTGTGGTAAACCGTTACCAAAACACGGAACCGGCTATCGCTTTCATCAAGAACTTCGGGCTGAAGCGTGGGGCCATTGCCTCCAGTGTGGGACATGACTCGCACAACATTATTGCCGTGGGCTGCGACGATGAAAGCCTGTGCCGGGCCGTCAACCTGCTCATTGATGCCAAAGGCGGAATCTCGGCAGTAGACGATCAAAGAGAGGAAGTGCTCCCGCTACCGGTAGCAGGTATTATGTCACCTGAAGACGGCTACTGGGTAGCGGAACAGTATGCTAAGCTAGACCAAGCCGCTAAAGACCTGGGCAGCACTCTTACCTCCCCGTTTATGACCTTGTCTTTTATGGCTCTTTTAGTGATTCCGGCCTTAAAACTGAGTGATAAAGGCTTATTTGACGGACAGCACTTTCAGTTTGTAGACGTTACCAGCACCTTACTTTAATGCAAGAGACCAACTCGATCTAAACCTCTAAAAACCTAATAGAATTTTTCACACACAACAACACCAATTCAATCAGGAAGGCAACACAGGAATTGCACTTCTTTTTTACAAGCAACCATTCCTCTGGCAGTCAGTAAGAAATAAGACAGCTGTGCTATTTACCGCTCAAAACAACCCGCTAATCAGGTAAACAGGACTAATTTTTGCTTACAAGCTAATTTAAGAGAAACAAAAGGCTTTTAGTTAGATGTAGCTTTATTTCTATTACATTGTCATATAGAAACGGTACAACTTGATAACGGAAATTCTTCTTTTTTTGGTGGGGATCATAATCAGCACCTTTGGGACCTTGGTAGGTTTTGGAGGTGGGGTGTTTCTGGTGCCCGTCCTCATTATGTTTTTCCAGTTTCCAATTGAGTTGGCCATTGGGACGGCCATGACGGCCCTGCTTCCGGCTGCTTTGGTTTCTTCCATCTTCAACTTCCGGGAAAAGAGCATTGATTATGTAGTTGCCTCTCTGCTGCAGTTTCCGGCTATGCTGGGTACGGTCATAGGGGCTTTTTTGGTAGCCTATACCCCCGTGCTGCAGATGCAGATTCTGTTTTCAATTTTTGTGACAGTGGTGGGTATCTACATGCTGGCTACCTACCAACACAAGCAGAATCGCCAACGCGGCATGATGTACCGCCTTAACCGGATGCCTACGTCTTTTATCAGAAAGAATCACCCCAAGCACCTGGCCTATAGATTGAACGGAGGATTGATGGCTTTCTTTGGGCTATGTACCGGCACCATCGCGGGACTCTTCGGGATTGGCGGGGGATTTCTGCAAACGCCCATCATGATAAGGGCATTCAAGATACCGTCGCAGATTGCTATTTCCACTTCCCTGTTCATCCTGGTGGTAACCAGCCTTTCAGGGATTTCCTCACACTACTGGTTGGGCAACATTGACTGGACCAAGAGCATGCCGCTGATGCTGGCTTTCGCGCTTGGGGCCTTGCTGGGAAAAGCTATCAAAGGAAAAGATGCCACTACTTCCCAAAAGTCTTCTGAGAAACTTATAGGGATAGGATTGATGCTGGCAGGGATCAGTGTGATGATACACATTATCCTAAAATACCAGTTTTAGTGTCAACCCTTAACTTCTCTTTCAGCATAAAAGGCGAATGGTTTAAGGGCGATTTTCTACAAATCACCCTTAAACCATTCGCCTTCATTCAATTTATTTCTTCTGGCTGGAACGAGCTACTCTGCGTTATCCTTGAAATGAGCATCCAGCAGGTCCTGCACTTTCTGAGTCGTAAGCGGTTTGGTAAGATAGGTGATGTGACTGGCAGCCGCCCGCGCTGTGTCTTGGTTATGCTCTGAAGTGGTCAACAGTGCCAGGACTACATCTTTCCGGAAAGACTCGCTTAGTTTCTCAAACAGCGCTAGGAACTCAAACCCATCCATCACGGGCATGTTAATGTCCAGGAGAATAAGCGAGGGTTTGAAGTATTCGCCCGTAAGCTCTGCATGCCCCTCACTAATAGAGTAGAGATAGTCAAAAGCCTGCTTCCCGTTGCGGAACTCCCTAATCTTGTCTGTGATCTGCATCCGGTTCAGCAAGCGGTGGTTCAGGAAGTTATTGGTGTCGTCGTCGTCAATAAGTAAGATGCCCTTTAGTTTTTTCATACCCGTTTTCCGGTGTCTTGGTCATGGTTAACAAAATACAACAGAAAAGTAGTGCCCTCCCCCAATACGCTCTGCACCTCCACTTTTCCACGGTTGTTATCCATGATGCGTTTAATAATATAAAGTCCTACGCCGCTGCCTTCTACGTGGTCATGAAACCTACGGAAAAGAGAAAACAGATGCTGTCCATATTGACTTAGATCCATTCCCATGCCGTTGTCTTTCACCTCCAACACCAGGTACTGGTCCTGTAACCGGGTAGTGAGGGAGATCTGCAACGTCCGTTGAGGATCGCGGTATTTGATTGAATTTGAAAGCAGGTTCCTGAGCAGGCTGTACAGGTTGTCTCTGGAAAAGAAGACCTCCGGCGCCGCCGAAAAGTCTGCCTGTATTTTGGCGTCTGATTCCCGTATGCTTTGGGCCAACGTGGCTTGCACCTGCTCCAACACGGCCTGAAAAGAAAGCTTTTTCAGGTCGACCTCCTCCACGGGCTTTTGGATGCGGCTTACTTCAGCCAGGTTGTTCAGCTTCCGGTGAATGCTGGAAACCGAATCATCCAGGCGGGTGAACAACTGGGTAAGCTCTGGGTTGTTGGGCGGCAGTTCTTCCCTGATGGCGTCCACCAAACCCGATACGTTTAAGACTGGCCCCTTTAAATCTCTTGAAGCATAGTAGACAAAGTCATCCAAGTCTGCGTTCTTCTTGATTAGCTCGTAGTTTTTAGAAATCAGCTGTTTTTCAGCGCGTTTCCGGTTTTCTATTTCGCGCTCCAGTTCTCTATTGGCGGTAATGGCCTGGGCACTGCGTTTCTGCACCCGGTCCTCTAACTCCTGCTGGGTTTCACGCAGGGCGGCTTCGGCTTTCTCGCGTTCCTCTATCTGTGCCCGCAGGTCTATGTTGGTCCTTTTGAGTTGCTTTTCGCTTGGGATTGCCAGCAACCCAGGAATGGCCCTGAACAACAGATAAGCTGCTATCAACGCTGCCACGCCAAACACCAACCTGAGGATCAATAAAAAATTCCCCTGGGAAGCAGTCTCCCAGAATTCTAGCAGGTGTACGGCCCCGCCCATCAAAGCAATAGTCCCGAAGAGCGCCAGCACCACCCTTCTTTCACGGTCGTCACGTTTTAAGGCCAGGTAAAATAAAACACCCGCCACCAGCAAATAGGCCGTAACCACAAACAACTCACCTACCAGCACCAAACCGTCTGGCCCTGAGCCCGCCGGGGTACCTGCATTCACACTGGAAGAGATTTGAAAGAGAAGCACTAGTTGGATCCTGAAAAGTTGATGTGCTTTAAAACGGCCTCTTGCAACACAATGTTACCATGCCTGCGCTTGCAGGAAGGACTTAAAGCAAGATGACAGTTAGATTCTTAACTTAAAACAGCCACCTTTTCCTTAAAGAAGGTGGCCGTTTTGAGTCTGTTTTATGAAAATGACTTATAAACGATACGGCTTAGTCAATATAGCCTTGTGCCCGCATCCAGTCATCATTGTAGATTTTAGCCAGGTAACGGGTACCATGGTCTGGCAGTACCACTACCAACACATCATCCTCGGTTAAGTGCTCACGAGCATATTCCAAGGCACCATGTACCGCCGAACCGCAAGACCAACCCACAAACAACCCTTCTTCTTTGGCCAAGCGGCGGGTCATCAATGCTCCGTCTTTATCGGTTACTTTAATGAAAGTGTCAATCAGGTCAAAGTTCACGTTCTTGGGCAGGATGTCCTCGCCAATACCTTCAGTGGCATACGGGTAGATTTCCTCTTCGTCAAAGATGCCGGTCTCCTTGTATTTCTTGAACACGGAGCCGTAGGTGTCAATGCCTACTACTTTGATACCAGCATTCTGCTCTTTCAGGAATTTGGAGATACCGCAGATGGTACCGCCCGTTCCTACGCCCGAAGCAAAGCAGGTGATTTTTCCATCGGCCTGTCTCCAAATCTCGGGGCCGCTGGTGTCATAGTGCGCCGCAGTGTTGGAAAGGTTATCGTACTGGTTTGGGTAAAATGAGTTGGTAATCTCCTGGTTCAGACGCTTGGCGACAGAATAGTAAGAATCTGGGTGCTCAGGCGCCACATTGGTAGGGCAAACCACTACCTCGGCTCCAACTGCCTTCAAAATGTTTATCTTCTCAGGGCTCTGCTTGTCAGACATGGTGAAGATACACTTATAACCTTTGGCAATAGCGGCCAAGGCCAATCCCATGCCCGTGTTACCAGAGGTTCCTTCAATGATGGTTCCGCCTGGCTTCAGGATTCCCGCCTTCTCGGCGTCTTCCACCATGCGCAGGGCCATGCGGTCTTTCACTGAGTTGCCTGGGTTGAAATACTCTACTTTCGCTAACACAGTGGCTTTTACTCCATCTGTGACGCTGTTCAGCTTCACCAGTGGCGTGTTACCAATGGCCTCTATAACATTATTGAAATACATACCTCTCTTCTTGGTTATTGACTCTTAGAATCAGGCACAAAGGTAACTAAAAAATTCAGACCTGCCGCCCGGGTAGAACGGATATAGGCTACCAGCGTGGATTGTAGAAACTGGTGGTGTCTCTGAAAAAACGGTTGTAGCGCAAACGGGCCTGCCTGATGGAATCTTGTCTGATCATGAGCCTCTCCAGTTCTTTCTGGCGCTCGCGCTCCTCCATGAGTTTAGCCACACGGGTGCGTTGCTTCCCTTCCTTAGAGAACTGCTCATACAAGAAACTCAAAGGGCTGGTGATAATGTCTGGCGGCGTAGGTGGACTGGGCGGAATGATGATGCGCGGCACGGTCACGTTCATGCGGGGTTTGGGCGGGGCCGGACGCGGCTTCATATTCCGGAGCACCCGGTCTACTTTCTCCGGAGACAAAGGCGATACTTTCACCTCCCGTAATTTCACGCTTTCTTCCTGCAGCAAGATGTTTACCCGTAACTCTGTCACGCTGCGCAACGAAGGCACGTAGATTTTTTGAGCAAACCCCAACGCCCGGAACACGAGCGTATCTGATGAGGAAATCTGTATTCTGAACGCACCCTGGGCATTGGTGGCCTGCCCCTGGCCGGTGCTCTTCAGGTAGACAGACACCCCCGCAATGGGTGCTTTGGTATCTTCCCGCAAAACTTGTCCGCTTACCCAGATATTATGGTTCCTGGTTTGGGCTACGGCCTTCTGCCACACCAGCAGACTAACTAAAAATAAAGTTAAAAAGCAGAAACGCTTACTCATAGAATACAGAAGGGCAGAAACAGCAATGAAAAAAGGCTTGCCTTTCTTACGGGCAAGCCTTTCAAAGATACTGAGAGAACGGTTAGTTCTCCAGTTTTATTTTAGTGTCACCAGACTTGTACTTCACCTCGTCTTTCTCACGTTTCAGTTTGGCGTCGTCGGTTTTGATTTTAGTCTCATTTGGCTCTTTCTTCACCTTGAGGTTATCTGTCTTCAGTTTAGACTCAGCGCCTTCTCTTTTTATTTTGATGTTGTCTGTTTTCACTTTAGACTCGTCTCCTTCTACTTTCAGTTTGGAGCCATCCTGGGTCTTATATTTAGTTTCACCGCTGTAGTATTTCTGACGGTTAGCCTCATACATTTTAAACTGCTCAGGAGTTAAGAAGCCTTTTACTTCCATGTCAACATTTGAGTTGATAGACTCCATTTCGCTGTAATACTGGGTAGGATAATCTTCTGGGTAGCCAGATACTTGCATAGATGAACTCTGCACGGCCATGCCGCTATCCATCATGTTATCTTCCTCTACCATCACGTCTTTGCTCATGGTGCTTTCGCTATCAGCGGCCATACCAGCACTCTGGTTCGTGCTGCTGTAACGGGTCTCCAGCTCATTCATCATGCGGGCCCTGTTGTACATCACTGTACGAATGCGGGCCTGCGTAGCCTCATCTAACCTCAAATCCTGTGAAATCCGGGAAGACATACGATTGGCTCTTTCCCGTGACTCTTGCTCATAGTTGTAAACGGTGGAAGAATCATTGGTCTCGCCAGACGCACTATCTGGGGTGCTGCTGTCGTTTTCGTTGGTTTCTGTTGAAGTACCAGCATCTTCGCGGCAAGCAGAGAAAGCCAAAGCTCCTGCTACCATAAACATCAACATATGCTTTTTCATAATCTATTTTCTTTTGTAAAACATCTGGCGCCAAGAAGCTTAGCTTATTCCAGCTTTTTTACGCACCTCTGCAAAGCAAGTTTTACCTCAATTGCACTTAACTAAGCTTACTTCTTCTGAACCAATTTCCACGGCCATCTCAATAAAACTAAAAAATCCTGATTACAGCTTGTTTTAGGCAAAACAGGCTATAATCAGGATTTGTACTCTTCTTAAAAGAAGAATTGAAAAATTTTTAACTGAGGAGGATCGCTCAGGCTCTTTTACGCCCGTTTGAACTCAAAAACCGTGATCTCTGGCAGGAACCCTACCCGGCCATGATAGCCTAAGAACCCCAGCCCCACATTTACATACAAATACTGCCGGCCTTTTTGGTACAGCCCAGCCCATTGCTTGTATACATATTGCACAGGACTCCACTTCCAGCCGGGTATGTTCACCCCAAACTGCATGCCATGGGTGTGCCCAGACAACATCAGGTCAATGTCTGGGTACTTGATGTTTACTTCGCCATCCCAATGTGAGGGGTCATGCGAAAGCAAAATCTTAAATGGGTATTTCTCGGTACCGGCATAAGCCTTAGACAGAATGCCGTACTTAGGGAAATTCATGCGGTGGCCCCAGTTTTCCACGCCTAACAAAGCAATCTGCTGCCCGTTCCGCTCCAGCACCCGGTGCTCATTCAACAGTATGTCCCAGCCCGCTCTTCGGTGGTGACCTACCAGCGTGTTCAGGTTCTCCATTTTCGCTTCGCGGCTCTCCCAAGCCACATAATCGCCGTAATCATGGTTCCCTAATATAGAAAACACCCCGTTCTTAGCCTTGATTTTGGCCAGCGTAGGGATATAAGGCTCCACCTCTGAAGCTACGTTGTTCACAATATCACCGGTAAACACCACCACATCGGCGGCCTGTTGGTTGATGATGGCCACCGCTTTCTCCAGCGGCTCCGCAGAATGGAAACTTCCTGAGTGCATGTCAGTGATCTGCAGCAGCCGGAACCCGTCAAAGGCCGGCGGCAAATTTGGGAACCTAAGCGTCACTTTTTTCACCTGGTAGTCATAAGCTCCTTTTACCATTCCCCAGATAAGCGTGGCAAACGGAAGCGCTCCCATTATCAACGCCAGTTGGCTCATGAATTTGTGGCGGGACACGTCAAATTTAGGTTGGTCTGGTCCTCGCATGGTATTGGAGAGCCATTGCACCAGCCGCACCAGGTCATCCAGGAACAGGAAAAGCACAATCACCACCTTGGAGACAAACAGGATAAACAGCACATTGGCCACTTGCATGCGCATAGGGTTAGGCGCTGAGCCCCGGGTGAGCAAGGCCAATAACAGGGTTCCTAGCGTGAAAAGGCTGATGGCCCAGTAAACAATGAAGGCGGCCTTTTTGGCGCCCGGGGTAAAGCCCGCCGCCACGGTACGTACGGCCTGGAAAACATATATATCTATTACTAAGACAAGTATTAACGTGATGATCAGTCTGGTCATAAAATTCAATAAAGCTACTTCTGGGCGGCAAACCTACGCCGTGACAAGCAAACATGTACGTGGTTTTGTAATTAAGCGGTGAACTATTTGTAAATGTTTAAGCTTATACAGACAATTTCAACCTGATTTTCTGAAACTAAGCTCCTAACGTATGTCTACCGCCTACGCTGCTGCTCCGCTCTCCATCAAATCCTGGGCCGAAGAAGACCGCCCCCGGGAAAAACTCCTCCTGAAAGGCCGCGCCGCACTATCCGATGCCGAACTGATTGGCATCCTGATTGGCTCTGGCACTCCCAGCTTAAGCGCAGTAGACGTGGCAAAACTTATCCTGAACGCTGTAGACAATGACCTCAATGCCTTGGCCCGACTTACGGTAAAAGAACTGCAAAAGCACAGAGGCATCGGCGAAGCCAAAGCCATCTCCATTGTGAGCGCTCTGGAACTAGGCCGCCGCCGCAAAGAGGCTGCCCCGGTGGTAAAAACCCGCATCACCTGCTCCACTGATATCTACGACTACATCCGCCCGCACCTTCTGGATTTGCCCCACGAGGAGTTCTGGATCATTCTGCTGAACCGGGCAAACACCATCATGAAGAAAATCCAGATCAGTACGGGTGGGGTGGCTGGTACCGTAGCTGACCCGAAACTTATCTTCAAGCACGCCCTGGAGAACCTGGCCAGCGCTATCATCCTGGTCCACAACCACCCATCCGGACAACTGAAGCCTAGCGCTGCTGACATTGCTTTAACCAAGAAGCTACAAGAGGCCGGAAAGGTTTTAGACCTGCCCATCTTAGATCACCTGATCTTCACCGATAACAGCTACTACAGCTTCGCGGACGAGGATCTGCTGTAAGAATTTTGTTTGTTGATTTGCCTGTCTGGAAGGTAGTCGCTGAAAAGTGGCTGCCTTCTTTTTTGGCCTGCTTTCTGAAAATGGGGCAAAAAGCAGCGTACGGGAGTAATCCAGTGAAGGGAAGATTTAAAGCGAGGTGTATCAATTTCTTTCCGACCTTTGCGGCTTCAACCTGACTTTGTTCATGAAAGGATTCAAATACATTATTTTGGTAGGCGTGCTGCTCATAGTGGGCTACCTGATGAAAGATCTGTTTTTCAATGACGAGAGCTACACTCAGGCTGTCTTGAAATTCAGAGAAAACAAGGATCTCTCCTTTAGAAGCGTCACCCGCTCTCCCCTCCCTGATTCTATGCGGCGCACGTTTAACAAACTCAACTACTACGCCCCATCCCGCAATTTTGAAATCAATGCTGACTTCACGCCCATTGAAAGCAAAGAACCGGTTGCCATGCCCATGACCACGGGTACGCAGGAACCTTATTTTGTAAAGGGAAAAGCCTCGTTTGAGTTGGAAGGCCAGGAGCATACCCTTACCCTGTTTCAGAAAGCCGGCTCCGTCTCAGATACCCTGTTTATCCCGTTCACCGACCAAACAAACGGTTTTGAGACCTACGGCGGCGGTCGCTACTTAGACGCTATCCCCAATGGACAAACTATTGTGCTGGATTTCAACAAAGCCTACAACCCCTTCTGCGCTTACAATCCAGAGTTTGCCTGCCCGATGCCCCCGGCTGAGAACCGCTTAAAGGTAAAAATTCCCGCTGGAGAGCAGGCGTTTGCTAAATAAAATTGGCAAGTTTTGATTCTTGATTTCTTAAGTTATACGCTAGCGCGAGCCTCCGGCTCGTGTCCACACGCAAGGCTGAATTGATTTTATAATTCTATAAAGAGGACCAGGAATACATGCGGACACGAGCCGGAGGCTCGCGCCAGCGTAGGTCTGCCTGTGCTATACAGTTAACACAAAATACCTCGTAGTGTCCGAAGTTCCTACGAGTGTCTAAGCCACCACCGTCTCAAGCCTGTTTTCTCCAAAACAGCCCCAAAACACCTCTGCAAACAAGTTCTGCTACTGCATGGAGGCTTCAGACACACCCCATTCCATAAAAAATCATCCCTTTACGTCCATCTTCCCCAGTTTTTGGTAATTTTGAAAATTGCAGCCGCAGAACGGCTGGTAGGGGGCGGCGTTGCTGCACCTGTCACACCCTGAGATTAACACCATGCGCATATCACTGGATTGGTTAAAGACTTTAATTGCTATAGATAAACCCGCCCAGGAAGTGGGCAAACTCCTCACAGATGCCGGTTTAGAGGTAGAAGGCATTGAAACTGTTGACGTAGTGACTGGCGGCCTGAAGGGGATGGTCATTGGAGAAGTGCTGACCTGTGCTAAACACCCCGATGCCGACAAACTAAGCGTGACCACCGTGGATACCGGCGAAGGCGAGCCCAAGCACATTGTGTGCGGCGCGGCCAACGTAGCAGCGGGCCAGAAAGTAGTCATTGCCACCGTAGGCGCCACTTTGTACCCAGACGGCGGCGAGCCTTTCCAGATCAAAAAATCAAAAATCAGGGGAGCCGTGTCTGAAGGCATGATCTGTGCCGAGGACGAAATAGGCTTGGGCACCGACCACTCCGGCATCATGGTGCTAGACACCAATCTACCCAACGGAACACCTGCCGCCCAGTACTTCGGGTTGGCTTCTGACGAGGTGTTCGAGATTGGTTTGACGCCCAACCGCGCCGATGCCGCCTCTCACTTAGGCGTAGCACGTGACTTACAGGCTCTGCTCAAAACCCCGTATCAACTGCCAGACTTAAGCAACTTCAAAGTAACCAACACCAACCTACCCATCTCTGTGGAGGTGGAAAACCTGGAGGCTTGCCCCCGTTATGCTGGCGTTACCCTTTCCGGGGTGAAAGTGCAGGAGTCGCCAAAGTGGTTGCAGCAGCGCTTACGGGCCATCGGGTTGTCGCCTATCAATAACGTGGTAGACGTGACCAATTATGTGCTGCACGAATTAGGTCAGCCCCTGCACGCTTTTGATGCTGAAAAAATCAAAGGAAGTAAGATCATTGTAAAGAATGCCTCTGAAGGCGCGAAGTTCACCACCTTAGACAGCGTGGAGCGCACCTTACGCACCGAAGACCTTACCATCAGCAACGCTGAGGAACCGATGGTTTTGGCGGGTGTGTTCGGTGGTTTGCAGGCCGGCGTGACCGAGGCAACCCAAAACATCTTCCTGGAAAGCGCTTACTTCTCCCCAGCCGGCATCCGGAAAACGTCTCAGACGCACGGCATCAAAACTGATTCATCGTTCCGTTTTGAGCGCGGCACTGACCCTAATATGGTGATCACGGCTTTGAAAAGAGCTGCTTTATTGATCCAGGAAATAGCCGGCGGTACCATTTCTTCTGAGATTGTGGATGTGTATCCAACCCCAATTGAGCCCACCCAAATCCGGGTAAGCTACGCCCGTGTACACCAGTTGATCGGTCAGCACATCGGCGAAGCCAGAATCAAGGAGATCTTAACGGATCTGGGCATCAATATTCTAGAGGAAACCGCTGAGGGCTTGCTCCTGTCTATTCCGCCGCACAAGGTAGACGTAACCCGCGAGGCCGATGTGGTGGAAGAGGTATTGCGTATTTACGGCTACAACAACATTCACCTGAGCGAGAACCTGGCTGCGAGTTTCTTGGCCAAGTTCCCCAACCCTGATCCTGAGGTCATCACCAAACGCATCGCGGATGCCTTGGCAGCTAATGGGTTCTTAGAAACCATCACCAATTCGCTTACTAACTCCAACTACTACAAAGACGCGGAAGGTAACACGTCAGCTGAACTGGTACCTATTTTGAACTACAACTCTGAGGACCTGGATGCCATGCGCCTGACGCTGGTGTACTCTGGTTTGGAGGTACTGCGCCACAACATCAACCGCCGTCAGCGTGATCTGAAAGTATTTGAGATTGGAAAGGTGTACCGCAAAGAAGGCGAGAAATACAAAGAGAGCAACTACCTGGCTTTGTTCATGACGGGCAACCGCGCCGCCGAAAGCTGGCAACAGGCTACCGCCAAGGCTTCTTTCCATGATTTGGCCGGACAGGTACAGAAGGTCCTGACCCTTTGCCGTCAGCCTAACTTAACCACCAAGCCTACAGAGCACCCGTACCTGTCAGGCGGCGTCACTTACCAGAAAGGCGATGTTACGTTGGGTCACATCGGGTTGCTGAAAGATAGCGTGTGCAAGCAGGTAGACGTGAAGGAGCAAGTGTGGTTCGCTGAGCTAAATTGGGATTATTTGCTGCGCAACTACAAAGAGAAGCTGGTGTTTGAGGAACTCTCCAAATTCCCGGAAGTGCGCCGCGACTTGTCTTTGGTGGTGGAAAAATCCGTATCTTTTGACCAAATCAAACAGGTAGCCCAGCGCGTGGAGCGGAAACTCCTGCAGGATGTGAACGTGTTTGACGTGTACGAGGGAGATAAGATTGAAAGTGGCAAGAAAGCCATTGCCATCAGCTTTACCCTGCAAGACAAGAACCAAACACTTACTGACAAAGTGATTGATTCTACCATGAGCCGCTTGATGCAACAGTTTGAGCACCAACTAGGAGCCGTAATCCGGAAGTAAGATGTCTGACCAATCTACCCTTCAGCAGATCCAGTCCATTGAGGGCAAAGTGCGCCAGCTGGTACAACAGTACCAGGCCGGGCAAGAGCGGCTTCAGGCAGCCCACCAGGAAATAGCGCGCCTCCAGCAAGTGATTCAGGAAAAAGATGCTGAGATAAAAAATTTTCAGAATCAAGATAATATTAGTAAAATTGTACAAACCATAGCAGTAGACACTGCCAGTTCAACGGAGTTGAAGCTGAAAATAAACGAGTACTTGCGTGAAATTGACAAGTGTATCGCTTATTTAAGAGAATAGAAGTACGGGTTGTCTGGTTGCGGTTGTTGTATGTTCTTTTTAAACGCGTGTTTACACGCTCTTATACCCATAATAGAACCTTAGGCTTGACATGCGGAATTTTTACTTTTTTATGACATCGCAGGGCAACCTTTCAACAAACAAACGCGCCACGGCAGCACTTAACAGCATCTGGACATGAGTGAGTTATCTATAAGAATCAAGATAGCCGACCGCGAATATCCAATGCGGGTAAACGAGGACGAGGAAGAAAGGCTGCGGCAAGCCGGAAAATACCTGAACGAGCGCCTGAGAATGTTCAGGGAAGAGTTCGGGATTCATGACAAGCAGGATCTGCTGGCCATGATTGCGCTGGAAACCGCTGCTGACAAGATAAAAACGGAAGACGCCGCCGTAGAAACCCAACTATCGTTGGAAGAAAAACTTTCTTCTTTAAACCAATTGCTCTCTTCTCTGCAGCTCGGATAATCAACCGTCCGCTCCGCCCCTGATTGGCTCAGTGTCATTGCTATAACGTAACCCTTTAAAGTTATAGTCATGACTATTTATATCATTTTAGCTGCGGTAGTAGGCGCCGGAATAGGCTTCTACGTGGGCCGTGTGCTTCTCCTGAAGCTCTTCAAAGAGCAGGAAGAACAGGCAACAGAACGTGCCAAACTCATCATCCGTGAGGCGGAGGTTAAGGCTGAAACCCAGAAAAAGGACAAGATGCTGGAAGCCAAGGAGCATTTCCTGAAGCTGAAGGTAGAGCATGAGGAAGAATCCAACCGCAAGAAAAACATCATTCTCCAGAACGAGAACAAGGTAAAGCAGCGTGAGCAGCAGGTAACCAAGCAACTGGAAGATTTAAAGCGGAAAGAGCAGGAGAATGATGTTCTCAAAGACAAACTGAACCAGCAACTGGAAGGCTTTAACAAGCGCAAAGAAGACTTGGAGGCCCAGTTCCGCGATAAGCAAGCCAAAGTAGAGCAAGATCACCACGAAATCCTGAGCCGTTTGGAGCGTATCGCTAACCTGAGCGCCGAGGAAGCCCGCGAGCAATTGGTAGAGAACCTCAAGTCTGAAGCCTCTACCCGCGCCTCTTCTTACATCAAAGACATTGTGGCCGAGGCCAAACTCACCGCTACCAAAGAAGCCAAGAAGGTAGTGATTGAGACCATCCAGCGCACTGCCGCTGAGCACGCCATTGAGAACTGCGTGTCTATCTTCAACATTGAGTCTGACGATATCAAAGGCAAGATCATCGGTCGTGAAGGACGTAACATCCGTGCTCTGGAAGCTGCCACTGGCGTAGAGATCATCGTAGACGACACTCCTGAAGCCATCATTATTTCTGGTTTTGACCCGGTTCGCCGCGAGATTGCCCGTCTTTCTTTGCACCGCCTGGTAGCCGATGGTCGTATTCACCCGGCCCGTATTGAGGAAGTGGTGTCTAAGACGAAGAAAAGCATTGAAGACGAGATTGTAGAAATTGGTGAGCGTACCGCCATTGATTTAGGAATCCATGGTTTGCACCCTGAGTTGATCAAGATGGTAGGCCGCATGCGCTTTAGATCATCTTACGGTCAGAACCTGCTGCAACACTCCCGTGAGGTAGCCAACCTTTGCGCCACTATGGCCGCTGAACTTGGCTTGAACGTGAAGCACGCCAAACGTGCCGGTCTGCTCCACGACATCGGGAAAGTTACCACTGAGGAACCAGAATTGCCGCACGCCATTATTGGTATGCAGTTGGCCCAGCAGTACAAAGAGCACCCAGACGTATGCAACGCCATCGGTGCTCACCACGACGAGATTGAGATGACGGCCATGATTTCTCCCATCATCCAGTCATGTGATGCTATCTCCGGCTCCCGCCCTGGTGCCCGTCGCGAGATCATGGAGTCGTACATCAAGCGTTTGAAAGAACTGGAAGAAACTGCCCACTCATTTGAAGGCGTAAATCAGTGTTATGCCATCCAGGCAGGCCGTGAGCTTCGTGTCATGGTAGACGCTGACAACGTAACCGATGAGCGCGCTTCACAGCTTTCCTTCGATATCTCTCAGAAGATTGAAAAAGAGATGCAATACCCTGGCCAGATCAAAATCACAGTTATCCGGGAAATGCGTTCTGTGTCTTACGCGAAGTAGGACATTAAATTTTAGACGCTAGAAGTTAGACTCCTGTATTGGAGCTGATTTATAGAAATAACGTAAAAAGGCCCTCTACTAAAAAGTAGAGGGCCTTTTTCATGGAGGGGCAATCCCTTGTATTCGTTAATAACAGGGCAACCACAAGGCATTGCTGCTCATTTACTTATACTTTTCCTTCCTACGATTTGGCCAGATTTCTGGAAAACACTCCTGAAATGTTCTTCATCATAATCGCTCTGGAAATAGTGGGTCCGCCCCAAACCAAGATCTCAGTGCAGAGACCGGCAGCGTTAAACCGAAGCGCCAGCACCGCACTGTAGACCACGCTTTCTGCAGAACCCCAGGTGCCTTCCAGTTGAGCATAACCAACTTCTCCCTGTACGCCAATCAGCTGGTAAGATAAGTTGGCGTATATGCCCAGGAACGCATCATAATGCTGCTGAATCCTGGCCGACCCGAAGATGGGCGAGGCAAAAGGTGATTCCAGCATCCTGACTTCCGGCGAAAATAACTGCTGCAAGGCCGCACGGTCGTTCTCATTTAAAGCCGTTTGCATGGCGTCTAACCAAGCCGTGAGGTAAACGTGCGTCAGGAAATGCTTGTGCTTGCTCTCTGGTAACCCCGGCTTTGACCCGCGTAATACAAGCAGATGAGGTTACCCGAAGGATCACGTAAATACGCTTCCCGCCAGCCCCATGGCTTGTCTTTGAGATCTTGCTCAAACACATAGCCATGCGCTTTCTGGGATGACACGGCATGGTCTACCTGAGCGCACTCAAAGTAAACGGTAGTAGTAGAAGGTTGAAAAGTACCCTCCCGGTGCAAATGTACCGAGAAAGTGGAAAGCCCGTCAGGACATACGAAACGGGCGTAATGTGGGCTATGCACAATCAGGTGGAGGCCTAGCCCTTTATAAAAAGCAACCGCTTCCGACACATGGTGCACAGAAACGGTTACCTGGTTTAATGCCAAACTCATTGCTGAGAATTAAGAATAACTAACGAATGACCTTGCTCACGCCCACCACTACGGCGGCAATGCGCACGGCATCAAAAATACGCTGCTCAGAAGCACCCAGCTTGCGTACGCTTTCCTCATGCGAGGTCACGCAACGCTCACAGCCATTGATGGCAGAGATAGCCAGACTCACCAGCTCAAAGAATTCTTTGCCGGTCACGGGGTTCATCATGATGTTCATCTTCACTTTAGCGGGCGCTGACTCATAGAAATCAGTGTGCATGAAGTGCTTGAACCGGTACAGAATATTGTTAGTGCTTAGCAAAGAGGTCACGGCAACCGCCTCAGCTAACTCAGCATCAGTAGCTCCGTGAGAAGCTGCCAAAGCTCTGAACGACTCGATCAAAGTGTTGTTTTCCTCGTTCACCGCCGCAGATAAGGCAATCAGGTACGCTTCTATGGACGTCACGTTCTCTGACTGCAGAGCGGTTTTCAAATTGATGCGCAGGTCCTTCAGGTATTTGGAGTCGCCTTGCACCAGCTGGTCCAGGCGTGCGAAATCTTGGCCTGAAAGACCTAAGTCCTTCAGGAAATCTTGTTGGGTTTCTTGGATGACAGAAAGCATGGAAATATATAGATAGGAAGGTGCTGGAGCAGCGGCTGTACAGAAAGCGCGCCCGGTCAGGCACCTTTTGAAAAGAAGAATAGAAACAGAAGCTTTGGGGACCGGTAAGTAACAGATTTTACCTTCCGGCCCTCCGCAGCCTTCCTGTATAAAAAACAATTAAACGGCTAAGGTAGCTTCGCCTTTTTTCCAGTTACAAGGGCACAACTCATCGGTTTGCAGGGCGTCAAGCACGCGCAGCACTTCGGCTACGTTACGACCCACGCTTAATCCGTTCACGCTCACCCATTGGATGATGCCTTGCGGATCTACGATGAACGTTACCCGGTATGCCACGCGCTCTTCAGCATCCAGAATGCCCAGTTCTTCGGCTAAGGACTTGGAAGTATCGGCTAACATTGGTAAGCGTAAGCCACGCAGGTCATCGTGATCGCGGCGCCAGGCAGCGTGCACAAACTCAGAATCAGTGGAGGCGCCAATCAGTTGGCAGTCGCGGTCGCGGAACTCATCATAGTTCTTGTTGAACTCCGCGATCTCCGTTGGACAAACGAAAGTAAAGTCTTTGGGCCACCAGAACATAACCAGCCACTGGTCGTTGTCGCGGTGTTCCTGGTGGGTGATGGTTCTAAACTCTTGGTCTCTCTCTAAAGAAACAACAGCTTTTTTGGAAAAGGCAGGGAATTCTGCCCCAACAGATAGTACTCGGTTTTGTGACATGGTATATGTAAAGGTTAAAAGAAAATAAAGGGTTGTAGTAGTGTCTTAAGAGCGGCGGATTAGGAACCTTGAAAGGCGTTCAGCATCCAAAGGTTTTTTTCCAGGGTATTCAGGTTATCGCTGATCAGCCCTTGGGTACCTTCATCGTCCAGTTCAGCGGCCAAGGCCAACACCTCACGCTCCAGGTGGATGATTTGCCCGATGTTCTCCACGGTGGCTGCCACGGTGTCTACGTCTGAAGTAAGGCCTTTTCTTTCCTGCACTCTGGACGTGGCCAGGAAATCAGAAAAGCTGTGCATGGGCACGTGGCGTAAGGTTAGGATACGCTCGGCAATCTCATCAATGGTTTCAAAGGCCTCGGTGTACAGTTCCTCAAACTTGGCATGTAGCGCGAAGAAGTTTCCGCCTTTAATGTTCCAGTGAAAGGCCCGCAGATTTTGGTAATACACGTGATAGTTGGCCAGTAACTCATTCAGTTTAACAGCCAGGTCTTTGGTATCTCTGCGTTCCAGTCCTAATTCGTTGTGTGATTCCATAGTAATGTAAGTGGTTAGAAAAATGTATTGTTCTGACTAACCATACGGCAAAGGTGTACTAAACGATTTTATAGTTCAAATTGATAATACCTATATCTATATAGATACTACCTATTATCTTTGCAACATCACGCACCTACTGCTTAAGCCCTCTTCTGCTGAAAACAGGCTATAAACAGCTACTCAATACCTTAGACAACCATGACCCTTACCCAACTGGAATATCTGCTCTCTGTAGATACGTACCGGCACTTTGCCACCGCCGCTGAAAAATGTTTTGTGACGCAGCCAACCCTGAGTATGCAGATTCAGAAACTGGAGGAAGAACTAGGCGTGCAGGTATTTGACCGCAGCCGGGTGCCCGTGCGTCCTACAGAGTTAGGCAAGGAGATTATAGTCCAAGCCAGAGTGGCCGTGGCCGAGTTCAAGAAGATTGAAGAGTTGGTGAAGGTGCAGCGCGATGGCATTACCGGGGAGCTGAGAATGGGCGTGATTCCCACCCTGGCTCCTTACCTGGTGCCGCTGTTCATCACTGACTTTATTCAGAAATATCCGCAGGTGCACGTTTCTATTCAGGAGATGGTGACCACCACCATTGTGGAGAAACTGAAGCTGGAACTTTTGGATGTTGGGCTGCTCGTCACCCCTTTGCACGATAAGACCATCCTTGAGATTCCGCTTTTCTACGAAGCGTTTGTAGGCTACCTGCACCCGTCACACCCCCTTTCTGAGCTAAAGGAAATCACCGCTGAGTCCATTGACCCAGCCGACCTTTGGCTTCTGAATGATGGGCATTGTTTCCGGAGCCAGGTGCTGCAACTCTGCAACCGCGCCAAAGGCACCCGCAATGTACACTTAGATTATGAGAGCGGCTCCCTGGAAACGTTGAAGCGGATTGTGGAAACCCAGAGCGGTATGACCCTACTGCCAGAACTATCAGTACAGGAGCTGTCATCGGAGAAAAAAGCCATGATCAGGCCCTTTGTAGAACCCCAGCCTCTGCGGGAAGTAAGCTTGGTGGTGCACCGCAGCTTTCTGAAGAAACGCATGATAGAGGCCTTACGGGACGAGATTATTGCGCATGTTCCTTCAGGACTAAAGGAGAGGAACCCGGTAAGGGTGGTCAAGATCAAATAATCTGTTTTAAGACTGTTTTCTTTAAACTACGCTTAAAACAAAAAGGCGGCTCTTTGCAGAGCCGCCTTTTTTTATATCAGAACAGGTGAGCTTACGCGTTGGTAGCTTCGCCTTGTAATACTCTTACCATGGTCTCACCAATTTCGGCTGGAGAGTCTACTACGTGGATGCCGTTCTCGCGCATGATGCGCATTTTAGCAGCAGCGGTATCATCAGCACCACCAATGATGGCACCTGCGTGGCCCATTCTACGACCAGCCGGAGCCGTCTGACCAGCGATGAAACCAACTACTGGCTTCTTGTTACCCGTAGCCCGGATGTACTCCGCAGCTACGGCTTCGTAGTTACCACCAATCTCACCAATCATCACGATGGCATCCGTCTCTGGATCTTCCATCAACAGTTCCACTGCGTTTTTAGTAGGCGTTCCAATGATTGGGTCACCACCAATACCGATAGCGGTAGAGATACCTAAACCAGCTTTCACAATCTGGTCAGCGGCCTCATAGGTCAACGTACCAGACTTAGAAACGATCCCGATTCTACCTGGCTTGAACACGAAACCTGGCATGATACCAACCTTCGCCTCACCCGGAGTGATTACGCCTGGGCAGTTTGGTCCGATCAAAGTAACCGGCTTGTTTTTGATGTAGTTTTTAGCGGCAACCATGTCTTTCACCGGAATTCCTTCGGTAATGGCCACAATCACTTCAATACCGGCATCGGCGGCTTCCATAATGGCATCAGCGGCAAATGCTGGTGGCACGAAAATGATAGACACGTTAGCACCGGCTTTCTGTACGGCCTCGGCTACGGTGTTGAATACCGGACGGTCTAAGTGGGTAGAACCACCTTTGCCTGGGGTTACACCACCTACTACGTTGGTGCCATACTCAATCATTTGCTGTGCGTGGAATGAACCTTCTGAGCCGGTGAAGCCCTGCACAATCACTTTGGAATCTTTATTTACTAAAACACTCATGTGTAGTGGATTATGTGAAAGATGTACGCTCTCGTTAAAACTGTACGCAAAAATAGGCTTTTTTGCTGCCCATCCAAACTTAGAATTCCCATTAAGCCCTTCCGGTAAGAATATCCGTTTAGGTGTTGTTTTCTGAAAATAAGACTAAAACCAAGAGCAGGCGCTTTCCTGAGCACACTCAGCAATACAGTAAATTCACTATATTAAGACCAAAAAGCGCCTCCATGCCTCTGCCCTCCTGTCTTCGTCTGTGTTTTGCCTTACTCATAACCTGTTGCCTGCTGCCTATTCTTCAGGTTAAGGGTCAACAGAATCTAGCCCTTAGCCGCACCACCAGTTACTACACCTACATCTATAAAATCACGGATACAGAAGCGAAAACCTTGTACGAGAAAGGGATGGACGCTGCTAAGCAAAGCTTCTTTCATTTTAAGGTAGATTCATTCCAAACGGGGCTGAGCTACCCTAAGCAATTACCGCAAGGCCATTACCTTTACGCGTATGCTTCTGGTCCAGACCTGGAATACATCCTGCAGAGCCAAACCAATCTACAACTACAGTTACTGAAAAACCACGTGGATTTGGCGGCGGTACTGTATGACACGTTAGGGACTTCCATCACCACTGCCAAGGTGCAGCTAGGCAGAAAACAAATCCCCTTTGATGCTGGTACTGGAAGTTACCGGTTAGCGAATACCAAGAAAAGTGGACTGCTTTCAGTGACGCATGAGGGTTTTACCTTCTATGTGCCGGTAGAACAACATAACAAAAAGTGGAAAGCACCACTATGGCGGAAAGTATTACTGGGTCGGCCTGTGTATTACATCTGGAGCCCTTTCCGGGATATTGGCTACAGCATTATCCATGGGTACCGCCGCGGGTTTGTCCAGCACTTCTTCAACTTGTTCGATGGCTCCTGGTTGGATAATTTCAACAGTACTCCTAAGGGTTACCTAGTCCTGAACAAGCCCATGTACCGGCCCAATGATACGGTGCAGTACAAAGCATTTCTGGTCAAGCCAAACGGCAAGCCTTACCGGAAACCCTTAAAAGCAGAGGTGTATGGCAACAGCAAAACCAAGAAGGTAGGTGACTTGAAGCCTTACCGGCCAGGCGCCTATGAAGGTTCCTTCGTACTGCATGACTCCCTCCAACTCAGGCTGGACACCTATGTAAACATAAAATTAGTACGGGAGAGAAAATGGAACGATGACCAAATCATCAGCTCTCAGTTCAAATACGAAGACTATGAACTGAAGGAAAACACTTACACCCTCCGATTAGAAAAACAGGAGCATTTTGCCGGCACTACCAATAGTGTCATCTTGCGAGGAGCCGATGCCAATGGTTTAACCTTAACCGATGCCCGGGTAGAACTAACCGTACTGACACGCCAGATCAGGCAGACCAATGCTCCTGTGCAGTTTATTCCAGACACGTTGTGGGCGCACCAGCAGCCCCTGGAAAACTCCGGCGAAACCACCATCCAGCTTCCGGTCTCTATCTTCCCCAAAGCAAAAGTAGAGTATCAGGTAGAAGCGGTTTTCCTGAATTCCAGCAATGAGCGAAGCACCAAGAGCGCCAAAAGCATTTACTCCTTTGAAGACGGCCACCTGAAACTGAGCTTGTTAAATGACAGCCTTCAGGCCAGCTACCTGGAAGGCGAGAAATCACTTCCTAAAGAAGCTACCTTAACGTTAACAGATGCGAAAGGAGAAAAACTGCAGACGCAGAAAATCAACTTACCCGCATTGCTGCCATTGCAGCCTCATGCTCAGAAATACCAGATTACTGCTGGCAAGCTGCAAGCGAGTTTAGACCTGCAAGATGAACCGGCTAACCTCCAATTTTATTCTGAGCGCACCGGCGACTCTCTTTTCCTGAGCATCCAGAACCCCAGACACCTGCCCTTCTGGTACTTTGTGTACAAAAACAACCGCTTGATTGACCGCGGCCAGGATACCACCTCTTTGTGGCACTACAACCGCAAAGCCGCTAATCAGGAGCCGTATTACGTGTCTGTGCAATACTTATGGGGTGGCCAGGTGCGCAGTGAGGAATACAACGCCCCTTTCCGAAAACATGAGCTGGATATCATGGTACAAGCACCAGCTACGGTCTATCCGGGGCAGAAAACCACGATGACGCTCCAGGTAAAGGATGCAAAAGGCAAGCCAGCCGCCAACGTAGACCTCACGGCTTATGCGCTCACCTCCAAGTTTAAGACTGCTGCCCCGCCTCAGCTTCCCAGATTTAGCAGGTACCAAAGCAGAAAAGACCGGCGCACCTTTGCTTTGAAAGATGGACCGGAACAGGGCTCAAGCTTGCTGCAGTGGGAGCATTGGCGGAAAAGTATGGGCTTGGACAGCTTGGCGTACTATGATTTGTTGTACCCCCAAAAAGGCATCTACACCAACTACACTGCCAACCCAGATAGCCTCACCCAGTTTGCTCCCTTTGTGGTAGATTCCGGAAGAGTGATGCCTGTGCATGTGATTTTTTTGGACCAGGTACCAGTGTATTTCTCCGGTACCAATGTGGTCCCGCCCTACTCCTTCCCGGCCGACAGCGGATACCATTATTTAAAACTCCGCACAGCTAAACACTTTATTGAACTGGACAGCGTGTACCTAAAGCACGGGCAAAAACTCCTTCTGAGCATCGACCAGAACAAGATGACGCACTTGCTGGAAAAAGCTAAAGAAGGGCAACTGGCAGAAGCAGAGCAAGGTGCCCTCACGCAGTACCTGGTTCCGGTGGAGCAGAATTTCCACACCGGCCTCACGTTTCTGAAGCAAGGAAACACCATTCAGTACTTGCCTAACAGTTCTTCCACTAGAACGCTCAACCGCGGAAATCAGTGGGATAAAATTCTCCTGACGGGTCCTTTCCGAGCGGGTGTGATGCAATTTAACTCACTGGGTAATTTCACTACCAGCTTTACGCCCGAAGCCAACTACACCCATCGTTTTGAACCTGATTTACTGAAAATGCGCGAGAAACAGACGTTCGCCGGCAAAGTGTTTCTTTCTGCCAGAGGCAACTCTTACCATCTTGCCTCCAGTGCATTGGCAGAAACAGCCTACACAGAAGATAAATTGCGCAAACAATGGGCAGAAAGTCAATATGCGTACTGGTTAGACATAATTTTGGACAAGCCAGAATACCACACAGAGGCAGGTTACGGCCGCTTACATTGGCAACTAGACTCTACGTTTAAAGAAAACCCAACATTTATCTTCTTGTATGAGCCCAAGGCTGCGAACGAACAAGTAGCCATGTACCGTGGTACCACAACTCACTTGAAGCAACTGGCTCCCAAAAAATACAAACTGGTCCTGGTGTTTGCAGACCATCGGCAGATCAGCACGTTGGTCACTGTTCAACCTAACGGGGAGTTGCGCCTACTCTTCAACAAATTCCAGTTGATGGCTTCTACGCCGGAGACCAAAGCCTTAGAGACGTATTTGCAGAATAGCGTGGAAGCAGCCACACGCCGTGCCATCACCACCGTGCCGCTGTCTACCTCCGTTCCTGCTGCTCCAGCCCCTACCGTTATATACGGCGGCTCCTCTAAGTATTACAATGAAGTACGGGGGCAAGTGTTTGATGCTGCTACCGGGGAAGCCATACCCGGAGCAACCGTTCAGGTGAAGGGAACCACTACCGGTACTGCTACTAATGCAGATGGAAGGTTCAGCATTGAAGCGCCTTCCAACGGAGTACTTGTGGTTGCCTTTATTGGGTATGTATCCCAGGAAATACTTATTAGAGGTAACAGCCGGATTGACATTAAGTTAATGGGAGATGTTAAGCAATTGAATGAAGTAGTAGTGATTGGCTACGGCTCCGTATCAAGAAAAGACCTGACGGGTGCTGTTGTCACAGTAAGTGGAAGCCTGCAAGGAAGAGTGGCAGGGGTCCAGGTATCAGGAGGGCAACCAGGCGGAAATAATAGCATCCGCATCAGGGGTGCTTCTTCTATCCAAGGCAATTCCCAGCCGCTCATTATTGTAGACGGCCTTCCGTTCAGCGGCAATTTAGGTGACCTTGGAGCGAGCGCCATCGCCTCTAGTACCACATTAAAAGGCGCAGAGGCCACCGCTATTTATGGGAACGCTGCGGCAAACGGCGTCATTATCATTACCACCAAAAAAGGCAAAGCCGAGGCCGAGCAGCCGCTCCTGGCCGGTACCGAGGCTGATGCTATTGCCTCCATCCGCAGCTACTTTTCTGATTATGCGTTCTGGCAGCCGCGCCTGGCCACTGACAAACAAGGAAAAGCCACGTTCCCAGTTACTTTTCCCGGCGATGTGGCCAGTTGGAAAGCCCACGTGCTGGCCATGGACGGAAACAAACGCAGCGGCACCGCCAGCACCGAGACTCGTTCGTTCAAAGCCATGATGGCGACACTGAGCGGACCAAGGTTCCTGATTGAGGGTGACAGAACCCAGATCATCGGCAAGGCAGTAAATTACTTGCCAGACACCGCCTCGGTACAGACTCGGTTTGAGTTCAACGGGCAGGCGCTTCGGCAACAGAACCTGAAACTGAGCCGCGTGTTCACAGATACCGTCATGATTCAGGCCCCGGCTGTGGCACCAGACTCGGTGGAACTGATGTACTCTCTGCGACAGGGCAGCGGCTTCTCAGACGGCGAGCGGCGGTACATTAGCGTCTACAAAAAAGGCGTGCTGGAACGCCAAGGCGTTTTCTTGTCGCTGCCCATTGATACTACGCTTACCCTCACGTTTGATCCCTCCAAAGGCCCGGTGCACTTCTACGCCCAGAGCAACTTGCTGCAGGTGATGCTGGACGAGATTAAATACCTGTATCGCTATCAATACTGGTGCAACGAACAAGCGGCCTCCAAACTGAAAGGCTTGCTGTGGGAGAAACGCATTCAGGCAGCATTAGGCAAAGAATTTGAGCATGACAAGATGGTGCGCCGTTTAATAAGACACTTGGAGAAAACGCAGAAGCAGGACGGCACCTGGAGCTGGTGGGAAAACGGCCCCGCTTACCTCTGGATCAGCCATCATGTTACGGAGGCCTTGGTCATGGCCCAGCAGGAAGGCTACACCACCAACTTCAAGAAACAGCCGCTCATTGACTACCTCACATACCGAGTGGAGAGAAAAGATGCGCAGGATAAGATAAGGGCCGTAGAGATTCTGCAGCAGCTGGAGGGCAAAGTTGATTTCCCGGCGTACATCACCCTACTGGAGAAACAACCGCATCTCACCCTGGAAGACCAGTTTCGGTTAACCCGCTTGCGGCAGAAACTTCAGATGAAAGCCCCACTGGATACGCTTACCAAATACCGTCACACCACCACTCTGGGTGGCCTATACTGGGGTAGAGAAAAAAGCAGTTTATTTGACAGCCACATCTCCAATACCCTGCTGGCCTACGGGATTCTGAAAGCCGCTGGCGGGCATGAACGTGATTTGCTCAGAATTCAAGCCTTTTTGCTCAACGAGCGGCGGACCGGCTACTGGCGCAACACCTATGAATCGGCCAGGGTTCTGGAGACGCTTTTGCCTGATCTGGTGCGGGAAAAAGGCCAGACACCCGAGAACCAGTTGACCCTAGCTGGTCCGCTCAATACCACGTTGCGTAAGTTTCCGGCAGACACCACCTTCACCCCTACCCAACCGCTTACGCTGAGCAAAAAAGGATCATTGCCGCTCTACCTTACTGCCTACCAAAACGAATGGATCACGAACCCCGAGCGGGTGGAGAAAGACTTTACCGTACGCACCCGGTTTGTGGGCACCAACTCCTCACAGGCAACGCTGGAAGCCGGCAAACCCGTGGAATTGGAAGTTGACGTGTACGTGAAGAATAATGCCTCTTACGTGATGATTGAGGTGCCCATTCCGGCTGGTTGCTCTTATGACACCAAATCTAGTTGGGGACCAAACGAAGCACATCGCGAGTACTTCCGCCACAAAGTATCTATCTTCTCTAATTACCTCACCAAAGGCCACTACACCTTTACGGTCAAACTACTTCCCCGCTACAAAGGCACTTACACCCTGAATCCGGCCAAAGCCGAGTTGATGTATTTCCCCACGTTCTTTGGGCGGGAAGGTATGAAGGAAGTGAAAGTTAAATAGCAGTTTAGCTTTAGTTTACTATTATGTTTCGGGCATGTTTTATAGAAAGCTGGCCCGAAAGGCAAGTAGATTTTATTAACATTTTTTTGAGTTGACTTGGCGTTACATGTAGTAACAATTCACATTAATTTAGCTCTATTATTAGTAAAGGATTTTTTAATTGAGTTAACATTTGCTAATTCAGTTCTATAGCTGCTTTTCAAAGTCTGATAAAACTCTTTGATAATACTTGCTTATAAAAAAGGGCTCAAGTTTCATTTATTAGAAACTTGAGCCCTTAAAAACCTGAAAAGGTTAGGTAAAATAATTTAATCCGGCACCACTAGTTGAGGCATAGCAGAATTAGGCTTATGTATTATTGCTTCACCACCTTGATGGTAGTGCGTTTCCCACCTTGCCAGATTTCTACAAGGTAGGTTCCAGCAGCAAGTTTGTCGCCGAACTGAACAGATTTATCAACTTCACTTTTGAACTGCTCAACTTTACGGTTAGTTAGATCACGCACCATCACCTCTGCTGTTTCCCCCTCAGTTCCTTCAAGCACTAGGGTGAAGTAAGAATTGCTCGGAATTGGATACACCCGAACTTGCGGTTTGCCTGTTTCTATACCCATCGTGGACACTTGGGTACTGGTTACATTACCTGATGTAACACTGCCACCAGTGATAGAAATGTTCCCGCCGCTCAAGTTTGTTTTGGCAGAAGAGGTACCCGTCCATTTGCTGGAAAGCAGTAGCCCTCCTTCGTTGGTCCAAACAGTGAAACTTATTGCATCATTGGCGCCAGTTACCCCCTTATCAGTCATCTCCACCTGCAATGTAAGATTACCTGCTACTGACAATGGGTTCAGCGGATTTGTGATATCTACCATGGCAGCTTTGCCTGTGAACACAGCCAGCTTGTTCATCTGGTCAGCTGTGTTAGTTGAAAGTGAGTTCATCACATTCCCTTTCAGTTGATACACATGGGCAATACCATCAGCCTCCGTTCTGCTGAAGATCACGTTAACACGTCCCTGCAGGTTTTTACCTGATTTATTGTATTTCACATTAGCGGCAAAATGAATCTTTGCTCCTGCATCAGCTGCATACTGCCCCTTTGAATTTGAGGTGGAAATAGCACCCGCTCCTACTACAAAGTCATTCAAAGGCTTGGCCACTAACACCGTCACATTATCGGCAGCACTGTTCCTGAAATAAGGACCGTTGTCTACTTCAATACCGATGGTGTAGTCTGCCGCATCGCTGGCTCCGGTAGTGGTTGCCCAGTTATAGACAGCCGTTCCGGTGAGCTTATCAGCATTATTTACAAGTACTACAGACAACCAGTCAGAAATAGCGGTATTGGTCTCCCTGTTCACAAAGCGCACCTTAGCCTTACTGATGTCTCCCGGATGAACATCGCCTGCAGCGTCACCCGTAGCAGATATGTCCTGAATGGTAGCGCTTAAGGTTACAGTTGCACCAGAACAGGTAGCGCAGGATGTGTTTACAAACTGTGACCCTGTAAACGTGATCAGGGCGTCCTCTTGCGTTATGGTCAAGATATTAGGCACAAACGTAAGAACATAGTTGCTGCTCAGCGCCAACGTTCCCTGATTAACCGTGTAGGTACCTAGCTCTTCTCCTGCCAAACGCTCCAATGAACCAGTGAACGTATCTGTACCTATCAGTGTGCCTTCCACAACAAAGGATAACACTGGGTCTGGATCGCTCCACTGTTTGGTAAGCGGATCTGCCTTAACGGTTATTGCCGCGGGGTTGATCGTGAGGATGGCAGTTTTAGAAGCAGCTGTATAGTATTTGTTTCCGGCAAAAGCAGCTTCAACGGTATAAACGCCAGCCTCAACCGGTAGCCCCGCCAGCGTTGTTCCTGCTGCATCTTTGTAAACCAACGTTACTTCTGGTTGCAACCTATCCTCTGACCCATTTACACCATACGCATAGGCAGTAGCAGAATATGGTTGACCATTATACGTAAAGGTGCCATCTTCCATTTTCAGGGTTGGAATTGCTTTCGTGAAGGTGGTCACTCCAAAGAAAGACAAGTTGGTAAATCCAGTGGCTGTGGCTACGTAAGGGCTGGCAGTTGTTCCGCTGCCAGTGAGTGTGGCAGCCGTGGTTTCCCAATCTCCGTCTGCATACTTCATTACATAAAGCTGCTGCGCAGGATCAAAGGCACTTGCCTGATCAGCCGCATTCCATCCAAACTGGGCAGCTAACATACTTCCTCCCTCTACATCTTCCTTTATACTCCATTGCTTGTTCACCACTTTACCTGGCTCCGTAACGGGGTTGTCAAAGGTGTTTTTAACGGTTATAGCAAAGTTATCAAAGGTACCGGTGTTCGTTAAAGTAACTGGATTGTAGCTGTTGGTTGCCGTACCTATTGGGAAAGTAACTGCCGTAGCTCCTACTGCCCGTTTCAGGACGGCATTTTCAGACATGATGAAGTAATTGGTCCCAAGTCTTAGATTGGTTGTTTTAGTTGCATCAATTGTACCTCCGTCTGCCACGGTCATCACCACTCTGCCATTGCTGGTTGAAGATGGTGCGCTGTTCACAGTATTGAATCCAGTACCCAATTTCAAAGTTCCGCTGCTACCAATGTTGAGAGAGATCAGGGAAGATGCGTTGGTAGAAAGAGGCACCAGATTAGAATTGGTAGTAGTGGCACTCAGATCCAGCGTACCATCAATATTATAAGTGTAATTACCACCTGGGTTTGCTGTACTGGTTCCAGTAGGGCTAAAAGAACCCGAAGGATGTACTAATCTTACCGTTTTCCCTTTATTGATAGTGAAGGTAACATTCTCATTAGTGGTATTGCTGACGTGGTTGTAATAGGCAGTGAAGGCAGCGTTGTTGAAAGAAAGGTCCACATCCTGGTCAAAGGTTACCTGCAACGGGTTCGTATTTCCAGGCACTGGACGCAGGCGGGTAATTCTGGAAGTCCCTGAACCCGTCCATAACACAGAAGCACAGGCAGGATTGAATTCCATGATGATCAAATCATCAGGATTGCTATTACCCCCAAAAACGCCATCGTTCTGGAGAAGCACACTTGCTGCCGAACCTGCGCCAATACGCAAGGTCTGCGCATTTGGAGTGGTGTTGTATCCCCCATTACCTTTCAGTACTGCCCCACTTTCTATGGTCAGGTTATTGGCATTTTTCAGTCCGTCTACTATTACAGAATGCCCCTCTCTGATGGTTACGTTCACACTGTTCGGTTGAACACCTTTTGCTTGTAATACCCAAGTCTTAGTGGAGGCACTATATTTCTCCCAGATAGAGGAAGCATTTGCTCCATTGCCGGTAGTTGCATTTGTCCAGAAGCCTGAACCCGCTGACCTGAACTCCCCATCAATGGGAATACTTGGATCAACAATAGCTATATAACTTTGATGGGCTGTTAAACCTGCTTTGGAAGCTTTTACATAGTAGTAATAAACGGTTCCTTTCACGGGCACACCATCTGTTACACTGAAAGCTACTACTTCATCAGTAGATCCTTTTACCGTGCTTACCTTTGTAAAATTCACGTTATCTGTGCTACGGAACACCTCATACAGCACATCACTCATAGGCCAGCTAAGATTCCAGCTAAGGGTTGTACTGGAAGCTCCTCTCTGAGCCCTGAAGTTAGCCACCGCTAATTCAGCAGGCACCATATTGTTCAAGGCTGGAAAGGCAGCATTAGGATTCCAGGCACCAAACAGGTTTGTGTTGTCATAATAAAGCGCTGCCTGTGCATCGGTTAACTGTTTAGACCAGGAAACGCGCTGGCTTACATCCACTAACTCACCGTTATACTTTTTGCTTTTGTATTCTGCATAAGTAATAAGCGAAGTATTGGTAGTGGCATTCCAAACCGACCAACCAGCAGGGATAACGGAAGTGCCCATTACCGTATTCAAGAAGACAGTCTTAGACTCTTTCCCTAAATCATTCTGCCAAGGCCTTCCCAAGGAATAATTAGTTACACCCCGGTTATTGGGGATACGGCAATCCCTGAATACCTCACCATAGGGTTGACCGGCCGGTGTATTGGCGGCGGTAACATATCCGCCTGAGTTGCCATCAATCCTATCTCTGCCATAGATGATACAGTTATCAAACACTGCAATAGAGCTACCAAATACGAAATCTGTGTTGCCATCTATGTAACAGTCTTTGAAGTACTGCCGTTTGCCGTCGCCGTTATGCCATACGGTATCCTGACCACTGATGAACCGGCAACCTTTAAATGCGTTCCGGTCACCCACTACATACAAGGCAAGCGCCTGCGGCCCATCTCCTACGTAACCCGAAGCGTTCTCTACCGTGATGCTCATCATGAAAAAGTCATTGGCGTTCACAGTAAGAGTGGCAGAAGTATTGGTGCCAAGCGTCACGCCATTCTCTACCTTGCCAGCATAGGAATCCCAACTGATAATGGTATTGGCCGCGCTTTCCCCGATAAATTGTAGGAAAGGTTTGTTGGAAGGAATGTTTACTTTTTCTACATATTTCCCATTCTTGATATAAATCACATAAGGAGTAGTTCTACCGGTTGGGGCCGCATTGATAGCTGCCTGTATGCTGGTAAAATTACCCGTACCATCCAGAGCAACTACTGCATCGGCATTGGCCGGTGTATAGACAATAGCCGCAGCCGTTGTAGTGCCATCAATAGCCAGAGTTGCATTAGCGGCTCCGGTGCTGGAGGCAAGCAGATTACCGCTGTAGGAACCGGCCACAGGCGCATTCAACCGCACAAACCGGGTAGCATCAAGGCTGTTATTGGCTGGCGCAAGACTTAAAGAAGTCTGCCATGTTGTTTCATCGGCAGATATTTCAAAACCAGCGGGAGCCGTTATCTCTACCGATGCTCCCAGATCTGTTCCTTTTACGGTGAAGGTCTTTGCAGCAGAAGGTTTCCCTACCTCTTGGGTAAACGACCCCAAGGTGCCTGCCAGTGAAACCACAGGAGTCTGGTGCGCCTGAACTGCACCAGAAATGGTGGCCGCTGGTGAATAGTTAAAGGCTTTGTCTACGGTGAAGATGTGATAGTAATAGGTAGTGCCGGAAGCGAGGGCTGCAATGCTTCCATTATCTGAGAACTGGGTATTCTTCCCTGTGAATACAACTGAGCTATTTGCCCCCATTGTATTGCCGGTTACATATACCCCGTTGGCATTGGGCACCGGTGCTGTTGCAGAAGCGCTGCGCACAACCAAGTAACCACCTCCGTCAACCCCACTGGCAGGAGCCTGCCAGCTTATGGCAATACTATTGGCCGCGCCTTTACTCGCTGGCGAGGTAGCAACATCCGGAGCGGTCATATCAAAGGTACTTCCTTGATAGATTACATAGTCATCAATGTCAAAATAAGGAGACTGCGGATTTTCTACTTTGATACCAGGATAGGTATTGGTAACCGTAACTCCACTCTGCGTAGTCATCACGCCCTGGAATAATTTCCATTCAGATAATGCAGTACTATGTGAGGTCTCATCCCTCTCGGCAGTGGTGGTACCAGTTCCACCACTCATACCACCTGTAATACTATTATAGCCACTCAGGAACAAACTGCCTGCTCCGCTGCTTGCTGGCTTCTTATACCAGAACTGCACCACATATTTGGTACCCGCCTGCAGTGTAGGAGCGATTAAAACAGGCGCTAAAAGGTATTTCACGCTGGCACTAGCCCCATTCCAATGCAGTACCTTGGAACCCGTGCGGGCGTTGGTGTTCAGGATTTGAATGGAAGAAGATGCCTCCCACTTAGTAGTTGAGGTATGGGAGGACACAGTGGAAGAGGAGCCCACTGTCTGGTTTTCAAAACCACCATCTACATCGGGGAAAGCGCCCAAAAACTGGCTTTCTGGCTCTGGCTCGGGCATAGAAGTTGTACCATTTAATGAAAAACTAACCGACTCGGCTCCCCCTCCTGAAAGCACCAGGGTACCTGAATATGTTCCGGTAGCCTGCGCATTTAAACGCACTTTGATAGAGGTGGAGGAAACTGTTCCGGCATTTGCTGTCAGGGTTATACTATTCAGCCAGTTGGTGCCATCAACGGATAATTGGTAATTGGCAGGTGCTGCAATGGAAATGTTACCAGTGAGGTTTGAACCGGAAACCAACAAAGTCTGAGCAGCCGAAGGAGAACCAATTGCCTGGTTGAAAGTACTGAAAGAACCACTTGCTAATATAGCCGGGTCTTTAGAGGAAGAGAGGGTAGATAAACTATTTAAATAGTTTTCAAGGTTGGTATAGCCGTTGCTCCCATAGGCATTTCCGTCAGAAGCAAGATTCGGATTCAAGCCATTCTGCTGCTCCCAGGCATCTGGCATGCCATCATTATCTGTATCTTGTGGTGCAAGAGTTGATTCAAGTGCCGGCCATCCGCCAACGTCAGCCTGCGAGTCTATGATCCCATTGGTGCTACCCTTTGACCCAGGAGCTGTATAAGTACCATTCTTCACATGTTCAATAATGCGAACATCTACTGCATCACGTTTAAGTGATGCCCCTGCCTGCTGAAGCACTAATTCATAAGCCTCCGTGGCTGCATGCGTCACCACATTCCCCCCAATTGGATGTGGCTCAGAAAGCTTCATGGCTGCTTTATCGGCTTCTGAGACGGTACCGTAACTACCGTGAAATTGGTTGAACACGCCATACGTCCAGTTGTCACTTGTTGCCCGGGCACTTCCCTCCACAAAATTTCCGTTTATGTAGAACTTGCCCCAAATATTGTATACTTCTGTGCCCTCTGTATTATTTTTATCAATGGAGAGGATCCGCTCTCTTTTAGAAGAAACAGTAGCTGGACCAGGTTTATAGTAATTATTCACCATGTTCACGTTCATGGCTTCTCCCCCGTAGGCACTGTTGTTCCCCCAGTTGTAAAGAACATTATTGCGCAAGTCTACCAAGTCTGTAAGAGCATAGGCCTTTCCCGCCTCTTCTCCTAACCTGGGATTACGGCTGTCATGGTTAGCCAACAGGTTATGGTGGAATGAAGCGTTCTTGCCGCCCCAAATGCCACCATAGCCATGCGCCTCTTTCACGTGTACAGAGTTGCGAAGGCTCTCAGAGATGATGCTCCACTGTAAGGTGAAGTTCTCATTCCCGTAAAAGGACACACACTCATCGGTTGACCAACTCATGGAGCAATGGTCTACAATGATGCCTTTTCTAAAGCGGCCTCCCAATGCATCTGCCTCCTGTAACGCTTCATCCCCCATCCGGAACCGTAAATACCTGATAATGACATTATCCGAATTTACATTAACCGGAAAGTTTTTGATGGTAATCCCATCGCCAGGGGCAGTTTGGCCGGCTATGGTGATGTTACCATTAGTTATATTCAGATTGGACTGTAAGCTAATCGTTCCTGATACTCTAAAGACAATTGTTCGGGCACCAGATTTACTCACAGCCTCCCGTAGGCTACCTGCGCCAGAATCATTCAGGTTTGTTACCGCATAAACTGCTCCGCCCCGTCCACCGGTGGTAAACCGACCAAAACCTTCAGCGCCAGGAAACGCCAATTGCTGGGCCTGTGTGGTAAAGGCAATAGCCATACACAGCAACAAGAGCAACTTGAGTTGTTTACTTAATTGAATTGAAACCATAATCTTTTAAGTGTTTTAATGACATATATTCAAAACAGGGCATAGAAGGCCCTTGGCAAAAGAGGTATTTTGCTTTTAGGTGTGAGTAACAGAGGTCTTTACCTTCAGTAAGGACCTATACTGTTGGCTCTATATTTGAAAAATCAATGGCTTTCTCAGTTCAGCCCATCTCATATAAAAATCAACAGGAAAGTTCTGACCAGATTCCATGCAGATAGGAAGCACTTATTCTAAAGAAACAGAGGGGATTTGAAGTAATGGAGTAGACAAGGCCATTGGGCCTGGTCCCGCACTGTTGAATGCATAAAGTAGAATTTGTCTCATATACCAGATTATTAAGTTTTTACCTATACTCACTTCCCTATAGAAGCTTTAAAAAATTGTAGAACTTCTTTCAAGCCACTCTCACCTGTACTCCAAATTATCTTATACCTGACCCAAGCACATCTAGCTACATTTATAATGCACTAACGATTGCGCAATTTCTCACTTAACGAAAACTAGCTTATTAAGCTTTTTAACATGGTTTTTATCATTTTATGCAAGAAAACCATGCAATCATTTTAAGATATTGTGCAAACGATTGCGCAACATTTTACTAATATTAGCAATTAGATACCCTACAAACAAGTTTAAATTGCAAAAATTTTAAAAAAAACTCCTATTGATAGAAGTTCCTCAACAGAGAAGAAAGTTAGTAAACCAACTATTCTGATTTCTTAACCTCAAAGAGCAACTTTGCACGGCTTTCCTCCTCTTATTTTGTTCTGCGCCCTATTTGTATCAATGTATTCCTACACAATATTCTTAATAGTTAAACAACTGCTGAGAACTTCCTAAAACACAACCGCCTTACCTCCGTTTACTTATCCATAAACATCTGCCTCAGGCACTGGTTTATACCACCTAATCCTGTGAAACATGAAGATCGGATATCCTTGCGTGAATGAATCTCTGGACTGTAGCTCAGCCACTACCTTCCGGTTGGCGTCTTACAATGAGGAGCGGCTGGTGCAGACGGTGGAGAAGAACCTGACTTGCCTGCGCCGGATTTTGGAGTACAACCTGGAGCACGGGTTTCTGTTCTTTAGAATGAGTTCTGAGTTGGTGCCGTTTGCCTCACATGAAATCAACACTTACAATTGGCAGCAGCACTTCCAGATGACGTTCCGGCGTTTGGGCGATTTCATCAAAAAGCACAACATGCGAATCTCCATGCACCCAGACCAGTTTGTGGTGCTCAACTCGCCAGATGAACGTATTGTGCGCAACAGCATTGCGGAACTGGTGTACCAGGGCACAGTGATGGATTTAATGGGGCTGGACTCTACGGCCAAGCTGCAGATCCATGCCGGTGGTGTGTACGGCGACAAACCCGCGGCCCTCAAACGCTTTATCCAGACCTACCACACCATGCCCGACAACGTGAAAGCGCGTCTGGTGGTGGAGAACGATGACCGCCTGTACAGCCTGCGTGATTGCCTGGAACTGAACTCTGAGACCGGGATTCCCATTTTGTTTGACAATTTCCACCATGAATGCCTGAACAACGGCGAACCCATGGAAGAGGCGCTGCAACTGGCGGCTGGCACCTGGCATCCAGAAAAAGACGGCGTACTCATGATGGATTACAGCTCCCAATCGCCGGGAGATAGAAAGGGCAAGCACGTGACCAGCATTGAAACCGATTTGTTTCGGGAGTTTCTCAGCCACTTGAACGGTTTAGACGTAGATATCATGTTGGAAATCAAAGACAAAGAAGCCAGTTGCCTGCGCGCGCGCCAGGTATTGGAAGAATTGGCTTTGGTCTGATGCTGTTTTTACCCGGTTTCCTGAAATCAGCCTCAAAACGAATTCCATTTTTATAGAAGATACATCCGCCAGCTAACCTTAACCAGAACGCTGACTTAGATTATACATCCCCCATGAAAATTCTAGTACGGCTCTTACCTTATTGCACCTGCCTTATTATGTCCCTTATCTCCGCCAGTTGCCAGTCAGACGCAGAGTCCACCACCACCCCTACCGCAGTCATCAGAAAGAAACTGGTGTTGGAAGGAATTCCCTCGGCCTCAGGAATTGAGCGCGTGGGTGATCAGTACTACGTCATCGGCGATGATTCGCCTTACCTGTTCACTCTGGACAAGAATTTCAAAGTGGTGAATAAGGTCCAGTTGTTTGAAGCCAGTTCTGTGGTGGAGGGGCGTATTCCTAAACCAGTCAAACCAGATCTGGAGGCCATTACCCTGGTGACCCTGGAAGGTGGGCAGCCTTGCCTGCTCATTGTGGGCTCAGGAGCCACTCAGCCCCGAAACACTGGTTTCCTGGTTCCGGTCACCCGAAGCGGCTTGGGTAAGCCTATCACCATAGACCTAACTCCGCTTTATGACCAATTACGCGCAAACAAAGCGGTTACCGGGCAGGCAGCGCTTAACATTGAAGGCCTGGCGGCCGATGAAGAATACCTGTACCTCCTGCAGCGGTACGCGCCGGGCGGGCAAAACGTGCTGATCACGTATAACATGGAGTCCATTACGCCATACCTACTGGGACAGGAAAAAGCGCCTAAACCCTCAGAAGTTAAGAACTGGGCCTTGCCCGATATCTCTCAAATAAAAACAGGGTTCTCTGGCATGACAACTGCCTTGGGTGGCCGGATGCTCTTCACGGCATCGGCCGAGGAAACCCCAAATGCTGTGCTGGACGGAGAAATCTACGGCAGCTTGGTGGGCTTGCTACAGGCACATCCGCATGATACTGAAGGACCAGCCAAACCCCAGGTGGCCGTGCCCATCACAGAACAAGACGGAACACTTTACAAAAGCAAGATTGAGTCCATCTGCATCTCGGGCCAAGACCGAAGCGATCTCACCGCCGTCTGCGTAGCCGATAATGACAATGGCTTTTCTGAACTGGTTGTTGTGAAATTCTCCTGGTAAAGGGAAAACGCCGCATAAACGGAAAGGCCTGCAGATGTAACATTTGCAGGCCTTTCCGTTTATGTCAAAATATGATTATCTACGCCGAACTCGCATTTTTTTCCAGTACACTGTATTAGACGTTTTTACTTCTACCAGGTAAGTACCGGTTCCTAACTTACCAATGTTGATAGGAGCCGCCAAGGTGTGGTCTCCGGCCGGGATAGGCTTGGTGAACAGCACTTTTCCGGCGTAGTTGGTGAGCTCCAGAACGCCAGCTTCAGGCAAGTCCTGCTGGAAGGAAAGCAGAAACACGTCGCCTTTTTTGTCTTGTGGAAAAAGGTCAATGCCCGATAAGGTTTCGCGGCGAACGGGAGCGTCCTTTCCGGGAGCTGCCATAGCCAGAGCGGTTCCTTTGGGCAGGGTTTTAGGTTTATTCTGTGCTTGCGCAGGGACAGCAGCAAATGCTAACATCCCCGCCAATAACAAGGCACCAACTGCGTTCAATTTCATTTCCATACGGGATATATAAAGGAGTTAAGAGAAGTCCGCTGCTGCGGTAAAAGTTCCAATACATATACCGTTCCAATTTTTAGGCACCCCAGAAGATTCTATTCAAGCAGCTTCTTTTTGGCCTCGGGCAACGCCATTTGGGCCCATCGTTGGTGCATTAAACCGCTATAGTGCAACCCATCTGGAGCCAGGTACGCAGGTGTTTCCCGCACCAACAAAGAAATGTCGTACACGTCTATTACCGTAATACCGGCTGTTGTTGCTTCGGCTTTGATCACCTCATTGAATCTCTTTATCTGGGCACTGGTAGATGCTCGGTCCCTGCTAGAACCAAACGGCGTAGCTCCCCAATCTGGTATGGTCAGCACCAACACATTCTTCGGGTCTTTCAGCGCCAGGGCAGTGCTTAACGTCAGCAACTCCCTGAACTGCGTCCTGAACTCCTCCAGACTACGCCCCTGGTACTGGTTGTTTACCCCAATCATAAGTGACACCAACCCATAGCCTCCGTCAAACTTCTCGGTTTTTACGCGCTGGAGAAGATCAGCGGTGGTCCAGCCGGTTTGGGCAATGATTCGGGGCTCACCTACCTTCACTCCTTCACCAGATAAAGAATTGGCTAAATACACCGGCCACCGCTCTGTGGCTGCAACCCCTTGCCCAATAGTGTAGGAATCGCCTAAGGCCAGGTAAGAACCCGAGGCACTTGGCGTGGTAGGTATATTAGGAGTGGGGGTAACTTCTTCCTCAGTCTCTGAAGAACTACAGGCTGCCAGGAAAAAGAGGCTGTAAACGAAAACAAGTATTTTAGGGAATAGACGCATTTTTCTAATTCAAGCTAAAAGCAGAACTTCCTGCCCTTTTCCTATTTACGCAACAGGGCCTCTGGGCGGATTGTTCATGCAGCTTTCGGCTTACCGATAAAAAGGGAAAAGCCCCCTCTTAAACTCTACAATCATTGAATGTTTAGAGTTTGAGAGGAGGCACTAACAAAGGGGGCGCTTGATTATGCTTGCTTCGTTTCTGCCGTGTTCTCTGGAAAAGAGGCTAAAAACTCTTCACGGGCTTGCTCTAATGCTGCCATTAGGCGGTTTCGTTGCTCTAACAGGCTGTGAAGCACAGTAGTGCGTTTGGAGAAAAGGGAAAAGAAGATCCAGTTACGGCGGGCTTCCTGAATGCGGTGCCAGTAATGCAACACAAAGAATCCGGTAATAGGCAAGGCCACCAGGTATCCTACCAGCGCCCAACCCGATATCCCAAACCAGGCATGCACCGCCCACCCAATTAGCGCATAAAAGATGGGGAACGTGAACATGCCAATGGTCATCATGATGGGCGCGTAAAACTCAATGTCTTTGGTGAGGCTGCGTGCAATCTTGGCCGGCAACAGGTACGGCAGGTAATTGTGGATCACGCCAAAGAGGTAGAAGGGGAAACCCAGCACCAGATAAAGAATGGTTTTCACCGTACCCCAAGCCACTTCGCGGCGGTTAGGAATTCGTTTAAAAGCATCGGGTACCAGGCCTACACTTTCCAAGTGCTGCAGGTAATCCTGTAGCTCGGTACGCAGGTAGTGCATGCGCTCTGGTTGGCGGGCCTCAAAGTACTTGATGCTTTGCAGAATGCCTTTGGTGATCAGGAACCGCTCCTCTGATTCAGACTCTGAAAGGTCCAGTTCTTTCACCAGCTTACTTTGATACACGGCTTCCACCTGGCGGGCCAAGGCGTCCTCTTCATCGGTCTCAGTGTGGATGACCAGATCTTCCAACCGCTCTTTTATATGATCGGTGAGGATGTGAGCTGCCTTGAAAGGATCTTCGGCGTATGCCGCTTCAAATTTTTTCACATGGATGGGTTCGCCCACGTTCACAAACACATCGCTCCGGAACCGTGACGGGTCTGAATAATTTACGCCTACCGGCACAATGCGTAGCCCCAAGTTGAAGTTGTGCTGAGCCTCGGCACCCAGGCTGATGCGGGCAGTCCCGGTTTTAAGCGGACGGATGCGGCGCTGCATGAAACTGTTCCCTTCGGGGAAGACCATGAGCGTGCCGCCTTTGCCCAAAAACTCGTAGCACTTCGCAAACGTGGCGTCATTCTGGGCAGTGCCTCCCTCGCCCACGTCTTCGCGACGGTACACCGGGATCATGAACAACCGATGGAAAAGCCAGCCCTGGATACCGGGTTTGAAGAAACTGCTTTTCGCTAAGAAGTAGACGTTCTGCTTCATGAGTGAGGCTGTCACCACGGGATCCATGAGCGTGTTAGGATGGTTTGACACCACAATCAGTGGACCTTCAGAAAACAGCAGATGCTTGTTATTCACCGTGAACCGGCGGAAGAACACGCGCAACGCAATCTGAAAAAGAGTCTTAAGCAGAAAATACAACATAGAGGAGCACCATTAGGCAAGGAAGCTACGCATTTTCAAGGCGATTTCAGAAAAACTATCCTAAAATAGCAAACAGCCTGATTTGTATACGATTCCAACAACACTCATACGTATGTTTCAAGGAAACAATGGCAGTTTTTCAAGCGGGCAACAAATCACAAAACCAGAAGCCCGTGTCATAAGAAGCAGGAGTTGCGGCAAAGCAATCCTCTTCTGAACCCTGAGAAGCGGGTGTGTAACTTCTGAACACCACCTCCCCTGTTTGCACCGGCACCGGATGCTTGAAATTGGGTCCGTCGTAGACAAAGGAATGGTACTCCCCGTTCTCGCCGCAAGGGTCTACGTGGGCCGGCAAGTCGTTGATGAAGGATTCATTCAGCTCACGACCCGCAAAGGAGGCATCCAGGTGCTTTCCGTTGACGCAGACTACTTTGGCTTTGAAACCGGCTCTCCAGAACTCCTCCAGCAAAGCGGTAGGCTCTTCCCCCCACAAGGGAAAATGGGCTTGTATTTCTACAGAGGCTAACTGCTCTTCACGGTACTTCCGCAAATCTTCCAGGTAGATGTCTCCGAAGATGCCGTGTGTTACTCCAGAAGTTTTGAACTCGGTCCAGGCTTGGGTCATCAAGTCATTGTACACGGGAAGGCTGGCACCTTCTGGCAAGTAGATAGGCTTCCACGGCAATCCTACCGCTTGGGCCTGGGCCTGCATCAGTTCTTCGCGCACGCCGTGCATGGTGACCCGCTGGTGGGTTTGGCTTAATGTGGTAAACAGGGCATGGAGCGGGAAATGTTGCTGTTGCTGCACGCGGTGCAAAGCCAGGGCTGAGTCTTTGCCGCCGCTCCAATTAAAAATGGCGAGAGGTTTCATACCCGAAAGGTACAGCATCTGGAGAGGAGCCTTAGCGGCTTTGCCTATCTTTTTGCAAAAACGTAGGTTTTAGAAAAAGAGAATAAGAGAAGTAGTGGCCAATACTAGATAATCCCTTTTTTTCCTTTTCTTTAAATAGGATTAGGAAACGCCTTAATAGAAGAATTATTTTAAAGAGGTACCAACCTTCATAGAAATAATTAAATTTGTATAGAAAGCAGAGAAGACGTAAAACAACTTCTTGCTACACCAAACACTTACCTAAGATGACAAAGGCTTTCTTTGAGGAAATAAACAGTGATTTTCCAACTGGGGTCGCAATTAAAAATGTGAACCTCAAAAAGAAAGTAATTTCTTATTTCGCCAAAACGGGTAATGCCACCATTGCCGAACTAGGGAAAGAACTACACCTCAGCGTTCCTAAAATTACCAGCCTTTTAAACATTCTCATTCAGGATGGCCTGGTGCAAGACCACGGAAAGGTAGACTCTACCGGCGGAAGAAAGCCCAACGTCTACGGCCTGGCCCCAGATTCTGCCTTTTTTCTGGGAATTGACGTTAAAACGCACCACATCAACATTGGCCTTACTGACTTCCAGAAAAACCTGATCAGCAGCTTTGAGCGGTACCCGTACAAGCTCTCCAACGACAAGGAGTCCCTGGATGAGCTTTGCCATGTGATCAATACCTTCATCGCCGACCTGCCTATTCCAAAAGAGAAGATTCTGGGTATTGGCATTAACCTGGCCGGCCGGATCAACTACGCCAAAGGCTACAACTATAACCTCTTCGACTTCCACGAAGACCCGTTGAGCAAGGTGATAGAAAAGGAAATAGGCATCAAGGTGTTTTTGGAGAATGATTCCCGCGCCATGGCCTACGGCGAGTATTGCTCTGGCGTGGTAGACAACGAGAAAGATGTCCTGTTCCTGAACCTTGACTACGGCATTGGCATGGGCATGATCATCAACAACCAGCTATTCTACGGCAAGTCCGGCTATTCTGGTGAGTTCGGGCACATCCCTATGTTCCAGAACGAGAAGATGTGCAAGTGCGGCAAAAAAGGCTGCCTGGAGACTGAAGCTGCGGGTTGGGCCTTGGTGGAAATGTTCAAAGAGCAAATGCTGGCCGGCGCCTCTACCTCGGTAAACGTGTCACCCGAAGAGGTGAACCTGGACCACATCATCCAGGCCGCCCACAATGATGATGTACTAGCCATTGAACTCATTGCCAACATAGGCGAGAAAATAGGCCGCGGCGTTGCCCTGCTCATCAACATCTTCAACCCAGAACTGGTGGTGCTGGGCGGCAGCCTTTCCTCTACCGAAGATTATATCCTGCTCCCTATCAAGAGCGCCATCAAGAAATACTCATTGAGCCTGGTGAACAATGATACCCAACTGAAGATCTCCAAACTTGGCGACCAGGCCGGTATTATTGGAGCCTGCCTGTTGGTACGCCATCGTTACCTGGCACTGGAACATAACTAATAGGCCGCTGGCGCGAGCGTCCAGCTCGTGTCCACACGCAATGTTGATTAGGAATACGTGCAGACACGAGCTGGAAGCTCGCGCCAGCGATTGCAAAGCCTATTCTTCCATTAGAATTACAAATCCCCGTTTCAAGCCTGTTTTTTTGAAATCAGACCTGAAACGGGGATTTAATTTTTATAGAGCTCTTCTCTAAACGGTTACCACGCTGAGGAAGCCCATAACCAAAGGTATTCGGCTACTTTCCAGAGGCCGTAGAGTAGCAGCCCGAAAAGAATCAGGAACGCGATGAGCACTCCAATGATAAAGCCGGTGCCTTTGCCCTGGTATTTGCCTTCCTGGTAGTGTTTGCGTAATAATTCCACGTTCCGCTGGTTGGCCTTGTACCCGAAGTCAAATAGCCAGCCTACAATAGGAATACTGCCAATGACGGCATCCAGGAAGATGTTAAACAACATTCTTACTACCAATGCCCGACTAGCTCCGTGCTTGGCCATGGTCATGACCAATACGCCAGACATAGCAAAGGAAGAGAGATCACCTACCACGGGCAGTAAGCCCATAATTGGGTCCAGCCCGAAGCGGAACTTGGTGCCCGGTAGCTGGAACTGGTTATCTAACAAGCGGGAGATAGACTCTACCCACTTCAGGCGTTCATCTATAGGGGAAACAGGTGGAGTTGTTTGGTTCATGGCTGCTGGTATTTCTCCTTCATACGCAGAAACCGCCTTCAAGATTAATTTACGTCCGGCGGTGGCAGAGCCCGTTACACAAAACGGCCCTAAAGCAGATGCTGCTTTAGGGCCGTTTCAGGAATATCAAACTAAAAGCTTATTGCTGCAGGAACGGGTAACGGTAATCTACCGGAGGCACAAACGTTTCTTTGATGGTACGGGCGCTGGACCAACGCAACAGGTTCAGCATAGAACCGGCTTTGTCATTGGTTCCCGATGAACGTGAACCACCAAACGGCTGCTGCCCAACCACGGCTCCGGTAGGCTTGTCGTTGATGTAGAAGTTACCGGCGGCGTGGCTCAATTTCTTGGTGGCCAACTCCACTGCGTAACGGTCGTTGGCGAAGATGGCGCCGGTTAAGCCGTATGGCGAAGTTTCATCTACAATCTGCAAGGTCTCCTCAAACTTGTCAGCGTCATACACGTGCAGCGTCAACACCGGCCCGAAGAGTTCTTCGCACATGGTTACGTACTGCGGGTCTTGCGCCACAATGATGGTTGGCTCAATGAAATAGCCCTTGCTCTTGTCATGGGTGCCTCCGGCGATGATCTCCACGGAGTCGTCTTTCTTGGCAGCCTCAATGTAGCGGGCCAGTTTGTCAAAGGATTTCTCGTCAATCACGGCGTTGATGAAGTTGCTGAAATCGCCGGGATCGCCCATTTTGAAGGATTTCAGGTCTTCCACTACCTGAGCTTTCACCTCATCCCAGATGTTGTTCGGGATGTAAGCGCGGGAAGCAGCAGAGCACTTCTGGCCCTGGTACTCAAAGGCGCCACGGGTGATGGCGGTGGCCACTTCTTTCGCGTTCGCGGATCTGTGCGCCACAATAAAGTCTTTCCCGCCGGTCTCGCCTACAATACGTGGGTAGTTGCGGTACGTGTTGATGTTATCAGCAATGGATTTCCAGATGTGGTTGAAAACGCCGGTGCTGCCGGTAAAGTGAATACCCGCGAACTGACGGTGACGGAAGATCACCTCACCCGCTTCCGGGCCGTCTACATATACTAAGTTGATCACGCCAGCTGGTAAACCAGCGGCTTTAAACAACTCCATCACTACCTGAGCCGAATAAATCTGGGTGTTGGCTGGCTTCCATACTACCACGTTCCCCATCATGGCCGGAGCGGCGGGCAGGTTGGCGGCAATAGACGTGAAGTTGAACGGTGTCAAGGCGAACACGAAACCTTCGAGCGGACGGTGCTCCAGACGGTTCCACATGCCCGGCAAAGACTCTGGCTGCATCTTGTAGATATCGGTCATGTACTTGGCGTTGAAACGGAAGAAGTCGATCATCTCACAGGCAGCGTCAATCTCGGCCTGGTACACGTTCTTAGACTGACCAATCATGGTAGCTGCGTTCATGCGGGCTCTGAAAGGTCCGGCCAAAAGGTCAGCGGCTTTCAGGAAGATGGCGGCGCGGCTTTCCCACGGCATTTGTGACCACTGCTCACGGGCGGCCAGGGCAGCGTCAATGGCCTGCTGTACGTGACTGGCGTTACCGTAGTGGTAGTGAGCCACTACGTGCTGGTGGTCATGCGGCGGCGTGAACGGCACTTTGTTATCGGTGCGCACTTCTTCGGCCCCAATGTACATGGGTATGTCTAATTGCTGCTCGCGCAGCGCATTATATACTTGTTGCAGTTCTTCTCTTTCTTTGCTGCCGGGCACGTAGCTTTTAACGGGCTCGTTTACCGGAATGGGGACATTGAAAAATCCGTTGGCCATATTGGTATGGGTTAAAATTTCAGGTAATGGGATAAACAAAGGTAGGGCTTTCGAGTAAAAAAGGCTAACGCCCGGTAGCCTGCGTTATCAAGGCGCTTTATTACCCCAACGGCTGCCCTCCTGAAAGGTTAAATCTGTTCTGCCATGGCTCCTAAAGACAATTTCTCCACCCAGGCCAGCCTCTACAAGAAGTTCAGGCCCACGTACCCCGATGCCTTGTACCAGCATCTGCGCTCATTGGTTTCTACTCCTGCACTGGCGTGGGATTGCGGAACGGGCAACGGACAGGTGGCGGTAGAACTAGCCAAACTTTTCACCCACGTACATGCCACTGACATCAGCGAAAAACAGCTCGCCCAAGCTCCACCCTCTGACCGCATCACCTACCATCTTCTTCCGGCGGAGCGCACCACTTTTACCGATAACTCTTTTGATTTGATCACAGTAGGTCAGGCCGTGCATTGGTTTGACTTTGATACTTTCTTCGCCGAAGTAGCCCGGGTAGCCAAGCCAGATGCAGTAATAGCTATCTGGGGCTATGGTCTGCTTTCCATCTCTCCGGAGGTAGACCCGCTCATTCTTGATTTCTACACCCAAACGGTAGGACCTTACTGGGATTTTGAGCGCAGTTACATTGACGGGGCGTACACCACCATTCCGTTCCCGTTTGAAGAAGCCCCTGCTTTTACCGGTGCCATTACTACCCATTGGTCTTTATCTGAGTTGGAAGGCTACCTGAACTCATGGTCCAGCGTGCAGGCGTACATCCGGCAGAAAGAAGAAAACCCTGTGGTGCTTCTGATGCAAAAGATGAAAGAAGTATGGCCGGAGGAAAAGCAAAAAGAGGTGTGTTTCCCTATCTTCAGCCGAATAGGACGGGTTAAAAAGGGAAGCCTCCTTTAGGCCCGTTTTCTGGAAAACAGGTCTAAAGGAGGCTTCTATATCTTGACTTATACTTTACACGTCGAACAGGAAGAACGGCATGGCAAAGCCAGCTTTCTGCAGAATGGGTTTGGCTACGTTGAACACTTTTACGCCCTTGGAGGTCTGGCCTTCTAAGGTCCCTATGTGGGCATGGCCATGAAAACAGGCTAGCACATTTTGCCGCTCCAGAGGCTCCGCTAAACGGGAACAACCCAGGAAAGGATGAATTGCCTCAGGTTCTCCTTCTACCGTGGCTTTGATGGGCGAGTAATGCAGGAGGGCTATTTTCTTCACTTCCGGATGCTCATTGTCTAAGCGGGAAAGACCGGCTTCCAGTTTCAAAGCTTCTTCTACCGCTTCCTGTACAAATGCCTTGTTGCTTACCTCGCCAAACATGGACAGCATGTATTTGTCAAAACCACCACCAAAGCCCTTCACGCCAGCAAAGCCCACGTTTTTGATCACCACGGCATCACCGTCTAAGAAGTGTACATTGTCGCTCATGAGGCAGGCCCTGATCTCTTCGTGTTCGTCTTTGTCATGATCATGGTTGCCAAGTACACATACTACCGGAATGGTACAGGCACGCATTTCATCGGCTAACACCTGGGCTTCAGACGCATATCCGTGATCGGTGAGATCGCCGCAGAGCAGCAGAATATCGGCTTGGTTTGAGGCGGCTTTGAAGAAATCAACCCATTTTCCTTTATCCGTTTCCCGTACGTGAATATCGCCCACGGCTGCAATTCTCACCGGCTTGTTTCCCTCTACTACCGCCGGCAAGTCAGTGGTTTGAGGGGCATGAGGCTGTAATGGCTGAACGGGCTGTGGCGTAACGTAAGGCTGCGGTTGTTGTTCCATTCTTATTTAGAGTTTAGACGCTGGACTATGGATGTTAGAATCCTGCTTTGACCTAGAATACGTGCGAAGAATAGGTGTTGGTTTAAAACCACTTTTCCCTTTTCATATTGAAAGTCAAGCTTCTATTATCTACTATCCAGGACTTGTTAAATAGTCACGCTGGTGATGGCCTTAAAACCCCACTCGGTTACCGCCGGCGCGTACTGGGTCTGGTCAAACAGCAGGCCACGGCATACTTTTTCCGTAGGTGGCGGCATATCAAACTGTTCTTTGGCCCTCAGAAGCAGCTCATCAAAAATATCTCTCGGAATGATGTCGCGTTCAGACGGGTACACAAACTGAAAAGACATAAACTGAGCCAGCAGTAAGTGCCAGTGGTGCTCTAATGTTTCAAAAATACGTCGCCAGTTCATGTTCTTACCGTAACGCAGGATTAGGTGGTTCAGGTCAGAACCATCATACCGCTCCCGGTTCTGCACGTAAATTTTACACTTGAACAGGTCCTCGGCAGAGATATATTTCACGGGTACCCCGAACTCACCCCCCTCTGTAGCGTGGCGGTACCAGTTATCATTGACAGGGGTAAAACTGCCGGGGTTGTTGAAGATGAAGTCCACGTACTTGCCGTCTTTGAAGGCTTTGGCCAACCAGCGGGCATCTACCAGCTCGGTCTGGAATCCTTCGTCTGTAAACAGCTTAAGTAATCTGGGGCAGTCGCCTGCGGTGCAGAACACGTCCATGTCTTTCATGGGGCGCTGCATGCCAGTATACTGGCGCAGTGCGAAACCGCCGCCCATCATAAAGGGCAACCCGCTCTCATGCAGCATCTTCAACGCCTGCGGGTAAAATTCCTGGGCCACCTCAGGGGCCATATCATCTAATTCCATAAAATTATTCAGTGCTGATAGGTAGAAAGTTGGGAGCCTGCCATGGCTCTGCGCCACTTGCTTCTCTCTAGAAAGCCCAAGGGAGAAGAGGCAGGTATAGCATTTACTGAAACAGTAGAAAAATGTTATCTTAAAGGGGTGAGATATGCTTCAAAAACAGCAAGGGGCTAGTTTTTAGGCAATTTTTCAAGATTTGACTCCGAAACAGAACTCCCTTTTTGCCTTGCGGTCTGGGCGAGGGTGCGTAAGTTTGGCCTCCACAAACCAAGAGGAAGTAATGGCTGGGAAAAAAGTAAAATATGTATTGATCGCGGTTTTTGCCGGGCTGATGATCTGGTTTATCAAAGATGCCTTTACTCAACCGGGCGTGCAGGACCTGAAAGGCGATTTCACTGAGGTGGCTATGTACCGGAACGAGAATAACACCGGCCCCATTCAGCGCATTTACGCCGTCACTGTCTCAGACAGCCTTTGGGACCAAATGCAGCAGTACGGTGACTACATGCCCCACACTAAATACGGCACCACTAAAGTGTACTTCTTCCTGCAAGGCCACCCAGCGCCCCAGGCCGTTACGCCCGGTGAACAGAACTTTGACGCGCAGTTTAAGCCGCATTGCCTGGCCAAATACGAGAAAGACGCTATGGGGCAGGTGAGTCTGGTGAAGCGGCCGTTCAGGTAGTTTACTTATTAAAAGAGAAACCAATATATAACAACTATAATATTTTATCACAGTCTGTATTTTATGAAAAACTTCATTTTCTCCGTTGTGCTATGCGTGGGTGTTTCTTCGCTCTGTTCTGCCCAAGACACCGCCGGAACAACCCAAGTTGGTATCTTAGTTGGGCCTAACCGCACCTTCCTGAGCCGGGCTGACAACTACTTTGAACCGTTAGAGATTGAAAGTGATATTAGAGGAACGGCCGGACTCTCCGTGAAACATCAATTCACCTCGTTTTTCATAAAAGCCGACCTGCTGTACGAGAACAAGGGAGATAAAGTCGATTACACTTCCACAAATTCAAGAGGTTATGCCAGTGGAGAGTACACGCTTAAGTTCAATTATCACTATCTGTCCGTTCCCATATTACTTGGAATAAACATCAAGCAAACCGGCTTCTTTGTCAAGGCTGGCCCTTACGTAGGCTGGCTTCTGAAACAAATGACCAAGACAAATCAACCTGGCGAATTTCCTTCTTTAGAGGAGGATCAAACATCCAGGTGCAGGAGGTTTGATGTGGGTGTTTCTGGGGGCATTGGCTACTCCAGACCTATTTCCTCCGTTTTAAACCTTAGCGCAGAGGTGAGGCATAACCTTGGCATCTTAAACACTACCAAAAGCTCCAACAACATCAGAACCAACTCTACAAACCTTCTCTTAGGCCTGCACTACAATTTAGCGGGCAAGTAGTCCAATTCTATGTTTCTGGCCTTTTCCTCAAAACAGGCCAGAAACATCTTCCTCTTTGCACAAAATCAAGAACCTGTCTTGACCTTGTTCTTTCCGTTGCGGATTCGAATCAGAATCGATTAACTTTGTAGAGCGATGGAGAATTTTGTTGTATCGGCCCGTAAATATCGTCCTACCACCTTTGACAGCGTGGTGGGGCAGCACCATATTACCACTACTTTAAAGAACGCAATCAGCAGCAACCACCTGGCGCAGGCCTTCCTGTTCTGCGGCCCAAGAGGGGTGGGTAAAACCACTTGCGCGCGTATTCTGGCCAAGACCATCAACTGCCAGAACATCACGCCAGAGGTAGAGGCCTGCAACGTGTGCGATTCTTGCAAAAGCTTCAACAACAACAGTTCGTTCAACGTGCACGAGCTGGATGCCGCGTCCAACAACTCGGTAGAAGACATTCGGAACCTAGTGGAGCAGGTGCGGTATGCGCCACAAACGGGCAAGTACAAAATCTACATCATAGATGAGGTGCACATGCTCTCCAACTCGGCCTTCAACGCGTTTCTGAAGACCCTGGAGGAGCCGCCGGCCTACGCCATTTTTATTCTGGCTACCACCGAGCGCCATAAGATCATCCCTACCATTCTCTCACGCTGCCAGATCTTTGACTTCAACCGCATCCGGATTGAGGACATGGTACAGCACCTGGGCCGCATTGCCCAGAAAGAAGAGATCAAAGCCGATGACGACGCCCTGCACCTGATCTCGCAGAAAGCCGATGGCGCCCTGCGAGATGCCTTGTCTATCTTTGATCAGATGGTGACCTTCTCGGGCCATCACCTTACCTACAAGGCCACCGTGCAGAACCTGCACATCCTGGACTATGATTATTACTTCCGCCTGACGGAATACCTGCTCACTCAAAACCTAAGTGGCGCCTTGCTGCTTTATGACGAGATTCTGAAAAATGGCTTTGATTCGCACAATTTCGTGTTGGGCATTGGCGAGCATTTCAGAAGCTTGCTGGTATGCAAAGACCAGGTAACTGTTCAGTTACTACAGGTGTCTGACAACATCAAGGCGCGTTATGCCCAGCAGGCGCAGGAGGCCTCGTTGAGCTTCTTGTTATCAGGCTTGAACCTGGTAGGTAGCTGCGACCAAAACTTTAAAGCGGCCAAAAACCAACGGCTGCACGTGGAGTTGTTGCTCATGAAACTGGCGCACTTGCCTCATGCGCTGCAACTAGCCTCAGACGTCTCTTTAACCGGAGACGTCAAAAAAAAAATTAACGGAAGTTCCGGCGTAGCCGCGGCAAACGGTTCAGCTTCGGCTACTCCGGCGCAAGCTCCCGCACCGGCACCGGCAGTGACCGCCCCGGCTCAACCCGTTTCGGTGAGTTCAAGCCAAAACGGCTCTGAAACGCACCACAACACCGCCCCTGCTGATATGGACGCGGGTGAAGACCCGATATTTGACACGTACCCTGAGGAAGCTCCTTCCCCGGTGCCTTCCATTGCTCCGCCCCTACCCGCTCCGGCCGTGACTGCTCCAGCCGCTCCGTTGCGCACTATTTCCTCTCCCCTAGCCAGCCGCAAAATGTCCAAGCTGCCCAGCCTGAAAAACATTGAGGAAAAAGTGGCGGCCTCGGCTGCGCCGATGGTGGAAGTGCTGGAAGAGGAAACCGAGGCTTACGTGCCCGGCTCTTTGCCCACCATCAACGAACACAAGCTGCAACAGCTCTGGAAACTGTACGTGGACAAAGTAAAGCACACCGATCGCACCCTGGAGTACACCATCCTGAACCGCGAGTGGTACTTTGACGCCGAGAAGGCCGAGGTGCACCTGCAGGTGGAAAACGAGGTACAGGTAGCCGAGTTCAACAGTTTCAAACCTGAGTTTCTTTTGTACCTGCGCCAGGCCTTGGGGCATAACCGCCTACAGGTGCACATTGATGTGGTGCAGCAGGAAAACGGCCGCAAACTGTACACCTCGCAGGACAAGTACAATTACCTGGCAGACATGTACCCTGCCCTAAAAGACCTGAAAAACCGTTTAGGTCTGGACACCGACTTTTAAGAAGTTTTTGCGTAGAAAACTGTGGTTTAAATTCAAAACTCACAGGTTTCTACGCGTTATACCCCCACCATGAACCACCTCTTCGACCGTAAAACCGACTCCTTTTTTGGAGCCCTCAGTTACCTGGGGTATGTACTGTTTTTTGCCGGGATTGTGGTGGCGTCCTTGCATTGGTGGTGGCCCGGCAAGTACGTAGACCCCACGCAGACCATCGCGACGGGTGCTTTGCTGGTGCTATTGGGCTTTCTTTTCAAGTACACCTACCATGGCTTCCAGTTGGATTTCCAGAACCGCCGGGTGCGGGAGTACCTCAGCATGTTTGGCCTGAAGACCGGGAAATGGGCACCCTTGCCAGCCTTCAAACAGATTCTGCTTACTTCTACCCTCAGGTCTTCTGAGGACCATGACCACGACCATGGTCACCCCCACTCACATGATGATGAGCCGGCCCCGCCCGACATGTGGTACACCATAGGCTTGTACTCCCAGTCAGAAGAAGCAGACTACGAACTCCGCACCGATAACGCCGAAGACGCCCATAAAACCATCCAGCTCCTGGCAGACCGCCTAGGCATCCCCTCAGAAAACCGCACCAACTCCCCCGCTTCCTTCCGGTAAATAAGATGGCTTTTTAGGCACGTTTTCAAGAAATAAGGCTGAAAATATTTTGGCATAGACACTCGTAGGACCTTCGGACACTACGAGGTCTTTTGAGCAGGCGGTTTTGCGTAGAGAGGCAGAACAGCAATGTGTGGATCTGCAGTTGTAAACATCCCCCTTCGCCCCCTTCAAAGGGGGAGTACCAACTAGAGTAGTTCAGCCATCGCTTTTGAGGCTATCGCCTCACTGCAGTTGCAAACTGCAGGTCATGGTAGGTCCAAGTCACAGACTTAAACCATGTTTTATGGATGGGTTTCTAAACAATGTTTTTGAGAGGGCAACTTTGAACTATACTTTCCGAGAGTAAAGCCCACGCATATCCTTTTCCAGCCTTTCGTCTGAGCGCCTAGAGGTCTGCGGTGACGGGCAGAGCACGGCAGCCGAGGCTTTAGCCGAAGGCAGCGGAACTCACAGCGCGAGGGCGGAAGGCGGGGCCCCGCGGCCGTGAGCGCTTACCGCCAAAGATGAAACAACAAAGCCCATGAGCCTACGCATCAACCATCCACTACGCCAACAACAGCAAACTGCATGCACTACAACACCCAAACGCATTTCAAGCCTTGTTTCCAAAAACAACCAAAAAGCAGAAGATCTCCCCTCCTACCCTATCCCTCCACTGAAAAGCGTTTCACCTAATGAGGCAAAAACCTATAGGTTTTTCTATATTTGATAAGTCCCTGAATTAACTCTCATAACATTGTGAAGAAACGATTTCTATCCTTCTATATGATGGGGGCATTGCTGTTTACTCAATGCAAAACCAGCACGCCAACCCAAACTTCTTCTGCATCAACGGCACCCGCCACTACCGCAGAAGCCAAAGAAGAATTTACCTACACCACCGTTCCCAATGATCCGCTGAAGGCGCGCATCTACAAACTGGACAACGGCCTTACGGTTTACCTGACCAAGTACGAGAATGCGCCCCGTATTCAGACTTACATTGCGGTGCGGGCAGGCAGCAAGAACGACCCCGCCGATGCCACCGGCTTGGCCCACTACCTGGAGCACATGGCCTTCAAAGGCTCTACCCGCTTAGGCACCATTGACTGGGAAAAAGAAAAAGAGGAGCTGGCCAAGATAGAGGCGCTGTATGAACTGTACCGCACCCAGAAAGATCCGGCGCTCCGCAAGAAAACTTACCACCAGATTGACTCTATCTCAGGAGTAGCTGCCAAGTACGCGGTACCTAATGAGTATGACAAACTGGTAGCGGCCATGGGCATGAAAAACTCCAACGCCAGCACCTGGGTGGAACAGACCATCTATTACGGCGATATCCCTAGCAATCAGTTGGACAAATGGACCATGCTGGAGGCCGAGCGGTTAGGTGTGATGATTCCGAGGTTGTTCCATACGGAGCTAGAGGCGGTATACGAAGAGAAAAACCGCTCGCTGGACTCAGACAACAACAAAGCGTTTGAGGCAGCGTTTGCCGCCTTATTCCCCACGCACCAGTACGGTGCTCAAACCACCATCGGGACCGTTGAGCACTTAAAGAACCCGTCTATCACGGAGATCAAGAAGTATTTTGATACCTACTACGTGCCCAACAACATGGCCATTGCCATGAGCGGTGACCTTGATTTTGACCAGACAATTAAAACCATCAATGAGCATTTCGGGAGATGGCAGAAGAAAGCCGAGCCACAGTACCAGGCACCGCAGGAGAAGCCGATTACGGCCCCCATTGTGAAAGAGATTCTGGGGCCAGAGGCCGAGATGGTGTTGATGGCGTACCGCTTCCCGGGCATCAAATCAAAAGACGCATTGGTGCTTCGTATGATTAACCAGATTCTGACCAACGGCCAGGCGGGTTTGATTGACCTGAACATCAACCAGAAACAGGCAGCCTTGGGCGCGGCTTCCTTTGCCGAGATCTACAATGATTATTCTGCCCATTTCCTGACTGGGAACCCACGCCAGGGACAAACCCTGGATCAGGTGAAAAACCTGTTACTGCAGCAGATCGAGCTGGTAAAGAAAGGCCAGTTTGAAGATTGGTTGATTCCGGCAATTGTGAACAAAAACAAGATCAGCAAGATGCAGGCGTATGAGAGCAATGCCGCCCGAGCCACTGCGTTCGTGGATGCATTCATTGCGCGTCAGGATTGGGCTGAGCACCTGCAGCAAGAAGAAGCTTTTGACAAAATCACGAAACAAGACGTGATGGATGTGGCCAACCGGTACTATGGAAACAACTACGCCATTATCTACAAGCGTACCGGTCAGGACCCAACCGCTCAGAAAGTAGAGAAACCTACCATAACGCCAGTGCCCGCCAACCGCGAGGCGCAGTCTGAGTTCTACAAGCAAGTGGCCAGCCGCACGGTAACTGACCTGCAACCGCAGTTTGTGGATTACCAGAAAGACATCCAGCAGGGAGCCCTGAAAGGCAACGTTCCGGTGTACTACACCAAAAACCAGGAAAACGGCCTGTTCAACCTGTTCTACATTCTGGACATGGGCACCAATACAGACCTGAAGCTAGGCCTGGCCGTGGATTATCTTCAATACCTAGGCACCGACAAATACACCGCCGAAGAGCTGCAGAAAGAGTTCTTCAAGATCGGCTGTTCGTTTGGGGTTTCCTCTGGTCAGGACCAGGTGTATGTTTCCCTAACGGGACTAGACGAGAACCTGGAGCAAGGACTGCAATTGTTTGAGAGCCTTCTCAAGAACCCGAAAGCAGACCCAAAAGCGCTGCAGGACATGGTAGCCGGTATCCTGAAAGACCGCAAAGACGCCAAGCTGAACAAGAACATCATCCATAGCGTGGCCATGGTGAACTATGCCAAGTACGGTCCTAAAAACCCGTTCACCCACATTCTTAGCGAGCAGGAACTGAAGAAAGTAAAACCAGAGGAGCTGGTTTCCCGCATCAAGAGCATTCCTACCTACCAGCATCGCGTACTGTATTACGGTCCGCGTGAGTTGCAGGCGATCACAGCTACCCTGAACACTGGCCACAACGTACCTGCCACTTTAAAACCGGTTCCTGCGGAGAATGACTTCAAGGAATTGGACATTAAAGACCGCAAAGTGTTCTGGACCAACTATGACATGGTGCAGGCCGAGTTGCTGTTTTTGACCAAGTCTCTGAATTATGACCCCAAACTGGTGCCCACCATCAGGCTGTACAATGAGTACTTTGACGGCGGCATGGGCGCTATTGTGTTCCAAGAACTCCGTGAGTCACGTGCTTTGGCGTACTCGGCCAGCTCACGGTTTGCCAACGCCAGCCGGAAAGACAGAGCCAACTACATCATGTCCTACATTGGAACGCAATCTGACAAACTGCCCGAGGCGATGGCCGGCATGCAGGAACTGCTGAATGAACTACCAGTGGCGGAAACGAACTTCAACAACGCCAAAGCCTCGGTACGCAACAGCATCGCTACGGAGCGCATTAACAAAGTAGGCATCCTGATGAACTATGAACAGGCCCGCAAACTTGGTATTGACCACGACATCCGCCGTGACATTTACGAAAGTCTGGATGCTTTAACCTTAGACCAGATCAAAGCCTTTCAACAGCAATTTGTGAAGGGTCAGAACCAAACCATTCTAGTCATCGGGTCTAAAAACCGACTCAATTTCAAAGAATTAGCCAAATACGGCACCGTGAAGCAGTTGACCTTGAAAGAACTGTTTGGGTACTAACCAGAGATTATCAGTTTAATGTTGAAAGGAGCAGCCGTTGGTTGCTCCTTTCCTGTTTTTAGGCACTTTTGTTAAAAACAAGACAAAAGCTACTGAGGAGTATGCTCTCCCCACCGGTATTTACACCTTATTGCCTTATTTAGAGAAACATCAAATCTCTGAGTTCGTTACACCTACTTCGTCTTGAAATTCAAAAGCTGCAGGGGTTTCATTACGAGGGATGGTATAGTGCACCATACCAATTAAATGGCTTTTGTCAACACTATGTTTCCCTACCTTTGAGCCGCGAAAGGTAACATTGCCCCTTTTACTGCCTGAGAGATCTTAATTAACTCTATTTAAGCAGGCTAGCAATAGACATCCTTTCTCATTTTATAATTAAATAAAACGCTTACATGAAAAGTACCAACGGTGCCCCGCTCATCAAACTCAGTTTAATCTCTCTGTTGTTGGGTGGGTTCAGCATTGGGATGACCGAATTCCTGATGATGGGAATTCTACCCGATTTGTCTACCTCACTTAATATATCCATACCCGAAGCCGGTCACCTTATCTCTATCTACGCTCTGGGGGTAGTGATTGGCGCCCCTTTAATGGTGGGCCTCACCTCAAAGCAGCCTCCCAGAAAAGTCTTGATTGGCTTAATGCTGATGGTGTGCGTCTTTAATGGTTTGTTCGCGGTGGCGGGCAATTACCCTTTACTACTGGCTACCAGGCTTCTGGCAGGTCTGCCGCACGGAGCGTTCTTTGGCATTGGGGCCGTAGTGGCAAGTAAATTAGCCGAGCCTGGGCGCGAGGCACGGGCCGTTTCGGTGATGTTTGCCGGGTTAACCGTAGCCAACATTATTGGAGTCCCGCTAGGCACCTACATCGGGCATAATTACAGCTGGCGTTATTCCTTTGTGCTCATTGCGGTAGTTGCTTTGGTGGCGGCATTGGCGGTTAAGGTATGGATGCCGTCTGTGAAATCAGACTCTGAGACCAGTTTCCTGAAAAGCCTTAACATCTTCAAACACAAAGAACTGTGGTTCATCATCGGGATTTCCACCATTGGTACCGGCGGTTTTTTTGCCTGGATCAGTTATATAGCTCCGTTAATGACCGAAGTAGGAGGCTTCAGCAGCAATTCCATGACCATCATTATGATAGTGGCTGGTTTAGGCATGGTAGTGGGCAATTTCATTGGAGGGCGCCTCGCCGACCGTTACTCACCCCTTACCACCATTACTTGCTTGCTTCTAAGCATGGTAGCGGCCCTGATCCTCACCGTAGTTCTAATCCAGTTTAAACCTACCGCCATTTTAATGACGTTTATGACCGGGGCCATCGGTTTCGGGATGATTGCGCCTATGCAGATGCTGATTGTGCAACAGGCAAAAGGTGCTGAGATGCTGGCTTCTTCCCTTCTGCAGGCTACCTCTAACATGGGCAACGCCTTAGGTGCTTTCCTGGGAGGCTTGCCTATTGCCGCTGGGTTTGGCTACACGTCTCCGGAGTATGTTGGCGCAGCTCTGGCTTTTACCGGGGTCGTTTTCTGCCTGCTCTTGGTTGTCTCGTATAAACAAAAAGCAAGAAACCTGGCAGTAGCATAGCTTTCCTTTCGTTGCCTATAAAAAGACAATTGCAAGGTGTAATAACCTTCCATCAATTACATTTAACGCAGAAACTTACCAATGAATACTATAGCCTTAGTGGTTGGTTCCAGCGGAATCATCGGGAGTAACCTGGCGCAAGAATTGATTTCCCAAGGATGGACCACCTACGGATTGGCCCGCAACCCGAACAGGAATGTAGAGAACTTGCAGCCTGTTGCCGCCGATTTACTTAGCCCCGAAAGTTTGCAGACCGCCTTGGAGAACATTGCTCCTACGCACGTCTTCTTTACCAGCTGGATGCGCCAGGAAACCGAGGCCGAGAACATACGGGTGAACAGCCTGATGGTCCGCAATCTGCTGGATGCCTTGTCTCCGAAGAAATCAGTACAGCACGTTGCCCTTGTTACGGGCCTGAAACATTACTTAGGACCCTTTGAAGCCTATGCCAAAGACGGGTTCCTGCCTGAGACGCCTTTGCGGGAAGAACACCCACGGCTTAATATCGAGAACTTCTATTACGCGCAGGAAGATGAAGTATATGCCGCTGCTGAGCGGGACGGATTCACCTGGAGCATCCACCGTCCGCATACCGTCATTGGCAAAGCAGTAGGCAATCTGATGAACTTGGGAACTACCCTGGCGGTGTATGCCACCATCTGCAAAGAAACCGGCCGCCAATTCCAGTGGCCAGGTTCTGAAGCCCAGTGGAACGGCCTTTCTGACGTGACGGATGCAAGAGTGTTAGCCAAGCACCTGGTGTGGGCCACCACCACGGAAGCCGCCCGCAATGAAGCATTCAACGTAGTAAACGGAGAGTACTTCCGGTGGAACAAACTCTGGAAGCAGTTGGCAGAATGGTTCGGGGTTGAGCCGGTTGGCTTTGACGGCACCATTCACCCCTTAGAAGCCGAGATCGCGAACGACGGTCCTCTCTGGCGCGAGATAGCGGAGAAATTCAACCTGGCAGAACCTGATCTAAACCGTCTGGCCTCTGCCTGGCACACCGATCTTGACTTAGGCCGGCCCATTGAAGTCATGACCGATATGACTAAAAGCCGCAAACTTGGTTTCCATGTTTATCAAAAAACTGATGAGTCTTTCTTTGACTTATTTGAGCAATTGCGCCAAGACCGGTTGATACCGTAAAACCTTTACTTAGTGCCTGAATCTGGAAATAAGAAAGGAGCAGCCGTTGGTTGCTCCTTTCTTATTTTTGGTCTATTTTTCAGGATTATACCCTAAACTATCTGCCTGCGCCTACTTCGTTTACATGAGAAAAACCTTACTCCTGCTTCTATTCACTTTCTTATTTTATTTCCCCTTGCATTCTTTCGCTCAAAAGAATTTTGTGAGCGGTTACTTTGTCACGGTCAAGAATGACACCATCAGCTGTCTGATTAATGACCAAAATTGGAAAAAGAACCCCAAACAGGTTCAATACAGAATAACAGAAAACGGAGACACAGACACCTTCAAACCTGCCCAGATCAAAAGCTTTGGCTTATCTACCGGCGATGTATTTGAAGGCAAGATCGTTTCCATTGACAACTCAACCAATAACGTAGAACGCTTATCCGTGAATGGTGCTCCCACAACTACCACGGACACTGTTTTCCTGAAGGTTCTAGTGAAGGGAGCCGCCAACCTGTTTTACCTCTACAATGGAGAGCGAGAACATTTCTATTATCAAACTAACGCAGAAAACCTTGTTGAACTAGGCTTAACGTACTCCTTACAATTTGACCCGGTAACCGGCAAGCGTTTGCTCATCACAGACAGCAAGTACCGTGGGCAGCTAAAAACCTATTTCGCAGATTGCTCTGCCCTTACAGAAAAACTGCTAGATATTAAGTACAGTGTATCAGATATGCGGGCGGCTTTTAAACAATATAACACCTGCAGAAACAACAATGGCTATGTAAGTACAGAAGAGAAGGCCAGGTTTGATTTTGGGGTGCTGGCTGGTGCTTCTTTCACCAACCTTTCTTTCACCTCTGCTGAACGGGTAGACTTGGCCAGGACAAAGTTCAAAAGCCCTGTAAGCTTTAATGCTGGAATATCGGTTAATATGATTTTGCCCAGAAACAGGCAAAGATGGTCTTTTTACAATGAGTTACTCTGGAAGTCTTATACCGCCCAAGGCAACTACTACCAAACCATAGATTTTGCCTATGAGCACAGAGCGTACAACACAGAGTTTTCCATCTCCAGCTTCGGACTTGGTAGTATGATTCGGTACAACATGAGTTTTCCCACGCTTAAGCCTTTTGTAAGTATTGGAGTTGCCAACAACCTTATCTTACATGTGAAGGAATTCCAAAGCGTACACGTGACCTATGACTTCTCAGAAAAGGAAGAGTATTATGAGCGGGTTCCGGTGGGTATTATAGACAAACATGAACTAGGTGCCCTTGTTGGTGCCGGAGTTTCTTACAAGAAAACCAGCCTGGAGGCAAGAGGAGAAGTTGGCAGCGGCTTTACCAGAAGCGGATTGACTGCTTCGCATAAAACCGCAATTCGGGTGCTATTTGGATATCATTTTTAATAATTGACAGCCCGTGGCTCAGGCTTGTAGAAAGCCCTCCCTAAACTTTATACTTTTCAGGGAGTAAGAGAAAGAGTGCTTATTCTCTCTCTACTCCATGCACCAAGACACAGAAAAAGCGAACCCAAAGCAATCCATGTATGCCGCCGCCTTGATTGGCGTAGGTGTGATGGCGGCCGTTGATGAGATTATCTTTCACCAGGTATTGGCCTGGCACCATTTCTATGACCGCTCTACTCCAAAGATAGGTTTACTTACTGACGGCATTCTTCATTCAGCCGAGTTAATTGCCATTGTAGCGGGTTTCTTTATGCTGCTGGACTTAAGGCGAAGTCATTCTATAGTTAAACCAAGAGCATGGGCTGGCTTTTTCTTAGGCTTAGGTGGGTTCCAGTTGTTTGATGGTTTAATTGACCACAAAGTGCTGCGGCTCCACCAAATCAGGTACGTGGACAATACCCTTCCTTATGACATCGCCTGGAACCTTGCCGCTTTGATTCTGCTCTTTTTGGGCTTACTTCTGCTAAACCGGGCCAAAAACCTGGAAAGAAAAGAAGGTACAGGGCATCTAGGAACATCAGGCAGGTAGACCATGCAACACCACTCCCATCACGAACTTCACGGCGGCTCCTTTGGGCAATGGATCCCATTGCTGGTGCTGATAGTAGTTACTGGAGTTTACCTGTGTGGCACGGCCTCCGTTAAATCGGGGAAGGCACGTTGGAACAACTGGAGTACCATCAGCTTTCTGACGGGCATGGGCTTGTTGGGCATAGCTGTGCTACCTACCCTTATGCAATGGGCTCATCAGGACTTGCGAGGACACATGGTACAGCACCTGCTCATAGGCATGTTTGCCCCGTTGTTTCTGGTGTTAGGCGCCCCCATTACTTTAGCTTTAAAAGCTTTACCGGTAAAAGCCGCAAGGTGGATTACTTCAATCCTAAGAAGCGAGTTCTTCTATTCAATAAGCCACCCCATTACTGCTTTTGTGTTGAATATTGGAGGCATGTACCTACTCTATCTAACACCATTGTATATAGAAAGCCTCGGAAAACCGTATCTGCATTACCTGATGCATGTGCATTTCCTTCTGGCAGGCTATCTTTTTACCTGGTCCATGATAGGCCCTGATCCTGTTCCAAAACACCCAAGTTTTCTACTACGGGTTTCCGTGCTTTTTATCAGCATTGCTGCACACGCTTTCTTAAGTAAGTTCATGTACGCCTACATTTATCCGCTAAACTCTCCCCACAGTGCAGAGCAAATCAGAGAAGCAACTAAGTTGATGTATTATTGGGGCGATCTTTCTGAACTGCTGCTGATCATTGCCCTCTTTACTATCTGGTACCGCCAGCGTAAATGCTCCAGGTATAATTTAACTCCTACAGTTTCTTAGGTCTATGTAAATGCAGCTTAGTACGCTTCCATTTAGGCCTAAGCACCCCATTGAACGTCACCCATAAACTAGCCTTAATCCTGCTGCAGAAGCGGAGGGTAAAATAAAAAGGCTGCCCAGGATTTCTCCCAGGCAGCCTTTTCAGGATAAGTTTAAACCTCCTTAGAACTGATCAATGAATGAGTTCAAGGTAGCGCTTGGACGCATAGCTTCAGCCGCTTTGTCGAAGTCTGGGTGGAAGTACCCGCCTAATTCAACAGGCTTGCCTTGGGCAGCAATTTGCTCCTGTACAATCTGGGTCTCGTTCTCAGTCAAAGCTTGGGCCAAAGAAGAGAATCTGGCTTTCAGTTCCTCGTTCTTGTTTTGCTCCGCCAAGGCTTGGGCCCAGTAAAGCGCCAAATAGAAGTGGCTACCACGGTTGTCAATGCCCCCTACTTTACGGGAAGGCGACTTGTCTTTCTCCAGAAACTCAGCGTTGGCCTGGTTCAAGGTCTCAGCCAAAACTTGTGCCTTCTCGTTTTTGGTCTTATAGGCCAAATCTTCCAGAGAAACAGCCAAGGCTAAGAACTCACCCAATGAGTCCCAACGCAGGTAGTTTTCTTCCATGAACTGCTGCACGTGCTTAGGGGCAGATCCACCGGCACCGGTCTCAAACAATCCACCGCCGTCCAGAAGCGGAACGATAGAGAGCATTTTTGCGCTGGTACCTAACTCAATGATTGGGAACAAGTCAGTTAGGTAGTCACGAAGTACGTTACCCGTTACAGAGATGGTGTCCTGACCAGCAACAGCGCGCTCGCAAGAGAAGCGCATGGCTTCTACCGGAGACATGATTCTGATGTCAAGCCCGTTGGTGTCGTGGTCTTGCAGGTAACGCTCTACCTTTTGGATCAGGTTGGCGTCATGGGCTCTTTGTGGATCTAACCAGAATACGGCCGGAGCACCGGTGATGCGGGCTCTGGTCACGGCTAATTTCACCCAGTCTTGGATAGGAAGGTCTTTGGTCTGGCACATTCTCCAGATATCGCCTTCCTCTACCTGATGCTCCATTAGGGCATTGCCCGATGCATCCACTACACGAACGGTTCCGGTAGTAGTGATCTGGAAAGTCTTGTCGTGTGAACCGTACTCTTCGGCTTTCTGCGCCATCAACCCGATGTTAGGCACGGTGCCCATGGTTTTAGGGTCAAAAGCGCCGTTCTGCTTACAGAAGTCGATTACCTCTTGGTAGATGCCCGCGTAGTTGCGGTCTGGAATCATGTATTTGGTGTCGTGCAGCTTACCATCTGGTCCCCACATTTTGCCCGAAGAACGGATGGCCGCTGGCATAGACGCGTCAATGATCACGTCGTTAGGGAAGTGCAGGTTGGTGATGCCTTTGTCAGAGTCCACCATGGCAATAGCTGGTCCGTTCTGGTAAGCGGCCTGCAAGTCAGCTTCTACGGCTGCTCTCTGCTCTTCTGGTAATGACTGGATTTTGCTGTACACATCGCCCAACCCGTTGTCAGGATTCACCCCGATTTGCTTGAACAAATCAGCGTGTTTCGTGAAAACGTCTTTGAAGAACACCGTCACCGCGTGGCCGAACATAATAGGGTCAGACACCTTCATCATGGTGGCCTTTAAGTGCAGAGAAAGAAGCGCACCAGATGCTTTGGCATCCGCGATCTCTTTCTCATAGAACGCACGCAAAGCTTTTCTACTCATGCGCGAAGCATCAATCACTTCACCGGCTTTCAAAGCCAGTTTATCTTTCAAGACGGTTGTAGTTCCGTCAGCGGCCACAAACTCAATTCTTACGTCACTGGCTTGGTCTACTACTACAGACTGCTCGCTGCCGTAGAAGTCTCCGTCTGTCATGTGCGCCACGTGCGAGGTGGAATCAGCGCTCCAAGCACCCATAGAGTGCGGGTTCTTTCTGGCGTATTGTTTCACCGCATCAGCTACCCGACGGTCAGAGTTTCCTTCTCTCAGCACCGGGTTTACCGCGCTACCTAATACTTTGCCGTAACGGGCTTTGATTTCTTTTTCAGCGTCGGTTTTCGCATCGGCTGGGTAATCTGGGATGTTATAGCCTTGGGCCTGCAATTCTTTGATAGCCGAGGTCAACTGCGGAATAGAGGCACTGATGTTTGGCAATTTGATGATGTTGGCCTCAGGGGTTTTGGCTAACTCGCCCAAGTAGGCCAGATCATCGTTCTGAACCTGGTTTTCATTCAGGTGGTCAGGGAACGTGGAAAGAATACGGCCAGCCAGGGAGATGTCTCTGGTTTCTACTTCAATGTCTGCCGCTTTGGTGAAAGCTTTCACAATAGGCAGGAAAGACTGCGTGGCCAGGGCCGGAGCTTCATCTGTAATGGTATAAATGATTTTCGCGGTTTTTGTCATGTTGTTCTTTTGGTTTAAATAAAACTGCCAGAGGCCCATCTTCTTCTGAATTGCTTCTGACCTGTGCCCTGGCAGCTAACAGCAGGTTATCCTAGCAAATATAAGCGTCTTTTTAATATAGGCTAAAAATAGGCGAACCATTTGAGAAGTTAGTGCGCTGCCATTTACCCTACGTACTTTCACGCATCTTGATTAAGGCTGAGTAAGGATTAGCACCAGTTTTAAGAATATGCTGCAAATATCCATTCTTGCCGGCTACATGAGAACACGCACTAAGAGCCCTCCACGCGTATACAGCCTATGAAGACGCTAAGAAATGCATTAGGCTTACTATTCCTCTTTCTGGCAAGCTGCCAGCCTGACTCCCCCACTACTGTTTCAGAAGAAAAGGAGAGCAATGTTGCCACGAAGGAAGAACAACGCCAACAAACCGATGTACTAACCAAAGATACCCTGAACGCCTTACAGGAAGAGGTAGTCCGGAAATCACCCCAAACCACTCAGGGCAACCAAGCAGATTTTGAGGTGTTTTTCAGAAAATTTACCCAAAGCATACAAGACCAGGATGCCGAGGCGTTCAACAGCTTGATAGACCCAGCCCATGGATTGCACATCATTCAAACGCCCGGCGCGGTGCCTCATTTTACGTACCTCATTAACATTACCACTTTTCGGCGAGCCGATGCGAGTCAGCAGCCATTTTTCTCTATAAGTGAAGAAATCAAAACCTGTGACCTGGAAGAAGTAAAAACGCTCCCTACCCTCACCTGTGAAGGCGGAGATAACAACTTCAACCGGCAGGGCTGCTTTGTGGCAGAGGCCAGTACGTTCCGGAAAAGCGAGGCCTACAAATACGCCAGCTTACCCGCCGATGCCGAACTAAAAGCCGCCCAAACACAGCAACTGGTTATCAAAACGGTCTTGCACACCAGCAGCGGCTTCAGGTTTCACTTCGGGCAGATCAATGGGCAGTGGCGGGTGTTGTTTGTAGACCTTTCCGTTCCGTGCAGTGCCTGAGAAAAGCCTGCAGTATCTCTGACTTAAAGACCACCGTACGTACAACACAAACCTTCCGCTTTAGACCTGTTTTCCATAAAACAACCTTAAAGCGGCAAAGACTCAGAATTCACGACTCAAAACTACCTAACATGGCTTGGCACCAACAGCTTCCCCCACCCGATCCGCAACTGGTAAAGCAACTTACAGAGCAGCAGGAAATCTTGCGGCAACAGGTGGTGCTCCAGAAACCAGACTTTGACCTGAAACTGCTGGCCGGCTGTGACTCTTCGTTCATTGGGGAGAATATCCTGTCGGTGTTTGTGGTGCTTTCATTCCCTGAGCTGAAGCTGGTGGAAAGCGTGTGGCATTATGGGCCTGTGGAGTTGCCGTACATCCCGGGTTTTCTGGCTTTCCGCGAATCGCCTAATCTGGTTAACGCGTATCAGAAGCTACAACACGAACCTGACCTGATCATGGTAGACGGGCACGGCATCGCGCACCCGCGCCGGCTGGGTATTGCGAGTCAGTTGGGCGTGCTGCTGAACAAACCCACCATGGGTGTGGCCAAGAAAGTCCTCACGGGGAAGCACGAGGAACCGGCTTCAGAAAAAGGCAGCCTGACACCCCTCACCCACCGCGGGGAGCACATCGGGAACGTAATCCGGACCAAAGACAAAGTGAAACCAGTGTTCGTGTCGCCGGGGCATTTGATGGATATGGAAACCGCCACTTCGCTGGTGTTGCAGACAGCCCTCAAGCACAAATTACCAGAGCCCACCCGTTTAGCTGACCATTACGCTGAAGTTTACAAGAAAGAGGCGCAACAGTAACTTTCAAGGAGCTAGCCGGTTTAAATAAGACATCCACCTTACTGAACGTCAGATGCAAACAAACCAAACTGTCCTTATTACCGGTGCCTCCAGCGGCATTGGCTTTGAATTGGCCCGCTGCTTCGCCCGGGACGGCTACAAACTCCTCTTAGTCTCCCGTACGGCGGCTGATTTAGATGAATCGGCTAGAAAGCTGCAGATTGAGTTTGGCTCAGAAGTGGACATTATTCCCTGTGACCTGAGCACCCATGACGGCCCGGTGCAGTTGTATGAAGAAACCAAACGGCGCGGCTACACGGTAGACGTGCTGGTAAACGATGCGGGCTTTGGCGAATATGGCCTGTTTGTAGAAACTGATCTCCAAAAGGAACTGGGCATGATTCACCTGAACGTGCTGGCCCTGGTGCATCTCACCAAGCTATTTCTGAAAGAGATGGTTGCGCGGGATTCTGGTAAAATCATGCAGTTAGGCTCAGTGGTGTCTTTTATGCCCAACCCCTTGCAGGCCGTGTACGCTGCCACCAAAGCCTTTGTCCTCTCCTTTTCAGAAGCGCTGCAGAATGAAATTGAAGACAGCAACGTGACCATCACTATCCTCTGCCCACCAGCCACCGACACCAACTTTTTCAACGTGGCGGGCGCCGAGAACACCAAAATTGCGCAGAGCGACATTGCAGACCCAGAGCAGGTGGCCGAGGCCGGCTACAAAGGCTTACTGAACGGCGACAAACGGGTGCTGCCTACCCTGGGTGCCAAACTGAATTTCCTGTCCAGCAATCTTTTCCCAGACTCTATGCTGGCTGCCATCATCAAAACTCAGATGAAAGAGGTAAAATAACCTTTGTTTCTCCTATTCTCTTTATTGAAAGCTCAGCTGACCTGGTTAGCTGAGCTTTTTATTTATTGCTCCTTTGAAAATCAATAGTATGGCATATATTGCATATACGATACCACCACCTCAGCAACCATCGCGGAACCCGCCCCAACCGACAGGACCAGAGCAGCCATGAATCTTATCTACTTACTTTTATTGCTGGGGGTGGTGATCACAGACATCTTACTGTTCACCCACATTGCCCAGCTACTGCGAGCCCCCTCAGACACCTCGGTGGCCTTAGGAGTTTGTTTCTTTGTGGCGCTGGCCGTCGTTAATTATTTCCTCATCCGTTTTCTCTTATCTAAAATTAAAAACCAATGAACCGAAGAGTCATAACAGGTATTGTGAGTGCCCTCCTGTTTGTATTGTTAACCGTGACGCTCACCCAGTCCTGCACCCGCGTAGATGCCGGCCATGAAGGTGTTCTGGTAAAACTGTACGGCACCGGCAAAGGCGTGCAGGATGTGTCTTTGGTCACCGGCCGTGTCTGGTTTAACCCATTTACCGAAGAGGTCTACGAGTTCCCCACGTTCATTCAAACCTATGACTATGACGCGTTCACGGTCAATGCCAAAGACGGATCGGTGTTCACGGTAGACCCTACCATCTCCTTCTATGTAAAATCCGGCGCTTCTCCTATGATTTTCAAAAAGTACCGCAAAACCATTCAGGAGATCACTCAAACCACGCTGCTCAACTATGTGAAAGATGCCTTCCGGATACGGTTAAACCAGTACAGCACCGAGGAGATCATCTCCAAGCGCCAGCAGTTTGAGACCGAAGTCCAGAACACCCTGGATGGTGCCCTGCAGAAAGACGGTTTCAAACTGGAGCAGATGACCAGCGGTCTTTCTTACCCCGAGGAAATTGTACGCGCCGTGAACCTCAAGAACCGCGCGGTACAGCAAGCCATGCAGGTAGAGAATGAGTTGAAGGTAGCCGAAGCTCAAGCCCGCAAGAAAATTGTGGAAGCCCAGGCCGAGGCTGAGGCGAACAAATTGCGCCAGCTAACCCTAACACCCCTTCTGATCCAGCAGCAGTTCATAGAGAAGTGGAACGGCTCTACCCCGCTGTACGGCAACTCGCCGGTATTCTTCAAGAACATGGAGTAACCCTTCCCTACCGAGTCTCTGGAGCGTTTCAACCCATTTTCTGGAAATAACTTATAAAGCTCAGTTTTTCCTACCCTCCTCTTCAGGCAGGGTCTTAACCAAAAGCCCCGGTCTTACGTCCTTTAGCGTAAGGCCGGGGCTTTCGCGTTGGGTCTCTCAGATTTAAAACACTATGGAAACAATGAAAACCTTTTCCGCCGACACCGAAGAAGAACTTTGGCAACAGGTGGCCTATGACATGGCTAACCAGAAAGAACTTCTATCCTATTCTGCGCAGCTAACCCAAGCCGGACAACCTATTTACTTTGACATTGACATAGACCTGGGCGGCGGGTTTGAGAGTGGCTTCTCCTCCACCACGTTTATGGCTCCTGTGTTACAACCTACCTCTGTTCAGTTCGCGCTGCATGAACAAGGTTTCATTGATGAGGTAGGAAAATTCTTCGGGATGGAAGACATTGAACTGGGCTACCCCGATATTGATGCCGCGTTCATCATCAAAACCAATCAGCCAGAAACGCTAAAAACCCTTTTTGCAGATCCTACCATTCACGCCATCCTCCTCAAGCACAAAGATTGCGAGTTAAAGCTTCATGAAGAGACAGATGACACCGGTCCCGAAACAGTGCTTACCTTCAGCAAAGACGAGGCAATCCTGGACATAGCCGAATTACGAGAGGTGTATGGCATGCTATACTATATGCTGCAAAGGCTAAGCTAGTTAACTTGTGCCACTACGTTCATATAGGCATCCTCCTTTAAGACGTTTTGTCTGATTATGTTAACTAGAAACATTTTTGTTTCTGCCACTTTTTCCGAAAATCCTTCTAAAACCGCTTCGGTACCTCATTTGCTACTAACGTCGTATCAAACTTAGAAACTACTCAACGACGATATAGAGCTATGAACTTTAACAATTATACCATCAAATCGCAGGAGGCCGTGCAGAAGGCAACCGAGATTGCCGGCGGCAACCAGCAGCAGGCCATCGAGACGGGGCATTTGCTGAAGGGTATTCTGCAGACGGACGAGAACGTGACCGGTTTCTACCTGAAGAAGCTAGGGGTGAACGTAAACCAATTCAACACTCGCCTGGACGAGATTGTGAACGCCTATCCTAAAGTGAGCGGAGGCAGTCCGTATCTGGCGAATGAAGCCGCTGCTGCCTTACAGAAAGCCAATTCTTACCTGAAAGAGTTCGGGGATGAGTACATAGCCATTGAACACTTGTTGCTGGGCTTGCTGTCTGGTCGTGAGAAAGTAGCGACGCTGATGAAGGACAGCGGCATCACCGAAAAAGGCTTGAAAGCGGCCATCAAAGAATTGCGCGGTGACTCTAAAGTAACCGACCAGAACGCCGAGGCGAAATACAACTCCCTCAAGCGCTACGCCATTGACCTGAATGAGCAAGCCCGCTTGGGTAAAATCGACCCTGTGATTGGCCGTGACGAAGAGATTCGCCGTGTGCTGCAGATTCTGAGCCGTCGTACCAAAAACAACCCGATTCTGCTGGGTGAGCCGGGCGTGGGTAAAACCGCCATCGTGGAAGGCTTGGCCCAACGCATTGTGTCTGGTGACGTGCCGGAGAACCTGAAGTCCAAAACCATCATGAGCTTGGACATGGGTCTGCTGGTAGCGGGTGCCAAATACAAAGGGGAGTTTGAGGAGCGGTTGAAAGCGGTGATCAAAGAAGTGGTGGATTCTGAAGGTGACATCGTGCTCTTCATAGACGAAATCCACACGTTGATTGGCGCCGGGGCCGGTGGCGACAGCGCCATGGATGCCGCTAACCTCTTGAAACCAGCCCTGGCCCGTGGAGAGCTGCACGCTATCGGTGCCACTACGCTCAAAGAATACCAGAAGTACTTTGAGAAAGACAAGGCCATGGAGCGTCGTTTCCAAGCGGTAACGGTAGATGAGCCGAGCATCCCAGATGCCATTTCCATCCTGCGCGGTATTAAAGAGAAATACGAGCTGCACCATGGCGTGCGCATCAAAGACGATGCGATCATTGCTTCCGTGGAGTTGTCCAGCCGCTACATCTCTGACCGTTTCTTGCCTGATAAAGCCATTGACTTGATTGACGAGGCTGCTTCTAAACTGCGTATTGAGATTGACTCTTTACCGGTGGAACTGGACGAGGTACAGCGTAAAATCATGCAATTGGAGATTGAGCGCGAAGCCATCCGCCGCGAGAACGACAAAGAAAAAGAGAACCTGCTTTCCAAGGAGATCGCTGACCTGAGCGAAACCCGTGACGCCTTACGCGCCAAGTGGCAGAGCGAAAAACAGGTGATTGAAGGCATCCAGAAACAGAAAGAAGCTATTGAGCAGTATCGTCTGGAAGCCGAGCAAGCCGAGCGTGCCGGTGATTACGGTAGAGTAGCGGAGCTGCGTTACGGTAAAATCCAGGAAGCTGAAGCCAAGCTGAAAGAACTACAACAACAAGTACAGGAGCAGCAAGACGGTGACCACATGTTGCAGGAGGAAGTAACCTCTGAAGACATCGCGGAAGTGGTAGCCAAGTGGACGGGTGTACCGGTAAACAAGATGCTGCAAAGCGACCGCGAGAAACTGTTACACTTGGAAGAAGAACTGGGCCGCCGTGTAGCTGGTCAGGAAGAAGCCATTGCCGCTATTTCTGATGCCGTGCGCCGCAGCCGGGCTGGTCTGCAAGACCCTAAACGCCCTATCGGTTCGTTTATCTTCCTGGGTACAACCGGGGTGGGTAAAACCGAGCTCGCCAAAGCCTTGGCCGACTTCCTGTTCAACGACGAGAACGCCATGGTACGCATTGACATGAGTGAGTACCAGGAGCGTCATGCCGTGAGCCGTCTGGTGGGAGCACCTCCAGGATATGTGGGTTACGATGAAGGTGGTCAGCTGACCGAAGCCGTTCGCCGGAAGCCGTACTCAGTGATTTTGCTGGACGAGATTGAGAAAGCACACCCAGATGTGTTCAACATCTTGTTGCAAGTGCTGGATGATGGCCGTTTGACTGATAACAAAGGTCGCGTGGCGAACTTCAAGAACACCATCATCATCATGACGTCTAACATTGGCGCGCACATCATCCAGGAAAACTTCCAGGATCTGGACGAGCTGAACCCAGAGCCCACCATTGACCGGACCCGTGACGAGGTGTTTGAGGTGTTGAAGAAAACGCTTCGACCTGAGTTCCTGAACCGGATTGATGAGCTGATCATGTTCCGTCCGTTGAGCTCAAGAGAGATTCGGAAGATTGTGGACATCCAGTTCCGTCACATCCAGGAACGCCTGGAAGACACCGGCATCCGTCTGGAAGCCACCGACGAGGTGCTGGACTTCCTGGGTCACGAAGGCTACGATCCGCAGTTCGGTGCCCGTCCGTTGAAGCGTGTGCTGCAACGCCGCATCCTGAACGAGCTTTCCAAAGCCATCTTGTCTGGTGACATCCGGAAAGACGCGGTAGTAGAAGCAGTACTGCATGACGGTGAGATCAAGTTCGTGAACATCGACATTGATCTGCCGGTAGGAAGATAAGCGCTTTTTAAAATTGAAGTGTAGGCGCCGGAGTTCTTCTCCGGCGCCTTTTTTTATGCCTTTCTAATTGAACTAGCTGCTTTGTTTCAGGGCCTTTTTCAGAAAAAAGAAGCCAAGAATCAATAGTCAATACCATCAATCTCTGCAGATTTAACCATGCCGCCTTCCATCGCTGGCGCGAGCGTCCCGCTCGTGTCCGCACGCATTCCGAATCTCTTTTGATTAAGCTCATGAGAGTACCTCTATGGCGCGGAAGTAACTTCCGCGCCATAGCAACAGTCCCTCCCCAATTTGTCATCTTGGAAAGACCTTGTGGGCGAACTAGAAAGACAGGAGAGCATGTGATATTTCTGTTCGCTCCCAAGATCCTTTCAGGATGACAAATAAGTAGGAGTATACAGCAATGCGTGCGGACACGAGCGGGACGCTCGCGCCAGCGATGGAGGTCACCAGATTTTCGCCTTTCAGCATCCTCTCCAAAGTAGCTTCTGCAGATAGGTTTCTTTCATTTTTGACCTGCTTTTCAGAAAACACACCAAAAGAGATCATACCCCATATAGGCTCAACTCTAAGCCTTCCTCCAGCCGGGCCTCCTTGTGAAAGTGACAGGTTTTTACAAAATTGTCAGCTATTTCATTTTCAGTAATACCCGTTTCTGTGTCTTCAGTCTTTTTTACGTATCTTCAAGTAGGCTTTCATCACATCTTCAATCTAGAGGCATATGACCACATGGTGTTTGTTTTGGCCATGTGTGCGGTGTACTCTGGCAGCGAGTGGCGGCGGATTTTAGCGTTGGTGACCAGTTTTACCATTGGGCACTCTATCACGCTGGCGCTGTCTACGTTAGATGTGATAAAGTTTAATACCAGCCTCATAGAATTACTCATTCCGGTTACCATTCTGCTCACATGCGTGTACAATTTCACCCAATTGAACACCACCAAGCGGAAGGGCAACTATCTATGGTCTTGGAACAACCTGTTTGCCGTTGCTTTCGGGCTGATCCATGGCATGGGGTTTTCTAACTACCTGAAATCGCTGCTGGGAAAAGGCCAGAACATTGTGCTGGAGTTATTGGCGTTTAATCTGGGCATTGAATTAGGGCAGTTACTGATCGTCTTTTTGGTGCTGGTAATCAACTTTCTTTTGGTCAGAGGTTTATCTGTGAAGAAGAGGGATTGGGTTTTGGGGGTAAGCAGCGCGGCCGGAGCCATTGCCCTTATGTTGATTCTGGCGCAGGATTTATCGGCTATTTTTTGAAAAACAGGCGAAGAACGCTGTTCCGCCGCCATCTAGTAACAGGAATCCATGTTGGCTGAGTCGTATCGTGTGTTAGGGGTCCCTTTTGGTGCTGAAATGCCCCAGATCAGGCATGCCTACCGACAGTTGGTGCTGCAGTACCACCCAGACCGAAACCAGGACCCAGGAGCGCATGTCATGTTTTTACAGGTGCAGTCGGCGTACGAGTATCTGCAGCGGTTTCAGGAACTGGCTACCATGCCTTCCTTCTCTTCTACCGCGCCTCCCCCACCCGCAGCTAACCCCCCCACCGATTGGGAAAGGTATGAGTTTGTTTATGACCCTCCCGCCGATCCCAAGGAGTATGTAGCCTGGGCGGCCGTAGCACGGGAAAGGGCAAGAAGGCAGAAAGAAAAAGACCATGCCGCCTACGTACAGCGCACCCTGGCCATGAAGAAGAAGTGGTGGTACTCCCTGGCCCGTTATAGCAGCTATGTAGTGCTGGTATTGGGCATGCTAGCTGGTGTTGCCTTCATTCTTACTCCGGGGCTTTTCCTGCTTCGGGGCGAGGTCAAACCTGTATTCTTAGGCATTATCATGATTCCTATGGGGGTCAAGATGATTAGAGTGATGCGTGATTTCCGGCAGGACATCCGGAAGCATTTCGGGGAAGACCTATCAGAACCATCAACCTAAGTCCTGCCTCATTTTTTTGTTTGCTCAGAATTAACCAATTTGCTTTTTATACCTACCAAACACCTTCAACCTTACCTAATGAAACAGTTCTTACTCGCCTCTGGCCTGCTCCTGAGTTTGGCAGCACCAGTATTGGCGCAGGAAAACATTGACAAGTCCAAGTTCAGGCAACTGGCCCAGGAACTTCCCACCCCCAACGAGTACCGCTCCGCCTCTGGAGCCCCTGGTCACGCCTACTGGCAGCAGCGCGCCGATTACAACATCAAAGCCGAATTGAACGATGACAACCAATCGCTCACCGGTTCAGAGACAATTACCTATACCAACCTTTCTCCTGATGTTTTAACTTACCTGTGGGTACAGTTAGACCAGAACATCTTTGAGAAGAACTCCATGACCAATCTTACCCAAACCAACAGGGTGCCAGACAAGCCAACGTTTGGCGTGGCCGAGGCATTGGCGGAGCAGACTTTTGAGGGTGGTTATAAAATAAAATCGGTGAAAGATGCGAATGGCAAAGCCCTGCCGTATGTCATCAACTTTACCATGATGCGCATTGACTTGCCGCAACCTTTGAAGCCAAAGCAAAGCGTGAAGTTCAGCATTGACTGGTCTAACAACATCAACGACCAGAAAAAGCAAGGTGGCCGTGGAGGTTACGAGTTCTTCCCTGAAGACGGCAATTATGAATACCAGATGGCCCAGTGGTTCCCGCGCATGGCTGTCTATGACGATGTAAATGGCTGGCAACACAAGCAGTTCTTGGGCACGGGTGAGTTCGCCTTGCCATTTGGAGACTACAAGGTAAGCTTGACCGTTCCGTCTGACCATGTGGTGGCCTCTACCGGCGAATTACAGAACATGGACGTGCTAACCAGCACCCAACGCAACCGTTTGGCCCAAGCTAAAAAAGCCAACAAGCCGGTGTTGATTGTGACACCAGAGGAAGCGTTAAGAGCCGAGAAAAACAAAGCCAAAGGCAAAAAGACCTGGACCTTTGTGGCCAAAGATGTGCGTGACTTCGCGTGGGCCTCTTCCCGCAAGTTCATCTGGGATGCCATGAACGTGAACTACGCCGACAAAAACACGCTGGCCATGAGCTTTTACCCTAAAGAAGGCAACCCATTGTGGGGCCAGTATTCTACCGAGGTAGTGGCACATACCATCAGAACATACTCTAAGTACACCATTGACTATCCGTACCCGGTAGCTATTTCTGTGCACGGTGCCGTGGGCGGAATGGAGTACCCGATGATTTCGTTCAACGGCGGTCGTCCGGAGAAGGACGGTTCTTATACTGAGCGCACCAAATACGGCATGATCTCCGTGATTATCCACGAAGTGGGTCACAACTTCTTCCCGATGATCATCAACTCAGATGAGCGCCAATGGACCTGGATGGACGAAGGTTTGAACTCATTTGTGCAGTTCCTGTCTGAGCAGGAGTGGCAACGCGATTACCCGTCCAGACGGGGTGAGCCCAGAAACATGGTAGAATACATGAAGATGGACAAGAGCCTGCAGCAGCCTATCATGACCAACTCTGAGTCTATCACACAATTAGGCAACAACGCATACGGTAAACCAGCTACGGCATTGAACATTCTGCGCGAGACGGTACTAGGCCGTGAACTGTTTGATTATGCATTCAAAGAATACGCTCGTCGCTGGGCCTTCAAACACCCAATGCCAGCAGATTTCTTCCGCACCATGGAAGATGCCTCAGGTACAGATCTGGACTGGTTCTGGAGAGGCTGGTTTTACACCACAGATCACGTTGACCAGGAATTAACCGGCGTCAAATGGTACTCGGTAGATACCCGCAATCCTCAGGTAGAAAACACCAAACGTCGGGCCGAAATCAATGCTGCCCCGAAGAGCTTGTCGCAACAACGCAATCTAAAAGACATCCCTAAAACTTTGGTAGATGTAAAGCCTGAACTGAACGATTTCTACAATACCTATGACCCGCTGGCAGTGACTGAGGAAAGCAAAGCACAGTACCAGAAGTACCTGCAGGCTTTGGCTCCGGAAGAGCGTGCCATGCTGGAGAAAGGCCTTAATTTCTACGAAGTGGGCATCAAGAACAACGGAGGCTTGGTAATGCCAGTGGTGATGCAAATGAATTTCCAGGACGGCACAAACCAAATCGTTCGCATCCCCGCGGAGATCTGGCGGTACAACGACCAGGAAGTCACCAAGGTGTTTGTAACGGAGAAGCCGGTGGCAAGCTTCGTACTGGACCCTTTCCAGGAAACCGCTGACATTGACATGAACAACAACTCGTATCCGCAACGTCCGCAGCCAAGCCGCTTTGAACTGTTCAAAGAACAACCGCGGGGCATCACCCCTAACCCACTGCAACAGCAGATGCAACGCCAAGGCACTACTCGTCCTGGCGGAAACTAAGCTAGTTTTAGGCCTGTTTTCTAAATCAGAACTTAAACCATGGCTGCAGAAAAGCCCTTCCTTTGAATAAGAGGAAGGGCTTTTCTTTTCATCCTTTGGCAAACCTGTTGAACTGCTACCTTTTTAAAAGATGAGCAACATACAATTATAGATAACCCTGCTCCAAGGCTGATGTTTAATTAAGCTTATCCAAGCTGTTTGAGGAACTGTTTACCTTGATTGAAGAAATGAAAAGGTAGGCTAAGTAACTTGGAAGGAAACTTCTGTTTAGGAGCTCTTTCAGCAAAACTCAGTAGAAATCTATAGAGCAGAGGTTTGAAAAGCTGGTCTGATCTTAAGCTTAAAATTATAAATGAGCACATATAAAAAGAGGCTACCAGAATCTGGAAGCCTCTTTTTGTAAAGTGAGTTATTAACTTTATTCTTTTTTGAAGTCTCCGTTCTTGATGGCTTTAATGACCTGGTACCATTTGATTGGGTCAAGAAGCGGGTTGGTAGCCCCTGGGTTATAACCGCCCCGGCGTAGTTGCTGCTGGTTTTGCAGGTTCATGTAAGTGCGGTGGTTAGAGTTCGCATCCATGGGTGTATTCCGGAACATCTGGTCCAGAATCTGCTGACTCATGGCATTCTCGCGGTCAATGTCGCCAACTGGAGACTTCATGGCCAACACTGCCTGGGTGAAGTCGCGGAAAGTGGCATATGGGAAAACCCGGATTTCAGGAAGCATGGTAGGATCTTCCAACATCTCTATAATGATAGAATAGCTGTCTTTTTCAAAACGCTCAGGAATTACCAGCGACTGTTTTGCGTAACCCAATGAACTGAAGACTACGCTATCTCCGGCCAGTACTGGAATTGAGAAAAAACCATACTCGTTGGTGTTGGTGCCCCTACCGGCTTTGGGGATGTACACGCTTGCTCCGGGTATCCCTAAAAGGCTATCTCCAGCCGTTACAACCCCGGTTAATTGGATTACTTTTTTGGCTCCCTGTCCGTGTGCAGAAGAAAGACTAATCCCTGTCACAAGTAAAAGCGCAAAGAACAGGCGTCCTAAAACAGCCCAGTGGCGTGAATTAGGAGGAGAATACTTAAAATATAGCGTAGTCATGGGTAAGTTCGTTTACAAGTATAGGCTTTTTATGGTACTTTGTGCTGTAGAGCTTTAAATAATTTTTACGACGAGATACTCCATGAGGCTCAAAAATTTTAACGTCAGTTTTGGGGAACAAGTATTCAAAGCCATGAGTGATGTCTCCAGAATAAGGGTCCTTAACCTTCTAATGCGCAACAAAGAACTCTGCATTGCTGACTTGGAACTGGTACTGGATTTTACGCAAACAAAAACCTCACGTCACCTGATTTACCTTAAAAACACTGGCTTGGTAACTTTCCGAAAGCAGGACCAATGGGCGTTTTACTACATCAAAGATGAAATGCTGGATTTCCTGCAACAGATGTTTGGGTATTTGGAAAAAGACCAGTTGCTGCAAAAAGACCAGGAAGTATACCAAACCCTGTTCTCGAATCGTGAACTAGCTATCAACCGACTTCAGCAGCGTCACTTCACAGGATTGTAACAATGCTAAATATTGTCAAATCAAATTGCCTGAGTAGACGTAAGTAACGTCTTCATATAGCTCTATCTTCCGTAGCTAACCACAGTGCATTGAAGGAAGCCCTACAAAATATATAAGCGCGGCTTTCTTTCAAGAGACTGCCTGAAACTAAAAGCACCCAGATTGGTTCTAACTAAACCTTCGTTTTCTGTTGATTTCCAGAAAACACCTTTATTATGAAAAAGCTTAAAACGTACCGTCACCTGTTTTTCGATTTGGACCACACACTGTGGGACTTTGAGAAGAACTCCGAAGAGACGCTCTACCATTTATACGATCATTTCAACCTAGCTCAGCTAGGTAGCTTCTCCCGAGACTCTTTCTACAAGAAATACAGTTTCGTAAACCAACGGTTGTGGGATCTTTACCATAAAGGCAAAATTACGCAGCAGCAACTCCGGGAAAATCGGTTTGTTAAATGCCTGACAGGACTGGGTATGTCTGCCAATGATGTTCCTGCAGGCATCAGTAAAGCGTTCACGGATATTTGCCCTACCAAAACAGCCGTTTTCCCGTTCACTCATGAGGTATTGGGTTATCTGAAAGAGAAATATGTTCTCCACATTATTACTAATGGGTTTAAAGACGTGCAGTACATCAAGCTGAAGTCTGCCAACTTAGACTCCTATTTCTCAGAGGTTATCACATCTGAATGCATCAATTGCACTAAGCCTGACAAACGCATCTTTCAGCATGCCTTGCAACGTGCCGGGGTCACCGCCCAGGAAAGCCTTATGATTGGTGACAGCTTGGAGGCCGATGTGCTAGGCGCCATGAACGCGGGCATTGACCAGGTCTTTTTCAACCCAGAAAAGAAACGCCCTCGCCTGAAACCTACTTATGAGGTGCATTGCCTGAGCGAACTGAAAACGTTTTTATAACCCTGTTTTTGGCCGTTCTGCTGAAAACAGGGTTATACCAGGAACTATATAAAAGTAGGATTTGTCTATTTATTGGTTACTTTTGCAGGCCTCGGCCGTAGAAGACCGAAGATGTTCTTTCACAATTGGGGATGACCGGAATTGACAGCTTGAGCAAGCTGGGTGTAAGCATGTCGGGAGTTGGCAGTTTTCCCGTAAATCAGAATTGACCGACGATTATCTGGCGAGTCTAACTACGCCATGGCTGCCTAGTCTAGGTACTAAGCATTTTGCCATTGTCCTGCAGCTTCTCGGTTCGGTGGGGGTTGGTCACAGGGCATCGTAATGCCGATCTAGTGTAGTCCAAGGTGTGGGGATTACATGAAACTAAAGCATCTAAGGTGACTTCATAGGCTAGGCTTGGGCCTGGAGCCACTCGAAAACCAAACCAAGACTAAACATGTAGAAAGCGCTCAAGTTTCCTTGTCTGGACCAGGGTTCGAATCCCTGCATCTCCACAGCAAAAGCCTCTGTTTCTTAAATGCAGCAGGGGCTTTTTCTTTTCAAAGTATCCTTGTCTAAAGCTGCTTATAGGATTTTTAGATTATTATCAATTTAAAAAATGAACCTTAACACCTTTAATAAAAGGTACCAATCTAAACAATACAAGCAAACATTCTATCGTATTTATTTATCAATGTCTTTGAATATAATTTAAAGCATTTCCAAATTAAGCTTGGGTCTTTATACACTTTCAAAGTTTCCCACATCAAGAATCTAACTGCTTTTTTATTGTGCTGGTTCATCCAAACTTCGTTCGCATCTCTGATTGCATAATGAGCATAAAATTTTAAAGAGTTATTATATAATTTTTTTCTATACATATCAGGTAAATGATGCTGAATTAATTCCATAGCCTTCATTATATCTCTCAAATTTTGGGCATCTAGTATCTTTTGTCCAGATATAGAAGAAATATGTTTTCTATATTCAGCTAATATGATTGGTGTATATGCTACTTGATAATAACGTGCAATCCGAACCCACATTTCCCAATCTTCACCATAAGTAACTCCGTAAAAAGCGCCTAGTTCTTCATAAACTTCTCTACGAACGACAATAGCTACATATTGAATTCGCTGGCGTTCACCAATCTTCATCAACCAATCATCAAGAATGCCGTCTGTATCCCTTTCCCTGCTTGGCCGTTCTAAATAATTCCCTTCTGAGTCAATATAACAATATCTGCAAAACGCAGCTCCTATTGCTGGGTAACTATGAAATAAAGATTCCATCTTAGCATAGAACCCATCTTTCACTTTATCATCGCCATGTAGCAGGTGGACCAGCTTACCTTGAGCACGATTAATACATGTTTCAAAATTCCGGAGAGAGCCTACATTAGACCTTTGTCGGTAATACTGGACTCTACCCTTCCCGACCTTTTTTACCAAATCTTCAACATCGGCATCAGTACTAGCATCATCTACTACTTCTATTTGCATTCGGTCAGCCGGAAATTCTTGCCTTAACACGCTCTCAATTGTTTCAACCAAATACTGAGAGCAGTTGTAAACTGGTATCATGACTGACCATAATGGCCGGTCTACATTATCATGTACTGGATTTATATTAGGTGGGGATAAGGGAATTCTAGTTACCACTATGTCAGCAATAATTGAAATACAACAAACTAGCTAAAACAATAAAAAATTCAACTTGAAAACTTAATAACAAAGCATAATCAATGCACTAAGTTTCACCTAATGATTTCTATTGCATATTATCAACTCTTCTCTAGAGCAAATAAGCTTTATTAATAATAAAATATAAACCATAAAGGACATATAATGTAAAAATGCTACAAGCATAGTTCATTATTCAAAAGTAAGCATTAATAATATATATATATATACGGAAATACATTCATAATTAAGCTTAACAACACTTCATCAATTTTCAACTGCTATAATTATTGAACGAAACACTCCTTTATTTGATGCAGCATATAAGATAGGAAAAGCACATACTATCACATAGGATATCTTTATTTACTTCCTATAAAAATTATGTGTGCTAATAACATAATTTAAAAACGTCAAGCAGCGGTTCTTTAGATACATAATCTATAACAAAACAAATAATCTTCTAGGATTTTTTAGATACTTCCAAAATAAATTCTAAATATTTAATGCACAATTAAATTATACTTAATAGTTGGACAAAAAAAATTTAACAACTTACATGAAACTCTATATATTTGTAGCGCCCAATAGAATAATAAGTGATGCATACAGCAGATTTCAAGTTATTTCATCATTAATAATATAACTATTTTAACATTGTTATTATATAATAACAATGTTAAAATTTAGGGTAAAATTTAACTTTAAAAACACGAACCAACATTTATCCCCCAAAAGTTTTTTGCGGGCCTAGAATTTTATGTCCTATTTTAAAAATTCATTTTATGAGTAAACTTTACAATAATCTTTTAAAACCTTTCACAAGATACAGCTCCCAAAGACAGCTATCTTTCACCTTCATTCTTTCTTCTCTCCTCCTCCTTTCTTGCAATGACCTATTGTCGCAGGACGGCGAGGACCCGGAGCCCAAGCCAGAGACACCCGAGGCTACCCCTGCCAAGGGCTACTACCTGAGCAGGGAGGGCGACGACACGAACCCGGGCACCAGGGAGAAACCCTGGCGCAGCCTGGAGAAACTCAACGGCGTAGACCTGGAGCCCGGGGAGACGGTGTACCTGGAGGGAGGGGCCACCTTCCCCGGCACCCTCATCCTCGACTTGCTGGACAGCGGCTCCAAGGGCAAGGCGGTCACCATCACCAGCTACGGGACGGGGCCGGCAACCATAGACGGCGGGGCCAAGGAGGCGGTTATCATAAAGAGCAGCTTCTTCAGGCTCAAGGGGGTAAACGCCAGGGGCGCGGGCCGCAAGGAGGGCAACACCTCCAACGGCATCGAGCTGCAGAAGGCCAGCGACGGCACCCTGGAGCAGGTGACGGTGGAGGGCTTCCAGCACACGGGCCTTATGCTCTACAGCTGCCACAACGTTGAGGCAGTGAAGGTAGTGGCCAAAAACAACGGCTTCTGCGGGATTTACGTCACAGGAGAATACATAGAAAAAAACGGCAGGTGGGTGTTTTCTGACAACGACAAAGAATACTCTAAGAACATCACCCTAAAGGATTGCCTTGCGGAGAACAACCCCGGAGACCCTAGCATTTTAGACAATCATAGTGGCAACGGTATTCTGGTGGACATGACGAAGGGCGCCCTGATAGACCACTGCGTTGCCACCAACAACGGCTGGGACATGCCCCGGGGCGGCAACGGGCCTGTGGGAATTTGGACCCACTCCAGCGACAGCGTCATCATCCAGCACTGCATCAGCTACCGCAACAAGACGTCCCCGAATGGGCTTGACGGCGGTGGGTTCGACTTTGACGGTGGGGTCACCAACTCGGTCATCCAGTACTGCCTCTCCTACGAGAATGAGGGGGCCGGGTACGGGCTTTACCAGTGGAGCGGAGCCATGGACTGGAACAACAACACCGTTAGGTACTCTATCAGTATAAATGATGGAGCCAAAGGCTATGCTGGTTTAGCAATTTGGAACGGCACAAATGACAGCAAGCAATTCAAAAACTCCAAAGTTTATAATAATGTCATTTACAGTGACGTCTCTCCTAATGTCAAATTTCTTACCGCTACCAATGAAAATTTTGGATTCTACAATAACATCTTTATTGGAAAAGGTGAAATCCTAGCAGGATCCTCCTACGGAGACAGATTTGTGGGAAACACCTATTGGAACATAGCAGGTAGCAGTATCTCCTTCAGAGGCCACCGAAGCCTGCAGGAGTGGGCCAATGCCACAGGTCAAGAAAAATTGGAGGGAAGGTTGATGGGGATGAATGTCGACCCCATGCTAACAGGTCCTTTTACTACCACAGCTACCGATCCTTACCAGTTGGATAATTTAACCGGATACAAGCTACAAGCAAGCTCTCACCTGATAAATAAGGGCTTGCACCTTCAAAGCCTTTTCAAAATAGACTATGCCCCGCATGACTTCTATGGAAACAAACCTTTGAAAGGTTTGGCTCCTGAACCCGGGATACATGAAGTTGATTAATTAAAATTAAAACAAACAAGAAGGAGCCTGTTGAAACCTCTGCCCAGTAGTGGGCAGAGGTTTCAACAGGCTCCTTCTTGTTTGTTTTAAACAACAGCAGATTAGAAGAAACTCCAACCTCTTAACTATAAAATATAAAAATTTTTAATATAATTACACAAAACTATTACTTTATAATAATTTTAATATTAATTTAGAAGCATCTTATATATTAATATTTTTCATAGTGGAAAGCTATCCTATACAAGTTGCTTTAAATAAGTTAAAATCTCGTTTAAAACGGCTTATTACTCTCTCCTGCCTCTTTATCTTAAGCAATGTTGTTGCTTGTTGCAATGATCCTCTTTCAACCGACGGCGAGGACCCGGAGCCCAAGCCAGAGACACCCGAGGCTGCCCCTGCCAAGGGCTACTACCTGAGCAGGGAGGGCGACGACACGAACCCGGGCACCAGGGAGAAACCCTGGCGCAGCCTGGAGAAACTCAACGGCGTAGACCTGGAGCCCGGGGAGACGGTGTACCTGGAGGGAGGGGCCACCTTCCCCGGCACCCTCATCCTCGACTTGCTGGACAGCGGCTCCAAGGGCAAGGCGGTCACCATCACCAGCTACGGGACGGGGCCGGCAACCATAGACGGCGGGGCCAAGGAGGCGGTTATCATAAAGAGCAGCTTCTTCAGGCTCAAGGGGGTAAACGCCAGGGGCGCGGGCCGCAAGGAGGGCAACACCTCCAACGGCATCGAGCTGCAGAAGGCCAGCGACGGCACCCTGGAGCAGGTGACGGTGGAGGGCTTCCAGCACACGGGCCTTATGCTCTACAGCTGCCACAACGTTGAGGCAGTGAAGGTAGTGGCCAAAAACAACGGCTTCTGCGGGATATTCGTTACAGGCGCTTATCAGTATAAACAAGGAAGATACATTTTCCCAGACATTGACGCCGATTGCTCCAAGAACATCACATTGAGAGATTGCCTAGTGGAGAACAACGCAGGGGATCCGTCTGTAACTGATAATTCTAGTGGCAGCGGCATCCTGGTGGAGATGACGAAGGGGGCCCTGATCGACCACTGCGTTGCCACCAACAACGGCTGGGACATGCCCCGGGGCGGCAACGGGCCTGTGGGAATTTGGACCCACTCCAGCGACAGCGTCACCATCCAGCACTGTATCAGCTACCGCAACAAGACGTCCCCGAACGGGCATGACGGCGGTGGATTTGCTTTAGACGGTGGCGTCACCAACTCGGTCATCCAGTACTGCCTCTCCTACGAGAATGAGGGGGCCGGGTATGGACTCTACCAGTGGAGTGGGGCCATGGACTGGAACAACAACACCGTCAGGTACTCTATCAGTATAAATGATGCTATTGAAGGGAATAAAGATGGCATTGGGTACGGGAGCTTCACCTTCTGGAATGGATCTGGGGAACACAAACAATACCGTGATTGCTTTATTCATAATAATTTGATATACAATAATATTTCTCCAATTACAAGATACATAGGAGGTAACAATTTTAATTTTGGAATATATAATAATATTTTTATTGGAAGGGGTGAGATAATAGCAGGATCTTCTCCTGGATATCGATTCATGGGAAATACCTATTGGAACTTGACTGGCAGCAGCATCTATTTTGGGGGCTATGGCAGCCTACAAGAGTGGGCCAACGCCACGGGCCAAGAAAAACTTGAGGGAAGGCTTTTAGGCACTTACGCTGATCCTTTGCTTAATGGACATCTCACAATATCCCTTACAGATCCATATCAAATGGGTTCCCTCTCCGGCTTCAAACTGCAACCCACTTCCCCTGTGAAAGACAAAGGCCTAGACCTGCAGACCTTATTTAAGCTCAAACTGCCCGTTCAAGACTTCTTCGGCAACCCTGCCTTCAGGGGCATCGCCCCTGAGCCTGGCATACACGAACTGGAGTAAAAGAAGCTAAAAAATAAGAACAGCCCTAACAGCAATCTACAACGAAGAATCAACTCTTGACCTTCAACCTTCTCCTATCAGGAGATTAAAACACAAACAACACCTAACAAAGAGGGACAATAAGAACTTTGTTTTTATTGCCCCTCTTTGTTTCCATAAAATATCCATCGTAATTTTACGATAATCTAATACGCTATAGCATGGGAGTCACTAAAACACAAGCTTTCACTCAAAGCCAAAACCAGTTAGCCGCATACGCGAAAGCCTTGGCGCATCCGGCACGGATTGCTATTCTTCAGCACTTGCTTAAGAAGCAAACGTGTATCTGTGGAGATCTGGTAGACGAACTTCCTTTAGCCCAGGCAACGGTATCGCAGCATTTAAAGGAATTAAAGGCTGTGGGATTGATCAAAGGCACCGTGGAGGGTACAAGTGTCTGCTACTGTATTGACAAACATAAGTGGGAAGAGGTTAGAGACATTTTCTTCCACCTGTTCTCCAGGCCCATTTCCTGCCAGGACAACTGCTGCTAATAAAATTTGCTCTTATTTATCGTAAAATTACAATCATATGAACCATACAAATCTTTTGAACTGGCAAGCTTTCAAAACAGAGCTGCTTCAACATCCAGAGCTTCCGCTCCAGTTTCAATATGCCCAGGACAAATGGGTAGATGCCTCCTATCACATCACTGAGATCAAGCAAGCTCCTATTGTTTCAGTAGATTGTGGTGGCCAAATGAACAGTTGGACTGAGATCATTGTACAGTTGTGGGAGCCTGGCCAGAAAGAGAGTGAGCAGCCAATGGCTGTAAAGAAAGCACTCTCTATTATAAATGTGGTGGAGAAGGTGCTTCCGCTGAACCCGCTGGGGGTGGTGAAGATAGAATTTGGAAATTCTCAGTTTGACACGCGCCAAATGTACCCGTCAGAATTCACTCTGTCAGGAGGTAATCTGATTGTGAACCTGGCTCCAGACGCAACGCAATGCAAGGCCATTGAACGAGGCGGCAGCTGTGGCACTACCTCTTCTGGCGAAGAATGCTGTGCTCCTGCCCCAGCTTCGGAGAAGAAGAAAGTGCAATTGGTAGAATTGACCACTTTCCAAGGAGATGCCTGCACGCCGGGCTCAGGATGCTGCTAACCTACTTCCGCTTATAATCTGCTTTCACCAAATCACCCTTTAAACTACTTTATGAGAATTGCCCTTTTCTCCGATATCCATGCCAACCTTCCCGCTTTGGAAGCGGTTTTGGCGAACATGGAGACACAACAGCTGGATGCCATTTACTGCCTCGGAGACTTGGTAGGGTATGCGCCCTGGCCCAATGAGGTGGTGGCCGAAATCAGGAAAAGAAGGATTCCTACCATTGCGGGCAATTATGACGAAGGCGTGGGTCTGTGGAGTCCAAACTGCGGATGCGCCTACAAAACTGACACTGAAAAAGATTTAGGGCAACAATCTATTGACTTCACCAACAACGTAGTCACTGAAGAAACCCGCAAGTACCTGCGCATGCTCCCGCGCCAACTGCGTCTCACCTTCATGGACGGATCAAAGGAAGAGAATAAGATAGAGCTTCTCCTGGTACACGGCAGCCCCCGCAAAATAAACGAATACCTTTTTGAAGATCGGCCAGAGAAAAGCTTCCTGAAGATGATGGAAGAAGCCAATGCCGACCTCCTCTTCTTCGGGCACACCCACAAGCCATACCACCGGGCTATGCCCTACGAGCACGAGGGTCAAACCAGATACCGGCACGCCATTAACATCGGATCAGTAGGCAAACCCAAAGACGGTGACCCCCGGACGGGCTATGTGGTGGTGGAACTGACTCCGGAAAGCAGCCTCACCCAGAAAGATAGCATCAAGGTAGAATTCATTCGGGTACCCTACGATGTGGAGACAGCAGCCCAAGCGGTAGAAGCAAGCCCATTACCAAACGAGTTTGCCCAAATGTTGCGCACTGCTTAAACAAGAAGGACCGTGGTATTACTGCTTTTACGCAAGGGCACCGCTACTTCTTGTTTTGCGCTTATTTATTCAAAAACAGCCAGAAAATGAAGGTTGCAGTTTCATTTAAAGACTGCCCTGAAAAGGCTATTCAATTTTAACTCTTGCAAGAGTATGAGTCAATGTACTGTAGATAAAAGGAAAAGGCTTTCCACGCTGGACCGTTTTCTTACCGTTTGGATCTTTGTAGCCATGGGAGCCGGCGTGCTACTAGGCTATCTTTACCCCGGCACCGAGGGCTTTATCAATTCATTTCAGGTGGGCACCGTGAATGTACCCATTGCCATTGGATTGATTCTGATGATGTACCCGCCATTGGCCAAGGTGAAGTATGCCCAATTAGGGCGGGTTTTCCAGAACATCAAAGTAATCACCCTTTCCTTGGTGTTGAACTGGATCATTGGCCCTGTTTTAATGTTTCTGCTGGCCATTATCTTCCTGCGGGATTATCCGGAGTACATGATTGGGATAATCTTGATAGGTTTGGCCCGTTGCATTGCCATGGTACTGGTCTGGAATGAATTGGCTGAAGGTGATCGCGAGTATGCTGCTGGTTTGGTAGCCTTCAACAGTATTTTTCAGGTGCTCTTTTACAGCGTCTTTGCCTACGTGTTCATCACCATTTTGCCCACTTGGTTTGGCCTGGAGGGAAAGGTGGTGGACATTAGCATGGGCGCCATTGCCGAGAGCGTGGGAATCTACCTGGGCATTCCCTTTTTGCTGGGCTTTGTCTCCAGCTTTCTTTTGCGCCGCCTGAAGGGGGATGAATGGTATCAGACGGTTTTCATCCCGGCCATCAGCCCCATCACTTTGATAGCTCTCCTTTTTACCATCGTGGTGATGTTCAGTTTGAAAGGCAATCTCATTGTGCAGATCCCTATGGATGTGGTCCGGATTGCTATTCCGCTGGTGATTTACTTTGCTATTATGTTTGTAGTGAGTATTTACCTTGGCAAAGCGCTGGGAGCAAATTATGCCCAAAATGCTTCAGTAGCTTTTACGGCTACGGGCAACAACTTTGAACTGGCTATTGCAGTGGCAATTGGCGTGTTTGGTCTTAACTCGGGACAAGCCTTTGCCGGGGTAGTGGGGCCCCTCATTGAGGTACCAGCTTTGATAGGCTTAGTGAACCTGGCATATTGGTTCCGGAGGAAATATTACGGCACTGAACCGCTGTTGACCTCTTCTCCTAAAATAGAAGAGGCTAAGCTTTAAGACCCGAAAATATTCACTAAGCTAACCACGTCTAGCCACCCCATTTATATTGTGTTTGCTATTTAATATAAAAGCCCTGCTTCCAATAAGCAGGGCTTTTCTTATTCTATTTATGCGAAAAGAGAATGGGTCCACCTCTTCTAGTATTTACTCCAACCTGTTGAGAAGAAAGACCAAGGACAAACCGTTCCCTCAAAAAAATATCTCTGCTGAGCATTTCTCCTATAATTATTCAGAGGCATCTCCCATATTTTAAGCCAGGAGGGTTCACCATAACCAACCTCAAAAAAAACGTTATAACTGCTTGCCCCACTAGAACAGCTTCAGTGTCCCTTACAACTAGTTAACATTTTATAAAACCCAAGATGAGTTTCTATTAATATTTAATAAATTTTGCAATCATAAATAATTTTATTAATATTTATTAAAAGAAAGTTTATGTAACACCTCCAAATCTCACCCCCTATGAGTAAAAATCTACTTTCCCTCCTCCTCTTCCTTTTTCTCTCCCAATTAGCGCAGGCGCAGGCTCCAAAACGGGAGTTCAGAGGTGCCTGGATCGCAACCTATGCCAACATTGACTGGCCTAATCGCAGCCAGACTCCAACCCAGCAAAGAGCAGCACTGATCTCCATCCTGGATCACCACAAAGCCACTGGGCTAAATGCCATCTTTCTGCAGGTAAGAAGCCAGAGTGATGCCCTATACCAAAGTGAGCTTGAACCTATTTCCGCTGATTTAACTGGTGTCCAGGGCAGAAACTCAGGTTGGGATCCCTTGCAATTTGCCATTGAAGAATGCCACAAACGCGGCATGGAACTGCACGCCTGGATCAACCCATACCGGGCAATTGCCAATGTGAGCCAGCTGCCAAACTTTGCCCCAACCCACGTAGCCAGACAACATCCTGAATGGCTCATAGCCACTGGCAACCTTCGCACCCTTGATCCCGGCATTCCCCAAGTCCGCAACTACATCATGACCGTGATTGCCGATATCGTGAAACGCTATGACGTAGACGGCATCCACTTTGATGACTATTTCTACCCCAACGCGGCTTTCAACGATGATGCTACCTACGCAGAATATTCGCGCGGCATTACCGACCGGGGTGACTGGCGCCGCGACAACGTCAACCTGCTCATCAAACGGGTGAACGACACTATCAACGAGATGAAGCCATGGGTGAAGTTTGGGGTGTCTCCTTCTGGCATCTACCGGAACAGCACCAATCCATTGCTCGGCACCAACACCAGTGGTTTGCAGCACTATGTTTCGCTTTATGCTGATTCACGCAAGTGGCTCCAGGAAGGTTGGATAGACTACCTGGCTCCGCAGGTATACTGGTTCATGGGCCAAAGGGGAGCTGATTACAGCCTGGTTGTGCCTTGGTGGAACGATAATGCCTATGGACGTCATATGTACATTGGCCTGGCAGGCTATAAGGTGAATGACCCGGCACAAGGAGCCTCTTGGGCAAATCCTTCCCAAATCCCGAACGAAATCAGGTTGAACCGTTCCTTAAGCAACATACAGGGACAAGCGGTTTACAATACCAACAGCCTGCGCAGCACCTCTAAACTTGGTTTCAGAGATTCTTTGCGCACTAACTTCTACTCTAAACCAGCTCTGTTACCCACTATGCCGTGGAAAGACAATACACCTCCTGCAGTACCAAGTGGTTTGCATGCCACTAAAACCACTGCAGATTCTGTGCTGCTCACCTGGGAGGCAGCTGGCGCAGCAGCCAATGAATTAGACAAAATCTCCAGATATGCGGTATACAGATCAGAAAGCCAGGTAATTGACATCAGCACTACTACCAATCTTATCGCTGTTACCAATACCGCCGCCAACTCCTTTAGAGACAAGGTGTCTGATGCGTCTAAAACCTACTATTACATAATCACGGCGCTGGATCGGTTCCACAATGAAAGTGCTCCTTCCAACATCAGTGACTACAATGCTCCGGTTATCGCTTGTTCGGGCAATCAGGTATTGACTTTATCGCCTTCCTGCACCACCCTGTTACCAGATTATACAACCCTGGTTTCTGTAACAGATGATGTTTCCAGCGCAGACGCCATTACCTTAACCCAAAGTCCGGCTGCTGGGGCTCCTGTGTTTGGTGTAGGCGATCTTTCTATTACCATCACTGCCACTGATGCCTCTGGCAGAACTTCATCCTGCTCTTTCACTGTACAGAAAAAAGACGTAACCCCTCCATCGTTTACGTTGGCGGTAAGTCAAAATGTAGCGTTGCAGGCCGACTGCGAGGTGGAAGTGCCTGATTTCATCACAGGTTTAACTGGGGAAGATTTATGTGGTCAGATCACCTTCACTCAAAGTCCGGTGGCCGGCTCCATGATCTCTTCAAGCCACGGCCAGAAGCACATTGTCACCGTAACGGCCCATGATGGAAACGGCAACTCCACAGAGAGAACAGTTACCTTGAATGCCCTGGACAACATGCCTCCAGTGCTGCTCACCCAGAACATTACCCGTACCTTGTCCGGAGGAACCGTCACCGTTTCAGCTTCTGAGGTAAACAACGGCTCCTATGACAACTGCGCCTTAGACCTGAACAGCTTCGCCTTGTCACAAAGCACCTTCACCTGCGCTAACATTGGGGCCAATACGGTCACCTTCACCGGCAAAGATGCGGCGGGCAATGAAGCCAGTGTATCGGCTACTGTTACCATTGTGGGAGCCATTCCGGCACCAAGCATTCAGGTAAGCAAAGCAGACCAAACCTTTACTGGTTTACCTGACAACTCTCTTGCGTTGGGCTACGGCGCACACCAAGTGACGTTAATAGCTTCTAACAGTACTTCAGGAGAGGGCAGCACTTTATACTCCTGGTCACCAGTTGCGGGCTTGAGCACTACTACTTCCGGCACCACCGTCTTCACCCCTCAAACCGCCGGTACGTACACGTTCACGGTGAAAGCAACCAATGAATACGGTTGTTCAGAAACAGCTCAGGTCACAGTACACGTCTTAGATGTGCGTTGCGGTGACAAGGGGGACAAAGTACTGGTATGCCAATCTACCGGCAGTACTTCCAACGCCACTACCCCGCTTTGCATCTCTCCAAATGCTGTCCCAGCCCACCTGAAAAATGGCGGCAGATTAGGCGCATGCAAAGGAGAAACCATTGTTTCTTCCACTGCTGAAACTGACCTATCTACTGCTCCGGTGCTTACGGCGTACCCAAACCCGTTTGCAGACCAACTGACTGTTGACTTCATGTTGACTGCACCTGAGCAGAAAGTCTCGCTTGAACTATTTGACCTGTATGGCAAAAAGATAAGCCAGGTGTATGAAGGCCGGGCCGAGGCTTACAAAACCTACCGCTTCCCGGTAGCCACCCGCAGTTTAGCCGGCAAGTTCTATCTGGTACGACTGGTGACCCAGGGCAAGGCCTATACCTTCAAGATTACCCGTCAATAAACACCTAACCTCCCCCACTTAAAAGGACCTGCTGCCGTTCAGCAGGTCCTTTTCTTTGCTAACTATGTTTTTTAGAAAGGGGATAGGTAAAATGTGTTTCAGGGATGATTATCTGAAACTACGCCATAAACAGGAATCCCTGCTGACGTTCAGCAGGGGTTCCTGTTTGTATAACTAACGTGTAAAGTTTTACTTGAAATCCACTTCATCGGCACTTGGGCCATAGCTACCCGGGATGGGCACATTGAGCAAACGCAGGAACACACCCAACTGTGCCCGATGATGGATGATTTGGCTCATTGTCATGCGTAGCACGTCGTATTTGGTGGAAGTAAGATAAATGGTTTCTCCTTCTCTGAGCGTCCATTCCTCGTTCAGATGTTCGTCTGAGCCCTCGGCGAAATGCCTTCTGCCGTCTTCCAGCATTTCCTCAAAATAGGCCAGCAACTCGGCCGTATTGTTTACATGTCTGGGCTGATAGGGATTTTGAGCAAAATCCAGTTCATGGGTGGTTAAGGTCATTCCTACCCAGGATGGCAAATCAGCGATGTGCGTAGCCAGTGTCCGGATGTCCATGCTTTTGGGGTGGGGTCTCCAATCATACTTGTCATCTGGAATACGCTCCAGCATTTTGCGGGTGGTAACGGCTTCCTGCTCCATTTCTTTGGCGAGCAGATCCAGAACTGTGGTGGTGGCAACGGTGGTTTGCATCTCAGACATAAGGTTAGTGGTTAAGTGATGACACAAAGAAATAGCCACCCACTGACAACCCTATGGCAGTCTACTTTCAGAAAATGAAAAATATTTTTGGCAAGTCGGCTTTCAGCTCGGTTTCAGAAAAACAGCGTTGAAACACACGGCCAAAGCAGCTCTACGTAATATTAATACGGAACAGGCAATTGCTTCATGTATTCAGCTACCGGCATGTGATCGGTTTTAAGGAAAGGTAGCTCAGTGTTTTTGATGGTAAGGATGCGAGAAACTTTGAAATCGCGGTAGTCCTGCCGTTGGTGGCACCACCCAATGAGGTGCCAACTATAAGCGTAGAAGATCAGCCCGATGGGCTCTAACTTGCGCTTGCTTACCTCCTCATTTTTGTTTTTGTAGCCAATTTCCAGAATACAGTTGTTGGAGATGGCCTGCTGAATAAGCGCCAAGTACTCATAATCATTGTTGATACAGGGCGGCAACTGGAGCTTGATGTGGTTGTTGAGGAAGTCCAGCTTTTCTTTCTGGGTGGTACGCAGCACAGCTTTCACCTTGTTCAGCGCCGAGGCATAGTGCGTATGGATGGACTTATCCGTGAACCCGAAGACCATGGCCTCCATCAACAGCAGGGCGTTGGCTTCTTCAGAGGTGAAGGAGACGGGCGGTAGAAAATAGCCCTGCACTACAAAATAGCCTTTGTGCGGCTCAAAGCCTACGGGTACCCCTTGCTCGCCCAGCGCCTTCATGTCACGGTACACGGTACGCACGCTAATGGCAAACGCTTCCGCGATCTTCTCTGCCGTCACGTACTTCTTGGACTGCAGCAACGTCAATATCCCGAAAAGCCTGTCTACCCGGTTCATACATTATTTAGTTTAGGGTATTATAGCCAAGAGGCACCTATTTCCATTGTTTTAAGCTCGTTTTCAGGAAATAACCTTTTAACACCCAGTGGTTTCGGCCTCTAAGTACTGCAGCACCTCGTGAGGCAAAAAAGAAGCAAGCTCCTAAAATGGGTATCAGAAAAGCACTTGAAAGCATCCCAGTTTCGTATTCATATATGTCTCCAAGATAGTATTTTTTAATAAACACAATAAAGCCAACTGCCCTGAAAGTGAATGACTTTCAGAGCAGTTGGCTCTACTAAAAAATTCATTTCAAGCCTGTTTCTGCAAAAGCAGCCTTGAAACAGAAGAGAGTTACCTAATTGAAGCAGAATTATTAACGCGGGTGCGATATCCGGCAAAGCCGTAGAAGACAATGTAAAGGTAGCAGAGCATGGGCACGATGAAGGAGAACTGCACATCACCCGTCACATCAGCCACAGCGCCCTGCAGCGGCGGAATAATGGCACCGCCCACAATGGCCATCACCAGCAGCGACGACCCCTGGCTTGTATGCGCACCCAGTCCTTTAATAGCCAAGTCAAAGATGGTGGGGAACATGATGGAGTTGAATAACCCAATCCCAATCACCGCCCACATGGCCAGACCTCCCTGCGCGAAGGTTCCAATCAAGAGCAGCACAATCACTGCGGTAGCATAAAGCCCCACAGTACGGTTGGGAATGAAACGGCCCAGCAGCAACACTACAAAGTTCACCACAATCAGCCCAAGAATGATGAGCGCCTGATCCAGGTCATAAAGGGCGTACACCGTTACAAAGGTCACCAGCGCAATAACGGCCATGATCACGTATTTCAAAGCTTTGTTCCGGAACTGCGCCAGCGCTACCGCCCCAAAAAAACGGCCAATCATAGCCCCACCCCAGTAGAAAGACAGAAAATGCTTCGCCTCTGACTCGTCTAGCCCCGCAATTTGCGGCAGCTTCAGGTAGTTGATGATCATGCTGCCTACGGCCACTTCACCGCCTACGTACATGAAAATACAGATAATGCCCAGTACCAGGTGCCGGTGCTTCAGTGCGCCCGAGCCAGCCACTACCGCAGTTCCATCACCTGTTAAACGTGGCAAAGGGGCCAGCTTGATGATCACCGCAATTATTAGAAGTGTCACGGCCAAGCCGATGTACGGCATCTTCACCGAGTCTGCGTTGGTGGTGTCATTGGTTACTTGGTCAAAGATGAGGTACCCGCCTATGATGGGAGCAATGGTAGTCCCGAAGGAGTTCAATGCCTGCGTCAGGTTCATGCGGCTGGAAGAAGACTCCGGCGGACCTAATATGGAAACGTACGGATTGGCTGTAATCTGCAACACCGTAATTCCTGAGGCCAGCACGAACAGTGCCCCCAAAAACAAACCATAAGAATGCAGATCGGCGGCAGGCAGGAACAGGAGGCAACCCAGAGCCGTCACCATCAGCCCCACAATAATGCCGTTTTTGTACCCTATTTTCAGAATCGGGTCACCTTTGGTGACGGAAAAAATGAAGTACAGTAGTGAGACAATGAAGTAAGCCCCAAAGAATGCCGTCTGGATGAGCATCGCCTGCCAGTTCTGCAGCGTGAACACCTGCTGCAGTTTAGGGATCAGGATGTCGTTCATGCACGTGATAAAGCCCCACATAAAGAAGAGCATCGTCACCGTCATTAAAGGCCCCAGGTAACTTCCGCCGGGCGCAGCACCTATTCCAGTACCCGCTGGGGCAGAGGTTTTCGCGCTGCTTGTTGAGATTCCTGCCATGTATTAATTTGTTTGCTGAGTTGGTGGGTAAATAGACGTAAGTGGTAGCTAAGCTTACTTGGTTTTCTTTGCGGCAAAGCCCGCCTGTTGCTGGAGCGCCTCAATAGCACCGGCTAAGTACACCAGCGGGGCGTTCCAGTTGATGGCGATCTCATTAGCGGCGTAAGAACAATCTGAGTCAAGGTACATCTCATCTGGTGCCGTGGCGGTGTAGCCCGGGCACTTATCCTGCTTGTTCGCGTTAGCATTGGTTCCTCCCGATAGCAAGCCAGGGACTGGTTCAGCAATGCCATCGGCTATGGAAGGGCGATGGTGCGGGTACATGGTAGATTTATCGCCGTACCCGGTTACGAAGGAGTAGCCCACCGCATTTCGGCCCAGCAGATAATCCAAATTAGAAAGGGCAGCCTGAAGGTATTTTTTGTTGCCGGTAAGGTTATAGGCCTGCACCAGCGCAATACCCTGGTTTGCGGCCACCGAGGAGCTACCCCAGATATAGTCTTCCTTGGCCCGGCCCATCACGGTTCTGTACGCCCCAGTTGCAGCTCCGGAAGCCATGCCATCGGTTAATTGCAGAAGTCTTTTTTTAATCTCAGGCAGGTCTTTCTGCACGGCGGCACTTTTGTGGTCTTTGTTCCGCAGCAAGGTATAATAGCCTAATAACCGCACCTGGGCCCAACTGGGCAGAGGCATCTTAGCGTCTGGCAACATAGGCACGGCTTTGTAATAGCTCTCATCTTTGGTAGTGGTGTACAGTTCCGCGGCTGCCCAGATAAATTCATCACTAAAGTCTTTGTCGCCGTAAGCGCCGGTGGTCACGTCCGGGCCAAAGTTTTTGTTAATCTCCTCCTGCTCATACGCCACGTTAGGGTTTTTCTGTGCCCATGCCCAAGCCTTGGTGGCAGCGGTGAGGCAGGAATCAGACAAGCCCGGAAACTCTTTGGAGAAGTTCTTGTACACCCGGCTCGCCTGCGCCATTACTGCCGCAAAGTTTAGGGCCGCTCCGGTTCCTTTCTGCACCACATAACGCGGAGAGGTGGCTTTGTCTGGCATGACCATTCCGTCAAAAGAGGCATTGGTGAGTTTGTGGTACACGCCTCCATCGTTCGGGTCCTGCATGGTCAGCATCCAACGCAGGTTCCAAAGTGCCTCATCCAGCAGATCAGGAACGGGGTTCTGGCTTTCAGGAATGTTCAGGTTCTGAGTTTGGTAGTACTTAGGGAAATCTTCATAAGCCGAAAGCAGAGTACCCATGGTGATGCCGCTGTTCACAATGTACTTGTTATAGTCACCGGCATCATACCACCCTTTGGTGGAGGAAATCACCGTACCAGTGGGGCGTTGGGCTGTAGCCGCCGAGGCATGCACCAGCACCTTGTCGTCTGGGTGCCCCGCGGGCCGGTGCCACTTTCCCGCATATTTCTCTGGCAAGTCAATGGCCGTGCGCTGGAAGTAAAATCCTTTAATAGCGGCTGCCGCTACTTCCTGGTGTACCTGGGGCTTAATCTCGAAAGAATAAGAAGTGCCCACCCCCGGAATCTCCAGCACATAAGTGCCCGGAGTGCTAAACTGGCTGAAATCAGCTACCCTGGTTGGTTTGTTTGACAACTCAGTGAGTTTGGAAGCCGAAAGTTGCCCGGTATAAACCGTCTTAGCCCCACTTGCAGACTTCAAAAAGAACTTACCTCCTTTGTTCTCGCCCACCACCACGGCTATTTTAGCGGCATTTGGGTAAAAACCCAATTGATTCAATCTGACGCTTTCCTGACCCTTGGTTTCTTTCTGGGTTTGGGGGGAACTCTGGGCTAAAGCACCAGAAAAAGAAAGGCAGAGCAGGGCTCCACCAAGGGTTTTGTACAAATTACGCATGTTTGCTCTTTTCAATTTTGAACGCTTCTTGACTATTGAACAAGGAAGATTTCTGTCCTTTTTCTGTTTGGCTAAGGTAGGCAACCCTAAGGCTGCCAAAGTGTACCAAATGTTTCAAATCAGTCCCTCTCCTGTTAACCTTGCTTTATTATAGTATAAGAGAACCTTTTTCAAGCATCCAGAACCGGAAAACCCACGCCGCTTACGCATCTTTTTTCTCCGCAAGTTTGCTTTCTGCGTACTGCGAGGGCAGGATGTTGTATTCCTCCTTAAAATACTTAGTGAAGTATTTTCGGTTGTTGAAGCCCACTTTGTAGGCGACCTCAGCCACTGTTAATTGGCTCTTTTCCAGAAACTGGAGGGCATGCTGCAAGCGTATCTTCCTAATGAATTCTACTGGCGACTGCCCCGTAATAGCTACCATCTTTTTATAGAGGTGCACCCTGCTCACACCCAGTTCCCGGCTCATTGCCTCCACTGATAACTCCGGATCACTCAGGTTGTCTTCCACGTACTTAATCGCCTTTCTTATAAGCTTATCGTCCAGTGACACGATCTCGTTTTCACTGGCTTGCACGCTCACTTTCTTCTCAAACACCTTCTGCAAAAGCTCACGTTGTGAAATCAGGTTTCTGATTCTGGATAGCAGCATGTCAAAGTTGAAGGGCTTGGTGAGGTAATCATTCGCGCCAATGTCCAAGCCTTTCAGTTTCTTTTCATCTGAAGTGTGGGCTGTGAGCAAGACAAACGGAATCTGGGAGGTTCTGGGATCAGACTTGATTTTCTTGCAGAACTCCATACCGTCTACCTCGGGCATCATGAGATCACTCACAATCAGATCTGGCAAAAAAGCTAGGGCTTTTTGCCAACCTTCTTTGCCGTCTTTGGCTTCCAGAATGTTAAAGTGGGGGCTCAGGCTATCTTTGAGGTAGAACCTGAAATCTTCGTTATCCTCTGCCACCAGCACTACCGGCTTGTGGTCTGCAAATGTTACGGGCCGTAATTTGGCCAAGGTTGGCTCTGTTTCCTGCTCAGTTTGAATTTCCGCTACCGCTTCAATTACGTCCGCTTTCTTGATGGATTCTTTCACCGGGATGGTCACCGTAAAGCAACTTCCTGCCCCTGGAGCACTGTCCACCGTAATCACGCCCCCGTGCAGGTGCACAAACTCCTGCACCAAGGCCAACCCAATGCCGCTGCCCTGGTTCATCATGTGACCCGGTACCGTGTCACGGAAGAACCGGTCGAAGATCTTTTTGTGGTTCTCCTTGGCGATACCAATGCCAGTATCGCGCACTTTCAACTCCAGAATCTTCAGGCCTTCAGAGGCGGCATCGGTGGCGTGGCAATGGAGTTCTACCTCAATGCGGCCTTGCGCGGGCGTGAATTTGAAGGCATTAGACAGCAGGTTGAACAGGATCTTTTCCAGCTTATCCTTGTCAAAGGAAACGGAAAGCGCTTCTACACTGGAGGCAAAAGACAAAGAGATATTCTTAGTGTCTGACAGGTCCACAAAGGAGTTGACCGTTTCCTGCACAAAGGCTACTACATCTCCTTTAGACGGTGAAAGCTTCATGTCTTCCACGTCCATTTTCTTGAAATCCAGCAGTTGGTTCACCATGTTTAGAAGCCGTTTGGCGTTCTTCTGAATCATCTGGTACTGGTGGTGCTGGTCCGGGTCATGCACTTCCTTCAGCAATTTCTCAATGGGGGCCAGAATCAACGTCAGGGGTGTCCGGAACTCATGGCTGATGTTGGTGAAGAACTTGATTTTAAGGAGGTCCAGCTCATGCAACTGGTGCGCGGCACGCCGCTCCTGCTCCAGTTCAAATTTGGTTTCCCTCTTTTTAAGTTCTACTCTTCTAATGAGTACCAACGCCATCAGGCCCAGAACTCCGTACAGCACAAAGGCAAGGGGCGTTTGCCAGAAAGGGGCCTGCACGGTGATCTCCATCTGGGTTTCGGTCTGGGTCCAGACGCCATCGTTGTTAGACGCCATCACTTTAAAGGTATAGTGCCCCGGGTCTAAGTTGGTGTAGGTAATTTTGCGGTTCTCTGACTCTACGGTATGCCACTCCTTGTCAAAGCCCTCTAGTTTGTAGCGGTACCGGTTCTTTTCCGGGTGGATGAAGTTCAGGGCCGCAAACTCAATGGAGAACACATTCTCATCATGCTCCAGCGTGATCTCTTTGGTATCTGAAACAGACTTGGCCAGAATCACACGCTCATTTACCGGCTTGCCTGCCTCCAGCGATTGGTTGAACAACTGAAAGTCTGTGAACACCAGGCGTGGCGCGGCGGTATTCTTTTGGATCTGTTTTGGCAAAAAGAGGTTAAAACCGTTGGCGCCGCCAAAGACGAGTTCTCCCCTGCGGGTGCGCAGCGCAGCGTTTTCATTGAACACTTTTCCCTGCAAACCATCCTGCTCATCAAAATTCCGGAAGCTATACCTGTATTCCTGTCCCACCTTCCGGATCATGAGGTGCGCGATGCCGCTATGAGTACTCACCCACAGCTGCCCCTCTTTGTCTTCCAAAATGGTGGTGATGGTGTTATTAGGCAACCCGTCTTTGGTAGTGAAATGGGAAAAGGAGTTATCCTGCTCATTGTAGAGGTCCAATCCTTCGCTGGTGCCAATCCATACCTGGTTTCGGCTGTCCCTGTGAATGAATTTGATATTGTTACTGATCAGGCTTTTGGGGTTCTTGGGGTCATGGAAGAAGTAGGAGCTTTTCCCGGTTTCCTTGTTAAATACATCCACGCCAAAGCCACCGCCTACCCATAGGTTCCCGTTCCGGTCTTCATTGATGGCGGAGATGTAATCACAGTGGATCGGGAATTTGCCTACTCCTATATTAGAATGTATAAAGCCGTTCTGCGTGGGGTCAAACAGTTCCAGGCCGCCCCGCAAGGTACCAATCCAGATGTTGCCTTTTTTATCTTCGTACAACTCCCAGATGCTGTTATCTGACAAGCTCCTGGGGTTCCCTAATTCATTTTTGTAGTGGGTGAAGGTCTTCCCATTGAACCGGGAAAGCCCACCCAGGTAGGTACCAACCCACAAGTTCTTGTTACGGTCAAGGAGCAGGCTTACCACCACGTCATTGGATAAGCTGTTCGCATCAGCGGGGTTGTGCCGGTAGTGGGTGTATTTTCCGGTGGCCCGGTCAAAGTACAGCAAGCCGTCTCCGTTGGTGCCAATCCATAAGTTGCCTTTCTCATCCTCGGCGAAGGCATTGATGTCATCATACGGCAGGCTCCCTGGAAGCGAGGCCTGGTGCCTGAACTGCGGAAAACGCACCAGGTTTTTATGATAGTAGTTGATGCCTTTCTTGAAAGTGCCTACCCAAATAATGCCTTGGTTGTCTTTGTACAACGCATTGATACTGTTGTGCACCAAGCTTTTCTCCACTTCTTCCTTGTGCCGGATGTATTGCACCGTGAACGAGTTCTTATCAACGAGGTTGATGCCACCATGGTCAGCGCCAATCCAGATTTTGCCCGCTTCTCCTTCAATAATGCCCCTGATCAGATTATTGGTCAGTTGCAGCCCGGCTGATGTCTTATGGAAATGCTGCAGCGTTTTAGCGCTGCTTTTATAAAAGTAAACGCCAACGGCACTCTCGCGCACGTAAAGCCAAAGGTCATTCGCGGAATCAACGGTTAAGGCATAGTCCAACGCTTCCTGGCTGTAGTTCCGGAAAATCTCGTCATTTCGCTCTACCACCTTCAGGGTCTTCGCGTCTAGTTTCTCCAGAATACCGTTTCTATGCACTACCCAGATATCGCCTTTGGTGGTTTGGCCTATGCTCGAAATGAAGTTGGAACTAAGGTTGGATTTGGCCGAAAAGGCGTTTTTCAACATCACCGAACTGCGCGTTTTGGTGTTGTACTTCACCAACCCCTGCCCTGCCACCACAAACCAGAAGTTTCCCTCGCGGTCTTTCAGGATGTCTTCTATATTGCTGTTGGCCGGCAGCTGATACTTTTTCAGGAAGGGTTCCTGGTTGCGGTGAAACTTCTCGGTGGCGGGGTCAAACACACAACTTCCCTGTAAGGTCTGCACCCAGATTTTACCGTCTGGCCCCTCCAGCAGGCGGGTCACATCATTGCTAATGATAGAGGTAGTGTCACTGGACTGGTACTTGTACACCTTGAGCTTGTACCCATCATAACGATTCAGCCCTCCGGCAATGGTGCCCACCCACAAATAGCCACGGCTGTCTTTCAGGAAGCATTTCACCTGGTTACTGGATAACCCTTGGTTTATGTCGATGAGCGAAAACCTGTATTGCTCCGGCACCTGGGCCCGCACCTGGACTACCAACCCCAGGAACATCCATACCACTCCTATCGCTCTATTGAAACCCATAATTAACTTTTAGCAGCAACCCTTCAAAGAGGAAAATCTCTCCCGCAGGCCCCGCTTTCCTTTATCGTTTATACCACCGGCACTTTACTGTAGACACTGCCAGCACCCTTACAACCCCGGTACGAAAAGCCTTCGGTCATTTTGATCCTTATTTCTCAAAATCAGGCCTAAAACCGGCTCCACCTTTTCTTTCAAGCTAATGTTTTCAGTTATCATTCCATCCCAATCTGGTCCAAGCTTCCTCCAGATCTGTTTTTATCAGATGGAAGGATTTTTGGGGAATTTCTGAAAACCGGCCTCAAAGCAAAAGCTTCGGTTTACGTCCTTTCGCAACCTGCACCTCTTCAAAAAAATTCATTTGATGCGTGTACCTCACTTTTCACAGGAAATAACAAAAAAGAACCCGCTCCTGAAAGAGCTACTGCACACAAGGCTTTCTCAAAGATAGCTGCTTTGACCAGACCAGAGAAGGACCAAATGTTTCCTTTTACTGGCTTATTTGTTAAGGATGCCCCAAAGCCTCAGCAGCACTCAAAAAGTTGCCTTATACTTGTATGATGATAGTTCCGGGACGTTCAAAATCTTGGGCTCAGAACCATTAACCAACCAACACAAAACATGAAATATTATACCCCATTGGCGTTGGCACTTGCCCTGGGACTGCAGGCCTGCAGCTCTACCCAGACAAGCCAATCTGCCGCGTCAGCAGCTTCCGCATCTGCCGCCACCAGCACGGCTCCTGCGGCAAAGGCGACCGACAAACAGATTGAGGATTTGATCGCGAAAATGACGGTGGAGGAGAAAGTTGGGCAAATGACCCAGCTCACCATTGACGTTATCCTGAAAGGCAACGAAGTGGCCACCGTAGACACGGCCAAACTCAGAAATGTGTTGGTGAACTACAACGTGGGTTCCATCCTGAACGTGCGCAACCGGGCTTACACTATTGACGAGTGGCACACTGTCCTGAATGCCATCCATGATGTGACCGACAAAACCCGCCTGAAAATTCCGGTAATCTATGGGATTGACGCCATCCACGGAAACAACTACCTGGCTGGTACTACCCTTTACCCGCACAACATCGGCATGGCCGCCACCCGTAATCCTGAATTGGTGAACCGCCTAGCACAGATTACCGCCCTGGAAACCAGAGCCGCCGGTCTTCCGTGGAATTTTGACCCGGTATTGGACGTCGGCCGCCAGCCGCTTTGGCCTCGTTTTGAGGAAACCTTCGGCGAAGACGTGTTTGTGGTGAAAACCATGGGCGCTGCTGCCATCAGAGGCTACGAGCAAAACGGCAAAGGACCAGATTTCACGGTGGCATCGTGCATGAAGCACTTTCTGGGCTACTCGTACCCTTCTACCGGCAAAGACCGCACGCCTTCTTACATTCCAGAGCAGATGCTGCGCGAGATTTTTCTTCCGCCGTTCAAAGCAGCTGTGGAAGCTGGTGCTTCTACCGTCATGATCAACTCCGGTGAGATCAACGGTGTTCCGGTGCACGGAAGCAAGTATTACCTGACCCAGATCCTGCGCAACGAGCTAGGCTTTGAAGGCGTGGCCGTGTCTGACTGGGAAGACGTGATTCGCCTGCACACCCGTCACAAAGTGGCCGCTACACCAAAAGAAGCGGTGAGAATGTCTGTAGAAGCCGGTTTGGACATGAGCATGGTGCCTACTGACTTCTCGTTCTACGACCACCTGGTTGCTTTAGTAAAAGAAGGCACTATCTCTGAAGACCGTATCAACCTTTCGGTGCGCCGTATCCTTACCCTGAAGAAGAAACTTGGTTTATTTGAGCAGGTGAGACCAAAAGCTGCCCTGAAAAACACCATCCACAAGCCGGAGTTTGACCAGGTTTCTTTGCAGTCTGCACTGGAAAGCCTTACCCTGCTTAAGAACAACAACAATGTGTTGCCGCTCAAGAAGACGGGCAAGATTGTAGTAGCCGGTCCAACGGCCAACACCCTGGCGGCATTGCACGGCAGCTGGTCGTATATCTGGCAAGGAACCGATGAAACACAATACCCGACCAAAGCCAAGACAGTGGTACAAGGTTTGATTGCTGAGATTGGCAAAGACCGCGTGATTTCCCGTTCGGTGGCTGATTTTGCAAATGCCGCTAATTACAACGTGGCTCAACTGAAAAGAGACGCTGCTCAGGCGCAGGCTATTGTACTTTGCTTGGGAGAGAAAGCTTACGCTGAAAGCCCGGGCGTGATTGATGACCTGGATTTGGAAGAAAACCAACTGGCCTTGGTGAGAGCCGCCAAAGAAACCGGCAAACCCGTGATCATTGTGTTGCTGGAAGGCCGTCCGCGCGTGCTTTCTTCGGTGGAGCCGCTGGCTGATGCTGTTCTTATGGCTTACAGACCAGCTACGTTTGGTGCCGCAGCCATTGCCGATGTGCTCTTCGGGGATTACAACCCAGATGGCGTGCTGCCTTTCACCTATCCACGCTTCTCCGGCGACGTGCTGACCTATGACCACAAAGGCACGGAGATCATCCGTGAGGATATTCCTAACGCGGCTGGTAACCGTGGTTTCAATCCGCAGTGGCCGTTTGGGCACGGTTTAAGCTACACCACCTTCGCCTTCTCTGATCTGCGCGTAAACAAAACCACCTTCAGCAACAATGACAACCTGCAGGTGACCGTGAAAGTGAGAAACACCGGAAGCAAAGCCGGCAAGAAAGCGGTGGAACTGTACAGCCACGACCAATTTGCCAGCATCACGCCAGCCGCCAGACGCCTGAGAGCTTTCTCAAAGGTGTCTCTGCAGCCTGGTGAGGAGAAAGAAGTAAGCTTCACCATCTCGGCCAAAGACCTGGCCTTCGTGAACGAAGCCGGCAAATGGGTAACGGAACCCGGCGCTTTCGACCTGATGGTTGGCGACCAGAAAACAACGGTAACTCTCCAGTAATTTCTAACCCAGAATGAGCAAGCTTTCTGTTTTAGGTTCTGTTTTCACAAAAGCAGTCTTAAAACGGAAAGCTTGTTTTCATTTAATCCTTATCACCAAACCAGAGGTACTTCCTGGCTGATGCTTTACGCCTGTTTTGTTTAAATCAGCCTGTAAATAATAAATTGAACGTTCACCAGCCAGGTTTAATAACAGTAATCAGTTCTAAAAAAGCTTTTCTACATGGTTAAGAATTTCACCAGACCTTTTCTTCGCCTTACCTCTGCAGCCATGCTGGCGCTAGGGATCATTAGCTTTGGGTGCAAAAGCACCGTCCCAAAGAAATCTACCGCAACCCAAACGCCCGTGGAAAAACATGGCGATTTGAACGTCGTGGGGACTAAGATTGTGGACCAGAACGGCAAAGTGGTGCAGTTGCGGGGCATGTCTTTCTTCTGGAGCCAGTGGCAAGGCGGCTTTTACAACCGATCTATGGTAAAATGGCTCAAAAACGACTGGCAGAACACCATCGTTCGGACGGCCATGGGCGTAGACATGGGTGGTTACCTGAAGAACCCCGAGGCGGAGAAAGAAAAGGTGATCAGGTTGGTGGAATCGGCCATTCAGGAAGGCATTTACGTGATCATTGACTGGCACGACCATGAGGCGCACAAGCATACCGAGGAAGCAAAAGCCTTTTTCGCGGAGATGGCCCAGCGCTTCGGGCAGTACCCCAACGTGATTTATGAGCCCTACAATGAGCCCTTGGAAAACACAGATTGGGCCACGGAGATCAAACCGTATCACGAAGCCGTAATCCGGGAAATTAGGAAGTATGACCCTGATAACCTCATTGTTTGCGGCACCAGAATGTGGTCGCAGCGGGTGGATGAGGCTGCCGAGAACCCCATTCTGCAACGGAACATCGCCTACACCCTCCACTACTACGCCGCCACCCACAAACAGGAACTGCGCGACATCGCCACTCAAGCCATCAACAAAGGAGCAGCGCTGTTTGTGACGGAATTCGGCACCTGCGCCGCTGACGGAAACGGCAAGGTAGACGAAGCAGAATCCAGGGCCTGGTGGGCTTTTCTGGACCAGCACCAGATCTCCTGGTGCAACTGGTCAGTAGCCGACAAAGACGAAGCGGCCTCAGCCCTGAAACCGGGCTCTCCTACTACTGGCCCCTGGACCGAAGCCCATATCAGCGCTTCCGGTCAACTGGTTAGGCAGGAGCTGTTAGGGAAAGCGAAGTTGGAGAAGCAGTAATTCCATAAGCCCCAGCTAGAAAAGTATAAAAGGAAAGACCTGCACCATTGAATTGGGCAGGTCTTTCCTTTTATAGACTTTGAACTATCGTTTCAGGCCTCTTTTCTAAAACCAGGCCCTAAACGATTCCTGATTTAGATAAACACCCTAGAACCGGAGTAATTCTGGCGGAACTCTTTGGGTGTGCACCCGTTTTTGCGCCGGAAAATGCGGTTGAAGTAAGACAGGTTGTTGAACCCACATTTGAATGAAACCTCAGAAATGGTCTCGGTGGTGTCAATGAGCATGCGGGAGGCGTGGCCCAACCTGATTTCGTTAAGGCTTTCAATGAAGGTTTTTCCTGTCCGTTTTTTGATAAACCTACTGAAAGAGACTTCGGGCATGTTCACTACTTTAGCCACATCGGCTAAGGAAACCTCTTTGTCATAGTAGGTTTGCATGTACTCAAAGGCCTTCTCTATTCTTCGGCTGTAATAATTGAATTGGTCCGAGGTGAAGGAGCTGTTGGAGAGCGTCCGCATGTTGCGGGAAATAGACAAATCGTGCAGAATGGAAATCAGTTCCAGCACAGAGTCAAAGCCACCTTTCTGGGTTAACAGTTCCAGACGGGGCCTGAACGTTTCCTTTATCTCGCGTGAAAAGGAAATGCCTTTTGCGGCCCTTTCCAGCAAGGTCCTGATAAAACTCAACTGATTCCGGCGCAGAAACTTCTCGTCCAGCAAGTCTTTGTGAAACTGGATGGTGATCTCCACTATTTCTTCGCTCTTGCACTGGTGCGTAAACCATCCGTGGGGCAGGTTGCTGCCTACCAGTACCAACTCCAGATCATCAATAATTTCAACGTGGTCCCCCACTACCCGTTTGGCGCCGGCAGCGTTGTAAATGAAGTTTAACTCAAAATCCTCGTGGTAATGGAGCGGAAAGTTAAACTCCTGCTTTACCCTGGAGAAGATGGTGAAGCAATCATTCTGGGTTAAGGGCGTAATTTCACGGTAAATAGAGCTCATAACACTAGGTATATAGTGTCAAGGTACAAATAAGGATTAGAATTAAGGTAAGAACGTTAAAAAAATACTAGTCTGTCATTCTTTTAGAATCATCATTCTTTTATTAAAACAAGCAATTAAGAACTGAACCACACAGTTCATCTTTTAAATGATGAACTATAGCTACTTATCTGTATTTACATTATTTACATTAATTTTAATAACTTAATAATATAATAAAAACACCTTAAATTGCCAGCAGAAATATCAATAATCAATACAGTTCTTACAAATCCACACACAAGCACACCTAAGTTTTAATCTATAGCCCACTTACGTTTCAAGCCAGTTTCAATCAAACAATCGCTAAAATAGTATTACTAGTAAGTTTTAAAACTATGTAGTTTTGTAATGAAGCTAATTACCTTTTTGGGTCTTTGTTTAAGGACAAGCAGAAACAGGTAGTTCTTCTTTTCTCCAGCGTATTTCCTTACCTGAAGACTAAGAAGAAACTAGCTCCGCAGCAGCGAAAACCTATTTTCCATGTCAGGTTGTTTACCTGATTTGAAAGGCAAAGGCAATTGTTTTCTGCTGATCTACCTCCACCAGAAGTTTTACAGACTGATACTATGATTAGAATATTACTGGCATCTTTCTTCCTGGCGTTTACATTTTCCTCTTCGGGGCAGACTCTTACGCCCATCAACAAGAAAGCTACCCCAGAGACCAGGAACCTGTACGCCAACCTGAAACGCCTATCGCAGAAAGGCATTATGTTCGGGCATCAGGATGCGCTGGCGTACGGCATGGGTTGGAAATATGAACCGGGCCGTTCAGACGTGAAAGAAATCGTGGGCGAGTACCCCGCGGTAGTAGGCTGGGATCTAGGCCACCTGGAACTGAAGCACACCGTTAACCTGGACAGCGTGCCGTTTGACAAGATGCGGCAGTTTGCGCAGGAAGTATACGCCAATGGAGGCCTTAATACCATTAGCTGGCATTTGAACAATCCGCTGGACCCAACCAAAACCAGCTGGGACCCCATGGATTCTACCATCCAGCATTTGTTCAAAGACAAGAAAGCCCTGAAGCGTTACAAGTCGTGGTTAGAGGATTTGGCCGGTTTTATGAGAAGCCTGAAAGGACCCAACGGCGAGCTGATTCCGGTGATATTCCGTCCGTTGCATGAGCATACCGGCAGTTGGTTCTGGTGGGGCCGCAAGCATTGCTCTCCGGAGGAATACAAGCAGATGTGGCGCTTCACCGTAGATTATTTGCGCAAGAAGAAAGCCAACAACCTGCTGTTCGCCTACTCCACCGACCGCTTCACTTCCCGCGAAGATTACCTGGAGCGCTACCCCGGCGATGATTACGTGGACATTGTAGGCTTTGACATTTACCACCGCCCGCCTGCTGACACGGCGCAACTAGCCCAGGCAAACCAGACCTTCATCAAAGAAACCCGCCAGATGGTGGAGACGCTGCGCCAGATTGGCCAGGAGAAAAATAAAGTCTGGACCTTGAGCGAAACGGGCCTGGAGACGCTTCCTATTGCCGACTGGTGGACGAACGTGCTTACTCCCATTGTGAAAGACGCCGGTTTGTCTTACGTAATGGTGTGGCGCAACGGAAGACCAGACCACTATTATGCGCCATATCCGGGCCAGAAAAGCGAGGCAGATTTCAAAACCTTCTATAACAACCCCAACGTGTTCTTCATTAAGAAAGTAGCACAGGAAAAGTTGTACGCCCCGCCAGCTCAGAACAAATAATCGCATTCAACCCACGCCTCCTTACCCACTAACAAACACCTTCAACCCTTTCTCATGAAACTAACCGCGCTGGATATCAGCATCATTTTCCTCTACCTCATAGCGGTGGCGGCAATAGGGCTAATCTTGCAGAAGAGAGCAAAAGCCAACAAAGAGGCGTACATGTTGGGCGGCAACACCCTTCCGTGGTATGCCTTAGGCCTCTCTAACGCCTCGGGGATGTTTGACATCTCGGGCACCATGTGGATGGTGATGCTCGGGTTTGTGTATGGCCTCAAAAGCATCTGGATTCCGTGGTTATGGCCATCTTTCAACCAGATCTTCCTGATGATGTTCCTGGCCGCCTGGCTTCGCCGCTCCAACGTGACCACCGGCGCCGAATGGATGTTGACTCGTTTCGGTCGGGGGAAAGATTCTAACAAGTCTCACGCTATTGTGGTGGCGTTTGCGCTGTTGAGCTGCCTGGGCTTCCTGGCGTATGGTTTTATAGGCCTGGGTAAGTTCGTGGAGATCTTCGTGCCATGGTCGGCAGTGCAGCCATACGTGCCGTTCACTGTTTCCCCTGAGTTCGTGCCTCACTTCTACGGCATGATCTTTACGCTTTTTGCGGTGTTCTACTCCATTCTGGGTGGTATGGCCAGCATTGTGTGGGCCGATGTACTGCAGTACGCCATCATGACCGCCGCTTCCATTGTGGTGGCGGTTTTGGCCATGAACAACCTGGAGACCACGCCGCTCAACGTTCCCGAGGAATGGAAAACGCCTTTCTTTGGAGCTACCCTGAACATGGACTGGACCGGCATCATTGACGATGTAAATGCTAAGATCCAATCAGACGGCTACTCGCTCTTCGGAATCTTCTTCTCGCTCATGGTCTTCAAAGGAATCCTGGCCAGCTTGTCGGGACCTACGCCTAACTATGACATGCAGAAGATCCTTTCTTCCCGCTCTCCGGCTGATGCCGCCAAAATGAGCGCCTTCGTTTCAGTGGTGCTGATTCCTACGCGGTACCTGATGATCATGGGCTTTACGGTGCTGGCCATCCTGAACTACGATCAACTAAACCTGCAATCGGCCAGCGGCATTGACTTTGAAAGAATACTTCCGGCCGCTATCCAGCGGTTCGCGCCAACTGGCGTCATGGGGTTGATCCTGGCTGGTTTGTTGGCCGCTTTTATCGGAACCTTTGCCGGCACGTTGAATGCCGCCCAGGCTTACCTGGTGAATGACGTGTACCTGCGGTACATCAACCCCAAAGCTTCCAACACCGCCGTGAACCGCATGAACTACGCCACAGGTATTGTGGTGGTGCTGGTAAGCATGGCGGTGGGCTTCTTCGCGAAGGACGTAAACAGCCTGTTGCAGTGGATTGTGGCCGGTCTGTACGGGGGTTATATCTCGGCTAACGTGCTGAAATGGTACTGGTGGCGCTTCAACGCCAATGGCTTCTTCTGGGGCATGTTGGTAGGTATCATAGCAGCCCTGATCTTCCCCTACTTCACTAAAGGGCTGGACCTCTACTACTTTCCGTGGCTGTTGCTCATCTCTTTAACGGGTAGCCTCATTGGTACCTACACCGCCCCCCCTACTGACATGGAAACCTTGAAAGGCTTCTACCGCAATGTTCGTCCGTGGGGCTTCTGGAAACCAGTGGCCGAGCAGGTGAAAGCCGACGATCCTTCTTTTGTGGAGAACAAGAACTTCGTATTGGACATGTTCAACGTGGTCATTGGCGTGGTTTGGCAGATGAGCCTGACGTTGCTTCCTATTTACCTGATCCTGACCATGTACACCGAGCTTCTGGTTGCCTTCGGCATTATGGCGGTGTGCACCCTCATCCTGAAGAAAACCTGGTGGGACAAATTGCCCAAAGACGGCGATTCTGTGGCCGCTACCCTTAAACGTAAATTAGTTTCTGTTTCATAAATCATCGGCGGCTCCTGGCGGGCCGCTTTCATACCCTTTTTCAAAAATCACCATGGAAAACATCTTCCAAAATAGACAAAGAGCAATAGAGCAGTTCCATTCTGACCTGATCTCCAGAAAGAACGAGAAGCAGCCCCTTGGCAACGGCATCTATGACAGATATAAATACCCCATCTTAACCAATCAGCACGCCCCTATCACTTGGCGCTACGACCTGAACCCGGAGACCAACCCGTACTTCATGGAGCGGATTGGCATCAACGCGGCTTTCAATTCCGGCGCCATCAAACTGAATGGCAAGTACCTGCTGGTGGTGCGGGTGGAAGGCAACGACCGCAAGTCTTTCTTCGCGGTGGCAGAGAGCCCGAACGGGATTGACAACTTCAAATTCTGGGAGAAACCCATCACCATGCCCGAAACCAACGAGCCGGACATCAACGTGTACGACATGCGCGTGGTGCAGCACGAAGACGGCTGGATTTACGGCCTGTTCTGCACTGAGCGCAAAGACCCGGACGCCAAACCCGGCGATGAGTCCTCGGCAGTGGCCCAATGCGGCATTGCCCGTACCCGCGACATGGTGTCCTGGGAGCGCCTGCCGGATTTGAAATCCACTTCTCCGCAGCAACGCAATGTGGTCTTGCACCCAGAGTATATCAACGGCAAATACGCGCTGTACACCCGTCCGCAGGACAGCTTTATTGAGGCGGGCAGCCGCGGCGGGATTGGCTGGGGCTTGACCGATTCTATGGAGAATGCAGTGGTGGAAGAGGAATTCATCTTGGACCCTAAGACCTATCACACCGTCTATGAGGTGAAGAATGGTCAGGGTCCCGCTCCTATCAAGACTGAGAAAGGCTGGCTGCACCTGGCGCACGGCGTCCGGAACACTGCCGCCGGGCTACGCTACGTGCTGTACATGTTCCTGACGGATCTGCAGGACCCATCTAAAGTTATCGCGAAACCAGGCGGACACTTCATTGCCCCTGAAGGCGAGGAAAGAGTGGGCGACGTGTCAAACGTGACCTTTGGCAACGGCTGGATTGTGGACGAAGACAGCACCGTGTTCATCTACTACGCGTCTTCAGACACCAGAATGCACGTGGCTACCTCTACCGTAAACCAGTTGCTTGATTACGTGCTCAACACCCCCGCTGATGGATTTCGTTCTGCCGCCTCGGTGCAGCAAATCAACCTTTTGGTGGACAAAAACCAAGCCTTCGTGAACAGCAAAAAGCACGTGATGGCCCCAGAACTAAACAGCACAAATTAATGGCTTCCGCTTCCCCTACCTCTCTTGCCTCCCAACTTTCGGTTTACCAACAAGAGATGGAAACCGAGTTGGAGAGAATACTGGCGTTCTGGTCTGAGAAAACACTGGATCACCAGAACGGCGGGTTCGTGGGGCAGATAGACAACACGGGCGCGGTAAATCCCGAGGCACCCAAAGGCAGCATCCTGAATGCCCGCATCTTGTGGACGTTCTCGGCGGCGTACTGGCACACCAGAAAAGAGGAATACCTCACCATTGCCACCAGAGCCTTTGACTACCTGATTACCTCCTTCCTGGATACTACCCACGGCGGTATCTACTGGATGGTGGACCCCAAAGGTCAGCCTTTGAACACCCGCAAGCAGATCTATGCGCTGTCGTTCACCATCTACGGCATGAGCGAGTTCCACCTGGCAACGCAAAACGAGAAGGCACTACAGGTAAGCCAAGAGCTTTTCCGCTGGATTGAGAAAAACAGCTTCGATCCGGAGCAGGGTGGTTATCTGGAAGCCTTCAGCCAAACGGGCGAACTGCTGGAAGACCTGCGCTTGAGCGAAAAAGACCGCAACGATCCCAAAACCATGAATACGCACCTGCATATTCTGGAAGCCTATGCCAACCTGTACCGCGCCTGGCCAGACCAGCAGTTAGGCAATCAGCTGAGAAGATTAATTGAGGTGTTTCTGGAAAAGATTGTGGATACTTCCACCGGACACCTGAAGCTTTTCTTTTCCCGTGACTGGATTTCTTCTCCCAACCTGATTTCCTACGGGCATGACATTGAAGCCTCCTGGCTGTTGCAGGAAGCGGCAGAGGTGCTAGGCAATGAGGCGCTGCTTTCCAGAGTAAAAGAAGTTGCCCTCACCATAGCCAACGCCACTTCTGATGCTTTGCTCCCAGATGGTAGCCTGTACCATGAACTTAACGTGGATGAGAACCACTATGACAAACACCGTGAGTGGTGGGTGAGCGCCGAGGCGATGGTTGGTTTCTTCAACGCCTTTGAACTAACCGGCTCTGAGGAATTCCTGCATTGGTCGCTGAACGCCTGGCAGTTTGCCAAAACCTACTTTCTGGATTTGGAGCAGGGCGAGTGGCACTGGGGCGTGCACGATGATTACACCCTCATGTCAAAAGAAGATAAAGTAGGTTTTTGGAAATGTCCTTACCACAATGCCCGAGCCTGCTTGGAGATCATTCACAGATGCAAGAAAGAACTGAGCCGCAGTTAAGAAGAGCTTTCCCCGCTTTCAGGCTGTTTTCCTGAAATGCGCCTGAAAGCGGGAAGAAGCTTCCTTCAACCGTAGAAACAGAAACGTGCCTGTTTGTAGCAAACAACCTTTACCCTTACCTGAAATGAAAACACTTGTACACAGGCTTGCAAAGTTTTCCGGGCAGGCGCCTGCCGTTTGGCTGGCGCTGGTGGTTTTTCTGCTGACGGCTCTTCCTTCTAAAGCCGCGGACATCAAACTGGAAGCCGAGGACGCTACGCTTACCGGCGTCACGGTTGCCAGGGCGAATGCGGGCTATTCTGGTACGGGTTATGTGCAGGGCTTTGACAACTCGTTCGCGAAGAATGTGCGCTTCACTGTCAATGTTCCCACTACCGGAATCTATGATTTAACCATCCGCTACGGCACCCCTTCCAGCGAGAAAGGCTACGTGCTGGAGGTAAACGGTCAGCGTTCTGAAGGCATGTTTCCCTTTGTGGCCGGCTATGGAACTGCCCAAAGCGGCAAGTACCAGTTAACCGCGGGTACCAACACCATCACCATCGGTGGTGGCTGGGGATTTTACACCCTTGACTACATCAACCTGAGTCCGGCTACTATTCCGTTGCCCGCCAAACCACTTAAGACGTTAACCGATCCCAACACCACTGCTTCCACCAAGAACCTGTTCTCTTACATGGTGGACCTCTACGGCACCAAAGTGTTGGCAGCGCAGCAGGAAACCAACGCTCTACAAGAGATTGATTACGTGCGCACGCACTCAGGAAAAGACCCAGCCATTGGTTCTTTTGACCTGATTGAGTACTCGCCGTCCCGCATTCAGCACGGGGCGAATCCAGCGGGCTTTTCTGAAAAGGCCATCCAATGGGCCAACAGAGATCAAGGCCGGGGCATTATCAGTTTGATGTGGCACTGGAACGCTCCCACAGACCTCATTAATCAGGCACCCGACAAGCTTTGGTGGAGCGGTTTCTACACCAGGGCCACCACCTTCAATTTCGCGGCGGCACTCGCCGATAAAAACGGGGCCAAGTACCAACTCATGCTCAGGGACATTGACGCCATTGCGGTAGAACTGAAGAAATTCCAGGCGCAGGACATTCCGGTGCTGTGGCGCCCACTGCACGAAGCAGCCGGCGGTTGGTTCTGGTGGGGTGCCCAGGGTGCCGCGCCTTTCAAGGAGCTTTGGCAAATTTTATATGACCGGCTCACTAATCACCACAACCTGCACAACCTCATTTGGGTCTACACCGCCGAACGAGGCAAACCCGAGTGGTACCCCGGAGACGCGTACGTGGATATAGTGGGCATTGACATCTATGAAAACACCGCCGTAGCCTCTAACCTGAGCGGCCAATGGACCGAACTTCAGGCCATGTTCAACGGCAAGAAACTTGTTACGCTCTCTGAGACCGGCAACCTTCCCAACCCAGACTACATCAGAACCTTCGGCACGTGGTGGTCCTGGTTTGCGGTTTGGAACGGCGCCGATTTCATCCGGAAACAGCCTAGCAGCCTCATCCATTCCGTCTTCAACGACCCGGATGTGATTACGCTGGACGAACTGCCGGACTGGCGAAACTACCGCTCCGTGACGGGCATTGACCTGGAGAATACATTCACCCACCTTTCGGTGTACCCTAACCCGGCTAATAGTGGGCAACTAACCATCAGAATCACGGTTACCTCCCCGGTAAAAGCCACCTTCACCTTGTTCAACGCCACTGGAGCCAAAGTAGCCGAAGTATCTAAGCAGTTCACCAGCGGGGCAAACCAGGTCCAAATACCACTTAAAAATTTTCCAAATGGCATCTATGTACTTTCCATCCAGAAAGGTGCTGAGCAGATTTGCAGAAAAGTGGTAGTGCAGAAACAGTGACCTTGAGAAGAAGGCTTTTGGCCTGCTTCCAATCACAGCCTGTTTTTAGAAAAAAGCCATGAAAGCAGGAAGCAGATGCTCCCTTGAAGCTGAACAAATCCATTCGATCCAATACCGATTCCCAAATAAACTTCTGACGAAACACATGAAAAAACTATTGCTCTCCTTAGCGGCCCTCACGCTATCGTTTACGGCCTTCAGCCAGGGAAACAACTATGTTCAGAACTACAAGAAGTTTGAAGGCTTAGCCATGACCCCGCCCATGGGCTGGAACAGCTGGAATAAATTTGCCTGCAACGTAGACGAGAAACTGATCCGGGAAACCGCTGATGCCATGGTGAGTTCGGGCATGAAAGCCGCCGGTTACGAGTATATCAATATTGATGACTGCTGGCACGGTGACCGCGACAGTTTAGGCTTCATCCAACCAGATCCCAAGCGTTTTCCCTCAGGCATGAAAGCCCTGACCGACTACGTGCATTCCAAAGGATTGAAGCTAGGCATCTACTCTGATGCCGGTTCCCAGACCTGTGGTGGCCGCCCAGGCAGCCGCGGCTACGAGTTCCAGGATGCCCAGCAGTACGCCAAGTGGGGAATCGATTACCTGAAATATGACTGGTGTAACACCGAAGGCCTGAAAGCTGAGGGTGCCTATAAAACCATCGCCGCTGCCTTGCAAAGAGCCGGTAGACCAATGGTGCTCAGCATCTGCGAGTGGGGTACTGATAAACCTTGGGAATGGGGTCCGGCCGTTGGGCATCTGTGGAGAACCACCGGCGACATCTATAATTGCTTTGACTGCGTGAAAGACCACGGTACCTGGAAATCATGGGGCGTGATGCAAATTCTGGATAAACAAGAAGGCTTGCGTCAATATGCAGGCCCAGGCCATTGGAATGACCCAGACATGATGGAAGTAGGTAATGGAATGACTGTAAACGAAGACCGCGCGCACTTCACTATGTGGAGCATGCTGGCCGCCCCGCTCATCGCTGGAAACGACCTGCGCAATATGAGCAAGGAAACCATCGCCATCCTAACCGACAAAGAAGTTCTCGCCATTAACCAGGACAAACTAGGCATCCAGGGCTTGAGACTCTCGGTTAAAGACAGCCTGGAAACGTGGGTGAAACCGCTGGACGGCGGCAAGTGGGCCGTGACCTTCCTGAACCGCGCCAAGAATCCGCAGAAAGTAAATTTCGACTGGAAGAAAACGCCCATTACTGATGACTTTGCCAAAAGAGAGCTGAACGCCGGCAAAACCACCTACAAGATTCGGAACGTGTGGACGAAGAAAAGCCAGGGCACAACCAAGAAAGCCTTCGAGGCCACCGTACCTGCGCATGACGTGGTGCTATTGGTATTGTCAGAATAGCTAACTTGTTTTCCAATTAAGGCCTGTTTTGCAGAAAGCAGGCCTTAAACGCTTTTACAGCAGAACGCCCGGGTTACTGCCACTTCTGCTTACCTTAAAAACTCACGCAACCATTCAGAGAACATGAAACTGAAAACATTAGGCAAACTTTTCTTAGGCATGCTAATCACCGGAGTTACCTCCTCGGCGGGAGCCGTCTCGCTTCCGGCCATCATCGGGAACCACATGGTGTTGCAACGCAATGCCGAAGTGACCATCTGGGGTTGGGGCAACACCGGCGAAGAAGTCACCGTGACCGGAAGTTGGGACAATAAACCGGTAAAAACCAAAGTGAGCAACCTGGCCAGGTGGGAAGTAAAACTGCAAACCTCCGCCGCTGCTGGTCCGCAGACCGTAACGGTGAAAGGCTACAATACCATTGTGCTGGAAGACGTGCTGCTGGGCGAAGTCTGGTTATGTTCGGGCCAGTCTAACATGGACTGGAGCGCCAACGCCGGCATTGACAACGCTGAGCAGCACGTGAAAGAAGCCAACTACCCGTCCATCCGGTTCTTCCAGGTGGGTAAGCGCTCCGCCGATGCTCCGCAAGTGGACCTGCAGGGCCAATGGGTGGTGTGTACCCCAGAAACCATGAAACACTTCAGCGCTGTGGGTTACTTTTTCGGGAGAGAGATCCACCAGAACCTGAAGGTGCCCGTTGGGTTGATCAACAGCAGCTGGGGCGGCACCCCGGCCGAGATCTGGTTTAGTGCGCCGGCCATTGCGTCTAACCCTGTTTTAGCAGAAGCGGCCGCGAAACGCAAAGAAGTGGAATACGGTCCGGTACAGCCGGCCAAAGCCTACAACGCCATGATCGCGCCGCTCATCCCCTTCCGCCTGGCGGGTGCCCTGTGGTACCAGGGCGAATCCAACGTAGATGCTCCTGACGTGTATGCCCAGATGCTGCCCGCCCTCATCCAGGACTGGCGCACTGCCTGGAAGAATGATTTCCCCTTCTACTATGTGCAGATTGCGCCTTACAAGTACGGCGGTGCCGAAGAATGGCCACGCTTAGCCGAAGCCCAGCTGAAAACCTTAAGCGTTCCGAATACCGGTATGGCCGTAATCAGCGACGTGGGCAACATAGACGACATTCACCCCCGAAACAAGTTAGACGTAGGCAAACGCCTCGCCGCGCTGGCCCTGAACAAAACCTACGGCCAAAAAGAGGTGCCTTTTTCTGGTCCCATCTACCGTGAAATGAAGAAAGAAGGAAACAAGATTCGCCTCTACTTTGACCATGCAGACCAGGGCTTGGCGGTAAAAGGCAAAAAACTCACCCAGTTTGAGATTGCCGGTGAAGACCAGAAGTTCGTGCCTGCCCAGGCTAAAATAGACGGAAAAACTGTGGTAGTCAGCGCCAAAGGCGTGAAGAACCCGGTAGCCGTACGCATGGGCTGGAGCAACACCGCCAACCCAAATCTCTTCAACAAAGCTGGCCTTCCCGCCTCAGTTTTCAGAACCGATACTTGGACTAAGAAATAGCAGCCTTTAACTCAATTTTCAGCCAATTTCTGAAAGACGGCCATAAAAAAATGTATTCTCCCCCCTCCCTATGTCATCCTGAAAGGATCTTGTGGGCGAACTAGAATGACATTTCTAAAACGCTTTTACAGTTCGCCCACAAGATCTTTCCAAGATCACAGAAGGGACAATAAATTGAAAGATTGGCTTCCCTTTGGCTCTCTTGCTCTAACAATCCGTTTCGGGCAAACTACTTAAAAAACACATGAAGAATATCTACTTCCTACTCGCGCTCCTTTGCTCCACTTTAACCCAGCTTTACGCTCAAAAAACAGCTGACTTTGTAAAGACAGACGGACACATGTTCACGCTTGGCGGCAGGCCTTACTACTACATAGGTACCAATTATTGGTACGGTGGCCTATTGGCTTCTACCGGCCAGGGCGGTGACCGCACCAGACTCACCAAAGAGTTGGACCTGCTTAAAAAGGTAGGCGTAACGAACCTGCGTGTGTTGGCCGGGGCCGAAGGTCCGAACAACCAACCCTACCGCGTTTCACTTGGACTGCAAATGTCGCCCGGCGTGTACAATGACACGTTGTTGGCAGGATTAGACTTCCTCCTCGCCGAGATGGCTAAACGAGACATGAAAGCCGTGCTGTACCTGAACAACGCCTGGGAATGGTCGGGTGGCTTTAGCCAATATGTCAACTGGAACACCAACGTGCCTATTCCTTACGCCCTGGCCAACAACAATGACTGGGCTAGCTTCATGAAGTACTCCGGGCAGTTTCTCCAGTGCGATCCGTGCAAGCAGCAGTTCGCTGACCACATCAGATACATGCTGAGTCGCACGAACCAGTACACAAACAAGAAGTACACCGAAGACCCCACCATTATGTCATGGCAGATCGCGAACGAGCCCCGCGCTTTCTCCATGGCCAACGTGCCGGCGTATGACCAATGGATCAAGAGCACCGCGGCCCTCTTCAAATCTCTGGACAAAAACCATCTGGTATCTACCGGATCGGAAGGCTCTCACGGTTCAGAAGGCTCTATGGAGGTGTTCAAACAAGTCCACACCGATCCTAACATTGACTATTTCACCATGCACATCTGGCCTAGAAACTGGGGCTGGCTGGACAGTAAAAACATTGCCGGCACCCTGGACTCCGCCATTGTGAAAACCAATCAATACATGGAGCGCCACATCGCGTTTGCGCGGGAGCAGAAGAAGCCCATCGTGCTGGAGGAGTTCGGCCTGCAGCGGGACAATAATGAGTTCAGCCCTTCCGCCAAAACCACGTTCCGGGACTGGTATTATCAAAACGCCTTTGAACGGGTGCTTATCAGTGCCAAAGAAAAAGACGCCTTGGCCGGAGCTAACTTCTGGGCCTTCAACGGAACCGCCCGTCCTCACCCCACCCGACACTTTTGGAAACCCGGTGACGCCCTGATGGGCGATCCTCCGCAGGAAGAGCAGGGCTTGTATGGCGTGTATGATACAGACTCCACCATGCCCCTTATTGCCAAATACACCAAGGCGGTAAAGAAAGCTGGTAAGAAAAAGAAGAAGTAAGCATGAGCAAAGGCATAAAAAAAAGGAAGAGGTAAAACCTCTTCCTTTTTTTTATGCCTTGTACACGTAAACCTAGCTTTTTGCTGCACCGTTCGTATGCCTAAAAAGCATCATTTTGAACGCTACTTCACTCTTATATTCCTACTGATTTGTACTACCTGCTGTGAAAGAACCAATAGATCATACGACCACTCAAGCTCCCCTTCCCCCTCCAGAAAAGCCCTCCTTCAAAGAAGCGCTCCTGTTTTGGCTCAAGCTGGGGTTTATCAGTTTTGGCGGACCCGCCGGGCAAATTGCCATCATGCACCAGTTTGTGGTGGAGCAGAAGCGGTGGGTTTCTGATTCCCGGTTTTTGCACGCGCTCAACTATTGCATGCTGCTGCCCGGCCCCGAGGCCCAGCAGTTAGCGACGTACCTGGGCTGGCTCATGCACGGGGTACGGGGTGGATTGGTAGCCGGAATTCTGTTCGTGCTTCCTTCAGTGTTTATTCTCTTTGGCCTGAGTGCCGCTTATGTTTCTTTCGGAACAATCCCGTGGGTGTCGGCGCTGTTCTACGGACTAAAGCCAGCGGTGGTAGCTATTGTGATTCTGGCTCTCATTAAGATTGCTGGAAAGTCACTGAAAAGCTGGTTTCATTATGCCATAGCAGCCATCAGCTTTGTGTGCATCTTCTTTCTGCACGTGCCGTTCCCCTATATCATTCTGGGAGCCATTGCCATCGCGTTTGCGCTACAGAAACTGAATCCTTCCTTCTTAGCAGAGAAACCTGCTACGGCCAAAACCCAAAGCAATGAGGAAGGTTACTACCTGAACGCGAACAGTGCAGTAGCTGGGGCAGGTGCCAATCTGAAACAAAGTGTAATCCGATTGGTAGTGACGGTGGTTTTGTGGGCGGTGCCGCTGGTTCTGTTTTACGTGCTTACCAGCAATTTTCCTTTCTGGAATACCCTTATTCTCTTCTTCACTAAAGCTGCGTTGATCACCTTTGGAGGTGCCTACGCGGTACTGCCGTACGTGGCCCAGGTAACGGTAGAGAACTTAGGTTGGCTCACCAAATATGAAATGATAGACGGATTGGCTTTGGGCGAAACCACGCCGGGTCCGCTCATAATGGTGTTGGCGTTTGTGGGGTTTATGGCCGGGTATAACCAATATGCTGGTTCTTTGGCCATGGGCGCCCTGGGGCTCTTCACCACTACGTTTTATACCTTCCTGCCTTGCTTCCTGTTTATTCTGGCGGGTGCCCCGCTCATAGAGCGCACGAGAGGAAATGCCGCCGTCAAATCAGTGTTGGGCGTAGTCACGGCGGCAGTGGTAGGCGTGGTCCTTAACCTGACAGTCTACTTCGGCCAAGCCGTTTTATTCCCCAAGGAACTCTCTTTGGCAGGGCTGGATTACTTCGCCCTGGCCTGGACCGTGATTTCTTTTGTTGCCATGTACCGCTTCAAGATCGGCATGATCACCTGGATCATCATCAGCGCTCTGGCAGGATTAGGATACTATTTAGTAACTGGACTGTCCTGACATAAAAAATGCGCAGGGGCTACTTGCGCATTTTAAAGTTATTTTTTCAAAGGAGCACCTACTGGAATACTGCAATCGTGGCCCGGCTGCCCATGGGGTGGATTCAAGCCTTTCGCAGTGGAAATAGGTGGTCCGGTTGGAAGCACGGGTGCTGGTGGTAAGCCCACCGGAGCAGGACCAGTCACGGAGGCTGGTCTGGCAGGTGAACTCAAAGGTGCTCCTACCTGAATATCACAGCGGTGGCCGGGTTGACCGTGAGCCGGATTTAAACCTGCGGCAACAGCCGGTTGAGTAGAAACTTGCACAGGCTGCCCAACGGTTGCAGCAGGAGATGGTGTGGTTACTGCGGGGGAACCTACGGGCAAACCAGTATTCTGCTGTTGGTTTGTTTGCGTGGCTGCGGTGTCGCTGCTTTTAGAGCAACTTGCAAAGCAAAAAAGGGAGGCTGCCAGAGCTATTTGAATTGTATTCTTCATAAGAAAATTAAAAGCATAAAAGACGCCCGCTTGATTGGAGCGAACGATACCACAAGATAAGTAAAAGCTGGGAAAGGCTTTCTGCTTTCTTCAGAAAGCCCCTGTTTGCCCGCCGTATTTCCAAAAAGAACCCCGTAAGTTTCAATTTAGCATTGGATTCTGCGGGAACTTAGAAAGCTTTGATTTGGAGGCGAACACCAGCATCTGGATCATCACGCCTATGGCAATAACCAGAATCAGCTCAAATTGAGTAAGGATGGCAGAGCCCGCAATAATCTGTTTTGACTGCTCATTCAACCGCTTTCCTTCGGCTACCTGAATATGAGACAGACGGTTCAGGTGCTCAGATGCCCCCTCGTACTGCTTGTCCAGCAAGCTTTTGATTTGAACTGTTTCCTGGCCATTAGCAGACAGGAGCATTAACTGGCTTTCCAAGCCCCTTAGTTTGGCCAAGTTGTGTTTGAAAGACCTGAAATACACGGCCTCTTCTTTGGTAAGCTGGGTTTTCCCATACTCTACTAAAAGACCAGAAATGGCTGCGTTGTTCTGCTTCAGCTTCTCAGGCAGCACGCTGAAATCCTGTGCATGGAAACCTGCTTCTATCATCATCTTTTTCTGGTACAGGTGCCCTGAAAGCTGATAAATGTAGCTTTCCACCAACAACCGGTCTTCATAGACAGTAGCGAACGAGGTTCCTAGTTTGGTTACGTTCTTGCTATCCATCATATTCTTGGCGAGCACCAACACCAGCACGATGGCCAGAAGAAGCGCGGCCTTTGTTTTATGCCTTACACTATATACCCATTTCATCTTTGAAGAAAGTAAAGGATTGAAAATAACAGGCGGGGAAAAGCACTTACAAGAAAACGAGTCTTCGGCACTATCTTCAGAAGAAAGGAAACAGGCTTCTCCCTACTCTGAAGATACAACATTTTACCTTAAAAACCAGCTACTTACCTTTTACTCCACCCTACTCTCTGGCACCAGATACGTACCTAAAAAACGGATAGAAAGCAGCAAAAGCATATCTCTTATTCAGGGGCTAATTTCATGAAAATGGCCCCTGAATTCAGCTTAGGCCCACCTGGAATTCATCTCCAGAAAGAAGACATCGTTTTCTTCCCGGGAGGCTTTTCTCCTGACCTCTGAGGTGCCAAAGCCTACTTCCAGTTCCCCGTTGTCAATGCGCTGCATCACTGAATCTGCAAACTCATCTAGCGGTACCCCGAAGGTATGCAGCCCGGTCCCACCCAGATCAGTGTTCACGGCGGGAGGCACAATCTCCACCACTTCCACGCTGGTTTTGGAAAGCAGGTACCACAAAGATAGGGTGAAGGAATGCAGCGCCGCCTTGGTGGCACAATACACCGGCGCGAAAACACCCGGCGTAAAGGCCAAGCCCGAGGTCACGTTGATAATAACCGCGGTAGGCTGCTGGCGCAAATGCGGCACAAACAGGCTGCTCAGGTGAATGGGCGCCTCCGGGTTGATAGCGATTTCCTGCTGCGTCTGGCTCCACTCCTCCTGCTCGTCTACCAGGTTTACCCACCGCTGGATACCGGCATTGTTCACCAGTACATTCAATTCAGGAAACTCAGCCGTAGTCCATTCCAGTAAAGCGATGCGGTCGGCTTCGCAGGCTACGTCGCAGGCAATGGTGTGGATCTCGGGGTACTGGGTCTTTACCTCATTAAGTTTATCGGCCCTACGGCCGCAGATGATGACGGTGCTGCCGGCTTTCAGAAAACGTTCGGCAATGGCAAGGCCAATTCCGGAACCTCCTCCGGTGACCAGTACGGTATTTCGGGCTAATTTCATTTGGTAGGTATGAAGGTGGTAAGATGAACTTGTTTTACTTCTCCCCTATGGCAGAGGTTCTATGATTGGCAATCTGGTTTCATTTGGAGGCTGTTTTTCGAAAATAGCCCCTAAACAAGAAGGCCTTCCCTGCTATGCAAGGAAGGCCTTTCTACCTACTTCTTTAGTGATTATTCCTGAATACCTGGTACGCCTAACGGAAGTGCGCTGTGCCAGTCAAAGTCTGGTGCTTTCTTCTTTGTTGGGGCCAGTTCATCTAGTGTATTGGCATCATACAGACGGCCGTTACGCATCACGTACTTGATGGTGTTGGTGTTCCGGATATTCTCCAGTGGGTTCTGGTCCATGATCACTAGATCTGCCAGTTTTCCGTTCTGGATGGAGCCTAAGTCACCGTCCAACCCTAGAGATTTCGCGCCTAAGATAGTGGCTACTTTCAAGGCATCCAGGTTCTTCATACCACCAGATTGAATAGACCAAAGTTCCCAGTGGTAACCTAAGCCTTGTAGCTGTCCGTGCGAGCCAACGCCGGCTAAGCCGCCGTCTTTCACCAGACGGTTCACAAACTGGGCGTGCTTGTCAAAGATGTGCTCTTCTTTCATAAACCAACCAGCTCTGCGCCGCGATTTCTCATCTAACTCCACTTTAGGGGTGAAGTAGTTCAGCTTCTTGTCGCCGGCCAGGTTCTCAGTAGCATAGTAGTAGTTCTCGGCCCAAGGTCCGCCGTACGCTACCAACAAAGTTGGCGTGTAGGCAATCTGCGACTTAGACACAAACTCCAGCACGTCTTTGTACAGCGGGTAAATCGGGTACGAGTGCTCATGGCCTGGGTAGCCGTCCAGTACTTCCGTTAGGTTAAGTTTGAAATCAAGACCGCCTTCAGTGGTAGGCATCAAACCCTGCTCTTTGGCGGCCATGATGATCCACTGGCGGTGCTGGCGGTTTCCTACCAGATACATTTTAATGGTCTTGGTGTTGTAGTAATCGGAGTACTGCTTCAGTACGCTCTTGGCGTGGTCTAAACTCTTCAGGTTGTAAGACCAATACCCAACGCCTGGACCGGTGGAGTACACGCGTGGCCCGATCATCTTGCCGGTTTCCACCATGTCAGAGTAGGTCAACACGTCGGTAGTGGCAGTTTGAGGGTCACGGGTGGTCGTCACGCCATAGGCCAGGTTCGCGGCGTAAATCCACACCTGGTTAGAGTGCACGCCCCAACGCGGCCACATGTGCGCGTGGGTATCTACGAAGCCTGGCGTGATGGTTTTGCCTTTCACATCCATTATGGTGGCATTCTGCGGAACCGTTAAAGTACCGGAAGCGCCCACGGCTTTGATGCGGTTGTCCTGGATCAGAATATCGCCATTCTCAATTACTTCATCGCCGTTCATGGTGATGATGCGGGCCCCTTGCAGCAGGATACTTCCGGTGGGAATGTCACGCGGCACGGTGATCGCGATTCTGGTTTCTACCGGCTTGTAGCCTTCAATCTTCACGGCTTCTTTGGCACCGGTGCTGTCTTTCTTGGCTTCAGTGGCTGGTTTGGCGTCTTTCTTCAGCTCCTCGGCAGCTTCCAATTCGCGTTTCTTTGCGAAGGCTTGGTCCATGTTGTAGGCAAAGAAGGCGTTTCCGATTGACCAGTACACGCTCTTTCCGTCAGCGGACCAGCTCGGGAACTGACCACCAATGTCGGTCAGCTTCCAGCTAGGGAACTGAGAACTGGCGATGTCAGCTACGGAGATGGTTGGGGTTTCACCGCCCACAAACGGGATAGTTACCACATAGATCTCGTTGTTGATCAGGGCCAAGGCCTTATCGCCTTTAGGCGCTTTGATAATGGTAGTAGCGGTAGAGGCTTGTTGCTGCGGCTCACGCTCGTTTACGTGCGTGTTGTGGCTCATTTCCTCTTCCAGCATGTCAGCAAAAGACCCGAAGGTGGTGATGCCTTTCACTTTCACGTACGGCTTCTTGTCCGTACCATCCCAACGGATAGAGATTAACCCGTCAGAGGAGCTGTACAGGTAAATGCGGTCATCGCCCTGCACAAAATGTGGGTTCGCGCCCAAGTTGGCTTTGGTTACAAACGTGCTGGCACCACCTTTTGCCGGGATCCAGTTGATGGTCTGGCGCGAAGCAAAAGCACTTGGCCCTGCAGACTCACGGTAGGTTTGGGCAGTTCCTTTCACGAACACGATTTTATCACCCTTAGGTGACCAAACCGGCTCCTGAAACACAGAATTTTCCTGGCTCAACTTCACTGGTTTGGCTTTGCCATTGGCCGCTACTTTGTAAATAGCACCACCGGTTTTCTCGTGCCAGGTCACAAACACCAGCTCCTTGCCGTCTGGTGACCAGGCTGGTTGTGCCTCCGTAAAATCATTGGTGGTGACGCGTTTCGGCGTGCCGTTCGGGTAATCGGTAATGTAGAGTCTATCCAGTGCGGTAAAGGCCAGACGCTTTCCATCTGGTGACATAGCCGCATCGCGGATCTGCGTCACCTTCATGGTTTTGTCGTCATTGATTGGGTATTTGAACTCCACTTTAGGACCAATGGCGATTTTGGTGTTCACCTGGAACGGAATCTCTTTGGCCTGACCGCCGCTTACCGGAATACGGTAAATTTTACCGCCGTAAGACGCCACCAGTTCTTTGCTGTCTGGTGTGAACGACATGGCCGGCAACACCCCCAGCGGAGCAATAGACTCCTGCTCATCACGCTGTACCGGATAAGCCAACCATTTCTCATCGCCTGATTTCAGGTTCTGGACAATAAGGCCGGTTTCATTGTTGTAGCGGGTTCCGTACACCAGCAGGGTACCGTCTGGAGACAAGGTAGGCGAGAATGCCGAGCCGTAGCGCGAGGTGCGGGTATCGGTCTCGCCAGTTTCGCGGTCCAACGTGGCCAATTGGTACTGCGGCAACTGCGCGTTGTAGTTCCAGCCACCGGTGCGGCGTGAGTACCAGATGTAGCGTGGGTCTTTGCCAAACGCCGGCTCCACCGTTTTCAGGGTCTCAGGGGTTTTGATCAACTGCGTACCGCCACCGCTGTCTTTGTGGTACAGGTGCAGTTTCAGGTTACGACGCCCCTGTGATACGACCAGGTACTCGCCATCAGGCGTCCATTCAGCGGCCTGGAAATTTTCGTTTTTGCTTTTGCTGATCTGGCGGGTCTTTTTGGTGGCCAGTTCCATCACCCACACGTTGTCGTTTCCGTCGCGGTCTGAGAGGAACACGATGGATTTACCGTCTGGGCTGAACCGCGGCTGCACATCCAGAGCCATGCCTTCAGTTAACTGATCGGCTTTGCCACCGGCCATGGGCAGCAGGTACAAATCGCCCAGCATGCTGAAGATGATTTGTCCGCCCGCCGGGTGCACGTCTAGTGCGAGCCAGGAACCTTCATTGGTGTTGATGTCAATGATGCGGCCCGCTTCTAACGGCAGGTCTTTTTTCTCTTCTTTTTTGGGGCTGTCTTTCTTTGCCGGGGCGGGGGCGTTCTGGGCCATAGAAGGTTCCATGAACAGACCCAAGGTGCAAAGCAGCAATACGGGTTTCTTCCAGCCAGCTAGGTGGTCTGTAAAAAACTGCTTCATAATGAAAGGGTTAGTAAGTTGATTGTTTGGGAATTGTGAAGATAAGGATTGTTTCAATAAGTTGTTTCACTTCTCTTTTATGCCTGTTTTTGAAAATGTAGTGCTTAAACAAGAAATGGCCTCTGTCATCTTCTTTTAGAGAAGACCACAGAGGCCATTTCTTGTACTAGACTTGTTTACGGCTTAAGCCATCAACGTGTTTTTCACGTAGTCGCGGCTTTGTTTGATGCTTTGGAAAGGATCTATGCCGGCGGCGAAGTTTTCCTGCTCCACAAAGATGCGGTCTACACCAGAAGAGTTAGCTTGCGCGAAGATGGCCTTGTAGTCAATGGAGCCGCTGCCGATCTCGGTGTTCAGGTCAGGGGAGTTTTTGTCCATGTCTTTCACGTGCCACATCACAAAACGGCCTTTGTGCTGGTTGAATAGGTCTACCGGTTTACGGCCTGCTTTTTCCATCCAGAACAAATCTGCCTCAAAGCTCACCAATCCAGGATCGGTTTCCTTGAGCAGAATGTCATACCCAGTGGTGTCACCGTACTGCTTAAACTCAAAATCATGGTTGTGGTAGGCCAGCTTCAACCCAGCGTCTTTACACAACTCGGCTGCCTTGTTCACTTTCTCCGCAATGTTCTTATACGCATCAGCGCTGTTTCTCAGGTCTTCGCCCAAATAAGGAACAGTAATGTATTTGTGACCTACAATGTTTCCGGCCTCAATGTAGCGCTTCACAATGTCAGTGTTGCCGTCTTTCATGTACTGGCCAAACTCATAGTGCCCGCTGGTAGAAAGCAGGTTATTGTCCGTAAGCAGCTGTTTGAACGCCGTAGGCTGTAAGCCCCAGTACCCTTTGTCAACCGAATACCCGTAGGTTTCCACGTCCTGGTATCCGGCTTGCGCTACTTTCCCAATAACTCCTTTTACATCGGTAGGCAGAAGCTCCCGCAGGGTATAGAGCTGAATGCCAATGTCACTAAGACCCGTATCTCCGGTAGTAGCGGTGCTGGTATCTGACCCTTCAGCGGTAGAGGTGGTAGTGGTGTTCTGGTTAGAAGAATCGCATGATGTGAGCAGCGTAGGCGCGAAGGCCACCCCTGCTGACAGTAAACCGAGCTTCTGTAAAAAAGATCTTCTGTTGTTCATTTGGTTTTAGGTATGTGAACGTTTGTTAAGTTTAATTGAAAAGAGAGGCTTCAGACATCGCAGATCTGGACGGCTTTTCTCAGGGAAGCAAGTTTGTCTTTGGCCTCTGGAATGAATTCCTGCGCCACGAAGCCCTTGAAACCAGTGGCTTTAATGGCGCGCATGATGGCCGGATAATTGAGCTCCTGCGTGTCATCAATTTCATGACGGCCTGGTACCCCAGCGGTGTGGTAATGCGCAATGTATTGGTGATTGTCTCTAATGGTCTGAATCACGTTGCCTTCGTCTACCTGCATGTGGTAAATGTCATACAGCAGCTTGAAGTTCTCAGAGCCCAGGCGTTTGGCCAGTTCGGCGCCCCAGGCGGTGCGGTCACACATATAGTCTTTGTGGTTGACTTTGCTGTTCAAAAGCTCCATCACCAGCACTACCTTGTGTTTTTCAGCCAAGGGCAACAGTTTCTTCAGACCCTCCACGGAGTTCTTTAAACCTGTTTCATCATCCATGCCATTGCGGTTCCCGCTGAAGCAAATCAGGTTGGTGTAACCGGCTTTGGACACCAATGGAATCATGTCTGAATAATTTTTTACCAGCGTAGCATGGTACTGCGGATGATTAAACCCTTCCGTAAGGCTGATTTCAGCACCGTTGCACATTGTAGAAATCAGGCCATGTTTCTTCAGAACAGGCCAGTCTTTGGGTCCTACCAGGTCAATGCCTTTCATGCCCATTCCCTTCGCGGCCACGCACAGTTCTTCTACTGATAAATCATTGAAGCACCAGCGGCACACTGAGTGGTTGATGTTCCCTTTCAGTTGATAGACAGTTCCCATTTTCTGCTCGTTTTGGGCAAAACAGGACAAAGACCCGGTAGTAGTGAAGGCTGCCGTAGTGGCCAGTATTCCTTTGATGGCGGTTCTTCTGTTTTTATCTGGCATAAAAGTTGGGTAAGCTTAAGCTGGTTTAATCTGATGCAGGCTCTGCGGAAGGGTAACTATTTTACAGCCGCTTGATCATGATGTTCCGGTACCAGACATTATCTCCGTGGTCTTGCAAAGCGATTTTCCCGGAAGTAAACGCCCCGAAGCCCGCCATGTCTTTGAACTTGCTTCCGGCTACCATCTTTTTCCAGTTATCGTCCCACAAGGTAGTGGAAACCACCTTCACGCCATTCTGCATAATCTCCAGACGGCCTTTGTTGCTGATGATTTCCACCTGATTCCACTCGCCGGCGGGCTTTACCGTCTCAGGGCTGCTGGCAATCAGATCATACAAATCACCGGCGCGGTGCTTGTGGATTTTAGCATCGGGGTGGCCGTTATTGTCCAGGACCTGCACCTCAGGGCCGGTGCTCCAGGTGTTAGGGTATTTGGCGGGATCATCCTGCACAAACAAGATGATTCCGCTGTTACCGTTGGTGGCTATTTTCCAGTCCAGCTTCAGGTGGAAGTTGTCAAAGCTCTCTTCCGTCACAATATCTCCGCCGTCACCGGTTTGCCAGTTCTGCTTGTTGCCGGCATCCAGGTGCAGGGTACCGTCTTCTACTTTCCAGGCTTTGCCTACTTCGGCTTGCCCGTAAGTGTGCCAGCCTTTAGTGGTCTTTCCGTCAAACAAGGGCTTAAACGCAGCCTCTGTAGAGGTCCTTGTAGATTGAGGGTTTGCCATGGTAGAATCTTTGGAAGTAGACGTACAAGCGCAAAAAGCAGTTAGTGCGAGTAGCGGGAATATGTGCCGGAGAGCCATCGCCTTTCCTTATTTCTTCAGGGAAAGAATGTACTGGGCCATTTTTTTGGCTTCGTCTTCGCTCAGGTTGGGATGCGGAGTCATGGCCATTTGTCCCCAAACGCCGCCACCTCCTTTGATGATTTTTCCGGCCAAGTACTCAGCATCTTTTTCGTTGTTCTCATATTTATCAGCCACTGCCTGGTATGCCGGGCCTACTAATTTCGTATCTATTCTGTGGCAACCCATGCAATCTGAACTGGCAATCAACTTTTCGCCTTCTGCATGGGGGCTGACACCAGTGCCGGCGGTACGGTCGGTTCCGATGTTCATGCTGCTAGTATCTGCGTCTGATTGCCGGGTGGCGGCACTCATGTTTGCTGCCGACGATGAATCAGCACTTGAACTTTCTACGGCACCTTCATTGGTGGTTGAATTGCTGTTACAAGCTGCCATAAAAGCGCAGCAGCTTAAAAGGAGGAAAACTTTTTTCATAGTGGGTACGCGTAATTCTATTGATTTAGGTTTGGTTGCTGAATTGGGCAACAGGCATTTGATAAGGCCTCCATAAAGTAAACTTGGTTTTAGATCCCGACTTTGCCTTCAAAGAAGTCACTTGCATTTAGAGCCCATTTCCCGAAAAACTGCTTAAATATGGAATAATATCTGGATTCTCTTCTAAAAAGTTGGTCCAAGCTGGCAAGGCAACAAAGCCATTTCTCAGAAAGAAGGCTCTTTTGGCAAGTAGACCTTGTCTCAGAAGAGCTATTCTTAAGTGATAGCCCAGGCTTTCTCTCCTTTTTTGTACGGCATGCACCCCTCATAACGGCCCGGCACCGGAAGGTAGCGAAGCGCCTGCGTAGCGCCTACTTCAGAAGTAAAGTAACCCAACATGGTCAACTCCTTCATCATTCTGAAGTAATGGTTGGGGGCATCTTCTTTTTTGTTTACCTGGTGGTTTTTTTGGTCTTTATCCAGTTGGTTCAGCAGGGCCGTGCGCTCCTGGGCAGTTGCTTCCAGAAACTTTTTATCGAACTTCTTTTTGCTGGCGTCATCTAGTTGGGAGATGCCTTTCAGGAAGATTTTCTGGTCTTCGGGGGTATAGCAGTCCTGCACCATGGTGGCCATGAAGGCACCTATCTTAGCGGCTTTCGCACCGGGGCTATCCGTAGTAGGAATGATGGTCTCCCCTACCTCGTCTAAGAAAGTTACCTGATCCTGATCAAACAACTTATTGACTTTGGGAGAGCTGTTGGTACAGGAAACCAGGAACTCAGCACCAATCATGGTACCACCCATTATCCAACCAATAGCGGCAATTGCGTCTCTTCTATTCATAAGGGTAAAGGTCTTTGAACTCCTATTCGAAACTTTAATAAGTTCTTGTTAAAAAGTGATTGATGCTTTTTGGCTGGTATCCTCTGTTAAGTTTCTTAAAAGCTGGTATTTAGCATGGTAACACCTGCATTTAACAGCATTTTTGAAAACTCAATGCCATTTACTAGTTGTATCTCATTCTGTTTCGCTAGATTTTCCGCATTTTCATTGAATGTATTTGCTGTGGTAATTACCCAAGCAATTTTATTATACCCATCATCTATGCTTTCTTTTTTCGTTCTATATTCTAGAACTTGATTTGTTCCCCATTCACTGATTTGGCCCTTTTGAAATTTTGCTTGGGTATAAATTATCAACTTGATACTTTCAAATACAGCTACAATATCAGCATCGCCTTCCTTCCCACTCTCATTTTTAGCTGGGATAGAAACTTCATTTGCTCCAATTGTTTTAAAATATGTTTTAACTAATTTCTCAAATTTATCTGGGTTCAGTTCATTTTGAATTGAATCTAAAACAAGAGAAGCTGTCTTGTCAATTATGATTGAATGCAGATGTATAGGTTTATCAACTTTATAGTTCTCTATACTCGTCTCAATACTCGTCTTTAAATCATTGATTTGAGCATTTGTTTGCCTAATTTTCATCCTTGCTGTAAGTTTTGCATCTGCAAATTTATCCCTTGAGACATCCCTGTAGAGTACATTAACTTTTCTGGCAAAACCTAAATCATAAGCTTTCCCATCTTCCTTCAAAAGGTGAACACCATTGGTAGTTACATTTTTATTTCCCCAAGACTTAAGATCTTCTGAAAAGGTTTCTCCGATTAAGAAAGGCCGATCATCTACTATTTCACAAATAAAAAATGTTCCCCAACTTGGCACAATCACTAAGTCTCCCTTTTGAAATTTCAAAAAGTTCCAAAGATTGTGTCTTGTTCGTGGCACATTGTTCCAAACTTTTTGAAATTGAGAGTTAAAGTAATCCCAATCATCTTCTAAAACCTTATCAATTAACTCATGATTAATAAGGTCTGAAAACCCTATTGTCAAATACCCTTTCTCTAGCAATGGGTATGAAAGTTCAGCTAAATGTGAAATTCTATGGAGCCAGTAATTCATTATTGATTATTTAAATATTCGTATAGTTTTATATTTCAACAACTAATCTTCAATTGTTAGCAAGCATTAACATTACCCCTCAAGCACCCAACGTCCAGCCGGCGCGGTACTCCCGTTTCACAAACTGGTTGACCTCGTCAAAGTTGGTGACGCGCATGTTCTGGTTGTCCCAGAGCAGCTTCACACCACGGCCGGGGTAATCAAATCCAGTTCCGTCTGCTTTAGGCTTGCGCACATCTACGCCCCTGATGGCGAGGTTGGCCATGAGCAATGCCTCGGTGAGCGGGCCGGCAATCTCAAATGGAGAGCTTACTTCCATTTTTCCGTATCCGGCCAGACAGGCTTCTACCCACTGGGCATAATGCCCGTCGGCACCGCCGGGTACTCTGGCTAGTTGGTGCTTTGGTTTTACTTTTTGGTGCTTTGGTTTTACTTTATAGGTGCGGGAAGTAGGCAGCAGGCGCGGGTCTGCCCCGTAGGTGCTGCACATCATCTTGCCTTTAGTACCCACGAAAAGCGTTCCGTTGCCACCATCGCCAAACAACTCATTTGGGCCAAGTTCCTCAGGACGCTCGGGTTGGATACCGCCATCCATCCAATGTAAAGTCACCGTACCTTTGGTTTTCTCGGTCTTCGGGAACGTCAAGGTCACATGGCTGGACGGTGGGCAGCTTTCCGGGAAGTAGCCGCGTTTAAACTCGTCTACATACACGCTGCCTACGCTGGCCTGTACATCGGTGGCGTAGGTTAAGTCTAGTACTCTGAACGGGGCTTCTATCAAATGACAGCCCATGTCACCCAAGGCACCGGTGCCGTAATCCCACCAGCCGCGCCAGTTGAAGGGCACCAGTTTGTTCACGTACTCTTTATAAGGCGCAGTACCTAGCCACAAGTCCCAATCCAGTCCTTGAGGCACGTCGGCTTTGGTGGCGGGCCATTGAATGCCCTGCGGCCAGACCGGACGGTTGGTCCAACTATAAATGGTGTGCACTTTCCCAATGGCTCCTGAATCATACCACTCACGCAGTTGGCGCACGCCATCGCCCGAGGCACCCTGGTTTCCCATTTGGGTCACTACTTTGTAGCGCTTGGCGGCATCAGTGAGCATGCGGGCCTCGTAGATGTCATGCGTGAGCGGTTTCTGCACATACACGTGCTTGCCCAACTGCATGGCCGCCAAGGTAGTCACGGCATGGTTATGGTCCGGCGTAGAAACGGAGACAGCATCAAAGTTCTTGGCTTCCTTGTCGAACAGTTCGCGCCAGTCTTTGTAGTACTTGGCTTTGGGAAATCGTTGGCGGGAGTTAGCTGCTCGGGTATCGTCTACGTCGCAGAGGAAAGCAATATCGGCTTTGCCGCTGTCATAGAAGCTTTTGATGTCACTTTCGCCTTTTCCGCCCACACCCACAGCAGCTATTCGTAGCCGGTCACTGGGCGCGGTGTAGCCTTTGCCCCCCAGCACGTAGCGGGGCACAATCATGAATCCAGCGGCTGCCAAGGCTCCGGTTTTCAGGAACTGTCTTCTGGTGCTGTCCAGCGGGGCAGACTTGTTTTCTTCTTCGGCCATGAGGGTTAGCTAGAGGAAATCAGATGTTCATTTTCTTCAACTCACTTACAGCATGGTCAACCGCGCGGGCGGTCATGGCCATGTAGGTCAGGGATGGGTTCTGGCAACCTGCCGAGGTCATGGCGGCGCCATCAGTAACGTACACGTTAGGCGCGTCCCACACCTGGTTGTATTGGTTCAGAACCGAGGATTTAGGGTCTCTTCCCATGCGGGCGGTTCCCATCTCATGGATTCCCTGACCCATGGCGTACCCAGCGTCGTAGGTTTCCACGTTCTTCAGGCCCGCAATCTCCAGCATCTCTTTGGCGTCATTGGCCATGTCTTTGCGCATTTTGAGCTCGTTTTCCTTTAACTCGCAGGAAATATCCAGCACCGGAAGGCCCCATTTGTCTTTCTTTTCTTTAGACAGCTTTACCATATTCTCGTGGTACGGCAGCGTCTCCCCGAAACCGTTGATGCCCATGGTCCAGGCACCGGGCTCGCACATGGCTTCTTTCAGATCAGCGCCAATGCCCATCTCCGCAATCTCACGGCCCCAACCGGTACGGCTGGCGCTCCCCTGGTACCCAAAACCCCGGATGTAGTCGCGCTGGTCGCCGTTCACGTTCCGGAATCTAGGAATGTAGATCCCGTTCGGCCGGCGGCCATAGTAGTATTTGTCTTCGTAGCCTTCCACGTCGCCTTTGGCCCCGGCCCGGAAGTGGTGGTCCATGAGGTTATGGCCTAACTGGCCGCTGCTGCTACCCAGACCGCCTTCCCACACATCGGTCGCGGAGTTCATCAGGACCCAGGTAGAATTAAGTGTGGAGGCATTCAGGAACACCACTTTGGCTAAGTACTCATAGGTCTGGTTCGTCTCGGCATCCAGTACTTCCACCCCTCTGGCTTTCTTGGTATCCTTGTCGTACAGGATTTTGGTCACAATAGAATGCGGACGAAGCGTTAAGTTACCGGTAGCCATAGCCGCAGGCAACGTAGCCGATTGCGTGCTGAAGTACGCCCCAAAAGGACAACCCAGCCAGCATTTGTTGCGGTACTGGCAATTGGTGCGGTTGTTATGAGCGGCCGTCAGGTTAGCCGTGCGGCCGATGATCAGGTGGCGATTTCCTTTGTAATGGGTTTTGAGGCGAGCGGCCACGTCTTTTTCCACGCAGTTCAGGTCCATGGGTGGCAGGAACTCACCGTCTGGCAAGTGCTGGATGTTCTCCTTGGAGCCACTAATGCCCGCGAACTTTTCTACGTAGCTGTACCAAGGCGCCAGGTCTTTGTACCGGATGGGCCAGTCCACGGCAATGCCGTCTTTGGCATTCGCTTCAAAATCAAGGTCACTTAGGCGGTAACTTTGGCGGCCCCACATAAGTGAGCGGCCTCCTACGTGGTAGCCCCGGTACCAGTCAAACCGTTTGCTTTCAATGTACGGGCTTTCCTTTTCGTTTACCCAATAGTCCAGGTTGGCTTCATTGAGGGTGTAATCACGTTTGAGCACCGGATAATTCTCAATCATTTCCTGGGTTTTACCACCCCGGTGGGGCAGCTCCCAGGGATGCTTGTTGGCGTTCACATAATCCTTGACGTGTTCTATGTTTCGGCCCCGCTCCAGCAGGATGGTTTTAAGTCCTTTTCCCGTTAATTCTTTGGCGGCCCAGCCACCAGAAATCCCAGATCCAATGACAATGGCATCGTAGGTATTATTAGCCATAAAGAAGGTTGTTTGCTTGATAGGTATGTAGGGTTTTGCGCTCTGTTCTTTCAGGCTAAAATTGAAGGAATGACAACTGCTTCACCGTTCCTTTGCCCCTTGTTGAAAGAGTAGTAACAAAATCGCATTTTAATAATAAACTTAAAATTCTGCAAAAGCAATCTTGTGTTTGGCATAGAGGAAAAAAACGGCAGAAATGGACAGGAAAGAGTATAAAATGCTAAAATAAGTACTTTCCTGGCCAAGCCGATTTAGAGCCTTTTTTCCAGAAAACCAGCTTAAAACGTACACCTGCTTTTGCAACGGAAAACCCCATAAACGCCAAGAGCGGAAACCGTTTTACCGTTTCCGCTCTTGGCACTGCTCATTGATTAAACGCCTTTTACATCAGGGTCTCGGGGTTGCCATCTGTGTCCCTGATTTCGCTTTGCCGAAGCTTAACTGGTGCGATGTCTTTCCGGAGTTTGGAGTTGAGCATTTCCACCACCAGAGAGAAGAACATAGCGAAGTAAATGTAGCCCTTAGGAATGTGCACGTGGAATGCCTCGGCCACCAGCATCACGCCAATGAGTATCAGGAAAGACAACGCCAGCATCTTCACAGTAGGGCGGTCATTCACAAAATCACTCACGGCCTTGGCGAAGGCCAGCATGATCCCCATGGAGATGATCACCGCTATCACCATCACAATGATCTCGTCTACCAAGCCCACAGCGGTGAGGATGGAGTCAAAGGAGAAGACAATGTCTACCATGATGATCTGCACAAGCGTCTTGCCCATGGTGGCGGTACCGCCTTTGATAGCGGCATGGCTCTCTTCCTCGCCCTCCAGCTTGTTGTGTATCTCGGTGGTACTCTTGGCCAGCAGGAACAAGCCCCCGCCAAAGAGAATAATATCCCGCCAGGAAACGGCAAACGGCTCATCCATCCAGAACAGGTCCCAGGTGAAAATCGGCTCCTTGGCCCCTACAATTGTGCCTATGAACATCAACAGGATAATCCGGAACACCAGCGCCAGCATGAGGCCAATGGTACGGCCTTTGCCCTGTTGTTCTTTGGGCAGGCGCCCCACCACAATGGAAATAAACACAATATTGTCAATCCCCAGCACCACCTCCATGAAGGTAAGGGTGAGAAGACTTAGCCAGACATCTGGACTGGTAAATACGTCAAACATAGTTCTATTTTAGGTCAGGTAGTGCGTAAAGGTTGGAAAGTTAGGGATTTAAACGCAGGCGAAAGAACTGGGTTAAGCACCCCACCAGAATCCCTCAATTTTAGGTATTACTACGGAAAGGGTAGATCAGGACTTCATGTTCACAAACTGCAACGGAATACCCAGCTCAGCCCGGCGCAGCATCGCAATCACGTCCTGTAAATCGTCAATCTTTTTCGCGGTTACGCGCACCTGGTCGTCCATGATGGCAGGCGTCACTTTCAGCTTGCTGTCTTTGATCAGCTTTACAATCTTTTTGGCGTCTTCCTTGTCAATGCCAGCGCGCACTTTTACATCTTTCTTGATCATGGCTCCGCTGGGAACCGCGTCATTGCTGAAGTCAAGGGCGGTGGCGTCTATTTGCTGCTTTACAATCTTGCTCAGGATGATGTCCTCAATCTGGCGCAGGCGCATGTCGTTCTCGGTGACAATGTGCACAATGTTAGTTTTCTTGTCCAGCTCCACGCTTCCTTTGGTGTCTCTGAAGTCAAAGCGGGTCTGGATTTCTTTTTTCACGGTGTTCATGGCATTTTCCAGCGTTTGCGGGTCCACCTTGCTCACAATATCAAATGAGGGCATAACAGAAGTTTTAAATGAAATGAAGTGTATTTGAATAGTTTTATTGCCGGAAGCCGTACAAAGTTACTAGTTTAGCAAAATTTTAGTGAAAAGTGCTTAAAAACGCAGTCATGCAAATTATTCAGCCCTCCAGCTTTCACGAGTTTGAGCAGTATTACCGTTTACGTTATGAAATGTTACGCAAGCCCTGGCACCAGCCCATTGGCAGCGAGCGTATGGAAGACGACAATGAGGCCACGCATTTGATGGCGATTGATGAAGACACGGGTGAGATTATGGGTGGGTGCCGCGTGCACCTTGAAACCGATACCGAAGCCCAGCTTCGCTTCCTGGCGGTAGGTCCTAAATACCAGAACAAGCAGGTAGGTCGCCGGCTTTTGCAGGCGGTAGAAGAAGAAGCCCGCCGGCTGGGTGCCAAGGAATTGATTGTACAGGCCCGCGAGTACGCCAGAAACTTTTACAAGCGGAACGGGTTTACAGAAGAGTTCCCTTCCCACTTACTCTTCGGAGAAGTGCAGCACTACCAGATGCGCAAGCCCCTCTACTAAACAGCGACGGATAAAAGCCATTGCTTCGCTTCCCATCTGTGGTTTTCCTGCAGAGGTACCGGGTAGCGGGAGCAATGGCTTCTTATTTGCTCTGTCATGAAAAAATCTCTTGTTTTTGCTAGCCTTGGCATTGGTCTGCTGGTGTTAGGTGCCGCATACCTGGTCTTTCAACCCACACCTGCTCCTCTGCCTACGGTCTCCTCGGTAGACCTGCAGCGCTATGCCGGCAAGTGGTACGAGATTTCCCTGATCCCCAACCGTTTTGAGAAAGGCTGCCATTGCACCACGGCGGAGTACGTTCCCAAGGAAGACTACGTGGAAGTGCGCAACTCCTGCCGCAAAGGCAGCGCTAATGGCAAACTGGATGGAGCCGTAGGCAAGGCTTTCCCGGTGGAGGGCAGCAACAACGCCAAGTTACGGGTGCAGTTCTTCTGGCCTTTCCGGGGTGATTACTGGATTCTGGACCTTGCCGATGATTATTCCCACGCCTTGGTGGGTTCGCCAGACCGCAACTTCCTCTGGATTCTCGCCCGCAAACCGCAGTTAGATCCTGTGATTTACGCCCGTTTATCTCAAAAGGCTCAGGAATTAGGGTTTGATGTTCGTCGGCTTGTTCATAATGATCAGAGCTGTGGGGAGAGGTAACAGGGTTTCCTAGCTGCTTTTTTGTGCATGCAGTTTGTCTTTGCTGGCGTAGCGGAGGCTTGTTTCGGAGCCCTTATGCTGGGTAGTTGCATTGCTTCCCTCCGTGCGCTCACGGCCACGAGGCCCCGTCTTCCCCTCTCGCACTGCCCTTTCGGCCTGGGCTGTCTATTCCTCTTAGCTTCTGTCTATCTATGGCCAAAAGCGAGGCGCTCGATGGGAAGACTGGAATTTGAGAAAGTAGCAAAGGCTGTTTTCAACTTGGACCTACCATGATCTGAAGTTTACAAATCAGTGGGGCGCCAGCCCCAAAGGTATACTAGATGACAAATCTAGATAATACTTCAAAGCTGCAATACCACTACCTCAAAAGACCTCGTAGTGTCCGGAGGTCCTACGAGTGTCTCTGCTGAAGACCGGCAAAACTACCCTTCTTCCCTGTCATTCCCCAGATCACCATCGCGCTTTCCTGGCATATCCCTAAGACTATTCTGCTGCAAGGCGAGTACGGCCTGAAGTTCTTCTCGCAGGAGTTTCACTTCCAGGTGTAACTGGTCAATCTGCTTGGCTCCGGCAATGTCAGAGTCTTCGCTGGCGGCATCGCGGTCAAGGAAGAAGCTGGCAAGTAAGGCGGTAAAATATCCAAAAACAGCAAAACCGTAGAGGGCCAGCACAAAACAAAGGGCACGCCCTTCGGGGGTTTGGGGCCAGTACTCGCTGCCCAAGGAAATCAGGATCATGGCCGTCCACCACAGGGCTTCGCCATAGGAAGCAAGGCCTCCTTTCACCTGGTTCTCAAATGTATACATTCCGGCTGCTCCGGAAAACAAAACGGCTAACGACAAGGCCAGCATATAGCCAAAGCCCCGCCTTCCCATGGTGGCACCCAGGCTTTTCATACCCCGGTTCAGGGAGCTCAATACCCGCACCAACCGGATGCCCCGTACAGCCCGTACGGTTCTGAAGAGCCGCACAAACCGCGTAATCCGGAAAACCCGCAGGGCAGGCACCACCAATGAGATAGCAGTCAACCAATTTGATTTGAGGAAAGGAAGCTTTTCGGGGGCCAGGGTGAAGCGGAGAACGAAGTCCAGGATGAAGAGAATCCAGATGACGTAGTTGATCATCTGCAGCACCGGTCCTAATCCCCAGATCAATTCCACCACCAGCAACACCAGCCACACAAAGCCAAGAAAGATCATGGGACCTTCCAGGGCATGCTGAATCCGGCGAAGGAGTTGCCGGCGTTCGTGGTTTAAGGCGCTGTTAACAGGGTTGGTTGAAGGGGTAGGTGTCTCACTCATCAATAAGTGCTTTTCTTTGATCATACGCAAGTGCAGAGCAAGAGTGGGGCCTTTTAGAATTAGCAAACCTGGCATCCCTCCTCAGGCAAAAGAAAAGGAGTCGTTTTTAGGGCCGATTTTCAAAAAAAGTGCTTAAAAACTGGTTTAATCCTATTCTTTAACCACTCTATATGTAACCACACCTATATAACTGGAGTACAAGTAGCATCTCCTAATATTGCTACCTTATACGTTTTGTCTACCCATACTGTAAAAAGATATACGCTTAAAACATTGGCTGTTCTCCTCTGGATTATAGGAGGTGTGCTGGTGTTAGTAGTGCTCCTGTTGGTGGCACTGCAGATCCCCAAGGTGCAGGACTTTGCCGCCAGCAAAGCTGAGAATTACCTGCAGAATAAAATAGGCACTGAGGTCAGAATAGGGAAGTTCCGCAGCGATTTCCGGAAGGACATTCTTCTGGAAGACGTGTACCTGGAAGACCAGAAAGGTGACACGCTCTGGTACTCCCAGCGCCTGGCCGCCAACCTTGACATCCTGGGCATCCTTAAATCCAAAGTGGCCCTCAAGTCACTGGAACTAGAGAACGCCACCGCCCACATCTTCCGCACCCTGCCCGACAGCGCCTCTAACTTTGACTACATCCTGGAGGCCTTCGCCTCGCCCGCAGACACCACCGCCACCGACACCACTAGTGCCGGTTTTGTCTATGATATAGGCACCCTTAGCTTCAAGAACATCTTTCTCACCTACCGCGATGAGGTGAACGGCCAGAACGTGCGCACCCGCATAGGAAACTTCAACGTGGAGATGGACGAACTGGACCTCACCAAGGAAATCTACCGCATTGGAGATATCACCCTGCGCGACACCTACGTGGACATGGTTCAGACCAAAGTTCCACCCGAAGGCGAATCTGAGCCCATGACCATGCAGTTTGGGTTAAAGACTGTGGCCTTGGACAGAGTGAAGCTGAAGTACCGAAACGGCGTGGCCAAGCAATACATAGACCTGAACCTGGGTCAGGCCAGAATGGCTTCAGACAAGATTGACCTCATCAATTCACGCATTGATTTGAGCAACCTGGAGCTGCACAACAGTACCCTCGCCTACTCGCAGAACGCGGAGATGCCCGCCGAGTACCGCGTGGTGAACCCCAAAGAGGCGCTGGAAGCCATTGAGGAATCGGTTTCCAAAACCACCGGTGAACCAGTGAACTGGGTGTTTACCCTGGACAAGCTGAACGTTACCGAGGTAGACGCCGCCTTTGACAACTATGATGCGCCAAAGCAAGCCAGAGGCATGGACTACAACCACCTCATGGCCCGCAACTTGAACATTCAACTAACGGATCTTTACTACAGCACCAACCGCACCACTGCCCAACTGGAGCAACTTACCTTCCAGGAGAAAAGCGGGTTTGAGGTAAAGCAGTTTACCGCCGGTATTTTGTTTGACTCCGTTCAGACCGAATTATCAGATTTGGTGCTGGAAACAGGCCACAGCCGCATTGCACGCCGCCTTAAAGTAGGATACCCATCATTGGAGACTGCAGCGGATGACCTAAGCAAACTGACCTTGTCTGCTGACCTACAGAACACCTACATCGGGTTCCGGGACATTGCCTTGCTACAACCTACCTTAGTAAACCAACCACCATTAGCCGGAAACCTGAACCAGACGGTGCGTTTAAGCGGCGTAGTAAATGGCCGCATGGACAACCTGCTGTTGAGCAACGTGCGGGTGAGCGGATGGCGCAATACCGAACTGGCTTTGAATGGCCGGATCAGGGGCTTGCCTAACCCAGATAATTTGGCAGCCAACCTACAGATCAACCGGTTCCATACCACTGCCGCCGATGTAAACTCTTTGCTTCCGGCAGGTACGTTACCAGCCAACATCACCCTGCCACCGTCTATGGATGTGCAAGGTTCGTTCAGCGGCACCATGACCGCTTTTGACGTAGATGCCACCATCCGGACTACTTTCGGGAACGCGATTGCGAAGATTGACATGACACCGGGCAGAACCGCAGGGCAGGAACGCATCAAAGGCAACGTGCGCCTTATGCGCTTTGACCTGGGCCGCCTGATGAATGATAAAACGTTGGGGCGCGCCTCACTGGTAGCCAACATTAACGGTACTGGTATTACTCCCGAGACCATGGTGGCCAACATTGACGGTACGGTGCAAGGGTTTGAATACGGCGGCTATAATTACCGTGACATTACCTTTGACGTGGACGCCAACCGCAACCGCTACGTCATCAAAGCCAACAGCACCAAGGACGAGAATCTGGATTTCGCGCTGAACGGTACAGTGAACCTGCGGGGAGCGCAACCGGCTATCGCTATGAACGCGAACCTGCGCGCTGTAGACTTCCAAGCCTTGAAGCTGTATTCTGAAGACCTCCGGTTACGCGGTGATATCATTGCGGACTTACGCGGCGGTGATGCCAACAGCCTGAACGGTTCTATCATTGCCCGTGACGCCGCCCTTACCAGCAACAACCGTCCACTCAAGTTTGATTCGCTGGCGGTGTATCTGACGCAACAAACCAACAGAACCGAATTGCGGGTCTTGTCTGACGTGATCACCGCCAACCTGAATGGGAACATTGGGTTAGGAGACATCGGGCCCGAGCTGATGAACCACATCAGCCGGTACTATGACCTGGGCAACGGTGGGTATAAACCTAGTACCCGGCCCCGGCAGTTCAGCTTTAACATGGCGCTGCACAAGCCACGCATTTTCCAGGCCTTCGTACCCGGGCTTGACCGGTTGAGCTTAGATACGCTTTATGGGAATTACAACAGCCAAACCGCTAACCTGGAGATGGTGGCCAGGGTACCCCGCGTTAGGTACAGTGGCACGCGGTTAGACTCTATAGCCCTGAACGTTTCCTCAGACCCTAACCAGCTAAACTACAACGTACACGCAGAGCGTATCCGTCAAGACACTACGTTTAGGGTGAACAACATTGCACTGGACGGAAGTGTACAGAATAACACGGTAGCCCTTCGGGCAGCAAATGAAAGCGAAGCCGGCGAGGAAGAATCAGCCATTGGCGTATTGCTCCGGCAAATCAGAAACGGGTTTGAAGTGAACGTAGCCCCAGACCTGCTCATTAACCGCGATGCCTGGACCGTTGCACCTGACAACTTTGTGCGGTACTACACCAACAATGGAGCAGTGGTAGCGAACAACCTGCGCTTATCCAATGGGCCTATGGCGATTGCGCTGCAAAGCCAGAACCCAACGGCTCAGAATTCGCCGCTCAACGTCAACCTGACTGATGTAGACTTAGGTTATCTTGCCCGTGCCATTTTGCAGGATGACAGCCTAATGGCCGGTACCCTGAACGGACAAGCCACCGTGAATGACATTTCAGGCAACATGAGCTTTACCGCAGACATGGCCCTGACTGGTTTAGAGTACCAGACGTTCCCGGTAGGGGATCTTTCCCTGCAAGCCAGCAACCCCACCACTAACCGTTACAACATGACTGCCCGTCTTACCGGCTTAGGCAATGACGTTACGTTGGCGGGCTATTACCTCACCACTGAGGGTAAACCTATTTCCTTTGACCTGGACATGGGGCAATTGAACCTGGCCAGTCTTCAGCCTTTCACGGCCGGTATGGTGAAAAACCTGGGCGGAAATCTGTTGGGCCAAGTGGCCATCAGAGGAACGGCAGATGCTCCTACTATGGCGGGCGACCTGCAGTTTCAGAATGCCACCTTCAACCTGGCCATGCTCAATTCCACCTTCCGGGTACCAGATGAGCGCCTGGCCGTGAACAACCAGGGCATCCAGTTCAACGACTTTGTCATGCTTGACTCCCTGAACAACCGCGCCACCGTAAACGGAGCCATTCTTACTTCCAACTTCATTGACTACCGGTTTGATTTGCGCGCCACTACCGAAGACTTCATGGTGATGAACAGTACCGCCGCTGACAATGAGCTGTATTACGGCCGGGTATTCCTGGATAGTGACACCCGCATTACCGGAGACCTGAACGTGCCTATCATTAACACCAACGTAACCGTAGCGCCTAACTCCAACCTGACCTACGTGATGCCGCAGGAAGAAGCGGGCGTGAACCGAGAGGGCATTGTGGTCTTTGTGGACGTGGACAGTACCCGTAACCGACGCATTAACCGCCAAAAGCAAATAGACACGCTAGACGCCGAGGTGCAGGGGATTGAAATGACCATGACCCTGACCTTAACAGATGAAACTCCTATTACCGTGATCGTAGATCCTGAGGCTGGTGACAACCTCACCATCAGAGGCGAGGCGAACTTGAATGTAGGTTATGATGTCACTGAAAACATCACCTTATCTGGTCGTTATGACGTAACCGAAGGCCGCTACGCCATGAGCCTGTATGAACTGGTGAGCCGCGAATTTGAGATAGACCCTGCCAGCTACATTGTGTGGACGGGTGACATGCTGGATGCCGATGCTAATATCACGGCCATCTACAACGTAGACGCAGCCCCGCTGGAACTCATCCAGAGCCAGACTGCCGGTTTAGATGCCGGAACCGCCGGCCAATACCGTCAAAAGATGCCATTTGATGTTCGCCTGAACATGAAAGGCGAGATCATGAACCCGGCTATCTCTTTCAACATTGAGTTAGATGAAAAAGCAAGGGGAGGCATGGTAGAAGAGGTAGATGCCCGTTTACAGCAACTAAGCCAGCCTACGCAGGAATCTGAGCGCACCAAACAGGTTTTCTCGCTGCTGGTGCTGGGCCGCTTCATGGCGCAGGATCCATTGGCGTCGTCTGGCGGAGGTGGCATTAACAGTGCCTTGCGCGGTAGTGCCAGCAAAGTACTCTCTGACCAACTAAATGCCCTTACTGGCCAGTACCTGGGCGGTTTGGGTCTGGAATTAGGCTTGAACTCCTATGAAGACTATTCGTCCGGTGATGCCCAGAGCCGCACAGATTTAAACGTAGCCATGCAGCGGCAACTGCTCAACGACCGATTGACCGTCACCTTCGGAACAGACATCCCGTTGGGGGGTGGCAATGACCAGGGTAACTCCGGGAACAATAGCAACGCCAGCGGGTTTGCCGGTGACGTATCGGTGGAGTACTCGGTGACCAAAGACGGACGTCTGCGGTTGCGGGCCTTCCGGAACAATGCGTATGAAGGGTTCCTGGACGGCCAGTTGCAACGCACTGGTATCTCCCTTCTATTTGTGCGGGAGTATGACAGCCTCGCAGACCTCTTCAAAAACACTGGCAAAGCAAAATAATGACAGCGCTTTCTATACACGTGACCTTTTTAAGAACTTCTTACTTCCGAAGCCTGCTTTTGGTGGTGCTGTTAGCAACACTGGCCGGTTGCAGCAGCACCAAAAGTGTGCCCCAGGGCGACTACCTCTACATTGGCGGTGACATCAAAGTGACCTCTCCTTATCCTGAGACCGATGCTAAAGCCCTAGAACCAGAGCTGAATGCCGCCATCCGGCCGCAGCCTAATCTTTCATTTCTGGGCATGCGTCCCAAACTCTGGATCTACAACGCCATGGGGGGCAACCGTGAGCGCAAAGGCATTGCCAACTGGATCAAGACCCGCCTGGGGGAGCCTCCGGTTTTATTAAGCGAGTCGCACCCAGACCGCGTGCAGGCCGCCATGATCAACCGCCTGTACAACAACGGGTACTTTTCTCCTACCTTGGAGCACAGCATTGACACTACCAGCAAGCGTAAAATGGCCATGGTGCATTACAGTGCTACCGTGGGCAAACAATACACCATTCAGCAGATTCAGTTTCCGCAGGGGAATGACAGCGTTTCCATTGCCATTCGGGCAACGGAGCCCCAAAGCCTCCTGAAGGTGAACGACCCTTACAATCTGGAAAAACTCATTGCCGAGCGCCTGCGGGTAAACGAGGTACTAAAAGAGAAAGGCTTCTTCTTCTTTGATGAAAGTTACCTCATCTACCACGTAGACAGCACCCTCAACAACAAGGTTAACATCTATGTGCGCCTCAAAGACACGGCTCCTCAGAAAGCCCTGATTCCCTACCGCTACAAACAGGTAAGCATCTACACTGACTTCTCTTTGGGCGATTCAATTGGCGACAGTGAGGCACCCGTGCAGTTCAAAGATTACAAGTACTACCCAGACGAGGAAACCTTTAAAGCTAAAACCATTTTGAACGCAGTCTTTGTGGAAAATGGTGATTTATACAGCCGCAAACGCCACCTGCAGACTGTGAACCGTCTCATGGATCTGGGCACGTTCAAATTTGCCGAGGTCCGTTTCACACCCTTAGATTCCATTGGTTTAGACGGACGCCTGAACGCGGACATTCTCCTGACTCAGGCCAAAAAGAAATCGTTGCGGGCAGAGATCCAAACGGTGCAGAAATCAAACGGATACGCCGGGCCGGGGATCACGGTCAGTTTCCGGAACCGGAATGCCTTGCGTGGGGCCGAGTTACTGCTCATTAACCTGGTAGGCTCCTTTGAGTCGCAGATCAGCGGCGACAGTGCCCGCTCCGGCTTAACCTCCATGGAGGTGGGGGCAGATGCGGAGATGCACGTGCCTCGCATCATCTCGCCGTTCAACATTAGGATTGCCAGCAGTATGTATCAGCCCAGAACGCGGTTCAGATTGGGCTTCCGGTTCATCAACCGGCAGGAATTCTTTCAACAGAACTCCTTCAACTTTGAGTACGGTTACTCCTGGCGGCAGTACGCTACCACTGAATTTCAGATAAACCCGGTACAGGTACAATACTCCCGGTTGCTCAACCCCACCCCTGCTTTTCAGAAAGAACTGGCTCAACGTCCGTTCCTGGCCCGGGCTTTTGACCAGCAGTTAATCATTGGGGGAAATTACCGGTTGGTGTTCAACACCCAGGGCATTGAAGGACGAAAACACCAGTTCTACATCAGCCCCGGGCTGGATTTCTCGGGCGGTTTATGGGGCCTTTTCTACAGAGTGAAGAACCAACGTCCCGCAGATCCGGAGTTCCCTAACACCTTCCGCGGACAGGCGCTTTCACAATACGCTAAGTTCGATTTGGAAACTCGCTACTACTTCAACATCACAGATAAACTGGTGCTGGCTACCCGCCTTCTGGGAGGCTATGGTTTGCCTTACGGAAACTCAAATGTGCTGCCGTACATCAAGCAGTATGGTATTGGTGGACCTAACAGCATCAGGGCATTTCCGGCACGTAGCCTTGGTCCGGGTCTCTACAATCCTCAAGCCTTGCAGGAACCCGGCAACGAAGTCTCCCAAAGCTTCTCCTATTTTGACCAAACTGGTGACATCAGGCTGGAAGGAAATGCCGAGTTCCGATTCCCGCTGCTAGACCCCTATCTGAAAGGCGCGTTCTTTGTGGATGCCGGTAATATCTGGCTCGTGAATGAAGACCCTACCCGCCCGGGCGGAAAGTTCAGCGGTAATTTCATAAACCAACTGGCCATTGGCGCCGGTGCCGGTATGCGAATAGACGTGCAGTTCTTCGTGATTCGCGTTGACTTGGCGTATCCGCTCCGTGATCCCACTTACCCTAACGGCGGTCGGCCTAAATCTGGCCTCTTCGGGGCTGGGGTGCTGAACCTGGCCATTGGGTATCCGTTCTAAAAACTGTCTAGAAAAAAAGCCCTCCTGTTTATGGCCTGCTTTGAAGAAAGTTGGCCATAAACAGGAGGGCTTTTTGTTACCGTAGATAGAACACCTTCGCCTCTCTGCAGAAGCTGTCTTTATGTGAGTGGTGCCAAAATTTCGTTTTATAGGATCTAACGGAAACGATGTAATTCCCACGCATTGCGTTCCCCTTTAAGGGGGTTGGGGGATGAATACTCGTGGTGATAATAAGCACTTCCGAAGTTTGTAAGGCAATCCCTAGTGGTTGCCCTAACCCATTAGCAATAGCTATAGGCTCTTCTACTGACCTGGTCATCCCCCTACCCCCTTCAAAGGGGGACCCAATGTAAACTATGAATTAGTACTCTCCGCCTACCGGGCGGCTGTTGTACTTCCTTTTTGAGAAGAAAGTAGGCAGGCTTTTGGGGGCCGATCTGGCAGAGGTGGTGTCGGTAAGCGAGTGCATGAACGCGATTAAATCTTGTTTCTCAGCGGCAGTAAGTTCCAGTTTGTCTGAAGGAAGGGTTTGATGCGGGACATCCATTCCCAATCCGGCCCCGCCGCCCTGGTCATAAAATTCCATTACCTCATTTAACGTGGTAAAAACGCCATTGTGCATGTAAGGTGCCGTCACGCCCACATTCCTTACGGTGGGGGTTTTGAAGGAAAACCTGAACACCTCGGCGGGGATGATGGCGCCTTTGCCCGGGTCTTGGTCTAAGGTGGGGTTCTTGAGATCAGCAGTGGCCGGAATGCCTAGTATTTCTGATTCACTTTCCAGAAAACGGGGCGGAACCGTTCCGTTGAAGATGGGTGCGAAATGACAGGTGCCGCAGGCCGCTTTCCCCATGAACAGGTTGAACCCGCGTTTAGCTTCTGCCGATAAGTGCTCTGTTTCGCCGCGCATGTATTTATCAAAAGGTGAATCCAGCGCGACCAGGTTCTGCACATAGGCGGCGATAGCCCGGTTGATGGTGTTGGTGTTCAAGCTTTGGTCTGCCTGGTCTGAGAAGGCTTGTTTGAACAGCTTTCTATACGCGGCGCTGCCTTTGAGTTTATGGACTACTTCTTCATAATCGCCGTGCAACTCATCTGATTTCACCAGCACGTCTGGTACCTGGTCCTGCAGGTATTGGGCGCGGCTGTCCCAAAAATAGGCGGTGCTGTAGATGGCATTCAGCAAGGTGGGAGAATTGCGTTTAAGGGTTCCTTTGAAATCAAATGCCACACTGCGGGCTACCCCATCAGCGAAGCCTTTTTCTGGAGAATGGCAACTGGCGCAGGACCGTTTATTGTTGGAAGACAGTAAGGGGTCAAAGAACAAGGTTTTGCCCAAGTTTACCAGCTCGGGCTTCTGTTCCTGTCGGTCTTGTTTGGCGTAGAAGGCGGTTTGCAGAAAATCGGGGCTAAACAAGCTAAATGCTTTGTCATTGACGGGCTTCAGGCCAGCGGCTTCCTGGGGCAGCACCTGTTGTTGCAAGCGGGTGAGGGAAGCATACACCGGGTCCAATAGCTCCCGGATGAAGTACATACGGTCAAAGGTCTCAAATCTGGGGTGCTGTTCTAAATACGTGATGGCTGCGGCTACCTGTCTGCTTATCTTGTGGCATTGATCAGAAATTTCTTTGTCTCCTGTACGGCCATACAGTTCAACCGCGGTTTTTACCGGGCGCAGAGCCGATGCACTAAACTCCATCTCCCGCCCTGCCGCGGGTGCATCAAAGCCTGTGATGCCCATGGTCATGACCCGTAAAGTCTCTTCCCGAAGACTTTCCAGGAGTTGTTTGACCGTAATAGGTTGGTTGTAGAGACTGCTGGAGAACAGCCCGGCTTTTTCTTCCAGCGCATAGGCCAGCACAATTGCTTCCTTTACCTGCTCCCGGGAAACACTATCAGAAAACAGGATTTCCTCTAAAACCTGCAAGCCTTGGGGTGGGAACGTGCGGACGCTCGGCTTCTGGAAAGCGATGGTCTGGTAATTGGCTTCTTCTACCAGCACTTTTGGCAAGGGAGCGCCGTTCATGCCTTTCGCTAGTTCAGGGTCCAGGTACTCCAGAAGGTACTCTGTTTTTTTATAGGCGTCTTTTACCTGGTAGAAGGCGGCCCTTCCCTGCTCCACCGTAGCTTTTCCTTTTTCAATAGAGTGCAGGGTTTGGGTCAACTGTTTTGCCTGCTCCTGCAAAGAAGCCACATCCTGTATAAAAATTTTCTTCACGGCTTCGGTGCCCTGACTAGTTGACTCTGGAGTGAACGAAGAGCAGATAACTCCTATGAGAAAACACAGATTTAGCACCAGCAGCATAAATTTCACCTGAGGAGCATTGTTGAGGGGAAAAGAAAACATGATCTCTTATGTAAGGGGGAAAGGACTGAAAGCATGAACAGAATAGAGTGCCACCTTCTTCATCAGACCAAATGCACGAACTCTACGCTTTACAAAGGAAGCACCTGAACGTCACCCCCACTTTAAGGAAAGGTTAAGCCTATGTTATGAAATCAGATTGAAAGAAGATCCAAGTGAGACAACCTCAAAAAATCAGCTAATTAACAATCTAATAACACTTTACTAACCTGCAGGCAAAACAGAATGCGTTGTTTTGGGCATTGAAAATCCCCATTCAAAAAGAAGAAACAACCATGAACAAACTTTACGAAAGACTATTAGTCGCAGCAATGGTTTCTGCTGGTTCTGTCAGCAGCCTGGAGGCAGTAGCCCAGTCCAACACTTCGGCAGAAAGTGGAATACCGCAGAAAAACAAGATAGGTAGTTTCATCTCAGTGCAGCCTACCGGCCAAACTCCTACTACAGTAATTCCTTCAGAAACTCACCGGTACCAGTTGTTGGCTAAATCAGGCGTGACCACGTACGCTGATGGTTCTGCCATGCCCATTGGGAATGACTTCACGGCATACATCGGGAAAAACGGCAGCAGCAAAGAAGGGTACCTGGCCATTAACCATGAGAACACCCCGGGTGGTGTTTCTATCCTGGACATCCATTTAGACGAGGCCGCCAATATCTGGAAAGTTGATGCGGTACGTAAAGTGGATTTCTCTCCGTTGGTGCAAACTACCCGGAACTGCTCAGGAGGCATTACGCCTTGGGGCACCTTGATTACCTCTGAGGAAACCACCAACATAGCTGACAAAAACGGAGATGGGTACCAGGATGTGGGCTGGCAGGTAGAAATTGACCCGGCCACTGGTAAGATTATGGACTATGATGGTGACGGCAAACCCGATAAGTTGTGGGCCATGGGCCGCATGAGCCATGAGAACATTGCCATCAGCACTGATAGAGTAACCATTTACCAGTCCGAAGACGGCGGATCTAACGGAGTGTACAAGTTTGTGGCCAATGAGCCGGGCAACCTGTCTGAAGGAACGCTTTACGTACTGAAGCGTGATAGCGAAACGGCCACCACCGGTACCTGGGTAGTAGTACCTAACACCACCAAAGCTGAGCGCAACGCCACCCACATCATTGGTAAATCATTGGGCACCAACTGGCGCAACCCAGAGGACATTGAGTTCGGTCCGGATGGCATGATGTATTTCACCACCAAAGGCTCTGGGGATATCTGGCGCTTTAAAGACGAAGGAACTACTGTATCTGGCATTGAGGCTTGGGTTTCTCGTCAGCAATATGAGATCACGTACAACGGCGGTACCCAAAAAGAAGACTGGGGCACCGGTATTGACAACCTGACCTTTGATGGCGAAGGAAACCTTTGGGCTTTGCAAGATGGTGGGCGTGACAACGTATGGGTAATCCGCCCGAATCATACCCCGGCCAATCCACAGGTAGAGCTGTTCATGACCTCCCCTATCGGGTCTGAGCCTACCGGTCTTACTTTCTCGCCTGACTTCAAGTATGGGTTTATCTCTTTACAAAACCCTAGCAGCGGAAACAGAGCCGTGACCATTGATGCTGCCGGCAATGAGGTAGTGTTCAACAGTGCTTCTACCATTGTTTTCGCCCGTAACCAGTTTTTAGGCGAGCATGGCAAAAAGGTCTCAGAAAAAGCACAAGTGGCTTCTCTTTCTGCGTACCCTAACCCTTTCCAATCAAACACCAGCGTTAAAGTTAATTTACTTAAAACAACAGACGTAGTGCTGGAGGTGTTTGACATGCAAGGCAACAAGGTAGAAACCTTGGCCAAAGGTCTGCTGCAAAAAGGCGATCACCTGTTTGAGTTCACGCCTGCATCTACCTCTATTTTTGGCACTTACATTGTTCGTCTGTATGTAGACGGTCAGGAAACCAGTACCAGAATCATCAAAGGCAGCAACTAAACCCTGTCTAAAAGCAAAAAGGCTATGGGCTCTGGTCCGTAGCCTTTTTGCATTAGATTTCATTTAATAGATCAACTGTATAAAGGTTTGTCTCTTGTAGATGCACAGCATTTTAAGAGCACTTTTAGAAAAGCGGGTTTAAAACAGAACCAGCAGTCTTTGAAATTAACTGGATGCCCGCCTTACCAAGTGAGCATCATGAGTACCCCATGAAAACATCCATCATGAACAAAGTAGCCGTATTTCTCTTCCTTTTTCTCTGCATCAATCTACCTCAGGAAGCAGAGGGCCAAGCCTTGGCAAGTGGGGCTGAAGCTTCCGCGAAACCCTTCTATGATGTAAAGGCTGCCTTAACGAAGCCGGAAGAAGTGAAGCACCTGAACATCCGGCAACAGGACTACTACACACTTACCCCAGACATCTGCCAATTGGTTTATCTGGAATTTATCAACGCTATGAAAAACAAAATAGCGTCTATAGCTCCGGAGATAGGCCAATTAAAACAACTGCGGGATATCAACCTCAGCGAGAACGAGCTCCTGGAGTTGCCGTCTGCTTTTTACACCCTGCCTGCCCTGCAACAGGCAGACCTTAGCCACAACCATCTGTCTGAAATGCCTGCGGGCTTTGGGCAACTGAACACGCTGCAGGTTTTGTACCTGAACCACAACAAGATTAGAACCTTAACTTCTGACGTAGCCAAGATGAACGCCTTGCACACCCTCAATGTAAGCTACAACCATGTAGAAGTGCTTCCCTCCCAAATGGGGGAAATGACGAAATTAAATCACCTGGCGGTTACACAGAACCAACTGCGCCAGGTGCCACCCAGCTTGTTCAAGCTAAAGGAACTGAAAACCGTAGCGCTTGATTTCAACCAGATCACCGCTCTGCCCAAGCAAATAGGACAAGCCAAAACCCTACAAACCTTGTTATTGGGGCACAACCAGTTGAAATCGCTGCCCGACCAGCTGGTGCAGTTACAAGCCTTGGAACTACTAGACCTGAGTCACAACCAACTCACTACGTTACCCGCCAACATGCATAAAATGAAAAATCTAAGCACCTTGCTTTTGGTAGGCAACCCGCTTCCGGCGGCTGAAAAGGACCGGTTGAAAAAAGCATTGCCTAATACCTTCATTCAGTTTTAAATACTGCTACAAAAAAGCCTTCCCGTTTGGGGTCTGTTTCTATAAAACAGGCCCCAAACGGGAAGGTTTTTCGCGTTAACTGAGATCAAGTTAGTAGGAGACGGATAAGCCTTCAGCTTTTATCTTGAAAGGATTCTGGTAGCGGTTGGCACTTACGTTTATCAAATGTTTTCCTAGTTCGCCCACAAGATCCTTTCAGGAGGACAAAATGATGTGAAGGGATTTTTCACCACACACCTATCCTCAGTTTAAGGAGCTTTCTTTTCTACCTGTGGGTACTGGATGCCCAGTTGCTCCAGGTAGGTCTTGTATTTCTTGGGGTTGTAGTAATACTTCTTTAGCTGGGGTCTGAATTCGTCCTGAATTTTCTTGTTGAGATGGGTGGCCGGAGGAGTGGAAGCCTCTACAAAGGACGTATACTTTACGTCCTTTGTCTGCACATTGCGGTGGTAATCCCAGGCATCAGAGATGATTTTGGGGTTGGTGAGCATGTCCAGTAGGGTGGCGGCGACCACTTTGCTGCCGGCTACTACGCCTTTGTGCGCAATGGGGGTGGCCATGGCAATGGCATCAGCCCAGTTGTGCCCCGGCGTACCCGGAATGTTAGAGGCATACCGGAACACCACTGTAGGCACGTTCCAGGCAATATCTGCGATGTCATCACTGCCCCCTCCCCAGGAGAACTGGGCTGGTCCGTTCAAGGTGTCTATCTTGGTAGCCAGTCCGTCAATGGGTTTGCCTTGCTGGGTGGTCTTGGGGGCATTCACCAGTTTCTGGACGGCTCTGGCTAACTGCTGATCGGCGGCATCCCAGGTAGGTAGCCCCACGGTTTTGATGTTCTCATACACGGCCTCGGCAACAGGTTTGTTGAAATGCCCCGGCCAGGCCGTTCCCAGCAACTGATGCGTCACCTTGGTGCCCGTCATGGCAGCCACGGAGTTGGCGTAGAGGATTGCATCGTCATACATGCCCTTTATGTCTTCATAGGTTCTTTCACGGAGGTAATACCAGACACTGGCTTTGGAGGGCACCACGTTGGGTTGGTCACCCCCGTCGGTGATCACGTAGTGGGAGCGTTGAGTAGGCTTCAGGTGTTCCCGTTTAAAGTTCCAGGCAATGTCCATCAACTCCACGGCATCCAAGGCACTCTTGCCCCGCCACGGTGCTCCGGCGGCATGCGCAGAACTTCCCTCAAAGGTAAACTCCACTGACACCAAACCGTTGTTTCCAGCATCACCCCAAGACACGCCCATGTTGCTGCCCACGTGGGTAAAAATGCAGGCATCTACGTTCTTGAAATACCCGTCGCGGATGTACCACGCTTTGGAGCCGACCAGTTCCTCGGCCACGCCCGGCCAGATGACCAGGGTACCCGCCATCTTTTCCCGCTCCATGATTTTCTTGACCTCTATAGCCGACAGGATCACCAAAGGCAACCCCGAGTTATGTCCTTCGCCGTGCCCCGGAGCACCTTCCACAATGGGTTCTTTGTAGGCCACGCCCGGTTTCTGAGATGCTTTGGGGATGCCGTCAATGTCACTGCCCAGGGCAATCACGGGTTTGCCGTTGCCCCAGCGCGCCATCCAGGCAGTGGGGATTCCCCCTATCCCGGTTTCAATGGTGAACCCATTTTTCTTCAAGATGCCCGTGAGGTAAGCGGCGGTCTCCGTTTCCTGAAAACCCAGTTCAGAGAAACTGAAGACCATGTCTACCATTTCCTGGGCGTTTTTGGATTTCCCATCTAAAGACTTCATCACTTCCTTTTTCAGGTTTTCTACTTCTGCTGAGGAAGCCGTCTTTTGCTGCGCCTGTGCGAACGGCACCACACAGAACAGGAGCAAGAGCAAGGATACTTTCAAATACGTCATATGCAGAATGGTTAGCTGGTTCTAAAGGACATGCCCTCAGGAAATGGGTAGTCGTTTAGGAAAGATAGTAACCGTCCTTTTTCTTTCTGCTTTTTTTGGCGTCTTTATTGAAATCTAAAGCCAAATCAATCCAGTACTTCAATTCAGACTCATAACGTAACGCCTCCTGATCATCCAGCACCCATCCCTTCATGGTGCGGCCATTTGAATCCAAGGGTCGGCAGCCATTTTGTTCCAGCGCGCCCTCGTATAGGTTTGGGTTTATTCTGCAGAGCAGGGCATCCTTCATGACCCCTACACACATTTTCTCATGGTACAGGAAGGTAATTCCTCCCATCATTTCCTTCTCATCAATAGTAGGGAGATCTACCAATTGCTCCCAGATTCTATGGGCTAATTTTTCATTGTACGGCATACAGATGTTGCATCAGGTTCCTGGAAAACAGATCAAAACGGAAGGACTATCCTCGCCGCAGCCCGCTAAATGCAGCAGAATGTGTCTTCTCTGGGTCGGGCGTTAATTGCGTTTGATGTTCTGGATTGAAGCATCACTTTCTTCCTTCTTCGCGCTTCACCACCTCTATCTCAAACACCAGCACGCTGTTGGGCGGGATTTTGGGCGAACGCGTGCGGATGGAATACGCCAGGCCGGAGGGAATGACCAGCGTGATCTTTCCTCCTTCATTCAAAAGCGGAAGCCCCACTTGCCAGCCCCGGATGAGGCGGGACAAAGGAAACCGGGCTGGCTTGCCCACAGTGGTCTGGTCAAAGACGGTGCTGTCGCTCAGGAGATAGCCTTTGTAGTACACCGTGAGCGTATCGGTGACTTGCACCGGCGCTCCTGTTCCTTTTTCCTTGATGGCATAATAAATTCCATTGGTATACTGCAGGGGAAGGGTGCGCTTCTCTTGAATCGCTTTTTCAATGATGCTTTTCTCTGCTACAGCACGGCCGCTGCTATCTGCCTCTCCGAACCAATTGATAGCAGGAATAGTTACGGGAGCGCCTTCGGTACTGCGCCAGGTGCCGTTGCTGCGCTGAAAAGCCGTGCGGGAAAAAGAATCTAAGATGCGGTTCTTTTCTTTTGAGGAATGGAAACGACTCATGCTGTTGATGTAACCGGCACCGGGAACACGAACGGTCCCCATCAGCTTCCATTTCTGCAGACCGGGAAGGAACACATAGCCAGACCAAAGCGAGGCTTTACTGGCCGTATCAGGGGCTTTTACCAAGAGCAGTTTGTACAGGCCCTCTTCCAATCCAATGCCTCCCAGGGTAACTTCTTTACGGGTACGTACCGTCTGTAGTCCATTGGCCAGCAGCGGTGCCCCTGCCGGAACAGTCATCACCACCGCTAGCCCATTCTTCTTTTGCCTCTCCAGGCGCAACGTCACGGTTTCATTGCCAATGCCAACAGTGCCATTTTTAGAAGAGTTGGTGTTCTGGCGTAAGGTGACCTCTGTATAGAAGCCCGTAGCTTTTACCGAATCAGGAACGCTGTACAGGTTCCGGGTTTCTTTGCTTTGGCCCTGCGCGAATGAAACGGACAGAACGAAAAGAACAAGCAGCAAGATTGGCTTCGGGCAGGAAAGATGTTGAAGGGTCATAGAAAATTAGGTGAACTCAGTTCAATATTTCATTCATTTCGGTCAACACCACGGGCTGGCCGTCTGTGATGACCAACGTATGTTCGTGTTGTGCCACAAACCCTCCTTTGTTCCCCACCAGCGTCCAGCCATCTTTTAAGGTGTTGGCAATGGTAGAATTGGTGGAGATGAACGTTTCAATGGCAACTACCGAGTTCTTCCGAAATCTTTTGGAATTATAAGGGTCATAGTAGTTCGCAATTTCACCTGGCTCTTCGTGCAGCTGCCTCCCAATGCCGTGCCCGGTTAGGTTTTTGATCACTTTATAACCAGACTTTTTAGCTTCCGTTTCAATGAGCCGTCCTAGTTCAGCTATGCGCATCCCTCCCCTGATCTGGCTGATGGCTTTTGCCAATATCATTTTGGACGTGTCTACCAGTTGCTGATGCTGATGGATGTCTTCTCCCAGCACAAAAGAACCACCATTATCAGACCAAAACCCATCTAACTCGGCAGAGACATCTATATTAATGAGGTCGCCTTCTTTTAGAATTTTTGTGTCTGAAGGAATGCCATGGGCTATTTCATTATTCACACTGATGCACGTCCAACCCGGAAAGCCATACGTCAGCGCCGGAGCCGATTTTGCTCCGAACTCCTTTAGCAATTGCCCGCCGAACTCATCTACCTGTTTGGTAGACATGCCGGGCTTGGCGAACTGCCTCATTTCTTTCAAAGTCGTGGCTACGGCCTCGCTTATCTTTTCCATCCCGGCAAGTTCGCTTTCTGTTGATATAGACATGATGGTATCGAGTTAAAATGTTTGAGGATTGTGCCGCCGCTCTGGTATAACGTGTTGGGCTATGCGGTGGCGCAGCTGCCGTATAGGTATGGTTACCTTTTAGTGCTTTACTTTTGTGTGAACCTTAGTAGCTCTTTCATATACAGGTCCCCGAAGCTGGCTTTAGTCATTGCAATGAAGCCCTCTGTATGGTTACCACTGTGCTTCAACAATTCCCTGTTCCTTCTTAATTGAACAATCTTTTCGCTGTCCTCTACCGTGGTGAACTCGTCTTTCTCACCTGCCACAAGGAGCATGTCGCACTTTATTCCCTTTAGCTTCGCGGTGTAATTTTCGGCGCCCTTTGGCAGTACGATGTCTCTTCCTCTCGATGCCTTTACCTTAGCCACGTAAGCCTGAGGGTCATAGACATATCCTTCTGCAATCAGGAAATCAACCTTTTCTTGTTGCAGGGCAAGTGAGGCGACGATGGTTCCCATGGAGAAAGCCAGACCCCCTGTTTTATGTCCTTTTATATTGTCTTTCGTCCACCTCAGCACGGTTTGAAGGTCGGTGGCAAACTCGTTGTAGTAAAGGTTTAGCTGGTTAATCCCAAAGTCAGAGCTTTTCCCGAAACCCCTGTAGTCGAAGGCTACCACAGTGTATCCGCTTTCTGTCAGCGCCTTTATGTGGTGGAGCCAGTATGACATGTTGCCCCCGTCAGCATAGGATAGCACCAATGTGGTCTTGTTGTCTTTGGACGTTGGTGGCTTTATAAGCCACGTGTTTATGTCATAGCCGTCTGGAGTCCTTACCACCTGCTGATTATAGTTCATCCCCAGGCTATCTGGCGTGGCTACATATTCCCTGACAGGCTTTATAGCGTAGCAGTTGAAGGAAAGGAACAGGGCTAAAGCTAAAAGTATGCTTTTCATTCTTAAGTAGGCATTAAAGGTAACGGTCTCGTGTAAACAGCGTGAAAGGCCGTCGACCGAAGCATGTTTTTTACACAATGTCAGGTGCTTTATTTTTTATTTGCCCTCCAAATTGTATCTGTTCTTCTTATAGAGTCCAGTACAACATGGAAAGCTTTGCCTTTATTAAATACCGTTCTAGTTACAATAGAATCGTATTCTCTGGTAAAGCCTTTATTTGAAAAATCTCTGTCATAGGTAGAAATACTTGTAAGCAAAAGGCTGTCCCCTTGAATATTATACCTGAGCCTGTCTGTAATTCCATGTCCACCGTCCCCACCAGTAGCTCCTATATAATCAACGGAAGAAATTCTTTTTACAGCCTTATCGTAAGTAAAATGATAGAGGATTGAATATCCAACCTCATCATCATGTATGATAGAGAAAAGAAAAAAGTTGTCTAGTTCTTTGTAGTCGAAAAAGTAATATCTGGAGAATCTGTCGAACTCTACTTTAGCATCAGTGTCGTTGTTGAACTCTAGCCCAGCTAAATAGCTTTTGAAAAAGGTTGAGTCAACTGCCTTCAATTTCTCCAACTCAATTGAATCCATATTGAAATGTGTTGGCCGCTCAATTGAGTTTTTCTTGATTACTCTTAGAGGCAGAATCGCTTCGGCTTTTTCAACTGTTTCTACATTTTCAATCACAGTTTCTTGTTGTCTAGCACATGAGGCAATGATTACAACTAGAAAAATTGTCAGAGTTCTTTTCATTATTCAATATTGCACCTAACTACAGTTTATAATGCACCTAACGGTTAGGCTAAACGGCGGCTAAGGCCGTCGGCCGAAGGCTGACGTTTAGGTGTTGCTGTGGTGCGTAATTTTTTATTTCTTAAATTTTAATTAGGCTTAAAAATAACGAGATTCCCATTAACCTTGAACCCATCTTTGAAACTGTGCTCAATACCTCTCCTAAATGAGTCAAGCAAATAATCATTGATATTTGAGAATGAATTATAGTCTACTGGGAGTACATCAAAGTACCTTTCTGAATTCTTCGGTATGGTTAAGTCAACCTGCTGACTTTCCTCAACTCCCCAAGGAACTATGGTATTTATTGGTATGGGGATATGAATTACAATTAACTTAATCTTATCTGTCGTGTATGAACGTGTTTTCTTATAGACCCTAATTTTCTCCCCCTTTCCATAGGCACCACGGAACTCAATCTCCCAATCTTGTAGATTTTCAAAGGTTATTTGTCTCAGAATTCTATCCGCTTCTAATTTCAAAGTTTTGGACAGCTTTTTAGAATCAAAATTGACATCTAAGAAATTTATTACATAAGAAGAGTGGGTGATTCGGGTATCCATTCAAATATTTTTTATGCACCACAACTACAGTATATAAGGAGTAACTCCGGTTATTGGCGCTTTGGCTAGACAAAACATCCTGTTTACAGCCACTTTTAACCAATAACCGGAACTGCTCTACCGAATATACTATATTTACAAAGGAGGTATCTAAAAGAGGTAGATCTTTCTCTGATTTTACGCTTTAATCAGCAAAACACCCCCCTACCTCCTGTCACATTTGGCAGTTCGGGCAGAAATAGGTAGCGCGGCCACCCACGTATTTCTTCTGGATGAGCATCTGGCAGCGGGGGCAATTCAAATGGGCATTGGTGATGGTTGACGAGGGAGCCTCATCCCATTCGCGGGCGTGGATGAGGTAATGCGAGGGGAAGTCACGGTAGATGGCCTCGGCAGCGATTTCCAGTACCTCTCTGATGGAGGTGGCCAGCCGGTCAATCTCAGTAGGCTGCAAAGTATGGGCGGGCCGCTCAGGCTCCAGTTGAGCCTGGAACAACACTTCATCAGCAATCCAGTTGCCTACGCCGGGTGCAATGCGCTGGTCCAGCAACAGGGGCTTGATGGCAGATTTCTTTCTGGCGAGACCCTGGGTAAGTTCCTCGGTAGAGAGGGTGAGCGCGTCAGGACCCAGCTTCTTTTGCTGCCGGAAAGTGTCTACGCTTTGGGTGAGCCCCAGTCTGCCAAACTTACGTGAATCAATAAAGGCAAACTTGAAGCCTGTCTCAAAATGGAAGATTGCCCGGGCAAAACGTGGGGTATCGGCGGCATCACGGTAATAGCCTACGTCCCCCGTCATCCCGAAGTGCATAGTCACAATAGGGCCTTGAGCGGTTAACAGGAACAGCTGCTTGCCTATGCGTTGGGTACCAGTGAATTGATTTCCCCGTAAAACCTTCCTGAAATCATCCAGGTCTACCTGCAACTGCCGCTTAGGGTCCTGCACCTCCACCTCAGTAATGGTTTGGTACAAGCTGGTTTCGTCTATGAAGCGGCGGTAGGTTTCTACCTCGGGTAATTCAGGCATAACAAGAAGAATGCGTTTAAGGGCTGTTTCAAGAAATCAAGTACTTCAACAGCACCTCTATTTCAACCACCAGAGGCCCTGGATTGTTACGCAGACTTCTGATAAGTTCTTCTGTTTTTGGCCCGTCTAATGAAGTACACACTCACCAATACTAGCTTATTACTTTTTGTTTTTGCCAATTCTTCTTACCTACCAGCGCCGGATAAGCAATTCCGGCAAATTAGTTTTAACCTGAATTCAAAAATTCAGACCAAAAAAGCAGCCAAGAAAAGTGTATTTCGTTAGATTTGTTAAGACTAGTACCTTTTCTGCATGGAAACCTCAACTCTACCTTTAGAAATGTTGCGCTACCCCATTGGTAGGTTTACTGCTCCGCCTTTGTATAGATCTGCTTTTGTGAAACAGTCACTAGTGGCGTTAGAGGCACTCCCGGGCCAATTGAGGGCGGCAGTAAGTTCTCTTTCTGATGAACAGCTGGACACCCCCTACCGTCCCGGTGGCTGGACGTTGCGCCAGGTAGTGCACCACATAGCCGACAGCCACATTAACAGCTATACTCGTTTCAGACTGGCTTTGACAGAGGCGCATCCGGTTATAAAACCGTATGAAGAGTCTTCGTGGGCATACCTGCATGACGCCCGGTGGGCAGACCCGGCCCTTTCTTTGCAGTTGCTGGAAACGCTGCACCAGCGCTTGGTGATTCTGCTTCGCTCTCTTTGCATGGAAGAATGGCACCGGTCTTTCTTTCATCCGCAGAACGGAGAGATCTACCTTTTCCAGGCGGCGGGCATGTACGCCTGGCACGGGGCGCACCATATTGGGCATATTACCTCCCTCAAAGATAGAATGGGCTGGTAATTAGGTTATAGTGCTTATTTTTTGAAAACATCTTCAGTACAAGGGCTGCCCAATTATATTTTTATAAGGAAATTTAGTTTATTTTAGTCAGGAGTTTCATCTTCTGACCATGTACCTGTCTGTCCCTCTTTTTATTTTTTCCGCGTTTTGGACCCTTTGGCAGTTTCTGCTGGGTGCGCCTGCTCCTTCCTCTGCCCCGGTAACCCCAAAAGCGGTATTGGTCAACAGAAACAACGCTGCTGCTGACACCCGGTCGCTGGAATTTGTAGAGAACAAAGGGCAATGGCCTGCGCAGGTAGCGTACGCCGCCGACATTCCGGGCGGAAAGATGTTCTTGCAGCCTTCGGGCTTTGTGTATGTTTTACATGAGCCGGGGGCTTTCCAGAAGCACGGGCAAACTCCGGAAGCCACTCCCACACAGCGCAACATCCCCACTAGTAACCTCCTGAAAAGCCATGCCTACTCTGTTACCTTTGAAGGCGCCAATCCTGCGCCAAAGCTGCATACCCAGGAGTTAACCGAAGGGGTACGCAACTACTACCTGGGCAAAGATCCACAAAAGTGGGGCACAGGTGCCAGGGGGTTCCGCCAGCTCCGGTACAATAGCCTGTACCAGGGAGTAGACATGGCCTTGTATGAGCAGAACGGTCACTTAAAGTATGATCTGCATGTGGCACCGGGCACTTCAACAGCCCAGATAAAACTCACTTATACCGGCGTTTCAAAGTTGTTTTTACAAGATGGCCACTTACAGGTAAAAACCTCTGTAGGCAATATCAAGGAGCAGAAACCAGTGGCCTACCAACTGGTGCAGAACCAACGCGTGCCGGTTGCCTGCGAGTACAAGCTATTGGGGAATACCCTCTCGTTCCATTTTCCGCAGGGCTATGACCAAACAGTACCACTGGTCATTGACCCTGTAGTGGAGTTCTCTACCTTTTCGGGCTCTATTGCAGACAATTGGGGCTACACGGCTACCTATGACAGCCAGGGAAATATGTACTCTGGAGGTATTGCTTCCGGCGTTGGGTACCCCACTACCATGGGAGCATTTGATACAAACTTCAATGGCTACTGGGACATGGCCATTATCAAGTACAACACCAAAGTAAGTGGTGCGGCCGCCCGTTTGTATGCCACCTACATTGGCGGAAATGATGCCGAGACACCCCATAGCCTGGTAGTAAACAGCGCCGATGAATTGCTGATTTTGGGCACGACCAGTTCACAGAATTACCCCACCTCAGCCAATGCGTTAAGCCGCTCTTTCAACGGCGGAAGTTACCTGGCACCGTTGGGGCAGGGGGGCAACCCAGAATACACCAATGGGTCAGACCTGGTCATTACGCGGTTAAGTGCAAATGGAGACCGGTTGCTGGCTTCTACCTTTTTGGGAGGAAGCCAGAACGACGGTATTCTGACAAGGCTCAACCCGGGTGTGCCTACCCTGGTGCAGAACTACGGCGATCAATTCAGGGGAGATATCATCACAGACCCAGACGGAAACGTCTACATTGCCTCCAATACCGCTTCTGATAATTTCCCGGCCCGCAACGGCTTTCGCTCTCAGCGGTATGGTGGCTCCCATGACGCAGTGGTTTGTAAGCTTTTGCCGGACTTGAGCCAGGTGGTTTGGGCAAACTTTTACGGCGGCGCTGGCATTGATGCCGCCTACTCCATTCAACTGGACCAGAACCGGCAAGTGTACGTGTGCGGTGGCACTACCAGCCCTACCCTACCCGGCACCAACAATGGGTTTAAGTCTACCTCCGCAGGGAACACAGATGGCTTTGTGGTGAAGATTAACCCCGCAGGTACGGCTATAACGGCAGCAACTTTTTTAGGGACTCCTGCCTATGATCAAACGTATTTCCTGCAGCTAGACAACACCAACAACGTGTATCTGTTTGGCCAAACCCTAGGTAGCTACCCGGTCACCAATGGCACTTACAGAAATGCCAACGGCCGGCAGTTTCTGCACAAACTGAGCAATGACTTATCCACCACTGCCTGGTCCACCGTATTCGGGTCTGGCAGAGCTACCATTGACATTTCACCTACGGCTTTTCTGGTAGATGACTGCCAACGGATTTACGTGTCTGGCTGGGGCGGGAACTCCAACGCCGGCGTGTACGGAAACGGCTCTACCATCGGCCTGCCCACTACCAGCGGAGCGGTGCAAACCACTACAGACGGAGGCGACTTCTATCTCATGCAATTGGGCACTAACGCAAGCCAGTTACTGTACGCCACTTTCTACGGAGGCAACCAGAGTGTAACCGGTGGAAGCTACGAGCACGTAGACGGCGGCACCAGCCGGTTCGATAAGAAAGGGTATGTGTACCAGGCGGTGTGCGGCGGTTGTCAGGCCCGGTCTAACTTTCCTATTCCGCCTGGCGCCAACTTTTTCTCCACCACTAATAACAGCGGGAACTGTAACAACGCGGCTTTCAAATTTGACTTTGCCGAAGAACTCAGAGCTGATGCTGGTCCTGACCTGGAGATTTGCGCGGAGGCCCCGGGAATACAATTGAGAGGCACCCCAACAGGCGGTGTCTGGACCGGTGAGGGGGTCACGTTAGTGAACGGTGCCTACCGCTTCACTCCCACTCTTGCTCTGTTAGGCTTGCGCACCCTTACTTATACCGTTACCGGAACTGGCTCCTGCTCTATTGCCAATACCATGGTCATGAACGTGACGCCACCTGTGCCACATACCCTTTCTGTCCCAGACACTATGTATTGCGCCACGTCTACGGTTCCGGTGCAACTTACCGCCACTCCGGCTGGAGGTGTATTTTCCGGGAAAGGCGTGACGGGTTCTACCTTTACTCCGGCCACTGCGGGATTGGGGCGGCACGTGGTTACGTACCGCAGTGACGGCACCAACGGCATCTGCGGATCGGTCACTAAAGTCATCAATGTTTTCATGCCTAATTTGCAAATCGGGCCAGATACTACCCTGTGTCCTGGTGACCTTTCTGCCTTCCAGCTGCGCGCTAATCTGCCCGGCGGTACCTGGAGTGGCACGGGGGTTTCCTCTACAGGGGTCTTTACACCGCAGCCAGGTTTAAGCGGGTCAGTGAAGGTATCCTATACCATTTCAGCTCCTTGCCCAGTTACAGTTTCCAGAATGATTAACCTGCCGCCAAGGCCTAGCATGGAGGCGCAACTGACCAATGCCTGCCAGGACAATCCTGCTCTTTCCGGGTACGCCCCCTTTAACGCGGCTTTCTCTAATGGCACCATGAATGCCACCTCTTTTACCTGGGACTTTGGTGATGGGACTACATCTACTGAGAAAGACCCCAGGCACCTGTACAAAACACCCGGCAGATACAAAGTAACCTTAACGGCCAACTACGGCAATGGCTGCCAGGAAATCCTGGAAATTGGGCCCGTGATTGTGGAGCCTCCGTTCGTTCCCAATATCTTCACCCCAAACAGTGACGGCAAGAATGATACGTTTGTCCAGCACTTTAGCTGTTTCCCTACTGAAATTACGGTGTACAACCGATGGGGAAAACAGGTGCTCCAAGAGAAAGTGTACAACCAAAAGTGGGACGGTGGAAGCCTATCTGACGGCTCTTATTTCTACATTCTAAAAGACACCGAAGGCAACACTGCCAAAGGGTGGGTAGAGATTGTGCGGTAAGAAAGGAATGATTTTCCTTCCTGCGCCATAGGGGAAAATTGCCTTCCTGCAATCTCTGTAAAACAAAACTTTTCTATGCGATTCACCTTTACCTCTTTTCTTCTCTGTTTATTGCTCATAGCAGGGCTTTCCGGATGCGGAGCCGAGTTGATTGACGATCCTATTATGACTGCCGTTGTGAACGGCCGGCCGTTTACTGCCTGCCGTGGTTCCGGGAAAAACATTGCCCTGCCTAAAGACAACGTAACCATTACTTATGATATAGATAAGCGTCTGCTGATAAAGGGCTCAGACAGTTGCAAGGATACTATCCGGCAGATTCACTTAGACATCAGAGACGTACAGGGGCCTGGCACTTACCTCATTGACCACCCCGAAAATTTAGGTGGCAATAGTTTGGGCAATAATGGCTCCCTTAAGTTCCCCTATTTTCATCCGCCTACTTTGCGGGGCAATCTTACCACCAGCAGTCAACATACCGGCAGGTTTATCCTTACCAAGTTTGACGAGAAAAACAGGCGCCTTTCTGCTACGTTTGAGATGGATGTTTACGAGCCAAATTCCGGGTTTCTTTACCGCATTAGGGAAGGCAAACTGCAGGATGCCCCTTTCTAACCTCAGTCCTGCGTGAGGCCTCGTTTTTGGCAACTTCTGCAAAAAGGATCCTAAAACGTAAAAGTTTTATGACCTCTTTTGCACCAGATGCTTGCCCTGAAACAAGTACGCACGATGCAGGCCTGAAACGAACTCTTCTATTCCCGCTATAGTTTTAATACTTTTAGCACTTCATACATATTTATAGACTATGTCAAGACGCGGTAGACGCACATTAGGCGTTCCTACTTTTCCCATGCCTCTTTCTGGCAGGTTCATGCCAGCCACCCTATTGATTATATTAGGATTAGGTCTGTTAATCTACAAAAACCTCACACAGGAGGTAAAGCAGGAACAGGATTTGGTAGTGAAAGAAGGAACCCTCATCAATTACTCATTCAAGAAAACCCCTGAAGGGGAGCGGGATTACGGAATCTGGCTGAAGGAATTCGCTGAGCGCTTTGAGTTGACCGGTACGGAGGAAGCAAAATTTGACACTACCGCTTTCAAGGCGGCCATCAAACCAGGCGACCGCCTGCGGGTAGCATTCAGCGACCGGGAAGACCTGTTGGAAAACGGTGGAGTTCGGAAACTCTATGGCTTATCGGCCCCGGTAAAGAAACTTTCGTTTTTTGAGGGAAAAGAAACTGTAGGGAAGCTGAATACGGGCATCATCACCTATGCTATGTATGCCTCCTTAGCGTTAGGGATTTTGCTGTACATCTGGCAACTCTTCAAGTTTCAGCGGGAACAGAAAGCGTATAACGATTATCATGGTTAAACGGCCTTTCCTGTTTAAGTGCTTCTTTTAGCAAATCACCTTAAAAACAGTTTGAAGCCGAAGCAACCCTAGGTTCTTTCAGATTCAGCATACAGTAAAGCAGCTAATCTTGTCTTTCGCCGTAGAACACAGAAGAGAGGCAATTTTGAACTTATGAGTAGATACCCAACTGATCCACGGCAAGTCATATACGCCTGCGGAAGCGGCAAATGCCAGAAACGCGGCGGCAAAGAGCTACGCAAAATCATGCGTGATGAGCTGAAGCAAGCCGGTTTGAAAGATGAAGTAGAAATCATCAAAACTGACTGTACCGACCGGTGCAAGCATGGTCCTATTTTCAGTATACAGCCGCAGAACATTTGGCTGCATGACATGAGTGAGGCCCAGGTGCTGCAAGTGTTCAGGGAACAGGTCATGGGCAAATAAAAAACCCCTCAGGCTTACGGGCTTGAGGGGTTTTTCTCTTTATACGGGTCTTCTATCAGGAAGGTTATTCCCCGTCGTTGTCATAATTGATTTTACGGATGTTTTTGTCAATTTCCCAACGGCCGGTTCCTTCTTCGCCAATCACGTCAAACAGTTCAAGGGCGCGGCGGGCTACATACTCCTCCTCAACCTGCTCTTTCAGGAACCACTGCAGAAACTGGAACGTCATAAAGTCTTTTGACTTCATGCACTGGTCTGCCAGACGGTTGAACTGCTGGGTCACAAAAATCTCCTGCTGCAGTGCTTTTTCAAACACATCTCTGAAAGAGTCAAACTCCTGCGGAATGCCTACCACCTCTGGTGACACGGCATGTCCGCCTAAATCACTTACAAAATTGAAAAGCTTGAGCATGTGCTCCCGCTCCTCATGCGATTGCTTCATGAAGTAATCTGCGCTGTAGTCAAAGCCCTGACGGTTGCACCAGGAAGACATGGCCAAATAGGTAGCCGATGAATGCGCTTCAACTTTTATCTGTTCGTTTAAGAGCGTCTCTATTTCTTCTGAAAGAGAGGTCCGCAGTCTCAATAAATCTTTCATGGTTTCTATCTCAGTCATAGCCCTTGAAAATGGGGCCTTAACTCAAATATACCGGTAAAAGCCTTCCTTGGTTCTTCAGATTCCTGCTTTTAGGCTAATACATATTCAGTCTAAATTCAGAGCCTAAACTATATAGCGAGGAGGATGGCAGTTATAAAAAAAATAGAGGTTCTGTTGGTATACCAACCTATCTTGGTGGAAGCCAAAAGAGAAGTTGCCGTTGAGATGTTAGCGAGAACACCAATAAGAGCGGATAAGATAGTATGTGATAGAAAAACTGTTGGTGATCTGCGAATTAGAAGCTGAAGCCTTCTTTCTAGAAAAGAGCCTCTAAACGAAATACCTATAGCTAGAAATAAGAAGTACAAAAAGAGACGGCTTACTAGTACACCAAAGGGGCATACAGGCACTCGTACAAGATGCTGTTCAAAGCCATCATGGCTCTGGCTCCCTGCAACAGTTCCTGGAAATGCAGGACGTCAGCCAAGGTTAAGACAAAGCACCGCTCAGACCTGTAAGGCATAAGCACATGCACATCAGAAGCGCGGGAGGGGTCTTCTACCATCTTCTCCACGTTGATGGCGTCAACGTGCTGCTTCAGAACCAAAAAATCCTTCACCTTAAAGGGCGAGATACCGCCTGCAAATTCCACGAAGTAGCAATTATAACGGTTGCACTGATACACAGCGCCATAGGCTGTCCGGAATAGTTCTTGCAGGTTGGGTGAAGTTGGCATAGGGGTAATCTGCTGGTTTGCTCAAAAGGAACAATACAAAAATAGGCCCTGTTTAGAATTAGTCCAAATAATTTAGAAGGTTATTTTCAGTTCAGGCAAAATAAATGGCAAGCGTTTTCAACCTGGTTTTAGGAAAAAGGTTGAAAACGCTTGCCATTGGTGTCAGGAGGGATTACTTATCTCGGCTTATTAGTTTTGAGAAACGGCTGTCTTTCTCATCCTGGTACAGAAAGGCCAGTTTCTTTTCCTCGAACTTCTCAAAGAACTCGTCCCAGCTTATGTCCTCCAGGTTGTCCTCGGCGTAGCCAGGAAAGTTAATGCGCAACAGTCCGGCTTCTTCTCCTTTGCCGGTGCCTTTTACCGTGGCTGGTTTGCCGTCACGGGCCTCAGCCCATTTTCTGATAGTGTCGTGGTCGGTGGTGGTTTTTGATGAATCAGACATGGTATATTCTTGAGTTGGTGTACCCTTCTTCTGACGAGGAGCCCCTCAAAAAGTTACCTCACCCCCTTCCCTACTCCCGAAACTTCTAACGTACTTTTACGGTTATACACCCATGCACCTTCCCATCCGTTTAACTTCTATGAGACTTCTTCTTTTTGCCTTTATACTACTGTTTGGTTTCACTTCGTGCGCTCAAAGCCGCAAAGAGAAAGCCGCGACTACGCCTTCAGCTTCGGCTACTCAGCAAAACCAAAAAGTACCTGACAGCCTGGCCGTCGCTACCTTTGCCGGAGGCTGCTTTTGGTGCACCGAAGAGGCTGCTGAGAAACTGAGAGGCGTGTATGACGTGGTTTCAGGCTATACCGGCGGCTCTACCAAGAACCCCACGTATGAGCAGGTAAGCTCTGGCTTAACCGGCCACGCAGAAGCCGTTCAGATCACGTATGATCCCAAAACTGTTACCTATGAGACCTTGCTGGAGGCGTTCTTCGCAGCCCATGACCCTACCACACTTAACCGCCAGGGACCAGATGAAGGAACCCAGTACCGCTCGGCCATTTTCTACCGCACTCCTGAGGAGAAGGCCATGATTGATGCCTACATCAAGAAGCTGAACACTGCCCGGGCTTTCCAGGCGCCAATTGTAACGGAAGTAGCGGCCTTGAAGGAATTCTACCCTGCTGAGGAAGAACACCAGGACTTTTACCGCAACAACCCTAACAACCCTTACATGCGGGCGGTTTCCACGCCAAAAGTGGAGAAGTTCAAGAAGAAAATGGAGGGTAAGTTGAAAACAGATAATGAGTAAGTCCTAGACGTGTGAACCTCCGTTTACCCCATAAAAACAAAAGCCATTCTGTACAGAATGGCTTTTGTTTTTATGGGGTTAGTACCGGCTAAGCAGCCAGTTTACTTTCTAATCGGGAGAGTGTGTTCAAAAACCGCTCAGATAGCTTTTCTATCTTACTGAGGCCACTTTGGGCTTCATCTATTTTTCCCCGTTGGTACAATCTGAACAAAGAATCAGACTCTGAGCTGAGCTCTTGTTGCACCTGCTTTAACTCCAGCAGTTCAGAGATGTTGTTGTACCTGGAAAAACCAATAGAGGCAAACCAGCTGCTGATTGGACCAGCACTGGAAAAGAAAGCTGTATCCGGGGTGCCACCATATAGCACTGAACGCACCTTAGACTTAAACAGAATATGCTTAATTCTTAACTGTTGAAAATCTACCTGTGCTTGGTTCATTTGCAGCAAACTACATTAAAATAGCTAGTTTCCACCTTTCACTGAACAGAAGTATCTTTTTTGAGGGACTGTAGCTCCTCTCTCAACTTCACTTTATCAGAAACCTCGTACCCGAAAGCGATAATGCCGGCTACCTGTCCGTTCTCAATAAGAGGCTGGTAGGTAGTAGTGAAGTAGGCTTTCTCCACATGACCAGTATTTTGCCAATCTAGTTCCACGCAAATCTCTTCCGCAATAAAAGGGACGCCTGTCTTATAGACATTGTCTAAAAGGTCAACAAACCCTTGTTCCACTATCTCCGGCAAAGCTTCGGCCACTGTATTCCCTACTAAATCACGGCCGGGTATTAGTTGCTGGTACTTGGGGTTCACCAACTCAAATCTGTGCTCGGGACCTTTCAGAATGGCAAAGAGGGCCGGCGCTTGCATGATGAGCCTTTCCAATGTCTGGCGCTGGTCTTCTGCTTTCTGGAAGGCCTGCTGCACTTGGTCAGAAAGAATAGACATTTGCTCATTAGACTCTAACACTTCCTGTACCATTAACTTGGTGCTGTGAATATCATTGGCACTTCCCACGCGCATGATCACCTTCCCCTTCTCATCTTTCATGGGCAGGCTTCTGATCAGGTGCCAACGGTAACTTCCTTCTTTGTCCCTGATACGCAGCTCTGCCTGAAACTCCAGTTCAGAATAGAAGTCTTCTTTTTGCCGGTCTAAAACCTGATGAATGTCTTCCGGGTGTATCACCTTTTGCCAACTGTGCCCTATAAATTCCTCTAAGGGCAAACCGGTATAATCAATCCAGCGCTGGTTGACGTAGGTGCAGGCACCGTTAGGATCAGCGGTATGAATCAGCTCCGGAACAGCATCTGTCAGGAACTTGAATTTCTCCTCACTCATTCTGCGGGCCTCTTTGGCTAGTTCCCGTTCGGTGACGTCATTGGTGTTCTGAATCACGAACTTCACGTTTCCGGCTTCATCCAGCACTGGGGTGTGTGATGCTTCCCAGTACCGGGCTTCATAACCGCCGCCCTCCTGGGCAGAACGCTCCAGGTCATACCGCAGCACATCCAGGTAGTCTACCCGCTTGGTCTCTATTGCTTTTCTGATGGATTTGATGACCGGGTTCTCGTCAAAGGAGATAGTAGGGTCCTGGTATACTTCCTTGAGAAAAACCTTTCCTATAATTTCCTCCCGGCTACGCATGGTGGTCTTCAGATACTTATTTGTGGCGGCCAGAATCTTGAAATCAGGCGAGACAATGACTACGTTTTCAGGGACATTAATGAAGTATTCAAAAAATTCCATAGGCTAGTTTTGACGTCAGGCAGAAAGACCAAATGTAGAAGGTTTGGAACGAAATTCTAAGACGTAAACAGGCTGCATTGTGTTTAAGTTTAGAGATTAAAATCTTGCTTCAGGAACAATTTGGAAAAACTAGACTTATACTAGTGTTATAGCAAAAGCCAGGCAGTTCTGGTCAAGGACAACTAAGCCCCTATCCTCTTCGTTTCCAGTAACCAACAAGAATGGCTAGCTTTGCTCCTGTTTTTTTAGAAAAGATTTACCTTTGAAAGCAACTCAATTTTTGGAGCTGTACCGGCAGGACCCCGTAGTGCAAACCGTGGCCCAGCACCTGCAGACTCCTGAACCTCAACATATACATTTGAAAGGGCTGGTAGGTAGCTTAGATGCTGTGGTGGCGTCTGCGCTACAGACCATGCACCCTAACACGCACCTGTTCATCTTACATGACCGTGAGGAAGCCGCTTACTTTTACAGCGATCTTTCTAACCTCCTGGAAGACGGACAGGAAGTGCTGCTCTTCCCCAGCTCGTACAAGCGGGCGTACCAGTTTGATCACACGGAGAACGCGAACATTCTGCTGCGGGCCGAGGTGCTGAACCGCCTGAATGACCGTGCAGGCGCTGGTGCCCTGATTGTGACTTACCCTGAGGCGCTTACAGAAAAAGTCATCAATAAAAAATCATTGGTGGCCAATACGCTGGGCGCAAAGGTGGGCGAGAAACTGGACGTGAACTTCCTGACGGAGATGCTGGCCAGCTACGACTTTGAACGCACTGACTTTGTTTATGAAGCCGGCCAGTTTGCCGTACGCGGGGGCATTGTAGACGTGTTCTCGTACGCAAACGAATTACCGTTCCGCCTGGAGATGTTTGGGGATGAAATTGAAAGCATCAGAACGTTTGACCCCAACACCCAGCTTTCAGTAGAGCAGAAAAAGCAGATTTCCATCATCCCTAACGTGCAGACCAAACTGCTGCAGGAAACCCGTGAGTCGTTTCTGGACTTTATTCCGGAAAACAGCAAGGTTTGGGTAAAAGATTACCGCCAGACAGTAGAGGTAGTTACAGAATCTTATGAGAAGGCCGAACAGGCGTTTCAGGAGATGCTGGAAGCCAGCGCCGGCGTTCAGGTTGTTTCTAACCCAGAGGCACTTTTTGAATCAGGCAAGGCTTTTAAGAAAGCCTTGGAAAGATTTACGCTGGTAGAATTTGGCAAGCGCTTCAATTTCAAGAGTGCCCAAGTAGTGCAGTTCCAGGCGCACCCGCAGCCTTCGTTTAACAAAGACTTCCAGCGGTTGGTGAGCAACCTGCATGAAAACCAAAGCAAAGACTACGTAAACGTCATTGCCGCTGAGTCTCCGCGCCAAGCCGACAGGCTAACCACCATTTTTGACGAACTGGACCACGACGTGCGGTTTCACCATCTAATGCTGGCGCTGCGCGAGGGTTTTGTTGATGATTTGGTAAAACTGGTGTGCTACACAGACCACCAGTTGTTTGAGCGATTCTACAAACACAAAACCCGCGAGGGGTTCTCTAAATCCAAAGCCCTTACCTTAAAAGAACTCCGCACGCTTAAGCCCGGCGATTACGTAACCCACATGGACTACGGCATCGGGCGGTTTGCGGGGTTGGAGAAAGTAGAAGTAGGGGGCCGTTTGCAGGAAGCGATCCGGCTTATTTACCGTGATGATGATTTGCTTTATGTAAGCATTCACTCGCTCCACAAAATAAGCAAGTACACCGGCAAAGAAGGCACGCCGCCTACCATGAGCAAACTTGGCTCACCTGAGTGGGAAAACAAGAAGAAGCGCGTAAAGAGCAAGGTTAAAGACATTGCCGCCGAGCTCATTTCGCTTTACGCCAAACGCAAAAAAGCGCCCGGTTATGCCTTCTCCCGTGACGGTTTCCTACAGGCAGAGCTGGAATCTTCATTCATTTACGAAGACACCCCAGACCAGGGCAAGGCTACCGAAGATGTAAAAAATGACATGGAGCTGCCCCACCCTATGGACCGGCTGGTCTGCGGAGACGTGGGCTTCGGCAAAACAGAGGTAGCCATCAGGGCGGCGTTCAAAGCCGCCTGTGACGGAAAGCAGGTGGCGGTTTTGGTGCCTACTACCATCCTGGCCATGCAGCACTATAAGACGTTCAGAGACCGCCTGGAAGCATTCCCGGTTAATGTGGAGTACATCAACCGGTTCAAGACGACCAAGCAGATAAAAGAAACCTTGGCGCGGGTGGCAGAGGGCAAAACCGATATTCTTATTGGTACCCACCGCCTCGCCAGCAAAGACGTGAAGTTCAAAAACCTGGGGCTCCTGATTATTGACGAGGAACAGAAATTTGGGGTTAAAACGAAAGACAGGCTGAAAGAGATCAAGGTGAACGTAGACACGCTCACCCTCACCGCCACGCCTATTCCGCGCACGCTGCACTTCTCCTTGATGGGTGCCCGTGACTTATCAGTGATTGCCACGCCGCCGCCTAACCGCCAGCCGGTGCAAACTGAACTGCACGTGTTTGAGGACACCTTGATCAGAGATGCCGTGGCCCATGAGCTCAAGCGCAAAGGCCAGGTATTCTTTGTGCACAACCGCATTGCAGACATTGAAGAAATGGCTAACCTCATCTTACGCCTGGTACCAGACGCCAAAGTTACCTACGCCCACGGGCAGATGGACCCTGAGGAGTTGGAGAAACGCATGATGCGCTTTGTGGAAGGCGAGTATGACGTATTGGTGAGTACCAACATTATTGAAAGCGGCCTGGACATCCCTAACGCCAACACCATCATCATCAACCGGGCGCATATGTTTGGGTTGAGTGATCTTCACCAGATGCGCGGGCGTGTGGGCCGTTCCAATAAGAAAGCGTACTGCTACCTGTTAACGCCTCCGGTTTCCGGCTTGCCTTCAGATGCCCGTAAACGCTTGAGTACTTTAGAGGAGTTCTCTGACTTGGGTGAAGGCTTCAAGATTGCCATGCGTGACCTGGACATCCGCGGGGCGGGTAACATGCTGGGTGGCGAGCAGAGCGGGTTCATCAATGACCTGGGCTTTGAGGCGTACCACCAGATTCTGGACGAAGCCGTGCAGGAACTAAAGGAAACCGAGTTCCGCGACCTGTTCTTCAAAGACGTAGAACTGGAGCAATTAATAGAACCTGTGCGCGAATGCTCTGTGGAAACCGACCTGGAGATTCTGATTCCGGATTCATACATCAGCAACATCTCTGAGCGTTTACAGATGTACAGCAAGCTGGACCGCGTGAAAGACCTGGAGAGTCTGGAGAAAATAGTAGAGGGCATGATAGACCGTTTCGGGCCCATGCCTCCTGAGGTAGAGCAGCTGGTGAACATTGTAAAAATGCGCTGGGAAGCCTGCCATCTGGGCTTTGAGAAGCTTACGCTGAAGAAAGACACCTTGAAAGGCTACATCCCTAGCCTGAACAATGAGGCCTTTTTCCAGTCTGAAACTTTCAGCCGTATTTTACAGTACGTGCAGCAGCATTCACGCCGCTCAAGGTTAAAGGAAGCCAAAGACAAGCTTATTGTGACCGTAGAAAATGTCTCTACGCTGGAGCAGGCCAAAAATATATTTGAAGAACTACAGGCATAAAACCGTTTAGGGACTGTTTTAACAAAACGGCCCCTAAACGGTTTTACCCAATAACTTTATTAAAGTCCTACGGTACAGGAGTATGCTGTAAGGCATCTTTCCAGATTATAATGCATTCATGCACATGATGTCTTCAACCACGTCAGTCTCCTCCCTTAATTTAACTCCTATTCTACAGGCATTGCCAGGCCTGTACCTTATCTTGTCCCCGGATCTGATTATCATGGAAGCCACTGATGCCTACCTGGCCTCTACCTTCAAAGACCGGTCTATCATAGGAAAATATGTGTTTGACATTTTCCCTGACAACCCAGATGTACCGGAAGCGGCAGGAGTCCTGAACCTGAGGCAATCACTGGAACACGCAATAAGTCATAAAGTGCCGCACAAGATGAATCTTCAGCGGTATGACGTTACGCGGCCTCAGGAACTGGGGGGCGGGTTTGAAGAGAAGTATTGGCAGCCTTACAACAAACCGGTTTTAAACGCCCAGGGCGAAGTGCTCTACCTCCTCCACCACGTGGTAGACGTTACCCAACAGCAAAAAGCCAAAAAGGAAAATGAAAGACATGCCCACCAGGCTCAGCAAAACCTGGAGCGGTTTGAGCTGATTGCCAAAGCTACCAATGATGTCATCTGGGACTGGGACCTGGCAGATAACACCATCTGGTGGAACGAAGGCTTCCAGGTCACCTTCGGCTACAAAGCAGAAGAGATTGAACACGATATCAACTCTTGGTACGGCCGCATTCACCCCGATGACGCGGAACGGGTAGTGGATGGCATTCACCAGGTCATTGACGGCGCTGGCACTTCCTGGAAAGATGAATACCGGTTTAGAAAAGCAGACGGCACCTACGCCGATATCCTGGACCGCGGCACCATTGCCCGGGATTCAGACGGGAATCCGGTGCGCATGATTGGGGCCATGCTGGACATCACAGAGAAAAACCGCCATGCCGCAGAACTCAGAGCCAGTGAACAGCACGTGCGTGCCTTGCTGGAAGGAATTCCGGAGATAGCCTGGGTAGCCCAAGCCGATGGCTACATCCATTACTACAACAAGGCTTGGTACGCCTACACGGGTTACACCAGCCCAGATCAGGGCTGGGACAAGGTTGTCCATCCGGAAGATCTGGACTCAACTATTTCTCTTTGGACGCACGCTTTAAGCACAGGCCAGGAATACGTGAATGAAGCCAGATTAAAACGTGCCTCTGACGGAAAGTACCACTGGTTTACCATACGCGCTACGCCGTTGAAGAACCAGGACGGCACCATCACTGCTTGGGTAGGAGTAGACACCAACATTCAGGAACAGAAAGAAATCCAGCAAAGACTAAGAGAGCGTGATGACTACGTGCAGCGTATGCTCTCTCAATCGCCGGTTCAGTTTGCCGTTCTGAAAGGTGCTGACTGGGTGGTTGATTTTGCCACCCCGCAGTTCAAACAATTAGTAGGCGGCCGTGACACCGTAGGCAAACCTTTCCGTCAAGCCTTGCCTGAGTTAGAAACGCAGGGCTTTTTTGATATCATTGAGAAAGTGTACTCCACCGGAGAACTGCACGTGGGTACTGAAACCCCCGCCTACTTAGACCGGAAAGGAGCCGGCGAACTGGAGCTGGGGTATTTCAACTTCATGTACCAGCCTCTGCTGGATGAGCATGGGACGGTAGAAGGCATCATTATTCTAATAGTGGAGGTAACCGAGCAGGTACGGGTGCAGAAAGAGGCCGCTCAACTGGCGCAGGATCTGAAGATCTCGCATGAGCGCACCCTTAAAGTCTTGGATGCCCTGCCTCACATGACCTTTACGGCCAGGCCAGATGGTTACGTAGACTACTACAGCCAGCAATGGTACGATTATCTCTGCACCTCGCAGGAAGAGCTGAACAAGTTGGGATGGGAGTATTTTATCCACCCAGATGACTTACAGGTAACACAAAATAAATGGAACCACTCGCTTGCCACCGGTGAAACCTATGTGATAGAAAACCGCTGGCGAACTAAACAAAGCGAAGTATACCGGTGGTTTCTGGTCCGCGCTATTGCCGTCAGAAACGAGGAAGGGAACATCTACATGTGGGTAGGCTCGCACACAGACATTCAGGACCAGAAACAAATGCTGCTGGACCTGCAGGAAAGCACCCAAAACTTCCAGTTTCTGGCAGACAGTATGCCGCAGTTGGTTTGGACCACAGACGCCAACGGAAGCCATGAATACTTCAACAAGAAGTGGGTGGAGTTTACCGGGTATGATGTGGAAGCCAGCAAGGGCACCGAAATGTGGAGCAATCTGCTGCACCCCCAAGACAGGCAAAAAGCAATTGAAACATGGCAGCACTGCCTTAGAACAGGAGAACCGTATGAAATTGAATACCGGTTTCAGCGGGCTTCTGACGGGGAATGGCGTTGGTTTCTGGGGCGGGCCCTTCCGCTCCGCGACCAGGAAGGAACCATTGTAAAATGGTTTGGTACCTGCACAGACATTGAAGATCAGAAACAGGACGAAGAGCGTCAGGAGCAAGCGAACCGTGAACTCCGAAGCATCAATGAAGACCTGGACAGCTTCGTTTACACGGCCTCGCATGATTTGAAACTGCCCATCATCAACATGGCGGGTATTTTCCAGGAACTTACCAAAAGCGCGACTTTCCATGACCCAGATGCGCAGCTTCTCATTCAGATGTTCAACAGGTCCCTGAAGCAGATCAACGCCACCATTTCAGATCTGGCCGAGATTGTGAAAGTGCAGAAAGAGATTGACGCGCATCAGGAGGAAATTGATTTAACTGATCTGGTAGACGAGGTGAAGCTCAGCATTCAGGACCTGATTCAGAGTTCTGGAGCCAGAATTATGGCAGATTTCACTCAGGCCCCTTCTCTGGTGTACTCTCGTGTAAACCTGAAAAGTATTTTTTACAACCTCATCAGTAACGCCGTGAAGTACCGTTCTCCGGATCGCGCGCCTGAAGTTCGCCTGCACACGTACCAACAACAGGACTACACCGTATTAACGATACAAGACAATGGTTTAGGCATGAACCTTGAACTGCACGGCCCAAAGATATTCCAGATGTTCAAGCGTTTCCATAACCACGTTGAAGGGTCTGGTTTAGGCCTGTATATTCTCAACCGTATTGTGCAGAAGAATGGGGGCCGCATTGAGCTGGAAAGCCAGGTAGACCAAGGTACTACCTTTACAATTTATTTTAAAAACAACGCTTAACTAGCGTTCCTGCTTCTATATTTGCCCTATGAAAAGGTTAAACCTGATATTGTTGGTAGACGATGACGAGACCACAAATTTCTTAAACAAACGTCTACTCACCCGCATGCAGATTGCCGAGCGCATAGAAGTGGCCACCAATGGAGAAGAAGCCCTCAGGTTTCTGACGGAATCCATTGCCAATGAGCACCCCCTCCCTGACCTGATGTTCCTGGATATCAAGATGCCGGTTATGGATGGCTTTGAGTTCTTGGACAAGTATCACCAACTGCCAGAAACTGCCCAAAAATGCATTCTGGTCATGATGCTCACCTCTTCGGCCAGCTTCTATGATTTGGAGAAACTGAAAAAATATAACGCAGTGGAGCAGCACATCTCTAAGCCCTTGGAAGAAGCGCATGTCCGCGAAATTCTGGCAGAACACTTCTCCTGAAGCTATTCTAACAATACATAGAAACGGCGGCCTTGTTATCAAACAGAGCCGCCGTTTCACGTTATAGCAGTTTGAAGCACCCGAAGGTTAAATTTTTGGGGTTAGAAATAAGGCAATTCAAAGTGTAAGCCCTCTGCCAAACCTATTGTTGAACACATGGTTCCGAAGTGTTTTTCGCTCCCTTTCCCTAATCATAGGCAAAACCTGAAATCGCCGGAAAGAACAGCAAGAAAACTTCCAGCAGAGGTAAAAGAAAAGCAATTTCACCCAAACACTGATTTTGTTTAAAATTCCTCCAATCCCCACCATCTGTTTTATTCCCTGCTAATCACTTGGAATACTTTGCAAACAAAACGTGACATCTTAACCCTCTGCTAAGGGTATCGTACATAGGTATATATTCCTCAAGAGTAAGGGGCGTAATCACATATTCTTAAAAGATACAACTATGGAAGACAATAGAAAAAAGAACTACAGTCAACCTGGTGATGGTGACGAAGCAGAAAACCACCAACGCGGCCGGGAGTTATATCAGCGTGATCAGCAGAGACACCAGCATAATCCGCAGCAGCAGCACCGTCCTGAAAACCGTCACTGGAATTCTGACCATAACAACCAGCACGGTCAACATAACCAGCACAATCAACACCAGGGCCGTTTCCCGGAAGACCAGTATGAGCGCAACTCCAACGCAGACCGGGGTGCCAGCCTAAGCAAGCACTATGGTGAGCGCGAGCACAGTTCTTATCGTAACTCTAACAGCCTGAACTACGGTGACGGCCGTGGCAACAGCACCCACCAATCTGGCCAGCAAGGTGGTGGTACGTTTGCCGGTAGCAACCAAGACAACCAGCGCACCAGCCACCAGTACAATCAGCATAATCAGCACCAGCACCACAATCAGCATAATCAGCTCAACCGGAATCAGCATAACCAGCACAATAACTCCAATTACTCCTCACATGGTGATGGCCGCGGTAACTACTCCGCCCGTCAGGATTCGTATGGGCAGGGACATGATAACGTGCACTCAGACAACAGAATCTCAGAGCAGCGCCGTCGTGATGACTCCAACGAGAACTACTACAAAGGTGCTTACATGGACTCACGTGGGGTCAAAAATGAACTGCCTCGTCCAGATGACAACCCGTACAATGAATACCCAGGATCTCGCAGCCGCTACAAAGACGATGATTATCGGTTCGGCAGCGGAAACCACACCTGGTACGAAGAGCAGCGCTATACAGACAACAATGGCCACCGCCAGGACCGTGACAAAGGCGATATTACCGGAGAGATGGGCGAAGGCGTACGTGATGCCTGGAACACCATGAAACATGGCGTACAGAATCTGTTTGGCCGCAACTCTGACCATCATGACGACCATAACCGTCATGACAATCGCCGGAACGACCATGAGTACCGCGCTCGGGAAGACCGTGGTACCGAGAGAGGTCCCCGTTGGTCAGATGAGACCGACTCAGGAGACGATAACAACTCCCGGTACAACCGCGACAACAACCCGCGTTACTACTAACCAAAGGTTCAACGCACAGCAAGGAACATGAAAGCTTTGATGATCGCCATTGCCGTCACCAGCGTAGTTGCCTCCTATCTACTTCTTCAGGCTTTCCCTGAGGACGAGGTCTCTGTTGATGGCTACCCTGAGGCGTAGAACTCAAGTGACATACATCATGCAGAAGCCGGTTTCTTAAGAAGCCGGCTTCTTTTTTTCAATTGTTTCTGCGCTGTTTTTCAGAAATTTGCCTTAGAACAGATTGGTGTACCCATGTTAGAAGGATTGCTGCCCCAGATAAGAGCTTGCCAATTGTGCGCTGCTCACTTGCCGCATGGCCCCAGACCAGTGCTACGGGCAGCCACTTCGGCGCGACTTATGATTGTGGGGCAGGCACCCGGCACCAAAGTACACGCCTCGGGTATTCCGTGGGATGATCAGAGCGGCAAACGGCTGCGCAGCTGGCTAGGGCTCACGCCCGATGAATTCTACAATGAAGCCAACGTAGCCATTGTGCCCACCGCCTTCTGCTATCCCGGCACCGGCCCTTCCGGCGACCTTCCGCCCCGCCCCGAGTGCTTCAAGCACTGGCACCCGCAATTGCTGCCTTTGCTGCCCAACATTCAGTTGACCCTGCTCATTGGCACCTACGCGCAACGGGCGTTCCTGGGCGCAAACGCCAAGTCAACCCTTACCCAGACCGTAGAAGCCTGGCAGGACTACCTACCTCAATACCTGCCCCTGCCCCACCCTTCGCCCAGAAACATTGCTTGGTTTAAACGCCACCCTTGGTTTGAGCGCGAAGTCATCCCTACCCTGCAGGAAATTGTACAGGCAACTTTGCACGGCTAAAAGAACCAACGTGTTTTTTGCCTATTTTCACGAAAACAGGCTGAAAGCGCATGAGCATTTCTTTGCAAAGTAAACTGCCTAATGTAGGCACCACTATTTTCTCCACCATGAGCCAACTGGCTCTGCAGCACGGAGCCATTAACTTATCCCAAGGCTTTCCTGATTTTGATTGCCCACCAGAGCTAGTGGACTTGGTAGCCGATGCCATGCGTTCCGGATTTAACCAGTACGCGCCAAGCCCCGGCTTGCCTTTGCTGCGGCAGAAAATTAGCCAGAAAACAGAGCAGCTTTACGGCCATTTAGCAAATCCAGACACCGAAGTAACTGTTACCTCTGGTGCCACTGAAGCCCTGTTTGCCGCCATTGCTGCCGTGGTTCAACCCGGAGATGAAGTGATGGTGCTGGAGCCCTGCTATGATTCCTACGTGCCCGCTATTGAGTTGAGCGGCGGGGTGCCGGTGTTCGTGCCCTTGCGCTTTCCTGATTTTAGTGTGGATTGGCAGCAGGTAGAAGACAACCTGACGGAGAAAACGCGGTTGCTCATCATCAACTCACCGCATAACCCCAGTGGTGCCGTTTGGGGGCAAACCGACCTGGACGAACTGACCCGCCTCACCCAGAAATACCCGTTCCTAATCCTCAGCGACGAAGTTTACGAACACATAGTGTTTGACAATCAGCCGCACCACAGCGTGCTCACCGTACCGGCTTTGGCCGAGCGGGCTTTTGTGGTTTCCTCCTTCGGGAAAACGTACCATACCACCGGCTGGAAAGTAGGCTACTGCATTGCGCCCGAAAGCCTTACCACCGAGTTCAGGAAAGTACACCAGTACCTCACTTTCAGTACCGCCACCCCGCTGCAACACGCCATTGCCGCCTATTTAAACAACCAAGAGCATTACCTCACGCTGCCCGCTTTCTACCAACAAAAACGGGACTTATTCGCCTCTCTGCTGCAGCCTTCCAAATTTAAGCTCCTGCCCTGTGCCGGTACGTATTTCCAGTTAGCGCGCTACAGCCAGATTTCAGATTTGACCGACGTGGAATTCTCCCAATGGCTCACCAAAGAAGCGGGTGTGGCGGTTATTCCTATCTCCGTGTTCTACAGCCAGAACGTAGACCATGGCGTGATCCGGTTTTGCTTTGCGAAGAAAGAAGAAACCCTTAGAGCAGCAGCAGAACGGCTTTGCAAGTTGTAGTCTTGAGTTCTGAGTGTAGGAGCAATTCCTTGTGGTTGCCCTTGGCTGGAGAAAGTATTATTCTGATTGTTGGTGATAACACCAACAACGGCAAAACGGCAAACAGCAAGCAAGTCCTCGCAGTGTTTTTCAAACCTGCGAGTGCCTATACTTAATCAAAGATCTTGTATGCGAACGGCAGTGGCGGTTAAACTTCTGCTTTTCTAGTCCGCTCACAAGATCCTTTCAGGATGATAAATGAGAGTAATTGCTCGAAGTGCGTTTCAGGCCTGTTTCTTGGTAAACAGGCCTGAAACGATTTGCCTCTACAGCAACTTTTCCGCCACTTCCCTCCACGTGCTCACCCGCTCAAACTCGTGAATGTTCACATTATGTGGCGAGGTAAACAGCATCTTTCGTTCTCCGGTGAAGGTGCGCAGGTTACGAGGTCGGTCATCAATCATGATATCGGCGCCTATAATGCTTTTGTCTCCGCAGAGCACATAGTTCCGCCAACTGATGAACGGGAAATGATCCTGCAGCCAGTCAAATTTGTCAATGAGTGAGTTCCGGAACTCCATGCCTGCACTCACAATAAACACTTCGTATTTCTCGGTTAGCGCTTTGATCACCTCCTGGCTATCGGGAATCACGTTAAGGTCGCGGAAGAAACCTTCGGCGTTGATGTATTCCCAGGTTTTGCTGGAGTGCTCGGGCGGCACCACCTCATGAATGTCTTTTCCGTGCAAAGCTTCCAAGGTTAATTCCAGGGCACAGTCACGGTTGTATAATCTAATGAATTTCTCAATGGGGTCGGCCATGACCTCATCCATGTCAATGGCAATCTTTTTCTTTTGAATCTCCATAGGGGATTGTTTGATGTAAGGGTAAGTCAGTACCTTTATCGTAGGTGAGGAAGCTTTGGTTAACCTAAGCCTGTAAATACATCATTTTTGAGCTGTTTTCTATTAATTAACACCATTCTAACACATGACTGACCTGCGCGTTTCCCTTCTTCAGTTAGATCTGGTTTGGCACGATGCCGCTGCCAACCGGGCCAAGTTCCAGGAGAAAATCCAGCAACTACCCGAGACCGACCTGATTGTTTTGCCTGAGATGTTTACCACTGGGTTCAGCATGGAGGCTCCTACTCTAGCCGAGGAAATGGATGGTGCTTCTGTTGCCTGGATGCGGCAAATGGCGCAGGAACGAAACGCCGTAGTCATGGGCAGTTTGATCATTCAAGAGAAAGGCCAATACTTTAACCGTATCATCTGGATGCGTCCTGATGGCACTTACGCGCACTATGACAAACGCCACCTTTTCAGGATGGCCGGTGAGTGCGAAGCCTATACCCCAGGCACCCAAAAACTGATAATAGACCTGAACGGTTGGAACATCTGCCCACTGGTGTGCTATGATTTGCGATTCCCGGTGTGGTCCCGCAACACGCCTATTTCCTATGACGTGCTCATCTACATCGCCAGTTGGCCAGATCGCCGCCGCCTGGCCTGGAGCACACTTCTAAGAGCCCGGGCCATTGAGAACCTGGCGTACTGCATTGGCGTGAACCGCGTAGGCACAGACGCCAAAGGCCACGCCTATTCTGGTGACTCAGCCGCCTACAACCTCCTAGGTGAGGAACTGGTGCACCATGAATTTGAAGAAGCCGTTTCCACCATCACCCTATCGCGCCAGCACCTGGAAGAAACCCGCCAGAAACTGCCTTGGGACATTGACGCGGACACGTTTACGATTAATGTGTGATTGAGTGAAGGAGTGATTGAGAGAATGAAAACCACTAATCTTTTGTCATCCTGAAAGGATCTTGTGGGCGAATTAGACAGCCGCATACTAAACGCTTTTTATTAATAATGCTATCGTTTTTAAAGTTGTCGCCTCACTGATTTGCAAACTTCAGGTCGTGGTAGGTCCAAGTTGAAAACTTAAACCATAGAGACAATCATGGAGGTTTATAAGCTAATTTCTTAAAATCAGCTTATAAACCTCTTCTGTTTTTAGTGCCGTATTACCAATTTGTGGGTCACAAAATTTCCATCGCTGGTTTGGACCTGAAGTAAGTACATTCCGGATGGAAGAGCGGCAGTTGAAATGGCCTTTATTTGCCCTGCCAGAGTTTTTCCTTGCCCTAATAGCTTTCCGGCCACATTGTGCAACTGGTAGGTAGCTGCTTTCTCAGTTAGCAACTGCACCGATTTATCTGCCGGGTTAGGGAAAAGTTTTACGGTTAGATATTCCTCAGAGGGATCTTTGATGCCGAGTGGCTCTGAGATCGCCTTCAGAAATCTAATGCCACCCGCGTGCGTGCCTATCAAAATTTCTGGCAGTTGATCGGTACTTTGATCAAGATTTCCGGAAGCCAGCACCATGCCTATTCCGAAGTTGGTGGGCCCAAACTGCTGTTTTAATGGTCTCCAGAAGATGTTTTCTTCTACCGGAAAGGTACTTGTAAGATGCGCCTGAAAGTTAGAGTACGTCCTGAGTTGACCGCTGTCATCTGAGGTAAGTAGATCAGGCTGGCCATCTTTGTTTACATCCGTAACGGTGACCTGAAGACGGCGGCGTTCTGCATTGGCACCTATTCCACCCAAAGCTTCAGAAACCAGATTCCAGGCAGGTGCGGTGCTGGTTGCGGTGTTTCGGTAATAGGTGAGCCCACCGGAAGAACGACCAATGAGTACATCTACCTTCCCGTCTTTGTCCACGTCATACAGATAAGGCGTGTCTCCCCGGAACAGCAAAATACCAGGCACCGCAACCGCATTTGCCAAAGAGAACTGGGCAGGTTGTCCGGCTGTGGCCTGGTTCAGGACGTACTTAAACTCCATGGCATTGGTGGCTTGGCGGTAAGCACTCCAGGCGAGGTCTGTTTTCCCATCAGCATTAATATCCAGGAACTGGGGCTTCAAGGAAAGAAGGTTCTGAGCCGCGAAACCAAGGTAATCGGTGTTTGTGGCTTCAAACATTGCCTGGCTTGCAGTGCCTCTGTTTTGGTATAGGGTGAGTGAGGCTGTGTAGCGGCCATTTTCCAGTACCGCGGTGTTGCCCACAATCAAATCCAAGGCCTCATTGCCGGTAATATTGGCCAAGGCGGGCGCGGCCCCTTCTCCTACGTCTATCATTTGATCCTGCAAAAACGGCTGCCGTATGCTTTCAAACCTAGGTCTAGCGGCCGTTCCGGTATTAGCGTACACCCAAACGGAGTTCTTCAGGTTCACGTTCTGGTGTGAATTGGAGGTCATGTTGGGGGCTATCACCAAATCCGGAATGCCATCAAACGTGACATCTAGATAGTAGGCTGCCGGAAAGACGCTTAGCTGCGGTGTGGTGAAGAAAGGCGGGATGTTGTACTGAGCACTGGTAATTTTAGGTTGCAGGGTGGTACCGGTGTTGTACAAACTGACCAGATCAGGGCAATCGTCATGACCGGCCAGCACATCTAACACCCCGTCAGCGTTCAGGTCTAGAGGCAGCACGCTGGAGCCGCCAATGTGCTCCGTAGACGGGCAGGTCTCATTGAACCGGTAAGTATTGCAGGTACCCACGCAGCGCGTTACTTGCCCCCAATGCGTATAGGCCCGGGTAAACGTAAGCGCGTTGCAGGCAAGCCCCCTTTCTACCTGCTCATTTTTAAAGTACTCCAGCACCTTTCCGCCAGACCATTCCCAGGTAAGAATATCTAAATCGCCGTCGCCGTCCATGTCCATGATGGCGGGCATGTCCTCAGAACCCACCAACAGGTTGGCATCGGTGTTGAAATATAAGGTAGGGTGAGTAAGATTGAAACCGATGCCCGTACTGGCCGAGGAGGTGTTGGTGTACACCGCAATGCCTAAGTTAGTCGCCGTGAACAGATCGGGTAAGCCATCGCAGGTAAAATCACGAAGCAGGGCGAAAAACCTCAGTCCCTGGGGAAAAGAAGCGGCATACTGCGGAGCGTACTGGTAGCTCCAGACTCCGTTGGTTTGTACCGCCAGAAAAGTGGTTACCTGCTGCGAGCTGCGGTCAAAGACAAATAAATCCTGCCGCCCATCCTGGTTCAGGTCGATGGCTGAGAACTGTGGACTGTTGAACCCGCCAGCCCAAGGCATCCGCATGGCTTGTCCCGTTGGGGTTTGCACCGTAGGACCCGCTACTTCCTGCAAACGGATGGGGGGTTGCGCCCAAGCAGATTGGTTGATGAGGGCTATCCAACTTAAAAAAAAGGCTATTACCTTTAATGCTCGATTCATTTATTCGTATGCTTGACGTGACAAAGCAATTTATACTATGGCGGAGCTAGTGGAGCACCTGTATCAAATCTACCTGGAGTGCCGGAAAGTAAGCACAGATTCCCGGGCCGAACAAGACAATACTCTTTTTTTCGCGCTGGACGGTCCTAAATTCAAAGGAAGCCAGTTTGCGAAAATGGCCCTGGAAAAGGGAGCACGTTATGCAGTGGTGCAAGACCCTACCGTAACAGGTCCTAACATTATTCAGGTTGAAGACACCCTGAAAGCCCTGCAGGCATTGGCGCTTCACCACCGGTTACAGCTGAGCATTCCAATCATCGGCATCACCGGCAGCAACGGCAAAACCACTACCAAAGAACTCATTAACGCGGTGCTAAGCCAGAAATTCAACGTGCTTTGCACCAAAGGCAACCTGAACAACCACATTGGCGTGCCGCTCACGTTGTTGAGCATCCAACCGGAACACGAACTGGCCATTATTGAAATGGGCGCCAACCATCCCGGTGACATTGCCGAGCTTTGCTCTTACGCCCTGCCTACCCACGGCATCATCACCAATATTGGCAAAGCGCACTTAGAAGGCTTCGGAAGTCTGGAAGGAGTGGCCCGTACCAAAAGCGAACTGTACCTGCACCTGAACAAAGCAAACGGCACCGTCTTCGTGAATACTTCTAACGAACACCTCATGCGCATGGTACGCCGGATTGCCGATAAAGTCACCTACTACGGACCGCAGGACAATTACACTGCCGAGCTGCTGCAAGCCGCGCCACAGGTGAATTACCGCGCGGCCAATGGTGAGGAAGTACACACGCACTTAATGGGTTCTTACAACTTTGAGAACATGGCTGCCGCCGCGTGCATCGGGCAATACTTCGGGGTACCGCACGAGGACATCAATGCCGCCATTGCCGGTTACGTGCCCACCAACAACCGCTCTCAGATTGTGCAGAAAGACACCAACACCATTCTGCTGGATGCCTATAATGCCAACCCTAGCTCTATGTCGCTGTCGGTATCTAATTTCGCGCAAATGGCCGGTGAAGCTAAAGTGGTTATCTTAGGGGATATGCTGGAACTGGGCCAGGAAAGCGAAGCAGAGCACCGCGCCCTTGGCGAGCAACTGAACCAGCAGAACTTCAATCAGGTATTCCTCTGCGGAAAAGAGATGCGCTACGCCGCCGAGGTGAACCCAGATTTCCGCTACTTCGCGGAGAAAAGCGCCTTGGTGCAGTGGCTCACGGATCATCCCGTGCGCAACAGCCATGTGTTGATTAAAGGATCTCGTGGGATTGGCTTGGAGACAGTGGTGGACTTGTTGTAAAAGACACTTTTAAGACTCTTTTATCAAAAGCAGCCTCAAAACAAAAATTGAAAAAGCCTCTGCAAAACTGTAGAGGCTTTTTTTATGGTGTATCAGGTAAATTTAGAAAGGAGAATCAAAGCCTTCCAGCGTAGGAAGAATTTCGTCTTTCTCAGAAACAAGCGGCGTGTCAATTCCCCAGTTGATGTTCAGGGCTGGGTCATTCCAGAGCAATCCTCCTTCAGAGGCTTTGTCATAGTAATTACTGCACTTATATTGGAAAATGGTCCCTTCCTCCAGAGCCACAAAGCCGTGCGCAAACCCTACCGGAATAAAGAGCGAATTACGTTTCTCAGCGTCCAGTAAACACGTCACGTGCTGCCCGTAGGTTGGAGACCCTTTGCGAATGTCAACCGCCACATCCATAGCTCTTCCAACGGTGACACTTACCAGTTTGGCTTGCGCGAACGGCGGTTTTTGGAAATGCAGGCCGCGTAAGACCCCTTTCTTGGAGATGGACAGGTTGTCTTGCACGAAGGTTTCGGTGATACCCGCCTCGGCGAATAATCTGGCACTAAAGGTCTCTAGGAAAGCACCTCTTTCATCACCGAAAATTCTGGGAGTAATCTCTACCACGCCCTCAATGGGGTATTTGTTTACCTGCATAGTTTCTGGTTAGTTTATATGTCTGGCTACTTTACCGGTAGCTCCTTCAATGGCTCTAAAATAGCGGTCAATCACGAACTTCTCATCAAATTTTTCTTCGGCCAGGCGGCGGCTGTTTTGCCCCATAGTCTGAAGCGCGGCATCAGAGAGATGGTAGACCTGCTCCATCTTGGCGGCCAGATCAGCTCCGCTTTTAACATCACAGAGATAGCCATTATAACCGTCTATCACAGTTTCCTTGCAGCCGGGCACGTTGGTGGCGACAATAGGCTTGGCCATAGCAGAGGCTTCCAACAGGGTACGCGGGGTACCTTCGCGGTAAGAAGGAAGCACGACGCAGTCGGCGCCGTGCACTACGCTAGCCACGTCATCAGAGGTGCCCAGGTATTCCAGCCAGCCTTCCTTCGCCCATTGCTCTACCAGCACCCGCTTAATCCCGATGTTGCCTTCCTCGTCAATGGCGCCCAACAACTGGATACGAATCTGAGGATATTTAGCTTTCAGAATCTTGCTCGCCTCAACGTACTCTACCAGCCCTTTTTCATAAAGCGCCCGCGATACCATCAGGAACACGAACGGCTCCTGCCGCTTGAAGGTTGGAGCGGGCAAATAGCGTTGGGTGTTAATCCCGGACCCGGGAATCACTTCGGTAATGGACTCACGTACTAGTTTCCGCTCCAGGAACAGTTCCTTGTCGTCTGAGTTCTGGAAGAACACCTTGGCCGGAAACTGGAACGAGAAACGGTACAGCGCCATGGCGATCTTAGACACCAGGTTCTGCACAATGAACACGGTTCCTAGCCCAGACACGTTGTTGATGGTAGGAATGCCCGCCAACTTCGCCGCCACCGACCCATAAATATTAGGTTTGATGGTGTACTGGAGAATCACATCGGGCTTTACGGTCTTGTAGGCCTTTAGGAATTTGCGCACCAACAGCAGGTCTTTCAAGGGATTGGTGCCTTTGCTTTCCATGGGCAGCGGCACAAACCGACAACCTTCGGCGACTAGTCTGGCTGAATACGCATCTTCCGGGGCAATGGCTACTACTTCATGCCCAGCTGCCAAGAGGGCTTTAACTAAGCTGAGACGGAAATTGAAGATATTCCAGGACTTATTGATAACAATGGCAACGCGCATGGGGAGAGTAAAGCAAAAGCCAAAGATAACAGCAGTTTTGGCAGCAACCCCCTCCTACGCACAGAATCTACTCTGGTTTGCACGTTTATAGTGCCTTTCTATTTACTTTGTACCAAACCACTTTTTGGTTTTAACCTATACTGCTATGACCACCGCCTTTTTACATACCCATGTTCTGGTAGTAGTTTTGTTCCTGATCTTGTTTCTGGTGAAGGCGTTCCTGCTTTTTTTCAACAAGCATGACACCTTGAACAAAGCACGTTCTTCTACCAAAATGCTGGACATTGTGTTTGGCACGCTCATTCTGGTGACGGGTGGCTACCTAGCCTTCAGCTACTACGGCCCGCTGCCTTCGTGGCTCCTCATAAAAGTGGTGCTGGTGCTGGCGGCCATTCCGCTTTCCATTGTGGGGCTGAAGCGGCACAACAAACTGTTAGCGGCGGTGGGCGTGCTTATTTTCGGGTACGTATACGGCATAGCCGAAACCAAAAGCTTAAAAATACGTGCTGATAAAGGCGAAGCTGTTGTCGTTTCTCCCAACGGGGAAGTGGGGACGGCCTCTTCTGATCCGGAGAAGGCCAGTCACCCCATCTTAACCAAACTGGAAGGAACCCAACTAGAGAACACCAAAGCCATTTACACCGCCCTGTGCGCCAATTGTCACGGCGAAGACGGCCAGAAAGGCACCAGCGGTGCCGTGAACCTGCAGCTGAGCACCTTAAACGTGGAAGGCCGCCGCAACGTCATCTCCAACGGCCGGGGGCTTATGCCTGGCTTCGGCTCTCAATTATCTGAGCAGGAGATTGAGTTACTGGCGCTCTATTCCACTTTGCTTAAAAAGTAATTTTACTACATGAAGAACCAACTCCATATCACTGCCAAAGAACAGGAAACTGCGGTTTTAGTGGCCGTACCTGAATACCGGCAGACCGATGAGAAAACAAAAGAATACCTGGACGAACTCGCATTCCTCACCGAGACCGTAGGCGCCAAAGCCCTGAAGCGGTTTGTGCAGAAACTAGACAAGCCAGACATGCGCACCTACGTGGGCAAAGGCAAGCTGGAAGAGATTGTAGCCTACGTGAAGGAACACAAGGTTGACATGGTCATTTTTGACGATGACCTTTCACCGTCACAGGTGCGAAACCTGGAGCGTGAACTGGAGGTGAAAATCATTGACCGCAGTTTGCTCATCCTGGACATCTTCGCCTTACGGGCGCAGACGGCCACGGCCCGTGCGCAGGTAGAACTGGCCCAATACCGCTACCTCCTGCCCCGCCTGACCAACATGTGGACTCACTTAAGCCGCCAGAAAGGCGGGGGCGTGGCCATGCGTGGTCCGGGTGAAACCGAGATTGAGACCGATAGACGGATTGTGCGCGACAAGATTACGTTACTGAAAGAGAAGCTGGAGAAATTTGAAAAGCAGAACTTTGAGCAGCGCAAGTCGCGCTCAGGCATTGTGCGGGTTTCTTTGGTAGGATACACCAACGTAGGCAAGTCCACCATCATGAACCTGCTCACCAAAGCCGATGTGTTTGCTGAAAACAAACTCTTCGCTACGGTTGACGCCACGGTGCGTAAAGTGGTGGTAGAAAACATTCCGTTTCTGCTTTCAGATACAGTAGGGTTCATTAGAAAACTACCCACCAAGCTGATAGAGAGTTTCAAGACCACGCTGGACGAGATCAGGGAGTCTGATTTGCTGCTGCACGTGGTAGATGTGTCGCATTCCTCTTTTGAGGAGCACATTGGGGTAGTGAATGACACTCTCAAAGACATTCAGTCTGCTGACAAACCAGTTATTCTGGTCTTCAACAAAACCGACCTGTACCTGGAGCAGCGTGAGCAGGAGCTAAAAGAGCACAATCCTGAGGCCTTGCCAGACATCAACGAACTGAAATCGTCTTACATGGCCAAGCAGCACACCCCGGCTATTTTCATCTCGGCTACCAACCGCGCCAACATTGATGAACTGCGCCAGACCTTGCTGGACCATGTCTCCAAAATTCATTACGAGCGGTACCCGAACAACGCTCCGCAAGAACAATAGTCAACCTGTTTAGGGCCTGTTTTGCAGAAAGCAGGCCCTAACTGTTTCCTTTCTTTCGCTCCTTCTAATCAGCTTCTAACACTCACCCATTGCTGAGGTGTTTTTAGAAAAAGGGCTAAAAAACAGGATTGCTTTTTATCGTTTCTAAACAGGGAAGAAGACACCCGGCAGACACAACTATTTCTGGGCGCAAACAGTAAAGAGAAGAGCCACACCTGCTTGTCAGCTGTGGCTTTCATGTTATGAATGCCAAATGAAGACGCTATATCTGTTACGCCACGCAAAGTCCAGTTGGGAATACGAGGAGTTAAGTGACCATGACCGACCTTTAACGAAAAGAGGCCGCTCTGATGCGCCACTTATAGGTCAGGAATTGGTAGAGAGAGAAGTCAAACTGGACATGATCATTTCCAGTTCGGCGGTGCGGGCTATTTCCACCGCTACCCTCATTGCCAAGGAGCTGAAGTTTGACCCTGAGAGGATTGGGGTGCAGGAAGAGCTTTACCTCATTGCCACAGATGACCTGAAGGTCTTCATCCAGTCCTTGCCAGATGAATATGACCGTGTCATGCTGGTGGGCCATAACCCGGCGCTCACGGAGTTGGCGAATCAGCTCAGCACGGAGAAAAGCATAGCCAATATACCTACGGCTGGTATTGTTGCAATCAGCTTTGACTGCAATTACTGGGGAGAGATTTCGCCAGATAACTCCAAACTGCTCTTCTTTGACTTCCCCAAAAACTATCGTTAACGCGCGGGGCAAACGGCCCTGCACAACCCCACCTGAATGGCCTCTAAAGATAACATAGACCTTACTGAATCTTCTACGGCCAGTGCATCTCAGCCTGAAATCCCGCTTATTAGCCGGGAACTGAGTTGGCTGGCGTTTAATTACCGGGTGCTGCAAGAAGCCAAAGATCCCCGAGTGCCCCTGCTGGAACGCCTCAATTTCATGGCGATTTTTTCTTCTAACCTGGACGAATATTTCAAGGTACGAGTGGCCACCATGCGCCGCCTGGTCAAGTTGAAGAAGAAAACCCGCGAGAAACTGGAAGACGACCCTTCCCCTGAACTGGAAGCCATTATTACCGAGGTTTCGCGGCAACAAGAGGAATTTGGCCACATTTTCCGGAATGAGTTGCTGCCAGAAATGCGCAAAGCCCACATTCATCTGATTGATGAAACTGAGTGCACAGACGGACAACGCAACATGGCGCTGGACTATTTCCGGCGTACTGTAAAGCCGCTTTTAGTGCCTATTATCTTCAGCACCAACCCTAGCCCGCTGTTCCTGAAAGACCAGACGGTGTACCTGATGGTGCGCCTGCTGCCCAAGGCAACGCAGGACGAACAAGTGCAGGAACAGTACGCCATTCTGGAGATTCCTACCCAGAAGCATGGAGGTCGCTTTGTACAGCTACCCATAGAGAAAGGCGAGCATTACGTGATGCTGCTGGACGACGTAATACGGGTAGGCTTACCCGAGCTGTTCCCCGGCTTTGCCGAAGTGGAGGCTTACGCCATCAAACTTTCGCGCGATGCCGAACTGGATATTGAGGAAGAGGTGTCGGGCAATTTGATGGCCAAAATCAGAAAAAGCCTTAAGAAACGCGAAACCGGTCACCCGAGCCGCTTGCTTTATGACCCTGTGACGCCCAAGCCCATGCTGCACGCCCTGTTGGACCGCATTGGCATCACCACCGATGAACTGGTGGAAGGCAGCCGTTTCCACAACTTCCGTGATTTCTTCGGATTTCCTAAGTTCCAGTTGCCAGACCTCTATTACCCGCCGCAACCTCCACTGCCGCACCCAGTGCTGGAAAGGGCACCCAGTATGCTGGAGGCCATGAAAGAGCAGGAAATCATGGTACACTACCCGTACCAGAAGTTTGATTACGTACTCCGCTTCTTTGAAGAAGCCGCCGATGATCCAAAAGTTACCAGTATCAGTGTCACCCTGTACCGCGTAGCCGATAAGTCTAAAGTGGCAAAAGCTTTAATCAGGGCGGCCGAGCACGGCAAACTGGTAACAGTTGTGGTAGAACTGAAAGCCCGTTTTGACGAGGAGTCCAATATCTACTGGGGAAACCAGTTGGAGAAAGCCGGTGCTAACGTGATTTACGGCGTTGCCGACTTAAAAGTGCACAGCAAGATTGGCTTGGTAACACGCCAGGAAAACGGGCGGGCGGTGCAATACGCCTACCTGAGTACCGGGAACTACAATGAGAAAACCTCTCTCATCTACACAGATCATGCGTTGTTCACCACAGATGAACGCCTTACCCGTGAAATAAGCCAGGTCTTCCACTTCCTGGTAGACGGTGACCAGGACTTTCACTTCAAACACTTGTTAGTGGCGCCCCTGAACCTGCGGAACGGTTTATATGCGCTCATTCATCATGAAATGAAACTGGCCAGAGAAGGCAAACCAGCCTATCTGGTTGCCAAGATGAACGCCCTACAAGACTCGCGCATGATCAAGCAATTGTATGAGGCAAGCCAGGCAGGCGTGAAGATTGAGTTATTGGTGCGGGGTATTTGCAGTCTTATCCCCGGCATACCAGGCCTAAGCGAAAACATCACCGTGCGCAGCATTGTGGACCGTTATCTGGAGCATGGTCGCATTTACGTGTTTGGCAACGGGGGCGAAGAGAAAATCTACGTAGCTTCTGCTGACTGGATGAACCGCAACCTTAGCCGACGAGTAGAAGTAGCCTTCCCTATCTATAACGATGCTCTGCGGCAAGAGATACGCCACATGCTGGACCTGCACATGAAAGACAACCAAAAAGCACGTCTTTCTGATAACCAATACTGGGTTTCTGATGATTCATCCAACTCCATGCACGCCCAGTTAGCTGCCTATGATTTCCTGAAAGAGAAATTAATTCAGAGCGGCCTTGAGGTAACATAGAATATATAACCAAATTCAAAGCAAAGAGCCCGGCACATGGTATGTGCCGGGCTCTTTGCTTTGAATGCTATACAAACGTTTGAAGTTTTCGGAGCCGTTTTCCAGAAACCAGGCTTAAAGCAAGTCTATTGTTTCAGGAACCTGCGTGGCGGCACCAGGAACAGCTCTACGTTGAAGAAAACAGCATCTTTGATGTGGGTTTCTATTAATGGGTTAGCGGTGCGTTGTCGGCCGTCATACAGGTTAAACCGGTGGGTGTACCGGTAGCCGCTTTCCAGCCCAAACCAAATGAAATCATAGATCTCCCTTTCCCATCTCAAACGGCCTCTGATCTCAGACTTCCTGAGTTCTACGGTTTCGTACTGGTTGAAAGGCTCTGTGTTGATGTTGATGTTGTAAGTAGCTCCTTCAATTTTGTACCCCATGTACATGAAAGACTTTTCTGAGAAGTTACGCCTGAAGGTAACATTGGCCGGGAAGATGGCCTCTAACCCCCACTTGTCATTGAAGGTGCGGTTGTACAACAAGGCCGGGTAAAAGGTCTGACGCCCAAAGGCATAGCCTAGTTGCACCCCAAAACCATACGATAAATAAGGACTTTTCTTCCACCCGTAAATGGCCTCCATGGAGGTTCTCAGGTACCGGGTCAGGCTGATTTCACTGTACTTGCCGTAGTCTCCATTCAACTCTCCTTTCACCCGAAAAATGATGAAGTTCTTGTAGTTGATGGGACGCAGCATAATCAACTGACCGTCCAGTGACCGGAGGTTTTTATCCTGCAGCCGCTGGTACAGGGGGTATTCCTGATTTTCGGGCTCTCTGTAATTGAATTCCTCCAGAAAGTAGCTTCCGCCAATCACTAGTTTAAAATGCGGGTTGTTAACCAGCGGAGCATAAGCCTTGAATTCAAACCGGTTACTTTTGAGCACATCTGCCCGGGCATCTTCCACATTGCTCTGCTGGCCCCGGGAGTGCATGCCAAAGCGGGGCAAACGCTCATACCTGATGATGATGCCCTTGCTCTTTCCCATGCCTATCACCGATGGGTTGGCTAGTTCCTGCGCGTCTTCGGCGCCCTGCGCCGTTCTCACAGAGTCTACCACAATTTCCTGTGCCCGCACCTGTTTTAATGAGGACAGCGGTACCAACAAGCCTAACACTAATAAGAGCTTTTTCATACTAATTGGCCTTTCGGCAAGCGTGAGGTTAGAGCTGGTTTAAAAAAGAAATCCAAAGTTCAGGTTGAAGAGCTTGTCGTCTTCGCCGGCGGTGTAAGTGGCGTTGATTACGGCTTGTTTAAGTACGTCAATCCAGACACCACCGCCTACGCCACGGTGTATTTTGTTAGAGCTTTCGTCATCGGCCCAGACACGACCATGGTCAACCAAGCCCATAACCCCGAACTTGCCAGGGAACAGGTACACGTTAAACTTGAAGACCTCTACCCGTACCTCTGTGTTCTGGTAAACGGAGCTTCGGCCCGCAAAACGGGTGCGCCGGTACCCTCTCAGGTTAGATAGACCTCCTAAGGTGTTGGCCTGGTAAAAAGGGAAATCCCCGAAGTTGTGCGCCCCTCCCAATCTGGCGGCAAGCGTTACCTGGAACGGCAGACGGGGCCCAATGTAGAAGATGAACTCTGACCCTATCCGGCCAAAATCCCGTCCTTCGTCCCCAATTTGTTTTGAATAGCTGAATTCGTTTAACCACTTCAACCCAATACGCGGGTTCACCGGGGTACTCACGGCCTGCAGGTTAAAGAATGCCCGCAATCCCGTAAACTGCTCCACGCCAAACGCTTCTTCAGGGAGAATATCCTCTACGTAGCGGCCAGGGTAATGCTGCAGTTCATAGCGGTCATAGAAAGGCCCAATGCCCATTCTGATGAAGTGCGTAAAGCTGGTGTTAAGCGTAGGCGACACCATCATCCTACTCTGCCGCACCCGATAATCTTTGATGTCACGGGGTTGTTCGGTCTCATTACCCAACCCGAAGAAGTTGATCTGGTACTGCGGCCCGAAAATGGCTGCTTTCACGCCCAGGTCCAGCTTGTCATTGAAGATTTGCTTGAACTCTGAATCATACCTGATGTTGTAGGCACGGGTGGCAAAAGCGTAGTTGGCCCGCAGATAATGCTCTGAGGCGTACGGTTGCTTCCGGAACTTGTGGTTGCGGTACATAACGCCACCGCCCAGGAACAGACCGTCATCTACGTTATACTCAATGGAAAGCCGCGGCCCCAGATAAGCCAGTTTGTAGTTGTCACGGTCATACAGGTTTACTTCCTCAAAGCTCTCAGTCTTGTCTTCAGCCTCCTGGCTTAGGGTTAGCGTGTTTTGCTCACCGGTAAAGTCATACACTTTGGTCTTACGCACGGCACCTTTCACAAACGATTTGTCTGTAATGGAGTCATTGCCTTCCCCTCCTATGATGCGCACCATAGGGCTGGTTTTCACGTTACCAGTCACCTCGAACACGTCATCACCGCCCAGGCCGTATAACCTGATTTCTTCGGTTTCTTTCCGGAAGAACAAGCGCCGGTACAGCTCTTTGCCTACTTCCCCTTCTTTGTTGATTTTGCGCACAACCACTTCTGTTTCATCATCAGAAATGCGGCGCACCTCAAACTTCTCACGCTTGTCTGAACCGGCTATGTCTACGTCTTCGGCTAAGTGCACATAGTACTTCTCAGCTACCTGCGGCAACAAATCTCTTCTTGATTTCAGCTTAGAAACAAGTTCAGGTCCCGAGATAGGATACACTTCCGCTGGCATTTGGCGCACCGCTGATTCAATGGCTTCATCGGTCATGGAGGCCTGCATCTGCTTGGCCAAGGCAATCCACTGGTCGCGGGTGACGCTGGACAGGAAGGTGCGGTCTATGGTTAAAGCCGTAAGGTTAAGTCCTTTGTAGTCTGAATAGTCCTTGCCGAAATTCTGGAAGTTCCTCACCGCCCAGCGCCGGCTTACTAACCACGGAATAACCCCATCGCCTTTAAAGAAGGCTACGTCACGGTCTTCAGGCACCGGACGATAAGTTCGGTTGTCTTCGCCTGATTTAGTTTCAACCCAGCGCCACTGTCCCTCGTGCCGATCCCAGTCACCAATGAGCATGTCCAGGAGACGGGCTTTGGCGAACTCTTGCTCGTTAACGCGGTTGTCATGGTCATTGCGCTTGCGTTCAAGCAGTCTCTCGGTGCCTACAATGTTGGTGGCGTTGCCTAAGCTGGCTACATCAGCGTGGTCTTCATCAGCATCTTCCTCAAAGAAAGCCACGGTATTATTAAACTCATCCAGGTACTGCCGCAAGCGCGGGTCACTGGGGATGTACACCAGTTTGGGGTTGGTGTGGTAGATACCAGCTACATCGGCGAGTTTTGCTGCCACCAAAGCACCATATGGGTGCTGCGCCGAAATCTGGTCCTGGAGCAAATCACGGGCGAACGTTTGCTGCAGAGAAATGGGTAAAACGTTGGTTGGGTCTTTATTCACCGAGCGCAGCGTATACTCCCGTCCCTCCTCGTTTCTCAATTTAAGGGAAGAGGTCTGTTTTCCGCCTCCTTTTTGATAAGGCACTAACCCACCTTTTTCGCGCTGTAAGTCCAGCAACGGAATTGTCACGGGTGTTTTCCATTCTTGACGGTAGTGTTTCCCCAGCACGGCTTTCTGGAGAGCATTCGCCTCATACACGGGGTTAGCCGGCAAGGTAATGGTGCTGTCTCTGTAGTCTTCCTTTGAAACAACCACTTGCTCGGTCTCAGGCTTGGTCTTGGCGTACATGGGCATCCGGAACGACAATTTGGCTGGTTCATCGTCATCGTTCTTGGCCCAGAACTCTACCCACGCTTCTCCATTCCGGTAGTAGTTGACCCTGGCATACCCCTGCGACTTTTCAGCGTAAAGGGCATCACCTCCGTTTTTCACGTGTTGGGTTTTACACCCGGCCCCGCTTACAATGTGTGACAGCTTGCCTTGCTTGAAGTACTGCAGGTTGTGCTCATGCCCGGCCGCATACACTATGTTGTCATATTTGTTGAATATGCCCATTAATCCATTGATGTACGCCTGGTAGCTGGGGTGCGGAATATCCTGCGCAATACCGCCGTACTTACGGGCCAATGGATAGATGGACCCAATGATAGGCAACGGCAAGATTAAGCCTTTCCGGAGGATGGTTAGCGGAAACAAATGGTCTGTGAAGGTGAAATACCCCCCGTGAATCCCGTTACTGAACAGCGGGTGGTGCCCCACTACTACAATGTTCTTTTCTTTATTCTTTTCAATGATGTCTTCTAACTGCACCAGCATGTCTACTTCATTGACTACGCCGCAGGGACTATTGTCACCGTAGGGTTTGTCATATGGGTGCAACCACCAGTGGGAATCCAGCGCGATTAAGACAATTTCTTCCTCAATGAGCACTTCAAACGGACCAGGGCAACCATTACCTGGCACAAAGAAATCTGTGCCCACCACAATGTTGCTGTCTGCCAGGTATTCTTCCACAAAACGCTCTTCGCGCACTACAGCATTCCAACCATCTGGCGTACCGCTTCCCCCGCCCCAGTCATGGTTTCCGGGGATCATGTATTTCTCGCCTTTGTAGCCTTTCAGGATATCCAACTGCGCCTTCATGCGCTCTTCAGCGGTTTTGCGGTCATAGGCGTCCGGCTCAGGCAACCCGTTGTGGTAGATGTTGTCACCCAGGTACACCACGGCACTTTTTTCACCAGCCCGGTCAATCTGGGACTTCAGGTGCATTAAGGTAGGGTCAGGTTTGTCTGTGAGCGGCGCACCGGCATCACCAATTAAAAAGACGCTATAGATAATTTCAGAAGTGTCTTTGGGCGTTTGATCCTGCCAGTTCTGGACATTGCGGGCGTAATAAGGTTTTGAGGTGGTACAAGCCTGCACCAGCCAAAACAAAGCGATGGGAAAGAAGAGGAGAAGGTATTTTTTTTTCATGAATGGTTAGGTGGCAAAGCTTTTCACTTCTACTTACTTTTCTGGTTTGCACCAACGTCAGTAGAATGTAGTTCAACCTGTGAAAGCTGCTCTTTATACGGAGCGGGCGCCTCTGAGATAACCCTTCCTCCCTTAAATAGCTTCTACAGGATATTTGCTCTATGACGTACGCAGGTGGGTTAGGGTTAGAATAAATTTTCTAGCCAGTTCTTTCCCGCTATCTTTACAAACGTTGGTGAGCAGGATTCCTTGTATTAGCGTTTCAACGCCCGTTTTCAGAAAAGAAGCCTAAAATAGTGCCTGTTCAGCGCAGAGCAGCACCGTTCAAAAAACTTATCATGACTTATCTGGTTTACAGGTGAAGCTGCAGGCCGTTGAATCTCCTGCTCTGTTGTCTTTATACCCGCTTGTGGTTTTTGCGTATTTTACCAAGAACGGAGTAAAACTGGAATAAACACCTATGAAGGTTAGCCGTTTGGCAGCAGGTACATGAATTCTGCTAACCTTACGCCCTAATTTCGCGTTGTACACCTTTGGATTTAACTATTGCGGAAGCCGCAAATTTGTGGCTTCATGACAAGTGCTACGGGCAATATCGCTCTCACCTACTTTATGGAAAACGAAGATCTCATCAGGAAAGCTGGAAACTATGTATTCACGCTTTTTAAAGAGAAATTATCTAAGAAACTAGTTTACCACAACTACAAACACACGTTTGAGGTGGTAAAAGAGGCCAGACAATTGGCCGAGGGGTATTCATTACCTCCTGAAGATCTAGAAATACTGGTGCTGGCGGCCTGGTTTCATGACACCGGATACATTTCTACCTATGAAAACCATGAAGAGGAGAGCGTGGACATTGCCACCGCTTTTCTGACTGAAGAAAAGTACCCTCCTGAGAAAATTGAGCAGATCAACAACTGCATCATGGCCACCAAACACGGCTCTGTCACGCATCACCTGTTGGAAGACATTCTGGTAGATGCTGACATAGCCAATATTGGAAAAGAAACCTTCTTTGCCACCGCGGAGCTGCTGCGCGTAGAGTGGGAAATCTACCTGGGCCGCACCTTCTCTGATTTAGAGTGGGCCCAATACCAATTAGACTTTCTGCTTTCGGTTTCCTTCCGGACTCAACCGGCACAGGCCAAATTCTCCAAGCAGTTAAGCAAAAACATCCAGACGCAGCGCACCCATCAGCAGGAGTTATCTAAAAAGAAAAAGAAGAAAGAGAAGAAGAACCGTGAGAACCTGGCCCAGCCTAAGCGGGGTATTGAGACCATGTTCAAAAGCACCTATGATAACCACATCAGTCTAAGTGCCATTGCTGACAATAAAGCTAACATGATGATCAGCTTGAATGCCATTATCATGTCCATCATTATTACCTATCTGGGTACCAAGTCTTCCATCATTGGAGCTGAGTTCACCCGGAACCCGGTGCTGATGATTCCGGTGGGCATTCTGTTGGCGACTACACTGGCCTCAGTGATTTCGGCAATCATCTCGGCACAACCAGAGGTGACTAGTTTCCGGTTACGTCCAGACAAATTAACTAGCCGGCGCATTAACCTGTTGTTTTTCGGTAATTTCACCAAAATACCCTTAGAAGACTTCCAGAACGGGATGCATGATATCATGAAGGACAAGAATGCCCTTTACAATAACATGATCACTGATATTTATTACTTAGGAGATGTATTGAAGAACAAGTACCGCTTGCTGCGCATTTCTTATACCATCTTCATGATAGGCATCATTTTGACCGTGGTTTCCTTTGTGATTGCCATTGCTAGGTAACTTAATTGGATCTATAAAACCAGAAGAGGCGGCTGTTTCATAACAGCCGCCTCTTCTGGTTTTAAGGGTAATGTGATGTTTATTTCTGCCTGTTTTGGTGCAGTTGCTCACACAAAGCTTTTAGTTGCACAAAAGATGCTTTCATAAAGCCTTTGATTTGTTTCCGGCCAAAGTGATCATAGAAGTAATCCCCTACAGAGACTCTGCTGTAATGAAACTCCAGGGTAAGGTTTGTACAACCATCTTCTTCGTGCAGAAAGTAAAAAACCAGTGAGTTAGGAAACATCTTGAAATTAGCCATCTTCTCAATGACTTCCATCCGGCCTCCGGCTTCACGGCTTTGCAGGGTTTGCATTTCTATGGAACCACCTTTCTCCATTTCACAGATGTAGTTGGTGCCAATACGGTTCACTTTCCTGGTATCAAACTGGGCCCTTTTTACACGGTGCATCCATTTGGGCTTAAGCCGGTAATTCTGAATCACGCGCAACACCAGATCTACCGGGGCTTTTATCTGATCCTTCAATGAGAAAGTGTTTGGGTACTGCTTGAGCGTATGCTCTGTTTCAGGGTCAGTTACCAAAAGGCGCAGGGGCGTAAGAAAGGCATACTTATAACGGATGTCTCCTACGTGCTCATAGTTGTTCATGCCGTCTTTCAGCTGAGACCATTCAAAGCTCTGCTTCACCACTTCGGGCTTCTGGGTGTTCAGATAGCCTTCTGTTAGGAGCACGTATTCTGAGCCTTCTATGCTGTTCTTCAACAGACGGTGGGCCAAAATCACGTCAGTACCCATGAGTTTGGTATGGTCTCTTATTTGGGTCACGCTAATGCGCCCGTAATGCACCACAATCTTAAGCGTGAGCTTGTTATCTGAGAGTTTGGGGCCTGCCATAATTTCATCGCCCTCCATAATACGCAGGTAATTCTGAAAATCCAGGAAAATCTGTTTGCACTGGCCTACCAACTGCTCAATGGCTGGCGCCTCTCCCAATTTATAGAAAAGGATAGCGTCACCCTGAATTTCGCACACTTCCATGTTCAGGATGTTGGCTTCAATGATGATTTCCAGCAGGTCTGCAATAAGGTTACGGCTGTACTGCACCCCATTTTCATGCATGAAACGGGTAAAGCCACTTATATCCGGAATAAACAACAGCGCTGGCTGTGAGTCATCCGCCTCATGAGTTGCTATAGAAATATTGGTTACTGTTGACTCCATGGAATACAAACTAAGTCAGAAGTCTTTCAGTTGAAGCATTCAACTAATGTCATCCTTGTTGGATTACCTACCAACGCCACATATACGTGATTCAAGGGTATTCCTTTGCCTTTGATAGGAACTTGTTTCTAAAATTTTAACGTCCTGCTTTCCACCTGTTCTATTAATAAAGACATCAGCCCTAAAAACAGACAAAAATAGGTGTACGGACCTGCCACACACTTGATCAAAAGTTCTGCCAATTAATCAGAACAAATAAAGCAATTCAGGAATTTAGGCAAGAATCTATCAAAGGGAGGGCTTTTAATGATGGAGAAACACCTCTGCCCTTTTACCAATAAGTACAAATACCCTGCTCAATGGCAGAAAGAAAGGCATAAAAAAAGGAGTAAAGGGCCAGATGAATGGCTCCTTTCACTCCTCTACATGAAGCCTAAGTTCTTCTTAGGAATTAGCTTCTGAGTTCTTTGGCTTACGGCCTCTTTTTGCGCCTTTAGGCTTATTCAAAGAATCTGGAATTTGATTTAGTGCTTCGTTCATTTGGCTGAAAATGCCCAGCATCAATTGAACATCTTCCACATTTTGGCAGTCACGGATTACCTCCATCTGCATTTTATCAAGCTTACTTTTAAGTTGTTCTCTCATAATTTTTAAGTTGTAGTATAATTAAGTCGGTGCAAAGATATAAATTACGCTGAATGTTCAACAATCAGCGCACAATCGTTCCGATTAATTTATACTTACAGTATAGCAATTAATTTGTTGCTTTTTTTCTAAAATTAACCTTCTAATTAACCAACCTAATTAGAGATTGATATTCTTAAGGATCAAAATTAAGTGCTAACTCATTTTAATCTTCAGAAAGACGCAATTGGTATTCCTGTTTAAAAAAAGCGGGAATTTTGCATACTCTAGGCATAAACCCAAGAATGAATCTTTAATTGCAGGGCTATTTGTTTTCTGGAAACTAATTTTACTTTACTTTTGCAAAGCAGTGAAAAATCTTTTGTTGCGGGCTTCGTAGTTCAACGGATAGAATAGACGTTTCCTAAACGTTAGATATGGGTTCGATTCCCGTCGAGGCCACTACTAAACCCTTTGGTGTGCTACCAAAGGGTTTTTAATTGCCTTTTACTTATCTCTTCCCTGCAGAAATCCACATTTCCTTTGGAGTACGCCTTAAAACCTTTTCAAGCCTATCTTTCCTCTTTATAACGCACTTTTCCTAGCTCTTTGTAATATCCTGCCGTGCTTTGCCTAAAAGCTTATAAACTTTCACCCATTACCCTCCTATTTTGTACAGAGTAAATCTCTTTACCAGAATTGCACTTGCATAGAATATTTAATTTTCTGCGGGTGGTTCCATTTTCTTTCGTAATTCCTGAAAGAGCTAAGAAAATGAAATTTATATTTTCTTTGCTCAATAGTATAACCGGATAACCACAAGGTTCCATTGTCCTGAAGCTATTTAAGTAAAACTATCCAAACAGCTTGATTTATAACATCTTCTCCATTCAAGAAAATAGAACCCGCACATCATTAAGCTTTACTAACGCACTTTCCCTGATAGCTTTTCTTAATTTCGATTATTACACCTTTTCTGACTCCAAAGAAAATAAGACAGATGAAGTGAGAAACTATTTTAGGGCATGTTACCCCCTATATTGGTTGGACTTTTTACATACTCTGGTTACTTCTTACTGATAATTTTAAAGCAGCAGATATCCTATTCTTTTTACTCCATTTGCCAAAGAATTTTAGAAGTGCACCAAGGCAGCTTTTAGCGATAAAGCTATTCAAAGCGAAAGTTCTACTTACATTCAAAGAGAGAATACATAAACTAAAATCAATTCAAACTCCCCTCATACAATGAGCCCTAATCTTGAAAAACCTAAAGAATAAACTAGCCCTTTTTCAATTTCTATCTGCTCTATGGAGAAAGGTGCACCCTGAACATTTCCTCTGATTACAACTAGATCTCTCTTTCATTGGTCTAGGATATTCTTAAACTTCCTACTGCCGATTAGTCAAGGAGTGCAAAAATGGGGCCCTCAGCTACTTTGTTAGCAAAGCGTCTTTTCCTGAGATTAGCCTAGTATTGATGGGACACAACTAATTGGCTGAGGAAAGCTGGCGTATTGAGAAACCCAACTGACGTATTGAGAAACCCAACAAAAAGGCCAAGCCCTCAGGAGAGCTTGGCCTTTTTGTTGGATTTCTTAAAACTACTTCAGAATCACTTTTCTGACTTCACTGTAAGAGGAGGTTTCCAATTTAACGTAGTACAAGCCTTTGGCAAGTTTGTTTAAATCCAGGGTTCTTAAGTAATGGGTATTTGGATCTTGAATCACCTCGCGGTACACCACATTTCCTATCACATTCATGATGCGTAGATCAGTTTTTTTACCTTCAAAACCTTCCAGAGAAATGGTAATTTGCCCGTTAGAAGGGTTAGGATACACAGACATAGACTGGTCTTCTACATCTACTTTTGCCTCATTCTTCTGCTCTGTGGGTAGTGCCCGGGTTCTTACCTGCGCGGGTACCTTAAAGAAGGTGAGACAAATAATCAATAAGAGTATAAGGTGTTTCATGAGTTTTCTTTAATCTTGAGTACTAAACCTTTAGAACCGTCTGCACATTTTCATAACGAGCAATACAGGGCCTTGGTTTTGGATTTTACACTAAACAACTAACCAAAAATACGGTTTCAGAGAACAGCAATTGAACATATTCAACATTCCCGTATAAACCATATGAGCAACCGCAAAGCCATTATCATTGGAGGAGGATTAGCCGGTCTGGTGAATGCTTTGCAACTATCAAGCCAAGGCGTAGAAGTGACACTGGTTGAGAAAAAAAGGTTTCCTTTTCACAAAGTCTGTGGCGAATACGTGTCCAATGAGGTGCTTCCCTTTCTGAAAACCCTTGGGGTAGAGATAGAAGACTTAAGACCTGCGCACTTAACCCATTTCGTGCTTTCCTCGCCCAAAGGCCGCACTTTACAGACCCCACTGGACTTAGGAGGCTTCGGCGTAAGCCGATATACTTTGGACCATTATTTATTCCAGTTAGCCCAAAAGCAAGGGGTGACGTTTCGGCAGCAGGTAAGCGCCACCGACGTTCTCTTTAAAGAAGAAGCCTTCACTGTTACCCTTTCTACTGGGGAGCAACTGCAGGCTTCGGTAGTTATTGGGGCGTATGGCAAGCGCAGTGCCCTGGACCGGCGGTTCAACCGAAGTTTTTTTGAGGAACGGTCACCGTACCTGGCTGTGAAATACCATCTCAAAACGCAACTGCCCAAGCATGTCATCTCTCTGCACAACTTTGCTGATGGCTACGCGGGGGTTTCGGCCATTGAAGAAGACCGCTACTGCTTTTGCTATCTCACCACCCGGCAGAATTTGAAACGCCACGGCACCATTGCGCAGATGGAGGCAAAGGAACTCAGTAAAAACCCCTGGCTTCGGGACCTATTGCAAAACAGTGAATTTCTTTATAATCAACCTGAAGTCATCAACGAAATCTCATTCGCACCCAAAGCCTGCCTGGAAGATCACGTGCTCATGAGCGGCGATGCTGCTGGGTTGATCACCCCACTTTGCGGCAACGGCATGGCCATGGCTATTCACTCGGCGAAAATTTTATCTGAACAGGTGCTGCTTTTCCTGAATGGCCAACAAACAAGGACGCAAATGGAAGCCAACTACATCACTCAGTGGCAAAAGCAATTTGGCGCGAGGCTACAAACCGGACGATTGGTTCAGCGCCTGTTTGGGCACCCAGTGCTGTCTGAGATAACAGTAACCGGCCTGAAGTACCTTCCGGGAGCAGTAAAAGCAATTATGCGTCGTACGCATGGCAAGCCTTTCTAAAAATAAGGAATAGGCCTTTAGGTGATCTTTGCACTTTCCAGTTTTTGTATCATTCCCCCAAAATGCCTCTTAATCAACAATCTCAATCTGCTTAAAACGCGTAGGTCAAAAGGACAAGAAGGTTGCGGGTGCCTGCCTACGTATTAAAACCTGAACCAGCGGGAAGCAGTATGAGAAAAACAGCAGGCGGGCATTCCTTTTCTCCCAAGTGTGCTGGCAAATCTGCACGGGCTTTGTAAACATCTTGCTGCTTTTTTTCTTATACTTAATATATGAAGAGTTACCTCTGCGCCATCGGCACGGCTAATCCACCGCATGCTTTCCCTCAGCAGCAAATTGCTGACTTTATGGCCGAGGCCCTTCAGCTAGACGAACAGAACACCCGAAAACTTAAAGCCCTGTACCGGGTGTCGGGCATTGACCAACGGCACACGACCTTACCCGACTATGGCCGCCAGAACGGCGAATTTGAGTTCTACCCCAATACCCCCGGTTTGGAGCCATTTCCATCTGTGGGCGACCGCATGCGGGAATACCGAAAATCGGCTTTGCCGCTTTCTGTGGAAGCGGCGCAAGAATGTTTGGCGCAACTCCCTAACCTGGCCGTAAACCAGATCACTCATTTGATAACTGTTAGTTGCACGGGCATGTACGCCCCCGGGCTAGACATTGAATTGGTGGAAGCCTTAGGTTTACCCACCCATGTAGAACGCACCTGCATCAACTTCATGGGCTGCTATGCAGCCTTCAATGCCCTAAAAGTGGCCGACACTATTTGCCGCGCCCACGCGAATGCACGGGTGTTGATTGTCTGCACCGAGCTTTGTACCCTGCATTTTCAAAAACAGGCCGAAAGCGATCATCTGGTGTCAAACGCCCTCTTTGCTGATGGGGCTGCCGCGGTAGTGGTAAGTCCGCAACCACTATCATCTTTGTCATTGCGCGTAGATGCTTTTCATTGCGATTTGGCCCCTTCCGGTCAGAAAGAAATGGCGTGGCACATCCATGATTTTGGGTTTGAGATGACGCTTTCCTCCTATGTGCCAGCCTTGATCAAACAGGGCATTGGCCAGTTGACGCAGTCTTTGCTGAAGAAGTTGAACCTGAAACTGGAAGAAGTAGAATTCTTTGCCATTCACCCGGGCGGGCGAAAGATATTGGAAGTAATTGAGCAGGCTTTGGGTCTCACGGCCAAAGACAACCGGCACGCCTACCAGGTGCTTCGGCAGTTTGGCAACATGTCCTCTGCTACCGTGCTGTTTGTTTTGCAGGCGCTTTGGCAGGAATTACAACCCGACCGCCACGAGGCTCCTATCCTGAGCTTTGCCTTTGGCCCTGGGCTCACCTTAGAATCTATGCTGCTTTCCGTGCACTATGTTTAAAGAGCGGTCTACCCAGCTTGAGTTGATGGATGACCTCACGCTCGCGAGTGATGACCTGCGCCGGAACCTGCAGGAACTGGAATTCATCAATGTGTGGCTGGGCGGGCATGACGTGGTGCGCAACGGCCTTAATTACATCATCAACCACCCGCTTTCTGGGCCTTTTAAAGAAAAGAAGCTTAAAATAGCGGACTTGGGCAGCGGTGGCGGCGACACTTTGCGCATGGTTGCCCGCTGGGCCCGCAAGCGGAACCAACCGGTAGAATTGGTGGGCATAGATGCCAATGCCTTTATGCTAGACTACAGCGCCGCCCTGAGCCAGGAGTACCCGGAAATCACCTACCGGCAAGCCGATGTTTTTTCCCCGGAGTTTGCCCAGCAACAATTCGATATTGTCATCTGCAGCCTTTTCCTGCACCACTTCTCAGATCAGCCGCTGGCTTCTTTGCTGGCTCAATTAAAGAAACAGGTTCGGGTAGCTGTGCTCATCAATGATCTGCACCGGCACCCACTGGCGTTTTATTCCATCAAGACCCTTACCCAACTTTTCTCCCGCTCGTATTTAGTGAAAAATGATGCCCCACTTTCTGTGCTGCGCGCTTTTTCACGAACTGATTGGAAACGAATTTTAAGAATGGCTAACATAAAAGCGTATCAAATGCGTTGGAAATGGGCGTTCCGGTGGCAATTGGTTTTTGGCCCCGTTTCAGAAAAATAGCACCAAAAAGAAAAATAATTTGCAACTTACTATTACAGAGTATCATACAACGTACTTACCGCCAATAAAAGCAACGGTAAATACCTAGACAGGTACTCTTTTGAAAGCGAAGAGCCAGGCTTGTGGTGGCGCCTTCGCTTATTGTTTCACCAAATCTTTCCCCATGGGCCGAAGTTCCTCCAAACAAACAGTTCAGTTCTGGCTACTTTTAGTAGCATCTATCCTTTTATCAGCCATGGTCATCAGCCTGTTTCTGCACGTCATGAAGGTGATGATCTATCTCTTGCTTGTGCTCCTTCTGGCGCCCATGATTTACCTGACTTTAAAAAACTCCCTCCCCCAGTTCCGGGGCTCTGACACAAAACTCAAATCCCGTAATTAGATGGTAGACGTTAGATACTAGATGTTGGATTACGGAAGAGCAAACGTCTAACATCTAGTATCTAACGTCCAATATCTTAGAAGAAGATCTGTTGGGCTAACCGGAAGGTATTGGCATGGGCCTCTACAATATCTGCAATTCTCGTGGAGTATCCGCCGCCCATGCTGGCCACCAGGGGCACATTGTTTTTGTAACACAGCTCCAGCACCATACGGTCACGCTCCTTGCAACCAGCATGGGTAAGAGCCAGTTTTCCTAACTTGTCTGATGATAGTACGTCTACCCCGCTCTGGAAAAAAACGAAATCTGGCTTCACGCTATTCATGAGAGTAGGCAGGTGGTCTTGCAGAAGTTGCAGATAGGCTGCGTCACCTATGCCATCGGGCAAGGGTACGTCTAGATCAGATTTCTCTTTGTGCAGAGGGTAGTTGTTGCCACCGTGCATGCTGAAGGTGAACACCCGTGGCTCATCTGCAAAAATTTCGGCGGTGCCATTACCCTGGTGCACGTCTAAATCTATAATGAGTATTTTCTGCGCTTTGCCTTGGTCAAGCAGGTATTGGGCGGCTAAGGCATTGTCATTGAGCAGGCAGAAACCTTCGCCCCGGTCTGTGAAGGCGTGGTGGGTACCCCCGGCAATGTTCATGGCCACGCCAAACTCTAATGCATAAGCTGCGCATTCAACAGTTCCGCCCATGATCATGATTTCCCGGTCTACTAACTCTTGTGACAACGGAAAACCTGTTTTTCTGATCTCTGAGGGGGTTAACTCCAGTCCTCGCAACCGGCGCCAGTACTCGGGCGCATGCACCCGCACAATCTGTTCCTCAGACAAAGGAGACGGTTGAAAGAAGTTCTCCTGAGTGACGGTGCCTTCATATAAAAGCTGCTCGGGCAGGAGTTCGTATTTGAGCATCGGGAACCGATGATTTTCGGGGAGAGGATGGGCGTACTCTGGAGACCAGGCTATTTTAAGCATAACGGTAGCTGCAATCTGTATAGGATTATTTCCATTCTTGCGCTCCTGCACCCTAGGTGGGGCTGTGTAAGCCCTGCAAATTCCCTTTTGCAACATTATAGGCAGGAGACAGTATAAGGGGAACAACCCAAATTCTAGAAAAGGGTTTTGCTTTACCCAATCCAAATGTACTACCAACTATGAAAAAATTGTGTTTACTCTTTATATGTGCTTTTCTCTTTGAAGTTGCCCAGGCGCAGGAACGCGTGCTGAACAGAGGCATTATCAACCATAATGAAACTTCTGGCGGTGGCGAGCGCACCAACAGTGGGTTCGGGATAAAAGGAGGCGTGCTCTTCAGTTCCCTTCAGGGCGATGGCCGTGACATGCTGGACAACCTGAGATCTTCTACCAACTGGCATGCTGGTTTTTACTCCCAGTTTAGCTTAGGCCCTAACTTTTCCATTCAGCCAGAGGCCCTTTACACCCGACGTGAAGTAAATGCAGATGACTCTGACCGTCGGTTCGACTACATTGACGTGCCAGTGCTGGGGGTGGTGACGCTTACTGAAACCATCAGCGTTCACGCAGGGCCTCAAGTGGGTATCATGTTAACGGCGAAGGAAGATGACAAAGAAATTGACAAACAAGGCCTGAACACCTTTGACTACGGTGCCGCTGCCGGAATTGAAGCCAAACTTTTCATCTTCAGACTAGGCGGACGTTACTACCGCAGCTTTGCAGACCTGGGTAAATTTGACGCGACCAGCACTAACCAAGCATTGAATGACATCAAAGCCGGAAACTTTCAGGTCTATATAGGCGTAGGGTTTTAATAGCGTTAATTCTATATAAGTTTAACAGGAAAGGGTGCTTCTAGTAAGAGGCACCCTTTCCTGTTTTTCTGTTTATAAGCTTTTTTCTAAAATAAGCCTTTAAAAGGAAAGCCGATGTCAGTACCACCGGCTTTCCTTTTCTATCTAAAGGCAAGAGATTAACTTCTGTAGGCAAGAGATTAACTTCTGTCGTGTTTCCCCTCGGCAAACTCCTCTATCATTTTCTTGTTGAAGGCAGGAATGTCATCTGGTTTACGGCTGGTAACCAAGCCTTGATCGGTGACTACTTCCTCGTCTACCCAAGTGGCACCGGCGTTGGTAAGGTCCGTTTTCAGCGAAGGCCAACTGGTCATTTTTCTTCCTTGCACGGCTCCGGCCTCAATGAGCGTCCAGGGCCCGTGGCAAATAGCGGCAATGGGCTTGCCAGCTTCATGAAAAGACCGCACAAACGCTACAGCTTGCTCATTAGCACGTAAGTAGTCTGGGTTCATGACCCCACCCGGCAGCAACAGGGCATCATAATTTGAGGCCACGCCACTTTTCAATTCTCTGTCTACCTCAAATTCTTTTCCCCAATCGGTCATGGCCCAGGCTTTGACTTTGCCTGACTGTGGGGAGATGATATGGGTTTCGGCGCCGGCTTCCTCCAGAGCGGCCTTTGGTTTCTCCAGCTCTACTTGCTCAAATCCTTTTTCTACTAATATGGCAATTTTCTTACCGGAAAGTTTTTGTGACATAATCTTTAAATTATCTATATGTTAAAATCGTATATGATTGTACATTGGTACAGAAAGATTCGTTACATTGATATGAAATACCGTAACACTATGTTTTTTAGATGCACCCTTGGCCTTTGCTTAATGCTATTCACGTACCTGCTGCCCTCTGCTGCAACTGCACAGACGCAAAAGGTGGCTAAGGTGAAGCTTCCGCACCTGCAGAAATACCTTAACTCAACGTCAGACACTACTTACATCATCAACTTCTGGGCTACGTGGTGCAAACCTTGCATAGAGGAGCTCCCCAGTTTTGAAGCCGTGCAAAAACAATACGCCGGCCAGCCGGTGCAGGTGGTGCTGGTGAGCATGGACTTCGCGAAAGACCTGGAAAAGAAAGTGGTGCCGTTTGTGACCCGTAACAAGTTACAGAGCACCGTCTTTCTATTGGATGAACCAGACCAGAACGCCTGGATTGACTTGATTGACCCTTCGTGGAGCGGAGCTATCCCGGCCACTCTATTTGTGAACAATGCCCGTAAGCAGCGGCTTTTCCTTGAAAAGCCATTAACCCTTGCCCAACTACAGGAACACCTTACTTCTAAATTTTCTAAAAACCCCTAACCCTATGAGAAAACCCTACTATTTCCTGATCATCTTAAGCGTGTTCTCGCTTATGGCTACTTCGGCATACAAAATGGCGGAGGGCGGCTACCAGGTGGGTGACACCGCTTCTGACTTTAAGCTGAAAAACGTGAATGGCCAGATGGTGAGCTTACGCGACCAAAAAGACGCCAAAGGATTCATTGTCACCTTCACCTGCAATACCTGCCCCTACTCTAAACTGTACGAAGACCGGCTGGTTCAGCTGCACCAGAAATATGCCGCAAAGGGATACCCGGTGATTGCCATCAACCCGAATGATGTGACCGTTTCTCCGGAAGACTCTTTCGCGCACATGCAGAAGCGGGCCAAAGACAAGAAATTCCCGTTTGTGTACCTGCAGGATGAGACCCAAGAAGTGGCAAAACGCTACGGCGCCACCCGCACCCCACACGTTTACTTGCTTACCCGCGCCGGGCAGGAGTTACAGGTGTCTTACATTGGCGCCATTGATGACAATTCTGGTGACCCGGAGAAGGTACAGAAACGTTATTTGGAAACGGCCTTGGACCACCTGATTTCCGGTAAACCGGTGCCGCAGACCAGCACCAAAGCCATTGGCTGCACCATCAAGTGGCGCAATAACAGCTAAGTATAGAAAAATCCTATATAGTAGAGCCGCCGCTTTCTGCCCGTTTTAAAGAAAACGGGCAGAAAGCGGCGGCTCTGTTTTGGCCAAGCACCTGTAAGCTAGGTCATGGAAGAAGGCGGAGGAGTAGGTTTGTTTCGCACCAAATGGGTCTCTTTCACACCAGCCATACGGGCTTCTACCTCATACTTGTTGTTGTAATACCCCACCCGCAAAGACTCTACAAGATACAGCCACAAAAATCTGAGAAAGCCATGTTCCTGGAACTGACGCACATGGCATAGTTCATGCGCTACCCAGGGGCTATCCTGCAGAAAATTTTCTTTGGAAACTCCGCTTAAGTGTATAGTTTTGCCCAGCACCATTGCCACGTTAGAGCTCTTCAGTTTCCAGCGGGCGATACGGGCAAAGGGTGAATTCTCAATTATTTCGAGATTTTTTTCCAGCGATTGCATCTGTTTTATTTTGCCTTTTTATACGGCACTCAAGCCTCTCAGGCTACATTTTCACCCCTCTTCCAATTTCTTTTTCCTTCCAAAATACTAAAACCGCGCTTTTACGTGTTTGGTTTTAAAAGGTTTCATTTTTACCTTTGAACCAGTGAGAATATGTTGGGTATCAACAAACTCACAGTAAAAGGGCTTTCTTCCTGTTTTTTGGGCGTCTTTTGACGCTGACAGTTGGAAGGGCCGCGAGTGGTCTCTGCTGCAGCCGGTACCACCCGATGTTTCACCATTAAAACAGATGATGAAAAGTTACATTCTGTCTGCACTAGCCTTAGGCTCTGCGTTTTTGTCCTTCTTTTATGAAGTACAGCCTTCTTCAGCCACTACTTACTCTGAAGATTCAGTATCCATCACCCCATCAGAACAAATCCAGGAATGGGCGTTAGAACACAACAACTTCAGTTCTGCTGCACCTCTTGAAGAGGCTCCCAAGGAGAAAGGTCTCACCTACAAAGACTCCCTCTTCTACAACTACTACTCCCAGTCTTTAGGACTTCGCTTAGATTATGACGAAGACAAAGCATTACTGGAAACCGTAGCCGACTGGATTGGCACTCCCTACCGCTCAGGCGGAAACTCACAACGCGGCACCGACTGCTCTGGGTTTGTAAGCCGGGTTTACAAGCAAGTGTACGGCATCAAGCTTACCCACAGTTCCCGCTCCATGTTCCATGAAGTGGACAGAGTTTCTAAAAACGCCATGGAAACCGGCGATCTGGTTTTCTTCCGCCGCGGTCCAGGCAAACCTATCTACCACGTTGGCATTTACCTTGAAGACGGTAAATTCATTCATGCGGCTTCTAACGGTGGGGTAATGATCAACTCCCTTATGTCGCCTTACTACAAGAAAAACTTTTACGCAGCAGGTAGAGTCAATTAACCTTTGCTGCCTCTTACATAAAAAAATCGCCTGCCCTGTTAACCGGGGCAGGCGATTTTTTTTATGCGTTCTGTTTAACCGCCATTTTTCAGAAAAGCCATCAGAAACAAAATAAATTCAGACTAGAGGCTCTAACTATTTCATGTAAATCAAGTATAAAAGATGTTACCAGCCAGAGCTGTGGAAGCTGAGTCTATGGTGGGGAAATCCACCTGTTCCTCAGTTATTTTTTTGTTACTTCGCCTTTGGGGTAGCAGTGCTCAGGCCCTCATCTTCTGCTCAATTTTAACTTCAGTTTTATATGGAAAACCAAACAGGCAATACTAAGAACATACATGAATCTTCGTTCTTCAAGCGGTTCACGCAGAAAGCCGAAGACTACCTGAAGCAGCCCTTGCGCATCAAGACCCTGCTGAATGATGCTTACAAAAAGGCGAGCGAGAGAAAAGACTTCGGGACCATTGCCGCTGAGGTGATGGAAAGCTTGGGCACTCTGACACGCCTGATCAAAGCCTCTGTTTCCGGGGAGTACCACGGTATTCCTAAAAACACCGTGGTAATGGCCGTAGCGGTGCTCATCTACTTCCTGTCGCCTATTGACATGGTACCCGACTGGATTCCGGTGATTGGTCTTTTAGATGATGCCACGCTGCTAGCCTGGTTTATGACCAGCATCAAAACCGAGATGGACAAGTTCCACGCCTGGGAAGCAACCCAACCTGCTAGAAACACTTCCAATGACCCAGGTACTGAGGTAGCCACTGCCTTGAGTGTTGACACCTCTGCCCACACTCCCAAATACGAAAACGAAACCGCTGGCCAGTATGGCTCTAGCCGTGTAACGGCTCCTTCTAACAGCGGCATAGGTTCTTCTGCTCAGCAGCAAAACCCAACCTACGGAGAAGGCAATATGCAGATGGGCAATGAATCTTCGGGTGCTCAAGGTTCTACTGGCGGCATCATTTCTGACCAGAACGATATTCCGGTGACCAGTTTACACACTGTAGAAGGCACCCCCATCCAGGAAATAGACCCAACGGCTACTCATGACGCGGCCCCTACTGAGCACGGCGTACCTTCCGGCTACGGTGAACCCAACGTAAGGGCCTCCACTACTGACAGCACCCGTGTTCCCAGCAGTAACAGCTATGACACGGACCACGGTGGCAATGTGCGCTAGGTTTGAGTGCGTGAATGAGCGGTTGAGTGATTGATGGAATGGATGTAGAACCCTTACCCTCCATTAATCACCATTTCATCTTACCATCAAAAAGACGTCTCCTTAGGGACGTCTTTTTTGTTTCTTTCAGTGGAGAAGTCACTATGCTAGAATAAGGAAAAATCGCTTGGCTGGCTGTATCTTTGTTTTAGATATGGAGCGAAAGAAAAGTACCCCCGCCCTTACCAAGGGGATTCTGGAGAAGGAGATTGATACCATAGGCCTCGTGCAGTTTGTGCCCAGCGCTACGGCCAAATACGTCAGAATCAGCATCAAACCCGGCAAAGGCGTCCGGGTGACGTTACCCAAACGTGCTACCCTGGCCCAGGCCGAAGCCTTTGTTCAGGAGAAGGCCGCCTGGATTAGGAAACACCTTTCTTCTCAGCAACAGGAACAAACCAAAAAGACGCTGTTCTCGCCGGATGTTGAGTTCAAAACTCGGTTCCATCAACTACTGCTACTTCCGCATGCCTTACCGCAGTGTAAGAGCCGCATCAAAGATGGCATCCTGTACGTGTGGTACCCCGAGCAGGTCACATGGGAGCACCCAGACATCCAGGACTACATCAAAACCGCAGTGGAATACACACTGCGGTTAGAGGCGAAACGCTACCTACCGCAACGCGTAGCTTACTTTGCACAGCAATTCGGGTTCTCTTACCAGCAGGTAACTATCAAAAACGCCAAAACGCGTTGGGGCAGCTGTTCCTACACCAATAACATCAACCTAAACCTACACCTCATGCGCCTGCCAGAACACCTCTGCGACTATGTGATTCTGCATGAACTGGCCCATACAGTTGAGAAGAACCATGGCCCCAAGTTTTGGGCTTTGTTAGACAAAATCAGCGGCGATGCTCGAGGCTTAGACAAACAGATGAAGGCGTACCGGTTGCAGGTGTATTAGATAGGATCATATGTTTCGGGGCTGCTTTGGAAAAACGTGCCCAAAACAACTTTAAGTTATCTCTGCAAAGGCGAGATCTTTGATATCTTACGTTTTGGGTACGTTTTCTAAAAAACACCTCTGAAACAACTATCTTGAAGTGTCTTTCCAGAGATTCCATATGATACGAAGCACTTTTCTCCTAGGGGCGTTCATACTCGTAACTACTTCCTGCGCACAAAAACAAATTCCTTCCATTGACAACTTTCAGAAGTATGGCACTTTGACTAACGGGTTCCCCCTTCATTCCATCGCTGGTACTCTTTATTTTGAAAATGGCATCATCAAAGCTACTGGCTCTTTTGCCGAGTCTACCGCCAAAGAGACAAGCCAGCTAAAGACTGGCTTATGGAAAGAATACTACCAAAACGGAACCTTGCGGCATGAAGGCACTTACCAAATTGGTTCTTATTTAAACTGCGGAGTGGTAGGTCTGCTTACTGAATACTATCACTACAAAGTTGGTCATTGGAAGTATTTCAACGAAAAAGGAGAACTGGAATTTGAGGTAGACTTCACGCCCAGTACGCTGCACGTCGAAACTTCCTGTGAAGGCGGAGATTCGCTCACCTTTGGTCTGATAAAGACAGTCCCTATTAAATATTCAAACCAACTGCCTCCAGATAAAATCTATGAACTTCAAAAAGAGACAATGGTTGAAGATGGCTTTACCACTATCACTTACACACCGCTGAATGGACGGTTATTTATCATATATGATTTTCAAAACTGAGCAGCAGCTGCAATGGACTAAAGTCTATCAGCCTGTTTTCAGCTTCATTTCCTAAAAACACCTCTGAAACAGGAATAACGAAAGAAAGGCAGAAGGAAATTCCCCCTGCCTTTCGGAGTCAAAAAATGAGCAATTTAATATAAAGGGGTTAGGATGCCTGCCGCATGGTGTGGGTAGACACATAGTCTACAAAATCACCCACTGTATTCAAAGGCACTTCATCTGGGATGACAATTTTAAAGTTCTTCTCCAACTCCAGAATGATGTCTACCACATCAACGGTGTCAAACCCAAACTCTTTGCTTAGGTCTGCTGAGACCCGGAGACGTGACGGCTTTATCTCCTTGGTCTTGCTGATAATTCTTACGACTTGCCGGGTAACAGAAGGGGTTGTATGTGCAGTAATCATATTGGTAAATTTAAAGGGTCCTTATTCAAACAAATCAGCCTACTAGCACCGCCTCTTGCTTGCGGCGTTTGGGGAGCACCCGGTTTTTTATTTTCTCATTGATCAGGTACATCATAGGCACTACCAACAGGGTAAGGAACGTAGCAAAGCTTAACCCGAAGATGATGGTCCAAGCCAGCGGCCCCCAGAAGGTCACGTTCTCGCCGCCCAAAAAGAAGTGCGGGTTGAACTCCGTAAAGAGGGTGAAAAAGTTAAAATTCAAGCCTATGGCCAACGGGATCAAGCCCAGAATGGTAGCGGTGGCAGTCAGCATAACCGGACTTAGACGCGTTTTACCGGCCATCACAATCGCTTCTTTCAATTCCATTCCTTCGCCCATCAACACATCTGTGAATTCAACCAGCAAAATCCCGTTCTTCACCACTATCCCAGCCAGTGCAATAATCCCTATTCCGGTCATCACAATAGACATATCCATATTGAAGACAGAGAAACCCAGCAATACCCCTATGACTGAGAAGATAACTTCTGATAAAATTATCAAGGACTTTGAAACAGAGTTAAACTGCGTCACCAACACCAAGAAAATCAACCCCATAGAGGCAATACCCGCCAGAGAAAGAAAGTCCATGGTTTCTTTCTGGTCTTCCTGCTCACCACCCATTCTAATCTCATAGCCTTCAGGGGCCGGGAAACGATCCAGCGCCGTCTGGATGTTGGCCACCACCTCATTAGGGTTATAGCCGCCTAACACATTTGAAGAAAGGGTAATCACCCGCTTCAGGTTCTTGCGCTTGATGCCGCCGTAGGTAGTAGAGTATTTAATGCTGGCCACCGCCGACACCGGCACCTGCCGCACCATGCCTGAGGCATCCCGGAAGGTGAGCACCATGCCCATGAGCTGGTCAATGTTTTTGCGGTACTGCTCGGCTAGCCTGATCTGGATAGGATATTCGTCCTCGTCGCGTTTGAACTTGGAAGCTTCCTTCCCGAAGATGGCCGTCCGGAGCTCGGAGCCAATCTGGGCAGTACTCAGCCCTTCACGGTTAGCGCGCACCCGGTCAATCTCCACCGTAATCTCAGGGTTCTTATCTTCCAGGTCAGTGCGCAGGTCCTCTACTCCGGCAATCTGTGCCGAGTCCAGGTAACGCTGTAGGTTTTTAGAAACCTGAATAAGTCCGGCAAACTCCTCCCCGGCAATCTCCACCACAATAGGCTTGCCTACCGGCGGACCGTTCCGCTCCTGTTCTACTGTGATTTCGGCACCCGGAATACCTTTCACCGCTTCCCGAATGTCGTCTAAGTAGGTGGCGGTGCTCACGCCTGGTTCGCGGTACTGGTACTCCACAAACGCCACGGTCACCCGGCCTTTGTTAGATTCCGCCTGGCGGCTACCCGCCATGGGGTCACCCGCGCCCACCGCTACGTTAGAGATGACAGACTCCACATTCGGGTTCTTCTCGCCTACCACGTTGAATACCCGCCGTTCTACTACTTTGGTAATGGAATCCGTTACTGATTGGTCAGTACCTACGGGCATGCTGATGTAGGTGTAGATAAAGTTAGGATCACCCTGCGGGAAGAACACTACTTTAGGCGCTCTGAGGGCAGTTACCACAATAGAAAGAATAAGCAAGCCTACTATAGAGGCCACCACTTTGTAAGGCCTCCGCCCCACCAGCATCCAGCGCAGCAAGCTCTCATACCGGCGCATGAACGCAGGCAGGGCGCGGGTCTGGAACTTATTAATCCAGCCGGTGAAGACAAATTTGTTAAGGGCTACAAATGCCATGAGCACCAGCACCAGGCTTCCTACGCCTATCCAACCAAAAGCAAAACTCAGCAAGGCCAGACCTCCCATGATGAGCATAGACAGCCGGAAATTCTTTCTCGCTTTCTCCGGATCATGCTCTCTTTTCATAAAAGACACCGCAAACACCGGGTTGATGATAAAGGCCACCACCAGAGAAGCCATTAAGGTGAGGATAAGCGTGATAGGCAGGTAGAACATGAACTCCCCCACAATGCCGGGCCAGAAGGCCAAAGGCAGGAACGGCGCCACCGTGGTAAGCGTACCCGCCAACACCGGCAGAAACACCTCACCAGCTGCCATTTTCGCTGATTTGGCAATGTTCCAGTTGGTCTCATGAAAGATGCGGTGCGTGTTTTCAATTACCACAATGGCGTCATCCACCACAATGCCCAGGGCCAGCAGGAAAGAGAACAGCACAATCATGTTCAGCGAGAACCCAATCATAGGCATAATCAGGAAGGCGATGAACATGGAGATGGGCACCGACAGTCCCACAAATAAGGCGTTGGTGGTGCCCATGAAGAACATCAGAATCAACGTCACCAGTATAAACCCGATGATGATGGTGTTAATGAGATCATTAAGCGTGTGCCGGGTCTTGTTACTTTGGTCACCCGTCACAGTCACTTTCAGGCTTTCGGGCAGTGTGGTTCCCTGGGCTTCGTCAATAATGGCGTTGATCTTGTCAGAGGCTTCAATCAGGTTCTCGCCGCTTCGTTTTACCACATTGAGCGTAATCACCGGTTGGTTGTCCAGGCGGGCAAAGCTTTCGCGTTCTTCAAAGGTGTCGGTGACCTGCGCAATGTCTCTTAGGTAAATATTACCGCCATTCAGTGACTTCACCACAATATCCCCGATCAGTGAAGGATCAGTGTATTGGCCCACCACGCGCACGGCTCGTTTCATGTCGCCAACCCGCACGGTACCACCCGAGATGGTCATGTTCTCCGTAGCGATGGCGCGCTCTACGTCGCCAAAGGTGACACCGGCTACCTGCATCTTGTACATGTCCATGTTTACCTGCACCTCCTGCTCCAGCGCTCCTACAATGTCCACGCGCGTAATCTCAGGCAGCGTTTCAATGCGATCCTGCAAATCCTCAGCAAACTGCTTTAGTTTCTCCGCGCTGAAATTACCCGAGAGGTTCACGTACATGATGGGCATCTCAGAGAAAGAGATTTCCTGCACGTTGGGAGCTTGCGGCAAATCAGTGGGCAGGTCGGTTTGGGCTTTGTCTACGGCGTCTTTCACCCGCTGCTTGCCCACTTCCACGTCCACATCGGTGTTGAACTCCACGTTGATCATCGCGAAGTCCTGCATAGAGGTAGACGTCACCCGTTTCACCCCGCTCAGCGACTTGATCTGCTTTTCAATGGGCCGCGTGACCAGGTTCTCCATGTCTGAAGGCGAGGTACCAGGGTACACCGTCGTCACAATCATGGTGGGGATCACGATGTCCGGGAAGTTCTCTTTCTGCAGGCGGTTATAGGCCAGAATACCCGCTAAAGAGATAATGAGCGTGATGATGTAAATACTGGTGCGGTTATCAATGGCCCAACTGGTGGGCTTGAATTCCTTGATATTGTTTGACTGTTCCATTTGGTTGGATGTTTAGAAAACCCGGCAACTGCGGAAGATGCGGTTTAGGGCCTCCTTTTGAAAAACTCCTTAGAAACTCACCGGTTGGCCGTCATTCAGGTTCTGGGCACCGGCACTAATCACCTGGTCATTGGCGTTGAGCCCCGTCAGAACTTCCACTTTACCGCCGTAAGAGGTACCCGTGGAGATGTTGCGCTTTACCGCCACGCGCTGACCACCTTTCTGCTCCACCACGTACACGAAGTTGCCTTGCTCGTCTTTCTGCACAATGTCCAGCGGCAGGGTAAGGGCGTTCTCTTTGGCGTAATCCTGGATGCGCACCACGGCGATCATGTTGGGCCGAAGGTTTACTTTGCCTTGCTCGGAGGGCTTCACGCCCAGTTCCACGGTGAAGGCCCGGTTAGTAGGGTTGATGTTGCTGCCCACCACCCGCACCGTAGTCATAATCTCCTGGTTCAGGTCAGGGAAGAGCACCAGGGCATCATCGCCTTTTTTGATTTTGGCGGCGTACGCCTCAGACACCTCGGCCACAATCTTGCCGCTGCTGGCATTCACCAACCTGATGATGCCCATACCAGGAGCTACCGCTTCACCAGACTTTGGAATCACCTGGTCTACTTCGCCAGAAATAGGTGCTTTCACAATGTACTGGGCCCGGGCGGCCTGCATGGCGGCTAACTGGCGCTCCAGGCTTTCCACGTTGTTCTTGGCTTGCAGGAACTGGATTTCGGTACCGATTTTCTGATCCCAGAGGTTTTTCTGCTTTTGGTACACCGTACGGGCCAGGTCCAGGTTGGGGCGCAACGCGGCAATCTGCTGATCCAGCGGGCCGGCGTCAATAGTGGCCAACGTCTGGCCACGGCTCACGCGGTTTCCGGCATTCACGCGCAGGCTGGTCAGCACACCTGGTACTTTGGGGCTCACCATTACGTTCTGGTCAAAGTCCACGCGGCCCTGCACCTCCAGGTAATGCCGGAACGTCTCGGGTTTCACGCTCAATACGGAAACGGGAACAGAGGCTACTTTGGACGCGTTGCCCTTGCCTTCTTTCTGCAGTTCGGTCTCTAGTTTGGTGATTTGGCTAGCCAGTTCTGCCTGTTCTTTTTTGAGTTCAGCTAACTGGGTAGCTTTGTCTTTTTCGCCGCAGCCAGATGCCAGCAGGGCCATGGAAATAAAGCCGGTGAGGAGGTATGTTTTCATGTGTTCTGAAGTTTTTAGAGGAGAATCAGAAAGTGATTATTGGGGTAAGGAAGTTCCGTTAGCCAGACGCAGGTCTGCCTGGGAGATGATGAGGTCATAGAGGGCCGAGAAGTAATTGGTTTCGGCCTCTTTGAGAGACGTTTCAGCGTTGAGCACCTCTATGTTGGAGCCAACGCCCTCACGGTACTTGATCTGGGCTACCCGGAGGATGTCCTCGGCCAGGGTGCGGTTACGGCTCTGGGCTTCCAATTGAATGCGGGCGTTGCGCAGGTTAGTATTGGCCTGTGCTACCTGCAAATCAATGCTTTGCTCCAACTCCCTGAAACCTACGTCCAGTTTATTGAGGGCCAACCTGCTCTGCTGCACCCTGTAGTGCTTATAGAGTCCATCAAACACCGGTATCTGCAGCCCCAGCCCTAAAGAAGCAAACTGGAAATACTGGCTCGGTCTGAAAAGGTCACCCATGTCATTGCCCGCGGTATTGGCTCCGTAGCGGCCTATCAACAGCAGCCGTGGCAGGTAGCCTGCTCGCTTGTTCCGAAAATCCAGCGTGGCCAGTTCGCGGTTGGTTTGCAGAATGGAATACTCAATGCGGTTGGTGTAGGTGACGTTAGCCTGTTCTGTCACCGCTGAAACGATGGCCTCCTGGATGGTGCTGGTGAGCGTGAGCGGTTGGGTCTGCGGCATTCCCATTTGGAACTTGAGCAAGTTGTAACCCAGTTCCTGCAGGCTGCGCAGCTTGGTCCGCTCGGTCTGCAGGTTGGTCCTGGTTACCACCAGTCGGTCTACGTCAATTTTCTCCACAAACCCGTTTTTGTTCATGATGCTGGTTTCGCGCACCATGGAGTCCATGCGGGCCAGGTTCTTGTCTATGAGCGCCGCCCGGTAGTCGGTGATCAGGATGTTGTAGTACGCCCTGGTTACGGCATCTGCCACCTGAACTTCTGTTTGCTTCAGCGTTTTCTCAGATAACTGGGTATACACCTGTGCCGCTTTCAACCCCAGTAGGTACGAACCGTCAAACAGCAACTGACTCCCGTTAAGGGCCAGGGTGTTATTATGCTTTGTGCCGAAGGGAGCGGCGATCACCGCACCTGGGGTTGTGTCTCCCACAAAGGCAGCTGGTAGAAACACCCGCTGGATGGCCAGGTTGTTGGAGTAGTCTACGCCGGCGGTTACCTGTGGCAAACCAATGGACCGCACCTCTCCCACCCTGGCTCGCGCCGTTTCAATATCTATGCGGGCACTCTGAATGGCCGCTTTGTTCTGGAGGGCGTATTGGATGGCCTGTTGCAGCGAAAACGCCTGCTCCTGCGCCATGACGGGCATTTGAATGAGGGAAAGGAGCAGCCAGCCCAGCAAAAGCCAACCGACGGAAATGCGCTTTTTCATACAATTATTCTTCTTCAGTAATCTGTTTGTATTGATTGATTAACTTATGTCCTTTAATGGTAGCCAGCCCTTGTACAAAGTGCTCCAGCAATGAAACCTGCACCTTCTGCAAGTCAAACTGGGTGGCAGGGTAAATTTCTGAGTTAAACCCCAGTTCCACCTCGGCCAGCCGCAACCGGGCCAGAATCTCCACGTCAATGTCTTGCCTGAACAGCTTTTCTTTGATGCCTCGCTGCAGGTGCTCTTTGGTTTGGGTTAGAAAGAAGCCGTTTTTATGGTCCTGCCACAGCTTCCAGGACGCGGGGTGGTATTTCTGCAAATCGTAGAAAATGCTGGGGTGCATCTGCCGCATTAGCCCCCGCACCATTTCCACAATCTGGAACATGGCTTCCATGGCATTGGCGGCAGTATCAATGGCCTGGCAACACGTACCTTCCATGCCTTGGATGTACTGCTGCATGCTTTCAAACACTACCTCATCTTTATTGGCGAACCACTTGTAAATGGTCTTTTTAGACACACCCAGGTGCGCCGCCACATCATCCATTGAAACTGCCTTTATCCCCTTCTGAGTGAAAAGGTTTAAGGCCTCCTGTAAGATCCGCTCTCTGATTTCCATTCTTTTTCTGTGAATCCGGGCCAAACCTAAGGAAACATTTTCTGTTTCCAAAGTTTCCAACGTTCAAGTTCAGTCCCTTAGAAAGCTTTGATTTTCTGAACTCTACAAATAATTACATCAGATGACAAGCGGCATGAAAGCTACCCTGTGAAGGGCATATACCAAGTGTTAATTCTGACCAACCCTATAAAACCTTGACCGAAACCGGACAATGCCTCACCCAAATCGTTTCTGTTTTGGACCTGAGTTAGAGAAAACAACCTGAAAACACAGTTACTGCTTCTGGCCTTTCCTCTATTCTGACCAATTTCTATTTTTCACAATTGGTTTAACTTTTTTTGCCGGTAACTAGATCCCGAGAACGGCTTTGAGTTTGGGGTAACCAGATTTGCTGAGCGGAATGCGGGTGCCATTGCGGAGCAGGGCCACATGGGTTTCTTTTTGCAGCGGTTCTATGCGGGTGAGTTGGTCCAGGGCCAGAATGTACGACCGGTGTACCCGTACAAACTTGCCGTTCTCCAGCGTTTTCTCATAGTAGCCCATGGTCTTCTTTTTCAGGAAGCAGCCGTAAGCGGTATGAATCTTTACATAGTCATCGTAGGCTTCCAGGTAGTGGATGTCGTGCACGGGAATGATCCGGATGTCGTTGTTCACCTTCACCACAATGCGCACCTGCTCTTCGGGCTGCTTGGCGGTGACTTCTTCCAGCACCTTCACTGCGGCCTCAGCTGTCGGCTTCTGCTGTTTTTGGCGCCATTTCTTTAAAGCGGCATCAAAACGCTCCTGGGTGAAGGACTTGAGCAGGTAATCCACAGCGTTGGTCTCAAAGGCTTTGATGGCGTACGCATCAAACGCAGTGGTGAAAATCACGCTGGGCACCGCCTCCACTAGTTCCAGCATCTCAAAGCCGTTGATCTTGGGCATCTGGATGTCCAGGAACACCAGCTCGGGCTGATGCTGCATGATGGCTTTCACGCCCTCAAACCCGTTGTTGCACTCCTGCACCATCTCCATGTCGGGATAGTTTTGCAGGTACTCACAGACAATACTGCGGGCCAAAGGTTCGTCATCAATTACCAGGCACTTGATCATGATTTCTGCGGGATTTTAACGGTGGTGATGAAAACGTTGTCTTGCTGATGGGTGCTGAGCAGGTCGGTGCGGGCGTACAAGAGGTATAAGCGTCTCCGGACCGAGTCTAGCCCGAACCCAGTGCCCTGCTTGTGTTGCAGCAGCGCGGAGTCAAACGGATTCAGGGTGCTGATGACCAGCATAGAATCCTGCATGGTGGCGGTAATCTTAATGAGAATGTCATCTATGGTGTCATACAAGCCGAACTTGATGGCATTTTCCACGATGGGCTGCAGCAACAGGTACGGCAAAGTCCCTTTCAGGCTTTCTTCCTGGTAATCTACCTGGGTCTGTAAACGGTGCCCGAAACGCACTTTCTCAATCTCCAGGTAAATCTGCAGGTGCTGCAGTTCATCGGCTAAGGGCACCATGGTCTGGTCGTCTTTCCGGAGGGTGCCTCTCAGGAAATCAGACAGCTGCTGGACCATCTTCTTCGCCTGGTCGGGTTGGGTTTTCACCAGCGCACTGATGGAGTTCAAGCTGTTGAACAGGAAGTGCGGCTGCAATTGCTGCCGCAGGTTAAACAGCTCGGCTTCGCGGGCCAGCTTCTCAGTGGCCGTTTTGCGTTCTTCGGCTTCCTGCTTCCCACGGGCGTAAAACCAGAGCCAGTTCTGCAGCACAATGAACAGGATCATGAGCCAAGCAAAGGCCAACCGCACAAAGAAGGTTTTGTCCACAAAGGCCAGGTACTCTTTCTGAGCGCCTAACAGATATTCCATTCCGGTATCCCAGAGCACCAGGCTGATCATGGCCACGCCTAAACTCCACCCCATCAGGTACACCACCTGCCGTCCGCCGGGGCGATAGAAGCGAAGCGCCAAGGACATCACATATCCGCTGCTTACCACCAACCCACTGCTTAAAGAGGCATCTTTCCAGGCCAACTCTACCGCGAAACCTGCCTGGTAAATTACCACGGTTTGCACCCCAGCCCACAGCAAGGCCCACCCTAGGTACAGCAGAATGTTCTTAACGGACGACATGGAGAAGCAGGGATTTGACTCTACCGCCCACATTAGTAGCTCTTGATCTCTATGCCCCCACAGAGTACCGTTCCTTTCAACACCAGCACCTTGTCTGATTCCAGGGCCGCCTCTACAAAGCTTCTTTTGTCATCTACCCCCCCAAAGATGGTAACCACCTCAGAGCGGACCCGCCAGTGCGCCGGAATAATCAGGCTCACACCGCCAAAGAACTCGGTGATGTTCAGAATTACTTCTCCCTGCATGTCAGCGTGGGTCAGGTTGTATTTGGCCCCGCCGCAGAAGGTCACAATGTCCCCGCCTTTGAAGTCCTTCGTAATCACGTTTTTGGTGATGCCGCCAAACACCGCGGTAGCCGTCAGGAAGTCTTCTTTGGAGGGGCTCAGGTTGGAGAAGGTCGGGTTCGTGAAGTTTGCTTTGTTGAAATTAGGCCCTTGCGGACCAAACCGCCTTACGTTTTTAAGGTGTTTTTCGCAGGTATGCCGGGGTTTGAAGATCAGCCACAACCCGGCCACCATGATGATGATGGGCCACAGATAAGCCCTGAGGCGAATACCGGGCACCAAGTCTTCCAAAAGAAACACCCCCCCGATGATGATGGGCACTATAAACCCAGGATTACGGAAGGAGTGCTTGATCCCGGAAAACAGCCCGATCACAATCAACAGCACCTTCCATGAGAACACCCACCTGGGCAGCACAATAGCGTTCATCTGATAGGCCAGCAAAACAGCCCCTACCCCGATGATCAATAACCCGGCGGCTACCCGGCCTCCCCTGCTGGTGTGTCCGCCCCACCGCTGGTAATCGCCTACTCGTTTTATGTGTGGATTTTCCATAACCTTGCTGATTTATGTTCCAAAACTAGCGGGAACCTACGCGCCCCACAACGGGAATTAGGCTAAGCCCACTGGAAAGTAGGTGAACGGCCGGTAGGCGTAGGTAAAAGGAGAAAACCCTTTTGTTTACCTACCACCCGCTCTTTCAAACTTGTGTGTACCCCGGCTCAAAGAAAGCATTTTGCTTCTGATTTTCAGAAAGTAGGCGTAAAACTAACGGGTGGCTACTTGTGTACTTGTTTAAGGAAAGTGCTTGCGAAAGGTCTTCTACATAAAACGGTACGCAATCCCCATTACTTCTTTATCTTTGCGCCATGCTATTGGAGAACATAAAACGGCTGACCCAAGAGGTAGAAGCCTATGCTATAGAGAACAAGGAGCAACTGGAAACCTTCCGGAACACCTACGTGAGCCGCAAAGGCCAGATTGCCGCGTTATTTGACGAGATGAAAACCGTTGCCCCAGAGCAACGCAAGCAGGTAGGCCAGGAACTGAACCAGCTTAAGAACCTGGCTCAGCAAAAAATGGACGGCGCCCAGGAAACCCTGGAGCAGAACGCCACGCCCGATGCCTTGTCTGGTTTGGATTTCACGTTGCCGCCAGTTCCTAACGCCCTGGGTACCCGTCATCCGCTGGCCCGCGTGCGCGAACAGATCATCCGTATTTTTGAGCGTATTGGGTTCAACGTATCTGAGGGTCCCGAAATGGAGGACGATTGGCATAACTTCTCAGCGCTGAACTTCCCTGAGAACCACCCTGCCCGCGACATGCAGGACACGTTCTTCCTGAGCAAGAACCCAGACATGCTGCTGCGCACGCACACCTCCAGCGTACAGGTGCGTGTCATGGAGCACCAGAAACCACCTATCCGGACCTTGTCCCCGGGCCGCGTGTTCCGGAACGAGGCTATCTCAGCGCGGGCACACTGCGTGTTCCACCAGGTAGAAGGTTTGTTTGTGGACCGCGGCGTTAGCTTCAAGGATTTAAAAGATACGCTTTACTACTTCGTGAAGGAGTTGTTCGGGCCAGACACGCAGATCCGGTTCCGTCCGTCGTTCTTCCCGTTCACCGAGCCCAGCGCCGAGATTGACATCACCTGCCTTATCTGCAAAGGCGAAGGTTGTAACATCTGCAAGCAAAGCGGTTGGGTAGAAATTGGCGGCTCTGGCATGGTAGACCCGCAGGTACTGGAAAACTGCGGTATTGACTCCAAAGAATTCTCCGGCTTTGCCTTCGGGATGGGTATTGAGCGGATCACCATGCTCAAGTACCAGATCAAGGACCTGCGCCTGTTTACCGAGAATGACGCCCGTTTCCTGCGTCAGTTTGAGGCCATCTAGCAAGTAGCGTTTCCGATAATAATTAGCACCAGCCTGTTTCAGGGCGATTTTCATGAAAACCGCCCTGAAACAGAAATTTTTCTGGTTTCATTTTCAGAGACTTATCAAAAAAGATAAAATTTTTCTAGACCATTACTTGCGCGCTATCACAGCAGACCCTACTTTTGCATCATCATTCAAGGTCACACGGCCAGAAAGTGATAAACTCCTCCTTAGCTCAGTCGGTTAGAGCACATGACTGTTAATCATGGGGTCCTTGGTTCGAGCCCAAGAGGGGGAGCTTCTAAATCAGCCACTTACGAGATAAAACTTGTAAGTGGCTTTTTTGTTTGCACACAATTTGCACACAATTCCACTTTATTCTAATCTACTCATTAATACATTAACCTATCTTTTCCCTTTCAGTCACCATCAAGCTAATAAGAGATGTAGAACTTTACTACATTGCTGTATCTACTTTCTTATATCAGATTCTATAATTTATACACTTTTGGTTGTTGGCGTTAACAATCCAACATCAAATATCCACAAACATGGCCACTAACAAATATGCAGTCATTAGGTATAACGCATTAGACCAATGCTTTAGAAACCCGGGCCGCAGGTATTTCATTCAGGACTTGATCAAGTGTTGTAGCGAAGCCATTTACGACTTCTCCGGAAATGAGGAAGGCGTGAAAAGAAGGCAGATCTTTGAGGATATCAAATTTATGGAGAGTGACCAAGGTTGGTCCATTCCGTTAGAGCGCCACAATGAGGGCAAGAAAGTATATTATAGGTACTCAGACCTTTCTTTCTCTATCAAAAGCCAACCTCTCAACCACACAGAAGCTAATCAACTAAAAGAGACATTGATGCTTCTGGGTAGATTCAAAGGACTACCCCAGTTCGAATGGATGGATGAAATGCTGGTAAGGCTTCAAACCACCTTTCGATTTTCAGAGAAGTCAACTGAGATTGTAGGATTTGATCAAAACAGGTACTTAAAAGGGCTTGAATTTTTCTCAGAAGTTTTTAATGCCATTCTCTACACCAAAGTACTTTCAATCAAATATAAGAGCTTTAAACAGCATTCCGTAAGTGAACTCACGTTCCATCCCTACTACCTTAAACAATATAATAACCGATGGTTCCTTTTCGGTCTTAGCCAAGAGTTTGGGTTGATATCTAATCTTGCTTTAGACAGAATAGAAGGAATAACGGAATTAAACCTTCCCTATGCACCCAACCTTACAGTTGACTTTGAGGAATTCTTCGAGGATGCGATTGGCGTAACTGTACCGAAAGATACTTTACCCCAAATCATAACTCTCAAAATCAACTCAACATTGTGGCCTTACATTGAGACTAAGCCAATCCATGGGTCGCAGAGGATCATCCAAAAAGGAGAAGGTTTTGTTCTTATAGAACTATTCGTTATCATAAACTACGAACTGGTTTCCTTACTTTTTTCAATGGGAGAAGAGCTAGTGGTTACCGAGCCTTCAGCTTTATCTGACCTAATCAAAGGAAAGGCTAAAGCTATTCTTAAAAACTATTCCTAACCAGTGCACTTCTACTGCACAGAAGGTTTACACCTTTGTAACATCTCAACGATGATGTTAACCAAACGCTTTCCTTTTATGCAATCTCCTACGGCCTCCTACTCTCTTATTGAATCAAAAGCTTATAAAGCCATCGAAATTCTTAAGGGGCAGGCTAATAAACCTAACTATCATTTGGTGGGGCTTCTTCTACTTTTACAAAAGGAGAATGTCTTAGATCAAGTAACCAGTCAAGAACCTGCTTTTATAATTTATGAACTGAGAGAAGCAATGTACTTCTTTGATCAATTTAAACATTTGATACCAGTATATGAGGCATTCAGTGATTCACTCTTAGAGATTGAGCCCAGAAGGCTAGTTCAGGTTTTTGAAGTAATTAAGTCAACTGATAAATCGTCCTTAGATATCTTTCTCAAGGATGTAATTGAAAATTTGGTTTACCACATTTCTAAATTGGAAGGCCGTTTGGGAGGAGTTTTCTTACAACCCGTAGAGTTAACTAAATTCATCTGTGCCTTAGCTGATTTGAAAGAAGGAGCTTCTGTTTACAACCCCTTTGCAGGCGCTGCCTCTTTTGGGGTTCATTTTGGGGAAAATATAGAGTATACCGGACAAGAGATTAATCGTTCATCTTGGGCGATTGGGCTACTAAGGCTGATTGCTTCCAACAAATTTGAACAGGCTGACTTTATCCTCGGAGACTCTATTATTGAGTGGAATCCTCTTGGAAGAAAATTTGATCTGATAGTAGGTAACCCGCCTTTTAACTTGAGAGTTGACCAGTACAACCATAAGGCTGATTCAATCTCTGATGCAACTTCGTTTTTTTTAAAGGAATGCTTAAAGGATTTAACTACAAATGGCAAGGCCATTGTTGTTGCTCCAAATAGCACATTATCTAATAATGGAAAGGATAACAAGTCGCTTCGTAGGTTTTTAGTAAATGAGGACTTATTAGAAACTGTCATTTCATTTCCCGGTGGCCTTTTAAACAACACTGGGATACCATTCAATATATTAGTAATCAATAACGCTAAAAAACAAAGGGGAAGAGTTCTCTTTGTAGATGCAGGAAACTCGTTATTTGAAGCTTCTACAAAGCAAAAAGCTATAGATGCACAACGTTTACTGTCTGTGTTACAGGGTGAAAGCTCTTCAGAAATAAAAATTGTAACTCAGGAGGAGATATTCTCCAATGATTTTAATTTGATGGTCCAGAGGTACTTCACTAAGGAATCTTCTGGTGTCGCTTTGGGAAATATTCTCAAACCTGTTAAAGGATCAAAAGTAAGCCAAGCTACAGAGGGAAAATATGTCCGAATCAAGGATCTAAGTAACGATACACATGATTTCATCTTAGATACAAGTACTATTGAAACTGTGAGCTTGCCCAAGTACGCTGTAAAGCTTGAAAAATCAGCCATCTTACTAGCAGTAAGGTGGAAATCTTTAAAACCAACTCACTTTGTCTATAAAGGTGAACCCATTTTCCTTTCACCTGACATCCTACCTTTTGAGGTCAAGGGGAAGATGATAGATATTGCTTATTTATGCAGTGTCTTAGCTTCCGAGGACGTTATGACTCAATTGGACAGGTACCGCACAGGCGCAACCGTTCCTTATATTACTAGGCTAGATCTTTTAAAGGTTAAGGTGGACCTTCCTGATCTGGAAACACAAAGAGTAATTATTACTTCAGAAGCATCTAGGCTTTTAGAAGAGGAACGAAAAGCGATAAGAAATAGAGCTTATGAAGAACTAGCTTCTATCAAACACTCCATGGGCAAACCTTTACTAAATCTTAATTCTGGGGTAAGAAACATAGAAGCAGCACTCTCTAAAATTAGCATCGACTGGGAGAGCTTTAAGTTGAGTAGTAAAACAGAGTATACGTTGCGAGATGCTATTAATTCCCTTTACTCTAACCTGGACCTTCTTTCCAATTTACTGAGGAATAACAAGCATGAGTTAGATGTTAACACTTACGCCCTGAATCAAGTTGAAGCAATTAGCTTCTTCAGGCGATATGTTGGTGATTTAAAAGCAGTTGATGGCGAAAAGTATCAATTAAGTTTAGATGTTTCTCCTGATTTAGAAACAGAATTTAAGGGAGGTGTCTACATACATGCTAATGAGGAGTTATTGAAAATTGCTTTAAATAACATAGTAGATAATGCGCAAAGACATGGTTTTACTAGGAAAGACCAAGATTATAAACTTGAAATACGATTGAATTTGCACCTTAATAGATCTTATGCAAATTTAGACATCGAGGTAGCAAATAATGGAGAACCCTTTCCTGAAGGTTTTTCTTGGACAAACCTAATCCGAAAGGGGGCTACTGCAGGCCCTACTGGAAATTCAGGCATAGGGGGGCATGATATCGATGCAATTGTGACAAGACTGGATGGCAGACTGGAGCTTTATACACATCCCTATATTACTGCTCCTTTTACTACCATCTATAAAATATATATACCAATTATTGGCAGTGACGGATATCAACAGTATGAATAAAAGATACAGAATCCTTTGGATTGATGACCAGTATGAGGACCTTATTGAATTTAGTATACAGGCAGAAAATAGCGGAATAGATCTCTTCGGGTTTACTTCTTTTGAAGAAGGATTCAAGAATCTTGAAAAGGATTTGAGTAAATACGATGGAATACTTCTTGATGCCATGTTTTTCAAAACCAAAGATCAAATTCAAAATACTGAAGATGAAGTTGCGTTGGGGATGGCTATTGCTCGTTTGAATGAGTTAAAATTCAAAAAGTACCTTCCATGGTTTGTTCTTTCTGCTCAAGAATCATTCACAAAGAGCAACAACAGCATCCTTAAGGCTAATCAGAAAAGGTGTTTTGATAAGAAAAACGGGAATGACTTAGAAGAATTATTAACTTCTATAAAAAGGGAGGCTGATAATTTAGAAGATACTAGGATAAGACATCGTTACCAAAAAGTGTTTGATACATTTTCGGAAACTTATATTGGGGACAACTATGCTGAACATCTCCTTGCCATTTTAAAAAGCTTGGAAAATCCAGAAGCCGACATTGATGACATCCTTTATTTCACACAGGTACGGATAATTCTGGAGGGTATGTTTAGAGCATCAAATAAATATGGTCTTTTGCATGACCGATGTATAATTAATGGGAACGTTGTACTGAAAAATTCATACCGGTTCCTTTCACAAGAGAAAGTGAAGGTTGAAGAAGGCACATTTGTATCATGCAAGAAAAAGCATTTTCCTCCTTTGATTGCAAAAGCGATTAACACTATACTTGATATTACAAATGTGGCTTCCCATAGTGAGCCAGCAGAGAAAGAGCTAAGTAAATTAGAACTCGCTTCTTATCGGCAGAATGTAAATTCTCCCTACCTATTATACAGCCTCACTTTTCAACTGATGGACACACTTTTGTGGTTCAAAAGCTATGTTGACCAGGAAGAGAACAAAGATTACCAGACTAATATTTCATATTGGATAGCTGAGACTATACCAATTTCCTCCAATACCGCAACCACGCTCCACACAGGAGAGATCGAACAAGATGAAAACAGGAATTACTTCTGTGGCAAGTATCAATTGAAATACACTTATACTGACCAGAACCATAAAGTAGGCGAAAAAATCACGATTTTAAGTGCTATAGAGAATACAGATTTAAGAACAAAGAACAAATATCCCCAAGTGGCACAAAAGTACACAAGAGCTTAAATGACAAACGAACAACTAAAGAAACTAGAAGATGATTTGTGGGATGCAGCTAACGCGTTGCGTGCCTATGGAGGGATAAAGGCATCGGATTATGCGGTACCGGTGCTGGGGCTTATCTTCTTGCGATTTGCCGATAATAAATACAGCCATGTAGAAGCTGAAATTCTGCAGGAGTACGAGCAGCACAAAGGTACCCGGATGGAGCGGGCCTTGGATAAGATTGCCTTAGAGAAGTGTGGCTTCTATTTACCAGATATTGCCCGATATGATTACTTGCTAAACTTGCCTGGTGATAAGAAAGCAGCCGCTGCCATAAAAGAAGCAATGGAAGCTATTGAAGCTTTTCAAGATGCTAAATTTGAGGGAGTATTGCCTAAGGATCCTTACTTCGACATTGAAAAGAAGAAAGACGACATTCTGCCACAATTGCTGAAAACCTTCTCTAACATCCCGCAAGATGCTAGTGGTGATATCTTCGGCAAGATATATGAGTACTTCCTTGGCAAGTTCGCCATGAGCGAAGGACAGAAAGGTGGTGAGTTCTTCACGCCAACTTCAGTAGTGCGTTTTATAGTAGAAGTGATAGAACCCTTTAGCGGGAAGATTTACGACCCTGCTTGCGGATCGGGTGGTATGTTTGTGCAGTCGGCTAAGTTTGTACAGGAGGCAAAGCACGACCTGAATGATATTTACGTGTACGGCCAGGAATACATGGGGGAAACTGTGCGATTAGCTAAAATGAACCTGCTAGTTAATAACCTTCGCGGTGAAATTACTGAAACTAACTCCTACGAGAGCGACCCTTACCACAGCAAAGAGCGTTTCGACTATGTAATGGCTAACCCGCCATTTAATGTCAAAACTGTAAAAGAAGCAACTGTTAAAAACGACTCGCGCTTCACAGCCTATGGTTTGCCCACCAACAAGGGCAAAAAGGATGATAAAATTACAGACGCCAATTACCTCTGGATTTCGTTGTTTGCTACCTCATTGAACGAAAATGGTCGAGCAGGTTTCGTGATGGCTAACTCTGCTTCGGATGCTCGCAACACAGAGTATGATATCCGGAAGAAGATTGTAGACAGCGGCATTGTGGATTGTATGGTTACCATGCCATCAAATATGTTTTACACAGTAACCCTGCCTGCTACCATCTGGTTCTTCGATAGGGGAAAGGTAAACACCGACCGTAAAGACAAGATCCTGTTCCTGGATGGGAGAAACGTATACCGTCAACTTGACCGCGCCCACCGTGACTGGTCCGAGGAGCAGGTTCAGAACTTAGCGGCGATTGTGCGCTTGTACCGTGGCGAAACAAGCCGTTATCTAGAGCTGATTGACCGATATATTAAAGAGGCTATCAAGGCTATTTTAGCCCTTCCGGAACATGTAGAAAAATTTGGAGCCGCACTTACCAAAACAATTTCTGGCTTACAAAACTACTATCAACAAAGCGAAGGCAAGTACAAATCTGAACAGCTGAATAATCTTCAGGCATCTGATCTTCTTGAGCAGTTACAAACGCTGCAACTGTTAAATGCACCAAATGTAACGGATGATTTGTCTTTACGGACACTGGCTACTGCCAAAGATAATACCTCTCAACTACAATTTGCCACCGAACTCAGAACCATTCTTGCTGCTTACCGAGTGCTGCAAAATCAGCTGAATCAACAGAAAGAGCAGGTGACAGAATTGTGGAAGCAAGCTGACAAATTGCTTAAACTCAAAAACGACAAATCATGGATCGACTTTGGCTTGAATAAAGCTGATAAAGTGTTCGAAGAGAAACAGCAGAAATTACATGCTGTTCTGGAACAGGGTATCTATTGGCTCAAAAGCATGAGTTGGCTGCAAGAGCGTTTCCCTGATGCAATCTATGTTGATGTGACAGGTCTTTGCAAAGCTGTTTCACGGAAAGAGTATACTGAGGAACAGGATTATTCTTTGAATGCAGGCAGATATGTTGGAATCACATTGGATGAGGATGGCATGACCGAAGAAGAGTTCATTAAACTTATTCAGTTTAAAGCAAAAAATTTCAAAGACCTGTGTTTAGAGGCGCAGCAACTTGAAGAAAACATTGTTGATAACTTCTCAAAACTGCTGTCATGATTACTGAAAATCTGAAATTAGAAGATCTAGTTACTTTCCAAAGAGGGTTCGATATAACTGTTAAAGATCAGATAGAAGGTAATATACCTGTTATATCATCAGGTGGGATTTCAAGTTATCATAACGAATACAGAGTTGAGGGCCCAGGCGTTGTTATTGGAAGGAAGGGTACTTTAGGAACGGTTCATTTTGTAGAAGGAAACTTTTGGCCTCATGATACTACACTTTGGGTAAAGGACTATAAAGGAAATGACCCTAAATTTATTTACTATTATCTCAAGACATTACAGCTTGAAAGATTTGATGCAGGAGCTTCTAATCCAACACTAAATCGTAATCATATTCATAAACTGAAGGTACAGGTACCTAAGTTTAAATTTAGAAGTAAAATCGCTTCCATCCTTTCTGCCTACGATGAACTGATAGAAAACAACAATCAGCGCATTGCCATATTGGAACAGATGACAGAAGAAAATTACAATGAGTGGTTTGTGCGCTTTCGCTTTCCTAATCATGACAACACACCCATATGGGATGGTTTACCTGAAGGTTGGATGACTTTAGATTTGCAAGATGTCTTTTCTTTTATTTCCAGAGGCGTTACTCCTGAATATGCGGATGGTTCTGGAATATTTGCCATCAATCAAAAAGTTAACAAGGGGCGATTTTTGGACAAACAACACCTTAAAGAACTTGATCAATCTTTAATAATCTCTCGTGAGAAGTTTGCCCATTATGGGGACATTTTGCTTAACTCTTTAGGTGAAGGGACATTAGGAAGAGTTCACTTTTATACGGATCAAAACGAAAGATACCCTGTTGATCAGCATATGTCTATTTTAAGATCTAAAACAAAGTCAATGGCTTTTTTCATTTATATGTTTCTTCAAAGTCCCTTAGGGCAAGGAAAGCTGGACTTGATGAAAGTTGGAGGAACAAATATGACTATGATCAATATTTCAGACCTAAGAAAGTTTAAAGTTGTGGTACCTCATCAAACTATCATAGACAGCTTTTACCAAATTAATAAAACATCAATTGAGCTTAAGCAAAATTTGATTAACAAAAATGAAATACTACAAGAGGCGCAGGATCTTCTTCTTCCAAGGCTCATTAGTGGAAAGTTTTCTGTAGAGCACCTTGTTAAGGAGGAGGAAGAGCATTTACAACTCTTCTAATATTTTCATTTTAAATATATAATATACGATACTCTAATTGAATACTAAATTTTACTCCTATGCCACAATATAACTTGAATGATGAAATTGATTTGGAAGTCATGCGACATCACTTTGATTCTATTCAAGCAGCTGAATGGGAGAATTACATAGATCTAGCTAAAATAAGAAAAATTGGTTTTGATAATGTTGGAGTTCTAACCAGGGCAAAAGGAAAGGCAGGAAGGTCCAAATCTTTCAGTGATAAACAAATCAATTGGGCATTGTCACTGATTGAAGAGTTAGACAGATCCCAAGAAGACGATATCAAAAGCAGCAAAACGCAAGAGATGTATGAAGGGGGTTCTTATGAAATGCCGCTTTCGCATATTACCTTACGGGTAGCATGGCATGACAATAAATGGAATGGACATGTGTGCAATGATCCAGCAAATAATATCTATTGCAGTGGTTTTCACTCCCTCCTATCTGAGAGAATCAGAAAGAGAAAATACAATAACCTTGAGCAAGAAATTGCCCATAGTGGCCTACCGTTAAGTCAAATAGAGTATTTACCCCCCTGCTTCTGGTCTTCTAATCTATTTGGGAAAGAGCAAATCAGAATAAAACATGATAACCCTGCAGCCAAAAGCTTGGGAACAATAGAAGAAACCCTGCCGGCCCAATCTGTTTACGGGTGGCCATTTGCGGTTTCTTTTACCAGGACAAAAATAGAGCAAAGTGAAAGCGGTGCTTATCCGAAGAACCTAGAGACAGTAAGGATCCCACGATTCAATGCTAAAATCCACGAAGGCAAGAGCATCGGGTTCGTGTATGCGAATTACAGCAACCCTTTGACTGAGGAAGAGCAACAATATCTGGTTGTAGGGGCTGGCATCGTGGACCGCAAGCAGAACGCCTCCGAAATACCCCACTTCGGCCCTAAAAGTGAGATTGACAAGATTAAAAATAGACATTCTTATCCAAAAGATAAGTACCGCAACTTCCCTAGCATGAACTGGGCTATGAGGTTCAGCTTTGATGACTATTCCATGGTGAGAATGCCCTATCATGAATACTTAGAGGAAGCCGAGCGCTTAGGGGATGAAGCAAAAGACCAATTCCTCAATAAGATTAAAGTCGCTGTATCAGAACCTGAATTACAGTGGTGCTTCAAGTATGTCGCGATGGACATAGGGGATGATGAGGCTATTTACATCCTTACCAAGATGCGTAAAGCGCTTCTTGATTGTGTAGATGATGGAATTGTGCCCAGAGAGGAAATGCAGCAACGCATTAACACTGTAGAACAGCTCCTACAGATGGCTTGGGGATCAAGAACCTATTTCCCTGGATTTGTAAACCTAAGTAGGGTGATTCTCAATCAAGTGCAGGAACCTTCCTTTATCCTATGGCACTTCTATGAGGACTTTAAGATAGACGCAGAGGATCAATACACTGGGCTTAGGAGTATTTTAGCATCCCCTCATTCTTTTAGAGGGGACAAGATGCACAAAAACGCATTAATAGAACTCAAGGATAGACTGGCACAGAATGGTTTGACGGCGGATGAGTTTTTAACCTTGTCCATGTTAAACCTGAAAGTATTTCAGTTCCAACGTATACTGGATGGGAAACTGAGACTCAGTGGCACTTGGATAAGAAATTTTGAGGAAGATGTGCGCAAGTCGCATGAGGTGCAGGATATCATTTCTAATCCGTATATTCTATGTGAAGATTATGAGCCATGGGCCGATTCACATGACAATGTATATGGGGAAGAACGAGACTCCCCTATCAGTTTGTTCAAAATAGACATTGCCTTCTTCCCCCATACTAGGTTTGTCCATCGAAATACCCTGCAGGCCTCCATGAACTTTGTGGATCCAAAGAGATTACGTGCTTTGACGCTGAAGTTCCTGCATAGCCTTGAACAGTTCGGCCACTGTTTTGCAGATGCTGAGATGCTTGAAATTGCGTTAAGGGAATATCCTCTATATTATGAATTGGGTGGAGAGTACCGATTGCCCTCACGATTATTCAACCCTATTCAAAGCGAGTATTCAAATCACTTCCAAGCGGATCCGAAAAAGATTGTGATTATTGAAGCCAATGACACCTCTTATTTTTATCTAAAGGAGGTTTATGAGGCTGAGAAAAGTATCGAAGGGCGACTTTTAAGTCTTTTGAAAAGCCACGACAATTCTGAAGTATTTGTGGGGTTAGACTCTTATCTGGCTGCTTCAACCCACAAGCTGAAAGAGACAATCGGGGAGGGTTTTGATGAGCGTGGTTTCCTGGAAGAGAGGACAGAGCTTTACAAGCAAATCTTCGCTAAAAAGCTGTTTGTACTAACTGGAAATGCAGGAAGTGGAAAGTCACATGAAATACAAAACATACTCACTTACCTTGAGGAACAGGAAGATCAAGAATACCTTTTGTTGGCTCCTACTGGCAAAGCGGCGTTGCGTCTAAGCAGTGACAGTGCCTTCCCCAATATCAAGGCAACTACCATAGACAAGTTCATTTCCGATTTCAAGCACAAAAAAATCAATGCGGGTGAGTTAAGGAAATATCAAAATGTGGTGGTGGATGAAACCTCCATGGTGGATTTGCTCAAGTTTGATAAACTACTCAGGATATTCAACTTCAAAGAGTCCTCTTTCAAAAGGTTGATTCTACTAGGTGATCCAAACCAGCTTCCGGCCATTGGCTATGGAAGAATTCTATCTGATGTATTAAACTACCTAGGTACCCACCAAGAGTATTCAGGAAACTTCATCCGTCTTGAGACTAACTGTAGGTCTGAACTGAAAGAGAACCAAGTTTTGCAGTTAGCCGATTGCTTCAAACAAGGGGCTGACTTGGATACTTCATTCATTGCCAAGTTCAAGAATCGCGAGCAAAACATTTCAGATGGTTTTCAAGCCCGGTACTGGAACACTAAGGAGGATTTATATACTCAGATAGATGAAGAGTTTGAAGAATTAACTAATAGGCTCAACATAAGTGGAGACAAATCAGAAAGGCTGAATCAGATCCTTGGACTGCAATCGGATGGAGAACTTGGGCAAAGGCTAGACCTTGAAAACTTCCAAATCCTCACCCCTTACAGGTCTCAGATATCTGGGGCAAGCCGAATCAACGATTTCATACAGACAGAGTTCAAATCAAACCTTGATTTTGAGCTACGCAAGAACACCTTCAAAAAAGGGGACAAACTGATTAGAACACAAAACTATTACGAGAGTGGCAAACTTACGCTTTCTAATGGTACGCTAGGTTTTATTCTGGGTATGCCAAAAGAGAACTTCTACTTTGAAGCAAAAGGTGGAATGGATGAATTGGCCTTCTCAGATATAAGGTCTGCAGAACAGGAATTCTTTGAACTCGCCTATGCCATCACAGTGCACAAAGCACAGGGAAGCGGATTCAACCATCTATTTCTTGTACTACCAGCAAGATATGGGCTTCTTTCAAAGGAGCTGGTATACACCGCTCTGACCAGGACAAAGAAAACTATCACACTATTTATCCAGGAGACAGAGGAAAACAGAAAAAGTGTGCTAGAGATAGCTTCAGAGAGGTTGTTCTCGGCATCAAGAAGGACAAGCTTGCTGTTAGACAAGCCATACCGTTACTATAACCTAGAGCCTGAACGAGGGGTTTTCGTAGAATCTAGGATTGAGCTTTTGATTTACCATATGCTCATGAACAAGCGTGACGAGCTAGGGGCTGACTTGTTTGATTTTACCTATGAGGAAAAACCTATAGTAGAGGGTCAGAAGGTAAACATCAAAACTGATTTCACCATCTACTCCAATAATCAGACTTGGTATTGGGAGCACTTGGGATTGATGGGGCAACGAAAATACCATTGGACTTGGCTAAACGTCAAAAAGCCCACCTACCAAAAAGCAGGGATATGGGATATGGTTATAACTACTGATGAATCAAACGGAGTTAACCCAGAGAAGATAAAAAACCTAATACAGCTGATTGTTGAGAACCAAGTTGGGAACGAAGACAAGCACCAGCAGTATTCCAATCATCATTTTTTCTTAAGGTAGAATGGCATTTCTAAACGAGTCTCATGTTGAGGAGGCTGATATAAAATACTTCGAAAAACACCTAGGGTATCAACATATCAATGCTTGGAAGCCTGAAAAAATAGGTAGAGAAAGTTTAAAGGAGGTTGTGCTACGTGACAGACTTACAAGTGCCTTAACTCGCCTGAACCCTGACCTCCCAGCAAGTTGCATTAACTTTGCTGCGGATGAGTTTGCCAGAAGCCGTGCAAGCCTTACGCCTATCATGGCAAACAAGGAAATATACGAGCTCATCAAAAAAGGTGTCCCGGTAACCTACACAAACCAAGAGGGAAAAGAACAAGCAGCCTATGCTCAAGTCATAAATTTTGAAAATCCTTCAAGTAAGGACAATGAATTTTTAGTCGTATCTCAGCTAAGCATTGAATACCTACAAGTAGAAAATACAACGCGAAGACCAGACCTATTGCTTTATGTGAATGGTTTACCACTAGTGATGATTGAGCTGAAAAACGCAACCGAAAAAGCAAAAGTAGGCTACGACAAAAACCTTAAGGATTACAGGCGTGACATTCCGCAGCTCTTCTGGTACAACCTCTTCGTGTGCGTATCAAATGGGATAGAGACAAGGGTTGGTAGCTTCAATGCCGGTTGGGAACACTTCTTTACTTGGGTAAAGCTTAAAGATACAGCTGTTGACCAAAATCAATTGACCTTAGGTGAAGTTGAAGCTGCCAGCAAGAAGAACAATAACCGGTTAAGCCTAAAACTTTTCGGGGAGGGCCTTTGCAATAAGGATACCTTGCTGGATTACTTTGAGAACTTTGTGCTGTACCATAAGAACAAGGTTAAGATCTTAGCCAAAAACCATCAGTACCTTGGAGTAAATAATGCTTTCCATTCGCTGGCTACCGCCAGCACAAAGGAGGAGCGGAATGGGAAACTAGGGGTATTCTGGCACACCCAAGGATCAGGGAAGTCTTACTCCATGATTTTCTTTTCCAAAAAGGTAAACTATAAACTTAATGGTAACTGGTCGTTTCTCATCATTACAGATCGGAGAGATTTGGATGACCAAATTTATCGGAATTTTGTAGAGACCGAGACAGTAATTGAGACAAAGGGACAGAAGCAAAATTATTATCGCCCCTCCAGCCGAGAGAAGCTTCAAGAGTACTTGCAATCGAACAGGAGCTATCTATTCACACTCATCCATAAGTTTAGCATTGAAAAAGGCAGAACCTTTCCGAAATTAACTGATCGTGATAATTGGATTGTGATGGTAGATGAAGCCCACCGGACCCAATACAAAGGCTTAGCTGAAAACATGCGTATAGGTCTGCCAAAGGCACAGTACATTGCTTTTACAGGTACGCCATTGCTGCAGAATGAGCTTACCAAAGATTGGTTCGGCCCATACGTATCAGAATATAATTTTGCTCAAAGCATAGAGGATGGGGCTACAGTTCCCATGTTCTACAAGAAGAGCGTGCCCCGGGTTGAGCAAGCAAATGAAAATTTAGTTGGGGAGGCCGCGCAAATTCTAGAGGAGGAGAACTTGAGTGAAGAGCAGAAGAAGAAGCTAGAAAAGGAATATTCGACCTTACTGCAGGTAGTGCGCCGAGATGACCGCCTTAATGAAATTGCCAAACACATTGTACAGCATTTCCCCTATCGCCTGGATGCCGTAGATGAGAACGGCCACAGGAAACCGATGAAGGCAATGGTAATCTCCATTGATAAATTTACGGCTGTAAGAATGTATGAAAAGGTCCAGCATTATCTTAAAGAGGAAATAAAGGAACTCCATAAGAAAGCCAAAGCTGAGACTGACCTTGAAAAGAAAACACGCTATGAACGTGCTATAACATTCATGAAAGAAACTCGAATGGCTGCCGTCGTTAGCCAAGAGGGAAGCGAGAAAGAAGAGGAGGAAGTTTTCAAGAAAGCAGGTTTGGAGATTCGTAAGCACCGCAGACTTATGGATTACCCAAGTGATAATGGCCAAAATATAGAAGACTACTTCAAAGACCCAAACAACACCTATAGAATAGTTTTTGTGACGGCTATGTGGTTAACAGGCTTTGATGCACCATCAGTATCTACGATTTACTTAGATAAACCACTGCAGAATCATACCCTTATGCAGACCATCGCAAGGGCAAACCGTGTGATTGAAGGCAAGAAGAATGGTTTAGTAATTGATTACTTCGGGGTATTCCGGAATCTAAAAAAGGCTTTGGCAGACTACGCGGAAGGTAGTAAGGGGAAAAAAGAAGATCCAGACGAAGAATTTCCGGTACGGGAGTTTGAAATACTACTCCAGATTTTGAACGAAGCCATTAGTGAAGCAAAAAGTTATTGCAAGGATTTAGGTGCCGACATAGATTCTATCTTGGCTGTTGGAGAGAAAGGGTTTAGGGAAGTAGAGCTGTTCAATGAATACGCTAACATTATCTTGGAGAAGGATGAATATAGGAAACAGCTGAATTTATTTGAAAACACTATCTCCTCACTCTATGACTCGGCAAAACCTGAAATCTATGACTACCCTGAGATTAAGAAAGCACGGGATGTGTTTGAATACTTGCGTAAAGTAGTAGATCGCCAAATCGACCAAGATGAAGAGACAGAGCGAGCCAAGAGAAGAATTGATGAACTGCTGGATATTAGCATTGTAGGGCAAGGAGACTTAGTAGTAGCGCATGAAAGGGTTATCATGAAGACAGCAAGCTTGATTGATCTAAGCAAGTTGAACTTCGCGAAGCTTCGTGAGCAGTTTACTGAGAAAGAATACAAAAATATAGAATTCACAAATCTGCGTGAGGTGATGGATTTGAAAATGCGGCAGATGATGAGGCAGAATAAAATGCGTGGAGGATTCTTGGAGCGCTTTCAGAAAGTAATTGATGACTATAACTCAGGAAGCCTTTCCATCGAGGAGGCATACGAGGAATTAGTGAAGCAGGCAGAGGACCTTAGCGAGGAGCAGACCCGTGCTGCACGTGAAGGGATGACAGAGGGACAGCTGGAGATATTCGACCTTCTTAGCAAAGACAAATCTCTGACAAAAGAAGAGGAAAAGAAGGTAAAACTTGCCGCCCAAGATCTTCTAACCGTTTTGTATGATGCAAAGAATAAGATTTTGATCCAGGAGTGGCACAAGGAAAAGAAGACCCAAGAAGTGGTGAGACGCAAAATCCAAGAGATTCTCGACTTACATTTGCCAGCGTCTTATGAAAGAAATATTTTCATACAGAAGACAGACGTTGTCTTCCAGCATCTGTATGAACAAGCGGAGCTTGGGTATGGATTTGCAGCTTAAGCATAAAAATTGAAGATAAATTTGATCGTTTTATTTACTAGATGAGTAGGAAAAATAAAGCTACCCCCCAACCTGATTTAGAGATAGCTTTTGGCAAAGCCTTAATTTATTTACAGAAAGCGACAGTTTCTTTCAATATCTTATCGAGTGAAGATTTATACTATAACAATAGAGCATTGATTGAAGTCAATGGCAATGCAACCTTCGCTGCCTTTGCTTTAGAATTTGGAGACGTCCTTTTCTTAGGGTATAATCAATTCAAGAAGAAGGCTCTCAAGTTGAGTTTAAATGAAAGATCTGACTACTTAAGGGCTTCCTCTCACTACCTGCACGAATTATTCTTGGAGGCCTTAGACAAATTCAAGCATAGGCTTAGTCTAAATTTAAAACTCGAACCAAAGACCAAGTCGTTGATTGTCCCTGATGACTACCCTAAAATAACTTTTTTGGATTTCAATGAAGGAATAGATTCTTTGTCAGAGAGGCTTAAGAGTGAATTAGGCACAATAACCACAAAATTAGAAACTCTACAGAAGGAATATAGTGCTCAGGAAGTGATTGATGATTTGAAAAGGTTAAACTCGAATGAGGGAATCAGATATGAACACTACCATACAAAACCAGATTGTTTGAATGTTTTGCTTAAGTCACTACAGAACCATGATCCTCCTTTAATAGATAAAACTTTGAGGTTGCCTCACTTCAGGCGTGCATTCAAGCCTGGCTTCACCCTTGATCCTATAAAGTGGCATGGAACCGCAGAACAACTACACTATTTTATTTCAGAGTTAGAGTCAAAAGAAGTTATAAGCTTTAATAGCAGGAAGAAATGGTCAGCAGTTGCAAAGGCTTTCTGTAAACCTAATACCGACCCTTGGCCTGAAACCACCTTATCGGGAAATGGTCCACCTAAAGAAACAAGCAATATAGATAGCATCATAAAAGCAATCCAGACCTGTATAGGGTTATAAAGCCCAACTCAGTTTTCTACTTTTTTCCACCCACTATTTTCCATAAAACTCATTAAAAGCCGCGCCTGCGGCTTTTTTTATTCTATATACTACTGAGGTAAAACTGAGTTATTATAAGACCGCCTTAAAACTCAGTAAACAAGCCGTAAAATTGCAGAAACAAAAAAATACGACATGATTGATTTACCCTTGAAAAGGTTCGATGACCTAGAAAGACAGCTTGCCATGCAGAACATCCTGAAAAAACCCATCCTGACAGTGGGAGAGGCCGCGGAGTACCTAGACCTGAGCACCTCCCAGATCTACAAGCTGACCAGCTCACGGCAACTGCCTAGCTTCTGCCCTAACGGGAAAAAGCTCTACCTGAGACGCGTTGATATAGACGAGTGGGTGCTGGGGAAACCCAATTACTCAACAGCCCAACTACAAAGCCAAGCCCTGCAAGGATTAGCCTCCCGGAAAAGGTAGGTTAGTACAGAACCAAATTTGACAAATGCCAACAATTCAGTTGGCATCCACCTCCTATCCCTGTGTCGGGGATCCAACCAAAATACTCAACCCTTTAACAGCACAACCATGAACAAATCCTACAATTTGACCCTCTTGGCCGAATTGCCTGCGCTAGGCCCTAACACACACTGGTTCTACATGAGTGATGGAATAGATGGATTACAGAAGGCTCACCCTCATCATGACATTGACTCCTTTCTGCTGGGGAAAGGCCCGCTAGGGACAAGCCAAAGCTTCTTCTCCATTCTCCTCTCTCTTGGACACCTCATCTCCATGGACGACGAAGATCCCGAAGGAAACCATTGTTTGCATCAAGCTATCACTGAGGATGCAGTAGACACTCTGAACAGGATACTCCACAGCAACTATTAAAAACATGTCTATGAGACCACCTAATTTACTTTACCAGCGCCCTGACCTCCCGCAGGAATACGACGGGCTGCATCTGGCGGCCCTGTACAGCTGCTTCCCGGAGTTCTTCAAGCAGATCCTGCACCCCCACAGGGACCCGCAGGAACTGATCATCGCCAGCTTCTCGGCACTGGCCACCTCCGCCGCCCTGATCCCGAACGTGTACACCATCTACCGCGGGAAACGCAACTACCCCTACCTGAACGTATTGGTGATCATGCCGCCCGCCAGCGGCAAGGGCGCCTTGGAGTTCAGCAGGATTCTGCTCAGCGAGATAAACCGTTCCCTTGCCAAGGAATATGAGGCGGAGTGCAAGAGATACGAGCATGAGCTTCAGGTGTACAAGCATGCCGTGAAGAAAGGAACGGCAATCGCCCCGCCTACCCCCCCCAAGTTGTACCTAATCTTGATCTCCGGTAATACCACCTCCGCAAGGCTCATCCAGCAGCTGGCTGACAATGGGGCAAACATACCACTCGTGATGCTGGAGACCGAGATCGATGCCGTCTCGGGCATGTTCTCTGGGGAGATGGGAGCCCAGAACTCAGTTATTTTCCGGCAGCTGTTCCAACACGAATCCGTGAGCTCCGCCCGCAAGGGGGACCGCGAGACCCTGACGGCGGATACCCCGAAGATGGCCATCATCCTCTCGGGCACGGAGAACCAGGTGAGGAGCCTCTTCAAGGGAAACGAGGACGGCCTGCTCAGCCGGTTCCTGATCCTGGAGCCAACCCCGCGGATGGAATGGGTTTCCCCCAGGCCAAGGAAAGGCGAAAGACCCATGGAAGACCATTACAAAGAGCTCTCGCTGAAGTTCCTACGCCTATGGAAGCACACCCAGCATCTGGAGGTAGAGGTCAAGTTCACCGAAAGCCAGTGGGACGTGCTGGACAAAATTGGGGAAGAGCTCCAGCAGCGGGCCTTCGTTATCGGGGGAATATATGCCGTGAGCATAGCCAGGCGCCACTCGGTGATGGCAGCCCGATTCTGCACCATACTGGCCCTTTCCCGGCACTTCGACCTGGAAACCTGCACCGTGCCCGACTTGGGAAGTGAGATATACCCCACGGAGGAGGATTTCTCAGCCAGCCTGGAACTGACCGAGTACTCCTTCAGTAAGTCACTGAAGCTCTTCCAGCGGATGCCTGCCTCCCAGCCTGTAAAGACAGAGAACAGGCTCCAGTACAACTTCTTCGCCACGTTGCCTGCCGAATTCCACAAGGCGGAGGCTGACGCCCTCGCTCAGAAGCTGAGGATCGCCCCCCGCACGAGGGATCGCTGGCTGAGCGCCTTCGTCCAGACGGGCGCTCTGGAAAGGATTGGGAGAGGTCGCTACAAAAAAAGCCCCCTGGCATTAATGGCAGTGGCAGAGGAGCAAAAAGAAAGAATAGATAACTTCAACAAAGACGATAAAATGACAGTAACAGTCGAAATCGAGCCCCAATACGTCTCTTTCCTGAACGAGGGCGGGGACATCATCTATGACATAAGGAGAGCGGAACTGGGTGACGCGAACAAGTACCCCCAAGGCTACATCAGCACCTGGGTGTTCGACCTAGCCCCCAAGTCCTGGGTAACCAGGGAATTGGTCCTAGGGCTATGCGAGTTCATCAAGCAGGAGGTCCCGGATAATAAAATTGACTGGGAGGCGACCTACGCGTACATTGACATGTTCCATTAAGCTTGACGCCAATGCCACTTATGCCACGCCGTGTTTTCACAGACACGGCGTGGCTTTTTTATTTTATCCCTTCCTCAACCCACTAGGCTTCAAAAGGGAGGCCAAAGTGGCGATTGAAACTCAAACTTTAGGAGTTTAAACCCCTGAGGTGTAACCCCCAGGAGTTTAAACCTCCCTAGTTCAGGAACCAACTGGCCCGGCCCCCGTCCAGGGCTTGTTGCACCTGGGAGGCGAAGTCCAGCGCGTTCACCGAGCGGTCCAGGAATTGGTCGATATAGGTGGACTTGTTGGCCCCGGTGAAGAGGTTGTAGAGCCGCCAGAGGTTGATGGTGCCGTCCCCCTGCCTACAGAAGCTCTGGTCGCGGTAGTAGTCGCTGCAAACTGAATTCAATTGCGAGTCCCCGTAGAGCAGCGCCGGCAGGTTCTTTCTCTCCCCCGCCGGGAGATGATTATACATCCGACACCGGCCCAAGAGCGTGGCGAACTGTTTCTCAGTGAGGGAGTAGCGCGAGAGCTCCTGCATCTGCCTAAGGTGGCGGTGCTGGTCGTAGTTGCCCAAGAGGTCGTAGATGCCCTCCCTGAGCTGGTTCAGGTCCGTCACCCGCAGGTCCGCCAGCAGCCCGTCGGTGCGCACGCACAGGTTCGTGCACACCAGGTTCTTGAAGCCGACGAAGACCTTGAAGTGCTCCACGGCCCCCTTGCGGTTGTAGAGGTTGTCCAGGTTGTAGGCCTTCACCCCGCCCACGGTAAGCGTGAGGGTGTTGCCGTCGATCTCGTCCATGATAGAGGGGATCTCGAGGCAGAACATCATCCTTTCGTAGTAGAGGGTCCGCTCCCACTCTTGCAGCTGCGCGGCGGGCTTGTCGCGGGCCTCGGGCACGCGGCCCTTGATGGGGTGCGAGACCCTGAGCTGGGGTTCCAGGATGGTCTCCCCCCGGAACAGGTCGCTGACCGCCTCTTTGGCGGCCAGCACGAAGTCGGCCTGGGAGACCAGCGGCTCGTTGTCCTTGGCGAAGACGGGGATGATGTGCCCCTCCCGGAGCTCCTCGAAGGAGACGGCGGTGGTGTTGGCCTCGATGAAGGCTTTGGAGCCGCCCTTGCGGCTTGGCTCAGGGTTAATGACCTGCAGGGCAGGAGTGTGGGTTCTAAGTGGTGCGTGCGTCGTTTCCATTTCGGTGGATGGTTTGGTTAAGTAATTGGTCTGTTAACTGGCTTGACTTCTGGATGAACTGCTTCTGCTGCTGGAAGGCGCCCAGCAGGGATTGTCTCTGCGCCTCAGTGCAGCGGTGGTAAATGGCGGTGAGCTCGCCCAAGCTGGTGCATTGGGATACCTGCCCGAGGACTTCCTCATCATCTGGGGCTGGCTCCTCCTGCACCGGCTCCGGGGAGCCTCCCTGGCACCAGGCCAGGATGAGCCGGCCTGTCTCTTCGGTGGGTATGAACGGGGGCCTGCCCGCGAACAGGCGGGTGCGGTCCTTGGAGGCGGTGGCCTGGTGGCGCAGGTCCAGCTCCAGCACGGTGGTGAACTCGTAGTCGATGCCCTCCCGCTGGATGGGCTTCATCCCCACCTTCTCGGGCACCTGCCTCCCGTTTTTCTCGGAGAGGGCGTACTCGGTCTTGGCGCGCACGGTGGCGACGATGTGGCAGGGGGACTGGAGCATGCGCTGGATAAAGGCTGCGTGCCGGGGCGTGACCTTGGACCAGGCCGCAAAGGAGCTGCCCGGCAGGGACCCGTGGAAATCCAGGAGGTACTCCCACTCGTGGCTGATGGAATCGATAATAATCACCTCCGCGCCCGCATGCTCGCAGGCCGCAATCGCCTCGATGTAGCGCTCGGGGGTGAAGGGCGCCGGCAGGGGCAGCACCTTATACTCGCCCAGGTCCGAATAGAGGTCGGCCGAGTGGTTCTCCGTGTCGATGACACAGACCCCGGGCCAGCCGCCCTCCGCCAGCCCCCTGGCGATGAGCAGGGCGGACATGGTCTTCCCGCCCCCACTCGGGGACTGGAGCAGCAGGCGGGTCTTGCCCCGCCGCCGGTTTGCTTTCTGTAGCTGCATAGATGGCTATGATTGATGGGTGAATGAAAAAGGAAAGGCGGCCCAGATGGAGCCGCCTTGGATAATGGGCAATCTAACGCTAGGTCTCCCCGACCTGGGTGAGCCCCAGCTGGGTCTCGTCGCGGGGATGGGGCTTGTAGGCGTAGCCGTGGCGCAGGGTGAGTGTCCGCTTGGTGGAGGGGTCGCGGTACTGGTAGGGCTCCACCGCGACCTTCACGAGGATGCCCGGCAGGGTGGCCCCTCTGAGCAGGGCCGCCGACTCCGCATTGGAGCCCGCCGGCACGCGGCAGGCCTTGGCCACCAGGAAGGGCTCCCCCGTCACCTGGCACTCGACGACCTCGCACCCGGCGGTGAGCTCCAGCTCGAGGCCCTCCCCTTCAGGGGCGGCGTTGGTGATCTTTACCATGGGTCAGTAAGGTTAAGGGTTGATGCTGGACCGACTGGGGGGTGGGTAAGTTGGCCTGGTTCGGGAACCTGTCAGGCTAACAGGGGGGGTGGGTCCGGGAACGCTCTACCGGGGGGAGGTCTGCTTAGGTACCCTAGGAACGGGAGCATGCAGCACATTTTTAAATAAAAAAATTTGGCCTCCCGGTATGACCTGCTCCGATTTTTTAGGCCCCTTCCCTTTATAGGGCAGATAACTTTCAAGGGTATATAGACAGAATCAATAGCTCAAATCAAGAGCCACTGTCTCAGAAAACAGCTATATTTTACTAAAAGCACATGATGAAACGCACTACCAACTTGCAGAGTGGCTCATTGCATTCCCTCACTATTTCCGGTTTGGAGAAGTGCATGTTGGGATCATAGCCATATATACTTATTTAGGGTGGTAGGTATTATTACTCGGAAAGGGAGACAATGAAAAGGCGTGCAGGTGGGTTAGCGCAAATGCGGGCGCACGCAGAGCCTGTCAGTAGATATTGTGTTTTCCAAGTGTTCATAAGTAAAGACAGAGTTGTGAGGGGCTGATCTTAGAAATCCCCCTTTCAGCAGTTGGTTAGGCTTTGGCGAGCACTCACCTACAACTGTAGTGCGGTATAGTATTTCATCTTACCCAAAGGAATTCAATAAAATGCAATTTGAAAAAATGAAAGGCTTCAGTAAAGGATGTAAAGCACCTTATGAGCGTGTTTTATATTTGGCCAATTTATTTTATTTATACGATCGTGGCTGTTGCACAACTCATCATTAGGCGGAGATTAACGCGGACTGCACTTCCAATTACCTGGAGGATTTTGTATCTTAAGGTATGCAAGGGAGAAAAGACTATACCGAAAAACTCTTCACCAGTTTCCAGTTGTCGAGCCGCATCCCCAGGGAGAACTTCTACCGGCGTCTGAAGGAAACGCTTGACCTGGGGTTCCTTTACCGGGACACCAAAACCCTTTACGGCAGAACCGGCAACCCCTCCATCGACCCAGTAGTCTTCTTCAAGCTCATGCTCACCGGCTACCTGGAGAACATCACCTCCGACCGGAAACTGGTCGAGCACTGCTCCATGCGGATGGACATCCTCTACTTCCTGGGCTACGACATCGACGAGGAGTTGCCCTGGCACTCCACGCTCTCCCGGACTCGCCAACTCTACCCCGAGGCCCTATTCGAGTCGTTGTTTGAAAAGGTCTTCTGCCTGTGCGCCGACAGGGGCATGGTGGCTGGCCATACCCAAGCCATAGACTCGGCCCCGATCAAGGCCAACGCCTCGATGGAGAGCCTGCTTGTCAAACAGCCGAAGGAGTCCGTGCGGATGCACCTAGCCGGGGTCAGAAGGGAAAACGGCGAAGAGGGCAAACAGCAGGGGGTCATCTCCGCCTCGGAGCATCAGCTCAAGAAGCTGGAGAAATATCAGCAGAAGCTAAAGGGGGCCGTCGGTTCGCCGGGTGCAAGCCACGGTAAGGCACGCCTGGTGAGCAATATGACACACTACAGTCCCACGGACCCGGACGCCCGCATCTCCGTCAAGCCCGGCAAGGCCCGGAAGCTCAACTACCACTGCAGCCTGGCCGTGGACACGGCGCAGGGCGTGATCAGCCATGTGCAGGCGGACTTCGCCGACGGCAGGGACAGCCAGCACCTGCCCGGCATCGTAGGGAAGCTGCAGCAGAGGCTGAAAGACCATCAACTTCCCATGCAGGACCTTGTGGCCGACGCGGGCTACTCCAACGGGGCCAACTACGCTTTGCTGGAGCAGCGGGGTATCACCGGCTGGATACCGGTGTTCGGCAAATACAAGCCCGAGATAGAAGGGTTCCCCTACGACGAGCAGGCGGATTGCTTCACCTGCCCGGCAGGAAAGGCCCTGCCCTTTAAGAGTTACGACACCACTGCGGACGGCGGCCTGGTGAAGGTCTACCTGGCCCGTTACCAGGACTGCAAAAATTGCCCCCTCAAGTCTTCCTGCGCCCCCAAGAGCCCCTGCCGCCAGATCCGCCGAACCGCTTACGACAAGGAGTACCGCAGGGCATTGCAGCGGCAGGAAAGTACCCGGGGCAGGCGCATGAAGGGACTCCGGCAAAGCACTGTGGAGCCGGTCTTCGGGACCTTGGTCCATCACTATGGGATGAGGAAGGTAGGCGTGCGGGGAAAAGCAGGGGCCCGCAAGGTGATGCTCATGGCTGCTGTCGCCTTCAACCTGAAGAAGTACCTGAAGTTCAACTCCGTCAAGGCAGAAGGCCAGGCAATGGCGCTGCAAAAGGAGCATTATCGGGCTTTCCTAAGCTATTCTTTCACCTCTGGGGCGCTCTTCCTGAACTGAGAGTCAACCCGGAAGCACGGATTCGGATTTTACCTTAGAAATGGACGATTGCACAGGGTTGTGCAACAGCCACGATCGTTTAAATGAAATCAGAATAGGCATAAACTTGACAGAAGGGAAGTGAAAGTTTCGGCATGGTTTAGCCTATTTCTCACAAATGCCATCTCATAAACAACTACTTGTTTTAATTTGTGAGATGACCATCTGGGACAGCAGCATTGCTATCAGGACAATGTTTTCAAACAGCATCAAATTTCTCACCCCACGGCCGTTTTACGAGACGAGGCAACTTTACTCGTTTCCGTTCCTGGTACCGGTTTGGAAACTTTTACAGTGATGGCTAAACGATTGTTGAGGTTACTAAGTCTGCTTTATTCAGTCTGCCGCCAATGTTTTTCGTACTTGTGGCAATAAAACTTCCATCAACCAAAGGAGAGCAGACCCTGTGACCAAGGGTAGAGCAGTTCGGAACGGCTGATGGATACCACCGGTAGCTAGACATAGAAGAATAGCTCCAGAACCGGGTCGACTCAGCCAGTAGACGAACGATTCCGTTGTTGTAGGTTGTCCCTGTCCAGGCTTAGCACCTCGTACTCATCCATCCGGAGCATGAGGTACTGTCTGCCTGCCCTTTCACTTAGCTTTAGTTCTTCCGTTGTAGTGGAAATGATGATGGTATTAGCTAGATTGTAATAATTGTAGGAGGGAGAATCCCATTAGAAGATCAACTCAATTTCATCAACGTGAGTGGCACCAGAACTTAACAATTCTGATTTGTATGAGAGATAAACATCGTATTTAATTGATACGCTTCGCCACTTTCCCTGAAGTATGGCTTCCGTTTCCTCTAAAGGCGATATATCATCGCTAACACCACAGCCGGTAGCTGCCGGCTTATCCCCGGCCAGCAGGGCCTCCGCCTGCCGATGGCCCGACTGCTCCCCAGGTGAGAGGATGAACCGATGCGGATTGCCCAACGCATCGCAGCAGGCGTGAACCTTGGTGCTGAACCCGCGCCGGCTTCGGCCTAAGCACTCGGCTTCCGCGGTAGTTTTTTTGACCAGCCGCCTGCTGATGTGCCCGAATGGTAGTGGAATCGAGCATCACTCAGTCTAGGTCCGGCTCCTACAGTGCCTCGAACACCCGCTGCCACACCCCTTTCCTGGCTCAACGGCGGAAGCGCTGGTAAACCGATTTCCAGGGACCGAAACGCTCGGAAGGTCCCGCCAGGGGCACCGCTGCGGGCAACCCACAATATGGCATTCAGGAACTGCCTGTTATCTTTCGCTGTCCGGCCGACATCTGTAGACTTGCCAGGCAGCAACTCCTTAACCCGTTCCCATGAGTGGTCTGTGATTTCGTAGCACCGCACAAACTTTTAAAAACAGCTAACAGAAAGTAGCAAAATTAATTCCTTATTTGTCAACACAACCTAGTACCAACTTTACATTATAACTTCATCTCATGGGCACAAATAAGCTTTACCTGTTTAGCAAAGACACAGGTGCAACTGCCACCGAACAAGGTTATCATTACCAAAAGCTTAAAACATTAAAAACATGGTTAGAGAATCGAATAGCTGATAAAGATGACGTCATCTTTTGTGACTACGAGGATGATATCTTCCAGCGCAATTTCAAAGAGGGAACAGTAAAGTTTCGACAAATCAAGTTATATTCCTCTAACTTTTCCTTTTCTACAGAAGAAATTGCCAAAAGTATCTTCAATTTTTTCATGCTGTTCACCAAAGGCGAGTACTTGTTTGATGAAGCAACTTTTGTTTTTGAAACCAACTCTTCCATTGCCAGAGAAATACGGGGCAATAATGCAAATTTACTCAGAGAGTGGAATGCGCATCAGGAAAACATGAGCGCAGAGCTATTGGGCAGGTGCGTAGTCCAAGTTAAAACTATTATTGACGAATTCATCAAGGAAGGATATGCCAGGAATATAGCCGGAGACGCCACAGGAGACTTCCAACAAGCTAAAAAATTGTATGACAACTTGCCTGACGCATTCTGGCAAAAGTTTGTTGTATCCATCAGATGGCGATTTGAAGCAATAGCTCAGGAAAAAGCCATTCCGGGCTTACTTGAAGAGATTGAGTCTTTGATCATGCACCTGCCTGTATCGATTAAAACCAAGCAGGCAACTACCTATCTAGCTGTATTGCATTATGAAATAGCCAAAAGGACGGCGGAACCAGATGAGAAGGAGCGTATGCTAACTAACGACTTGTTGGATGTAATTGCGCTAAACGAAGGCTCTGAAAAGGATAAATGGTATGCAGCGGTTTTTGCAAAATGGTCAGGAGTAACAGCGATCAATACATTTACCATTGGTGCTTTTTATGAGCTGATAGATGCTACCAGGTATTGCAGGTGGAACATCCACGGCTCTGCGCATGCTGGCGTATGGCTTAGACTATTGAGATTGTACATCGTGCTGCCGGAAACGATCATTGTTTGCAAGCGAAAAGCTATTTATGAATACCTGTTTTTAAAGGTATCTATCTGTAAGAGTAGTTCCGAAACAACGGGTCCCATAGTCAACGAGGTAGATCTTATAAATTTTTATTTCAACAATTTTGAGGAAAGGAACACGCTGGCTGATATAGAGGAGGATATTTCCTTACTCCAGATCATTATGAGTCAATCGATGCTTAAGCAAGACTTCCTGAACACTGCTATTATCAAAGGCTGGCGTGAAAAAATCAGTTCCTATATCGATGAAAAACTGGCCTCTCCACGCGACATAGACGAACACTGTCTTCTGTTGGAGCTAAAAGGCTCAACCTTGCTGCAACTGAACAGAAGTTTACCAAAGTTTGAGAAGGTTACTGCTGCCCTTGAGGTATACAGGCAGATCATTCCCTTGCTTGAGCAAGCCAATCTCTATACTATTACCAAACTAAGCGATCTTTTGAACCAAATAATTGAGCTTTATATAAATTTTGGGGTTAATGATGACGCCATAGACGCAATCGAAACATTTTTAAGTGAAATAGCAGATCAGGCGGCACAGACAGGAAGGCAACATATTGAGGCGCATAATTTTGTGGAGCGAGGGGTTGCTTATTTAAACAAAGGGGGATCAAAAAACTTCCTCAGAGCATTGGATTGCTTTCATAAATCAGCAAAACTGTGGCTCCTGAACGACACTAAGGACGGGTATATACTGGCATTGATCAACATAGCCCAGCTTTACGCAGCGTTGGGTGCAAACTTTGCAGGCAAGTACTATGGCCTGTGTGGTATTTGGTCTGCCTTCAATTTTGGCGATCCTAAATCTTTAAAAAGAGTTTCTGATAGTTATGCTATGGTTTTTCATTCAGACTATAAACAAGGTGCCTGGATGAGTGCTTTAAATGATTTTCTAAACTTTCTAAATGCAAGACAGCATTTCGATCCGCAGGGGTTGAACGGAGAAAAATTACTAGTTAAATCATTTCTTGATCTTGCGCTCATGGTAGAATCCGCTGAACGCCTAAATCCGGAACTGGTACATTTCATTAATTTTTACAAGCAAAATCTGGGCAGCTATTACTCCCAGGACATGCAATATGTTGTGGCTCCTTTGCAAAATGCCTTACAGGAAATGGCAGATTTAAAAGAGTTTATTTCAACCAGAATTGAAGATCAGCCCTTCAATGACCTAGGAACAGAAAGAATCATCCGATTTAAAATGGTAGGTGCTGAATGGAGAGTAAAGTTTGAAAATTCCATGAATCTCACCGGGATCGCCGAAGAGTTTTGCGCGCTGCTTCAAGTCACGCTTTGTGAAATCGGCCTCTCCGGAACAGCTCTAAATATACAACCTGAGATCATCACAATCACTATAGAGGAATCACGGGGGCTTAACAACATCATAGAACAAATAGGTCATTCCTTATCAGCTTGGAAATTGAAGTTGCCGTTACTCAATGTCCATGATCCGTCCAAGGTAAAAGTACACTATGCTTATATGGCCGTCAACATCAAAATGCTTTTGACAAATTTAAGCAGCCTCAACCATACTGAAACAGAATCGTTGTTTGATACCTTATACAGAAAACAGCGCCTGGGAGATAAAGGTCTTGGCCCTACCTCTTATCAACGTGCTTTTTTTAGCTCATGTAGCCAAGAGGATTTTGATGCCTCACAGAGAAACAATTTCCAAACACCGAGTGGCAGGTTTGACATTGTGCTTCATGATAATTTTGTAGGCAATACATCACGATAAAATTGTCGACAAACATATCATTATAAAAAGTGCCACGGTTAAGCAGGAAGGGGTGTCTCTTAAGTTATTCCCACGTTATATATCCTTTTAAACAGGTCTCAATATGCAATACCTGACCCTTCAATGATGTGTTGGAAGTGGTAATGCTGTTGGGATCGGACTATGTATTCAGCAGCCACTGATGCTTCTTTAGCTTAGGCTGAACCAGTACTCCTCCCACACTTACTAACCTTATTATGCTGCTTGTCATTGTCCTGACAATGATCATAAGCGTAGCCACCGCCGCTCCAGGCACCGTACTCACCCAGCTCCTCCCGAGCGACCCAGAGCGGCAGGAACTGGAGAAACGCATGCTCCAACATGAGATATAACAATGTGGATTGGATCAGGAGAAGACCCAGACCGAGATAGAGCGAATTCCGCTGGAGAACCAGAAGCTTTGGATGGAGATGCACCTTTCACATGAAGAACCAGCACTTTAAAGAGGAGGTAGTACGTTGCAAGATTCAGTTCCGCAGCAGCATCGCCTGCGTGCTGGACATTTCCCAGAAGCTGACCGAAACGGGGAAAGCTGTCTATACCTTTTATGCTGTGCTGACCGTTACGGCAACCCTAAGGGGAGCACCATGGACCAAACCAGCCCAGGCAGGGATTACCGACTTTCGAGAGCCAATTAGTAATTTCTTTTAATCAGGAACAGACAGTAGATATTTAACGGGTAAATGATAAGGTTTAGCATCACACGTCATCATTAAGACTGTAACGAACCTCTGCTTTTGTGGTGACCGGGCTTTGCATGCTGCCTAGCTCCTACGGGGCGTATGCTCCTGAGCTTAATGGCGTATCCCTAAATAATAGCTTATTTTAATTTTTATCTGCCTTACGGAAATACAACATTAACCCACACTGTGGAATGCACTTAGTGCTTTGTACAGCGTTATTGCCTGCAACTTTTTAAACGTCAGGTCAACTTGTGCTAAGCCTATTGCTATACTGGATAAGACCTAATACCTTCATTTTTATAATTTACGTTCCTCCTACTTCTCCCGCCTGTCATCAGCTGCACATCCTTACCAATCAAGGCTGCTAACCCTCGGACAGAATATAGTCTATTATATAGGCTGAATCGTATGAAAAAATTTAATTTTGATTTTTTAAATAATATTGCCTATAAAGGCTATAAAGTTCATCTTAGTGATAGTGATAGAGACAGATTCATCTCTGAGGCTTTATGAACGAAGGCTAAAATAAAGTACACAAATAGAATAGTATGTCCGCAGTAGCTGCATTAAAAGGTTATAGAACACAGTTTTTATATTCGCTGCATTACATTTTATCTAACTTTTCAAATGATCTGGTATTCAGGTTAGAGGGAGAAGAGGATTTGGATATTCTAGATTCTAATAGGCAGCTGTTATACGCAATCCAATTAAAAAACCTAACCAAACCTCTCACACTGTCAGATATATTATCTGATAAAAGAACATCCTTTGTCAAGAGATTTTTGGCAAGCTATTCGGCCGCAATTCCAGTGCTAGTGTCCTATGGAGAGATTAGTCAAAGCTTAAAAAACTACAAAGAATACAAAGACACGGTAAATGAAAGTGAAAAGACTATTCTTAAAAAATATAACATAACAGTAGATGACTGGAAGCTGGTAAAAAGCAAAATTCAGCTTGAAGAAATAAACGAGAAGAAAATTGCGGAGGAAGTGGAGAAGATGATGAAAACTAATTTCCCACTGATTGACCCTATCCCTACAATTGGCTTTTTACTCAATTGGTTACAACATACTGCGGAGAAGCAACAACTTATAACAACAAAAGATTTTTATAATAAGGTTGAGGATTTTGGGAAGTATTTAACTGAACGAATAGCCATTCATGATCAGTATGGTTTGGCTTTGAAACCGTTGCACAAAATCTCAATTGAAAATTTAAATATAGGTTTATTAGAGACAGAGTTTTACAACGCAACCTCAACAAGGTACGAGCATATCCTGTTGGGACTTGATGTAAACAGAAAGCTGCATTTAGAACAAATTAATACAGCACTAAGAGAAACGAATGCTGTCATCGTAAAAGGAGCTTCAGGGCAAGGAAAGACGGCATTGGTATTCAGTTTTATAAATCAATATTATAACGATCGGCTGTCATTCGAGCTAAATATCCAACAGGACCCTATCAATTCTTTAAGATCAATTCAGGCTATAGCCTCTATAAGTAAAAGCCTGGATGTTCCAGCCGTTTTTGTGATCAATGTAAAGCCTAATAGTACGGACTGGCTTCAAATTGTAAAAGAGTCATCTCATTTAAAACATATCCTGTTTTTGATAGCCATTCGAAATGAAGACTGGTATCGAGCGACAGCGGTCGGAGTAGAATTTGAGCATAAGGAAATTGATCTGGCTCTTTCAAAACAAGAAGCCGGGGATATATACCATCGGTTAAACGAAAGAAGTAAGATTAATCATTATACAGACTTTGAAGAAGGCTGGATCAAGCTTGGAAATGATCCCCCTCTGTTGGAGTTTGTGTATTCTATAACACAAGGCGATTCTCTACACAACAAGTTAAAGCAACAGGTTCATCAGATCATAAGTGAAGGAGGACTGACAAATAACCCTCAGATAGATTTTTTAAAAATTGTAAGCCTTGCCGATTCTTTAGGCGCCAGAATAGATATTTCCAAATTAGATGCAAACATTGATTACCAATTTATAATTGAAAAATTAGAAAATGAGTACCTGATAAAAAAGACATCCGACAGGAAATTTATACAAGGGCTGCATATGGTTCGATCACAAACGTTAATCGAAATCTTGTTTGGTGATTTCTCTGAACGTAAAGAACAATATACTTTTAAATGCATTTCTCTGATAGCAGAGGAAGATCTGTATTTATTCCTGTTGCAAGTATTCCACCTTGGCATTATTACGCCCAATCAGCTTATTTCCAAGCTGCACCAAGTGGCTGTGGAGAGCTGGTCTATTTATGCCGCTATCATCAAAGCTTATATCTGGGCTGGTATTCGTGACTATGTGGAAAGTAATAGGAATGTCATGGATGAGTGTAGGGAAGCATTCGGTGATGCCTGGACAATGCTTTTAGACTTTACGTTTGCCAGTAGCTTCGATAAAAATAACTTACTTGATCTACTTCATGTTGAAGAGGAGCGTAAAGAAAAAATAAAGGAACTAAATACTAGATTACAGCCTAAAACAAAGGTGTTCAAATTAGCTTCCGATGTGATAAATAAGCTTATCTATCCCCAAAAAACGCCACTCTCTGGATTTGAATGGAAGTCATTTGGTGAAGCATTGTTTTGGTTAAAGAATATTGATAACTGCAAGCACGTTATACCTGCATTCTCGGAAAGTGATTACGAATCAGCATTTAAGATCTTAGATAGCAAAAGCTTATCGAAGCTTATGTTGGGGATGCATACTTACTCACCGGAACTCAATGCGATCAGAAAGCAATACGCTCCCTTTTTTGTAGACAAACTAAAAAGTGAACTTGATATCCATCATGTATCCGTTGATGATAATGAAGTGCTCGTACACTACATTATCGATGTTCAAAAGAAGGAGGATACTAGATCAAGCAATAATTTTGCCGTAACTATTTTAGATATTCTAAGAACCGCATTCCCAGATAAGAAGCGCTTTAACTCTCAGGGGCACGGCCACCGACTGCAAACGCTCTCCTTAAGTCACGACGAAACGCACAAATCTATATCTCTTGAGAATTTACCACTAGAGGAGTGGGTAAATATAAATTCCACCATCATCAACCTGTATGAGTATAAAGACAGACCTGCCGATTGGAGTGAGTACCGCGCCCAATTAAACAAATGGGAAGTCCTTGTACAAGGCAAGATTGAAGAGATAAACAAATCGTTTCAGCAATTATTCCAGGAGCGTAAAACATACGCACCGATAGTGCCCATCATGCAAAATGCCTTTTTGCATAAAACAAAGAAGATAAAGGAGCCAAAATCAATCAAGGATCCATTAGGCATATATGGAAGGATTAAACCAGAGAGAATTGCTGAAAATGAAAATGAAAAAAAAACCATTACGCTGTATTCTAAATACGATAAGTTCTTCAAATGCCTCTCAGATTTTACGTTTAACATAGATCTCTTTATCACGCAAGCTGGCCAAACTGCTTTTTCTAAAATCAAGCTTAAGAATTCAGAGAAACACATTCATGATGAGAATATAGAGCGCTTGTCACAAATTAACTTGTACAATGCTATCGAGAAACTAATAGCCTATAACCACCAGTACAAAAGTACTTTTGTTAACCTCGATACCAATCACACTACAAAAGTAGAAGTAAACTCTTTACTCACTACAGCCACTTATTGGAAAGCCTTTTTAAATGATAATTCCAAAGGAAAGTACTCCTTTACAAAAGTCTTAGGGCTCAAATCAGACTTCGAGAATAGGATTATAAAGGATTTTAAGCAAGCTTCAAAGATCAACCTCTTCTCGATCAAATATATCAGAAGCACTGCTACCAATGACAAACCACTTATATGTATTGATAGTGAAAGTCCTTTAGGAGCACTATTAGGCATGAAGGAAGCATATAGCCTTGTACAAAAGGCGATCAATCATCCAGAATACACAAGCCTAAAGTACCTGATGCTACAATTGTGGTTTTCGAACTTTTATTTCGTGCAGACAATTCAAAAACGAAGCATCAACAATCAATGGCTTGAAGTAAGGCTTTATACGATAAAAGACAGATCCATCGACGAACTGGCTTCTTTTAATTTAATGCCGCAACCTATAGACAGCCGTGTACTTGAAAACCTTAAATTAGAGACCTGGACTCAGCTAATCACAGCTTTCCATGGTGTGAACAAAGCAGCTGAATCTTTTGGAAAACTGGTTTTATTCCTGGATCATCTATATGATTTGCGGTTTTTGGATGAACTGGAACTAGATCAAACTGAACAGGAAAAAATAAATATACATGTAGACAATGTAGGCCTGGAGCTGCAGCAATCTTATCAAATAATATTAAACTTTTATATAAATATTTTTAATGCGTTTCCGTTCGACAAAACCACTTATTTAGAAAGTGAAGAAGAACAACTGTACTGGAAAGCATTAATCGATATCAAAGATAACATCTTCCCGCAGCTAGATAGTGAAGAGATAAACAATCAGTTCATCATCAATATGGAAACCATACCTGAGTGGGTTGATAAGCTGAAAACATGTTTGGAAAGTTGGACTATATTCCTATTTATACTTTATGGTAAATATATCAATAAGCACAGTACACAAGTTGTAAATAGGGTTTAGGTAACAATTGAGAAGCTCATGCAGTCTATTTTAAGCCGCTCTTTTTCACATTCTGAACACCAAGTTTGAAAATCATCATCTTCGTCTAATCTCATACCTCAAACAGAGCTGGTAGATTATTAATTGGGATACAAAAGGGAAAGTAACAGCTCAGCTTTGCCGCCCGAATTGGAATCTATTCAAGTTGTTCATAAAGCAGCTTTACAGGGAGTGGCAGGCAGAGGAGCAGAAGATTACAAAGAACTTCTACAGTGCCGCCTAGACCTGTTCCGGTATCTGCACAGCCAGAATCCGGAGGTTCCGGAGTTGATCATATTTCAAAAAACGCAAAAGCTGCTCTCTTTCTCCCTTGGTCTATATAAGCAAAAACTTTTCTAATATTCCAGTGGGCCTGAGGAAGCCCAGCCTAGTGTGAATTTTCTAGCTGCTGCCACAGCGCCTAACCTTAACCCCCTTTTCTCTTCCTATAATATAAGAAAAGCCATAAAACGCCTCTGCTTATCATAACACTAGTTATAAGCGAATGTGCCCTGATTGTCAGGAGTTAGGGGTTATGCTTTGATACTTTCACGGGTGAGGGAATTCAATAAGAGTGCTTTATCTAGGAAGTATATGATTAAATAAGATCACTCCGCCCACCGCTCCCGATTAAACGTCATCCTTGGCAGACGCTTACTCGGGAGCGGTGGCACCTATAAAAATAACAGAAGCATAACACGGACGACTTAAACTATTGTAAGTGGGTCAGTACCTTGCCGCAATTACCCATTCATGCCTTTCGAATAGACCAAGATGAAAAAGTTGAGCATAATGTGCCTGCTGGCCGGGCTGGCAGGCTTGGGCTCCTGCAGGGAGTGCGACGAGGTTGCCCCTGATGGGGTGACCGCCCTGCAGGAACAGTTCCACGGAAAGTATGCCCCAATCCGCTCAACCAGCAGTTTGGCCCTGGACGTTGACCGGGACGGGAACGCCTCCACCGATATGCTGGCGGAGATAGGCGACCTGTCCAACAGCTGGGTTGAGGTTCGGGTGTACAGCACGGGTTCGAACAGCGCCCCGGCCTCCCTCACTTTTATCCACCAATGGCCCAAACAGGAGCTAACCCCCGCTGAGCCCACCAATGATAACCCCCTCTCCCGCCTATGGTATGCCACCAAGGTGGTTTATTGGTCCTTTTCCTTTGACAGCAGCCGGACCCGGCTACTGCTGGAGCCCCAACCCGCCGACCAGAGCAATCCAGAGCTGTATACCCCCGCCGAGTCGGTCTTGGTGAAAGGGGACGGACAGATTGAGGTCACCCTCTCCAAACGCCTCTATACCACGGAAGGCTGGAAGACCGCGCGGATCGTCACCCTCTACGGGCGCTTCACGAAGACAACATAACCCTCACCTTTCATGGGGGTGCCGGCAAGTGTTCCCTGTTTGGTTTCCTAGCCGCCGCTTAGCCCGGTCTGCTAAGCCACTTATTATACATATTCTAGCTTATCGGGAATCTTACGTACAGGTTTATTCTAGGCAGCCCCTGTGTTTGCCTTAACTTAACATACCCGCCGTACCTTTGGGCGAACCGCATCAGAAATATCCAAACCACCTCCACCATGGCCATCCCAAAACGCACTTTGATCCGTCTCCTGCCCATATTGTCGGCCCCTATGCTGACCTGCTGCAACTGGGAGAAGGGATGGGAGGAAAGGAACTGGGGTAACACCAGCTTTGAGATCGTGGACGCGAGTTATGGGGCCCTGGTATCCACCCAAGGCAAGCCCTACCACCCGGACACGATCCAGGTCTTCAACCAGGCAGGGAAGGCACAGCCGTTGTTGAGGGTCCCTGTTGAAGAACAGGGAGGAAGGAGATCATGGGCATTTGACCTTGGCTACCTGGAGGGCACGTCCGCAGCGGACACGGACTTCGATAAGCTCGACAAGACCTTCTACCTGTACCTCAATCACCGGGACGTGGACACGCTCCGGATTGTCGGCCGGCCCGACAGGGTATACGTCAACGGGAGGGAGCTGGGAGGGGCGCCTTTAGGCTCGGTCTCTCAGTATGCGCAATACTTCTACATCAAGGACTGAATCCACAGAGGCAAAGAAAGCCTGTTTCCTCGGTTTACATAACCTGGCTTATTTGTCGCCCCTTACCCGAAATGAAAGCCAGGCTCCACACAGGATGGCGTGAGCCACACACATAAATGGACCAGGGAAGGCGACAGGCTGGCTGAGTGGAGACAGCGGAAGAACTCAACATGGGCGGAGCCAAAACCAGCGGAGGAGGCAGCTTGCAGGCGGCACATGCCCAGCAGCTTTCCGCCGGAGCGATTTCCAACCGGGAAATGCCGTTGGTTGGATAAATAGTCAGATCTTCAGCCCATGGGTTTATCTGCGAATCGCCTGTTACTACGACCAGCCCTCCTCGGGATGCTCCTGGCCTCCTGCCAGCCTTCCACCCAGCACCCCCCCGCATCACCGGCACCTAGCCCGGGTGCGGCACTTGCCGATACCTCCTCGGGCCACCATAGCATCCTGTCCAAGAACCGCCGCTTCGTCTACCTAGTGCGGTGGTACGCCCCCGCCTCTACAGAGGCAACCCTGGACACGGTCGTGATGACCGCCTTGGGCGAGCCGTGGTCAGTGGACAGCACCCAGACCGTTTATGAGTGGCTCTACAAAGAGGATACGACCCTCACCGGCATCCCCAAGGAGTACGTGGGCGGAATCGAGAGGGCCGGGAAGTTCTGGCTGCACCCACCGCGCTACGGCAATTACGCCATCCTTGAGCTGAACCCCTTCCCCGACATCCTCCTGCCCGCACGCAAGGGACAGACTTGGGAGTGGGATGTGTTTCCGTGGGGCGACGACGACTACTCAGATCCGGCGTGGGCCACCTGGGAGGGGATTATGCGAGTCCAGAACCGCTACAGGACGGGGGACCCTGTCCTGCTGGACACCCCGCTGGGCAAACTCACCTGCCAGCGCGTACAGGCGACCGGCACCAGCAAACTAGGCACTACCGCCCTGGAATCCTATTTCCACCCGCTCTACGGCTTCGTCCGCCTGAACTACGCCAACATCAACGGCAGCCGGACGGAGATGGAGATGCTGTCGGTGGACGTGCGGCCTCGGTCGGAATCTTACGACAGGGCCGTTAAGCACGTATTCGGGCAGACGTACAGGTAGGCAGGCTTTATCTTGCGGCCCGCCCATGCTCACCCCTCCGCCAGCGCCTTCTTCATCTTGGATATGGTATATGGTGCCGCCCCGGTGAGCTTGGTGATCTCCTGGTAGGATCGGCCTAACTTGAGGTACTTGATGACTTCTCTGTGCTTACCCAGGAACTTTTCCCGAGTCTCCTGGGAGCCGACCTTCCTACCTGTATGGAGCCCGTCTGCCTTGCGGCTGCGGGTCCCGGACTTGATCCTGAGGCTCAGCTGCTCGCTCTCCATCCTCGCCAGGTCCGCCATGATGGTAATCACCAGCTTGGTGAAGACGTGGTTTGAGTCGTTCTCCGCCGAGAGGGTGAGGCCCAGGTTGTGGATGTAGACGGAGATCCTCTTTGCCTCCAGGTCTTTCAAGAGGTTCAGCACCTCGGTGGTGTTCCTGCCCAAACGGGAGATTTCGTGGATGAGCAGGCATCTGATGCCTTCCTTGTCCATGAAAGCCAGGGCCCGTTGGAGCTCCTGCCTCTCCCCTATCGACTTACTAAAACCGCTAATCTTTTCCGAGAACACCTTTACGATTTCATAGCCGGTTTCCCGCAGGTCCTTTACTTGGCGGTTGGTGGTCTGCCCGTTCATGGAGACCCGAGTGTAGATGATGGCTTTTATAGGCGCTTCTTTTTAATGCATGTTACTTCAATTCTGACATTTGCTAGAACTGAAGCGAAAGAACCTGCACAGGCAAGCTGCAAACGAGATTTTTGAAGCATGGTTTATTGTGAAGCGAAAACCTGAACCGCTAATGCATCTATTAAACCATATATAGTATATTTGGTTGGCCAGTTCCGTTAATTCAACCAACAGTAGCTGGATAAACGGATGTTTAACTCCATACATAGGTTCAATAATCGGAGTTATTCCGTTTATCAAGTAGTTGGCGTGCATTTAAGATATGAAAGCTGAAGATTTTGAGAAAAGGGAAATAATCTTTGAAAGCATTTGGAAAACAATCGCTTTGACTATTGTCTCTGGAATGTTCGTCTTTTCAGCCTTTGCTTTCATGGATAGAAAGGAAAATTCTTTTAGCTTCTGGGCTACGTTATTACTGTTTGGTTTCGGAGTTGTTCAAGGACTTTATCAGTTACTCAATCCAAAGACGCTCTTCATAAGGCCAGGGAGCAAACTCGCAAAAGAATATGGAGAGATAGACTTCCAAAAAAGGTACAATGATTTAGGGGCTTTTGAGTACATGGACAACGGCTTTTCGGCAACCATTGAGGAAGAAGAAATGGCTTTTAGCTGGAGTGAGTTGAATACGATAGTGGCTTACAAAAAAGACCTGTATACATATGATGTAATATGCCTTGATGTGTTTACCGCAGGAGGGCATGACTTAAGTATAAACGAGGACACACCAGGCTGGCACCAATTCATAGAGAGACTGAACAAAGCCTTCACCTCTATTGACAAAGGCTGGCAATCAGAGGTTTCTCAAACAGCATTTGAAACCAAACTGACCCTGTTGTACGACAGGCAGAACAGAGATTTAGAAGAAGTAGTTAAAGAGTACTATAAAAAGTAAAGATAAACGACACGCCAACAAGGTGTAAACGTCATCTCGGCCGACGGCCTTCGCCGCCGTTTACACTAACCGTTAGCAGTAATAACAATAATAGGATAAAAATGACTATAGACTCATTTTCAAGACAAATTTCCAGCTATATAGACTACAAAACAGTTGTTCAAGCTGTTAATGATTTAAATAATTCTAAACATACAGCGATGGAGAAATCTGTTCTTTTGTTAGGTTCAGAGACTATTCATAAAGCTGAAGATTGGGATCTATATAATCTAGTAAGAGACTTTTTGTCGAAATTCAAAATCCCTAAAGAAACTTTAGAATTATTGGTGAATACTAACGATAATCTATCAATGGATGATGATGCCATTCAATGGTTGTTGAACTACCGATTCACAGGTGAGCTTAAAGGAAATCCAAAGTTGCACGAACGTCCTTCGAATCTATCTTTCAAACCACTAATTGCAATTATTGCAGAGAGTTCTATTCTAGATATTTTATATTACCCTGTCAATTTTTTAATTAATTCTGTTGAAGTACTTTCTATAAACTGGCAAGAAATGAAACAACTAAACGCTAGAGCTTACCTAGAGCCAGGAACTGCATCAGAGCTTCTTGTTTATATTGAGAAAAGAATTGCAAGTCATTACAAAAATTTAGAAAAATTCGATGCGGGAGAAAAAGCTGGAAATAGTCCATATAATGGATATAGATATTGGTGCTTAACAAGTGAATTGCCAATAGATATCCAAAATCTAAAATTAGCTCAGGAGTTATCCCTAAAACAAGCCCTCTCAACCATTTTATAATTCAATGCCAAATATTCTAAACTGTAAAGAAATTTCAGGAGATTTTCACAGTAAAAATGTTCAACAGTATAAAAATATAATATCTCCATTTTGCAATGAACGAAATGTAAGTAAAGCAAAGCGTAATAACAATACACTAATTGACAGTAATTATGGATTAGTATATGATGAAGAATTAATAACAGAAGAAGCTGTAGTTTATGGATATACCGAGAGTATTCCAATGTACTCTGGAGATCAGCTTGAAAATTATGGTTTCCTCAGGATACCATTCAGAAAAATTCCTCGAATATTATTAAAGAGCAGGGCTGAATTAGACAATTTCATAAACAGTATTGAGAATAGAGATGAGAATCTGCTTATACAATATAGAGGTCAAAATAAGGAATTTTATATTGACCGCTGTATAAAAGAAAAAAAGCATCTATATGGTGATGAAACTATATTAGAGCCATCTCTTATTCCCTCAGCAGTTAGAAAGGACATTTCAATGGATGACATAATGCCATTATGGAATAACCTGTTGCACTTATATCTAGACTCTTTAGTTTCAAAGGCTTCTATAACACAAAAAGATAAGTTTCACCGAGACCTATTAAATTTCAAAACAAACGTTAAGTTTTCTGTATTTTCCTTGGCAATAGCACAACACTACGGATTTCCTAGTGTCGGACTGGACTCAACTACTAATATTGAAACTGCTTTATTTTTCGCAACCCATCAGTTTATCAAAGAAAAAGGCAAATGTTTTTATAAATACAATCTTAATGAATTACAATCCCCTCCAGTTATTTATGTTCTTGCTCCACAAGAAAGATTTCAATTAGACTACAGAGAATTTAAATTTAATTATTCAGAGTTTTTAAGGCCAGACAGTCAAGATGCGAAGTTCTTAAATACAGGTTGGGGACTTAATAAAAACAGATGTGCCAGGCAAATTTGGGTAGCCTTGTACTTAGATACAAACTGTGATTTTGGCAATATCTCAAGAGTGGAAAAATTGTTTCCTTCTAATGATGAATTCGCAAATTTTATTGAGCCTCTAATTGACAGAATAAACAATAATATGCTGGAACCCTACTTTAAAGATTTTTATAAATTGAACTAAGAAATACTACTGCTAAAGGGCTAACCTAAACGTCAGCTTCGCCGCCGTTTAGGTTAGCCCTTTAGCAACAATTATAAATAATATGTACGAAAACCGAATAACTGCTTTTATAGATATATTAGGATTTAGGAATATTGTAAATAAAACAACCGCTGACAGTAATTATGCAAAACAGGTTTTTGAAGTATTAAGCACGATGAATAGTGAATTTATCACAAGTGAGATGTTCGCCGAACTTAATTTGAATGCTATACCTAAATCTGAAATAGAAGAAGTTAAGCAAACTAGGTCAATGATGTCTAAAGCACTTCTTGGTGAATCATCAATTAAGGTAACTCATTTTTCTGATAGTATAGTTTTATCAATTGGGTTAGAAAATGATATGTATGCTATGTCTTTAATCGAATATTTAGGTCGTTTGATTTATAGACTATGGAAAGATTTTAAAATTTTAATTAGGGGTAGTATAACAGTAGGGAGGCTAGTACATGTAGAAGGAGGTCCACTTTTTGGACCAGCAATGGTCAATGCCTATGATTTAGAAACAAACTTAGCTAGTCATCCAAGAATTATCCTTGACGACTACTGCTCTTTGATTGTAAAAAATAGTCAGTCTTATAACTTAATGAAACTACTTTTTCTACCTTTCTCCGAAAGTAAAACCACAAATAATAAAGAATACACTATCAAAAATGGACTGGAAATTAATTTGGCTACTATCTTCAAACATATGCTAAATAGCCCTTTAGGATTACATCCAATAAAGAGAACTGAAATCTTTGAAGAGATTAAAGATTCTACAGTCTTTCTCTCCAAAATCCTTAAAGGAGAGGAGTTAGATAGAGTTAAAGCTAAATATCAGTACTTAATTGACAGAATCAGAGAAACACAATATCCCCCAAATCAATAAATATTGCTAACCACATCTATACTGCAGCTTCGCCGCCGCATAGCTTAATCCGTTTCTCTTACTTAACATCAATTGGCTTATAGTTCTATAATGTCTGTTATGTAAAGCAAATACCCTTTCTCATATTATACATGCTTAATTAATGCTTAGAATTCTAGCCTTAAGAAATAGATTAATCCTGTATAGGGGCAAGTATTTAGAGAAGATATTCTAAGGCAATAAGACTAAGCCTTCACACCTGATTCTGGTTTCTTGCTTGATAGGTGGAATTCTAAGATTGTATAGTCTGATAAGGATCAGACTGCTTATTATTCTCCTTACCTTAGGGCAGCTGAGCAAGCGTTTGCCTGCTTAAGCATCAACCTATTCCACTTCTTTTTTGAAAGCAGTAAGCACGCTTGAAAATTTCTTCTTCACATTGTCTTCAAAACTATCTAAGTAGCTTTCTGTCGTCTTCAAATCACTATGCCCTAATGATTCTGAGATAAACTCAATGGAAGCCCCAGAGCGCTTGAGCACTGTTGAAAAAGAATGCCTGGCGGCGTAGGTCGTGACTGGCTTTTCAATTCCCTCAGATGCTGCTATCCTTTTCATGTACTTATTTATGCTTTTGGTAGCAAGGCGGACGCTTGCTAACTCACCTTCCGGCGTCAACCCCTCAGCTAATAAAGGGAACACATAACTTTCGGGGTTTCTAGGACTAACGCCCCATCTATCAATTATTTCATCCACCTCAGGGGTCCGCATAGCCGTAATAACCTTTGGATTTTGCCGACTGGTTCGCTCAGTTTTGGACCTTACAAATGTTATTCTGTCTGGCTCAATTTGCTTGTATCTTAGACGAGCGATGTCTTTAATGTTTATACCATTGCAGAGATAAGAGAATATCCAGAGATCCCTGGCTTTGGCTTCACTATCGTTTTTTGGTTTATAGTTAAAAATCCTCTCTATATCACTAAGCACTAAAGCCTTCTTGATATTGCGGCCTACTGGAATTTGATACTTTCTTTTACCGAAAGGGTATTGACCCAGGCTTATTTCTCCGGAAGAAATCGCATCATTGAATATGGCCCTCAGAGTGCGCAGGTATATACCAACTGTGGTGAGAGACTTTCCCTTAGATAACATCCACTTTTCATACAGCTTCAGAAACTCCGGGGTTAATGATGAGAAAAGGATTACTTTCTTATTTGAATAGGCGAGTAGGGAGGCACAGGCACTTGCATAGCTTTCGGCAGTCCCTACCCTTCCATCCTTCTTAAGTGACTCAATTTTGTTAGCAAAGCAAGCCAGGACGTCTTGTTTGTTTGCCACATCCAGAAACCTTTTTTCAAAAGCCTCAAAAGAGAAAATCTCTAATTTATTGATGGTTTCTACTGCACGTAACTCAATTGCTTGAAAAGCAATCTGAAGCTCTTTGTACTTACCCCTGGGCTTTTCACCCTGTGTTTTGGCGAAATCCTCCTCTGTGAGGCTATATGGCGTAAGAAAGTACTTGCGCTGCCTTAACCATGTCAATCGCAGTTTTAATGGGTAAGTCCCATCTTTCAAGGCTCTCCGGGTATCTAGTATTATAGAGGTATGAACTATTGCTGCCATTCCTATTCAAGTTTGTTTGCACACAATTTGCACACAAATACTTAGATTAAAAACAAAAAACAGCAAACACTAATAGACAAAAACGCTTCAATTTACCTCAAAACAAACATTTACAATAAAAAGCAAACATCAGCAACCAGCAGTAACAAGACTGTTAATCATGGGGTCCTTGGTTCGAGCCCAAGAGGGGGAGCTTCTAAAAAAGCCACTTACGAGATAAAACTTGTAAGTGGCTTTTTTGTTTGCAAACTACTATAGCTTATTAAATTGCTTGCGCCTAAAAAGAGAGGGCAAGTAGTACCATTATTTAAAGGCTTCACTTAAATCAATGGCTGTCCAACTCATTACAAACCATTTCAATTTTACTTAGGAAACTTTCGTTTACTTCACAAAACCAGATATCACCTTTTTATGAAATACTATCTTCTAAGCCTTCTCCTGCTGCTTTCATCAGCTTCGGTTATGGCTCAAATGACCTCAGGTTTAACAGGGAAAAGAGATACTAGTTTCACCAACCACAGCGCTTACCTGCAGGCAAAGAAGAAGCATCCTGACATCAAGTTGGTACAGGAGTTCTCTCTGCCATCTGTGAAGGAAAAACGGAATGTGGTGTACTGCCGCATAGGAAACCGGGATTTGGCACTTGATGCCTTCTTCCCAAAGAAGAAGACCAAAGGGAAAACTCCGGCCATTCTTATTATCCATGGGGGTGGCTGGCGCAGTGGCTCAAGGGAGCAACACATTCCGCTGGCTCAAAGACTGGCGGCACTGGGCTATGCCTGCTTTACCGTAGAATACCGTCTCTCCACCGAAGCCCTCTATCCTGCTGCCATTCACGACCTAAAATCAGCAGTGCGTTGGTTACGAACAAATGCAAAGCAGTACAACCTGGATACAACTAAAATTACGGCCCTTGGCTTTTCAGCGGGTGGCGAGTTGGCAGCATTTTTGGGTGCCACTAACAAGAAGGCTGAATTTGAGGGCAACAACTGCCCAAGCAATGCTTCCAGTCAGGTGCACGCCGTGGTAGACATTGATGGTACACTTTCTTTTGCGCACCCAGAATCTGGCGAAGGAGATGATTCCCGCTCTACCTCAGCCGCCACCTACTGGTTTGGGTTCCCAAAGAAAGAAAAGATGGCTTTATGGGAAGAAGCATCGCCGTTGGCGCATGTAGGCAAAAATTCGCCGCCGTTCCTTTTCATCAACAGTTCAGTAGACAGGATGCATGCTGGCCGCGACGACTTCAGGAAGGTTTTAGACCAACACCATATTTATTCAGAGGTACATACGTTCCCGGAAGCCCCACACACCTTCCCCCTGTTTGATTCCTGGTTTGAACCGATGGTCTCCTATATTGATTCTTTCTTAAAGAAGGTTTACAAGAGTAAATAGGGGAGTGGAGAGATTGGGTTGAGCGTAACTGACGACCTATGTTGCAAAGGAATGGGATGCCTTGATGCAGAAGAAAGCGGCATCTGGAAGACATCCCTTAGTGCTACTGGTCCGCGTTAGTTATTATCTAAGCTACCTGGCTTCCAAGCCTCTTTTCCGGCAAAGATATTTTCCAGGGTATACTTTTTTGCCTCCTTCTTTGAAAGTTGCTTTGACCACAAAACCCGTTTAGAGGGGTTAGCTCCTGCTCCGCTGCTTTGGTATTCAGCATAGTGCGTTGTTTTTTCTTTGTCAGGGAACATCTTATCTCCTTTCCAAGGATTCCATCCCTCAGGAGTGATATGAGCCCCCATTTCTGTCCGGATAAACACTGTTTTTGCGTAAGGTCGCCATGGTCTCCCCAAGTAAACTTTTTCAGCTTGTGGAGCGGCTATCAATTTACAGTCAAAGAAAACGTAGCCAAACTGTTGCGACTGCCGCTGGGCTGCAGCGGTAATGTAGGAGTTCGCAAGGCTCTTGATGGTGCAGCTTTGGAAAACACAGGTCGCTTCCCCAAAAATAAAATCAGTAGTACCTTCTATATAACAGTTCTCATAGTATTGCCGGCTTTCTGCTGTGGCAGTGTATAGGGTGTCTTGGTTTCCAAGAATACGGCAATTACGGACAATGATCTTATCGCCCTCTACATGCAAGGCGACTGCCTGTCCCACCCGGCCTGCGGTATTCTCGATAGTTAGGTTCTCTAGTTGCACCCCATTTCCCTGGATCAGGACAGTATAGGAGGTGTATGTAGAAAACTTCTCTAATTTATAGGCGTCTTTTCCGCCCTCCACCAGTTTTCCAGAAAAATCGTTGCCGGTAATAATGGTGGATTCAGGGCTTTCTCCAATCAGAGAGATGTTGGTTTTCCACGAAGGAACGATTAGTTTTTCTTTGTAGATGCCTTTCTTTATATGAATGACAACCCGTTTCTGGCCTAGATCCCGAACTGAATTAACAGCTTCCTGAATGGTTTTGTAGTTTCCACTGCCGTCTTGAGCGACTGTAAGGGTACTTGGGTACGCCTGTTGCGCTTGTACCTTCTGTAGGAAAAGACAAACAAACAGCAAGGGGGCTAATACATACTTGAGCATAGAATTACAGGAAAAAGTTTGCCATTCACCCACTAGAACAAACCTCTGGGCAGCCCCAATAATACTCTTAAAATTGTTTCTTACCAATTTGGCTGATACTACTGGATTGCCAAGCAACCCTATGCCCCCTTCTAATACGTAGCCGCCGATGGGAAAATAGACCTTAATACTTGGTGAAATCCACATCTTTTTTTGCAGATCAGCCTTTGAACTTCCCAGGAAAAAGCTTGGTGTATACTTCAATAGAGATGGGCCAATTAATCAGACTGCAAAACCAGAACAGGGCACATAAAGCAAAAAGGGTTGCCCCATTTCCGGACAGCCCTTTTTACTTTATGATTCAAGATATTTTCATGGCTCTGCACTACCGTGGAATCATGCACCCTGCTAATCTTAATATTATAACTAGTTTTTCTGAAGGTTTAACAGGGTCCAATTCCGGCGCCATATCTTGTTAAAAGAAGAAAAAAGACCCTCCTCCCCCCTCAAACCTGGGGTTTACTACATTGTTGAAAATAGAGCCAAACCTGTATCTGATGCCGAAGTTGAAAAAGAAATCATAGTTTGAGTTCAACTGACGGCGTCTGGTAAATAAATCCTCATCAGACACTTCCCCTTTGACAATGTTTAGTTGGTCCCGCTGATAGGCATAGTAGCCCCCTACATTAAAAGAAAGCCCCTTGAAAATGCGGATATCTGCGTTGCCTGAGAAGGAAAGCCGGTCTTTGCCAAAGTCATGGAAGAACTGGCTGTAAGAGGTGGATCCGCTCACTTGCCCCCATTTCTGGTTAAAGCTCAGGTCAAGAGACAATGTATGCTGAAAACGCAGCTCCTCCAGTTGATTGTAGATGGTTTCTTCTTTGTAATTGAAATAACGAGGACCAGCCTTGTACATCAACCCCACATAGCTGGTGTTTGATTGTTTATATGGGAATAGGTTGTATTCAATGGCCGGCGATATAGATGCCGTCAAATCATAGTTTGAGAAGTCTGCCCGTTGCACATTGAAATAGCCCCCTAAGGAAAGGTGGTCAGTAACAGACCAGACCGTTAGGTTATTGAAATTGTACTGCCTATTTGAGAATTTAAATTCGTTTTCGCCTTCGCCATACCTGTTAGTACTATGGTTAATACTGGCAGACAAATTAGTTTTGAGTTTGTCGGTTACCCTGTCGGCAGAAAGGCTACTGCTGAGATTGTTGCTTGAGTAGTTTTTGTCACCGCTGAAGTACCCCCTCAGGTTAATGTTGAAAACCCAGAAATTCCAGGGATCTTCTGAAGGTGCAGTTCCGGTAGAAGGGGCATTCTCTACCGTGTTTTTGAAGCTAATAACCAAATCTTTGGCTTTTTCTGTCTTCAGAATAAAAGGAAGCAGCCCAAGTTTGATTTTCTCTGCTGCCTGCCTTCTATCTTCATCATCTGTGGCAGTAGCTGGCCGTATGTAGGATATTGTATCCTTCATGCCTTCAAATCTACCTTGCCCCGAGAATTGCAGTTTATACTCCCGTCCTCCGCTGCCTGTTTCCTGGGAAGTGACCAGCACAAAAACGTTTGATTGAAAGCGGTCATTCACATAATCCACATAGTTGATTTCCCTCTTGATAAAGTCTTGGTCACAGTATGCCTGGCAGTCAAGGAACACTCTAAGATTTATGTTTTTAGAGGATGGTTGGGCTTGAATTTGAACAGCAAACAAGAAGAGCACCCACAATAGGTAGATTTTCTGCATAAAGAATGGGCGTGAACGTAAGGATGTAAATGATGGAAGACTAGTAAACCAAGCGTAAAGAAGACAGCTAAATAACCACCTTTAAGCTGCACTAAATATAGAAATTTAATTATATATTTAAGTCAAAGATTGTTCTGAAGTCTGCAGTGCCACTAAGCACACTTGTCCCGACGTTCTACCTAAACCTCAGGTAATACTCCATAGTTATTTTGTATAGGCCTACAAACGACCTTTCACAAGCCTTGTAGCTTCTCATTGTACACACAGCTACATTGACAAGAACCAACTTCTTTTTCCCTGCTAAAGAAGTGGCGATTCGTAAGCTATTGATGATAAAACATTAACAAGATTTCCATAAAGTAAAAGAGGCTGCCCGAAAATCGGACAGCCTCTTTTACTTTATGGTTCAGGATACTTTTATGGCATCTGCACTACCGTGTCAAGCTGTGATTGAAGATTCTGAAATAATTCGCGCTACGCGAGGCAGAGTATACTTCAATACCTCCATATCAGTCAGGCAAAAGTCATTCTACCTGTTTACTTACTTCGTGAACAGGAATTACAATTTGCTTTTAACGGACTACCGGAGTATTGTCTTCCCGGGACTCTAATACCTGCTGCAACTGCTTGGGCAATGCTGAAAGCAGATCATAACCAGTTGCTTCTTCAATGGCGTCTACGGTAGTAAGGTAAGTTTCCCATTTAGAACCTACCGTGTTTCTGTTGGGCGTGTCTATTGCAATAACTCTGGTGGAAGTAGTGATACGGCTTAAATCATCTTCCCCTTGGGGTAAAACTACCAGCACCTTCCAAATGCGGGCAGGCACCGTGATCCGGCCGTTGTCAATGGTTTTGAGCGTGCCATTGGTGCCGGAGCCACCTTCCCCGTAACTGCCCATGACAACATACACCTCCATTCCTTTCTGGACCAAGCTCCGCGTGTAGTCTTCCAGATTTCCCCACGTTTCCTGATTGTTCTTAGGGGCCTGCGGAATTATGTTAGTCATCAAAAAGGTAGTGGAGTTATCTTCCACGGTCTTGGTCCGGTCACCCGATGGAACATTGTGGCCCCGGTCAAAACCAGTGCCTGAATAACTGGAGGAGGAAGCCCGGTACCACCCTTGCGGAAGAGAGGCATCGGCCCGGAAATCATCTTGGCGGGGAGCAGAACCCAACCAGGCAGGACTAACATGCCAACTCGCCCAGTTTGGCGTGCCCCTGTCACGGCTGTAGGACAAGGCGTATTGTGCTCTGGAAATAAGGAAGTTGTTCTCGTTACTGATATCAGCCGTGGCTCCGCTGGGATTTCCCAGCAGCAACTGTTCATCGGCTAAGGAAAAAGACTTTCTGGGGGCTACTACCGTCTCTTTACAACTGATGACAAACAGAGATAGAAACAGAAGGGAAAGGTAGCGGTAGTTGCGAAAAAGGGTAACTGACATTTGAATCACGTTAGGTGTTCTTCCTGAAAGAAGGGTACTAGTTTAAACTCAGACATGGCTCTTTTGTTGCACTCCCCACCTCTTCAAACACCTTTCTCCTGCATGTTCATAAGAAGAATTGCCTTAAATATTTCACCCTTCATATACTCCTTTGAAAAAGACTATAACTACTCTCTTCGCCAAGGAAGATATCTATAAAAAGTAATAAACACCACAAACAACCTTCTTCTAAAGCAACGGAATGGTTATATAAACTTGCAAAATAAAGTATGTTTTTGAGGTAATTTGACGAAAACCGACCAGACACATGGTAGATTGCTCTAAGTTGAAGACCCTATAAATATCCTATTTCAACTTACATATAAAAGTATTGCAATAATTTCATTTAATCTTCTAGATTTACAGAGCACTAACAAAAGTGGGAGAAAATGAGAATTGCTCAGCAAGTATGCCCTAAGCAGCAGATAGCAGAAAAAATTGCTTGCATTGCCGCCATCGCAGATCAGTTGCCGGGAGTAGTGGTTATCCACAACATCAAGAATGACCTGACTGTGGAGTACATGTCAGAAAGAGGCTTGCAGCAGATTGGGGTCACCCTGGAAGAATTGCAGGAAATGGGACCAGACTTTCACTCCCGCTTCTTCAACCCTATAGAATCTGCTGAATATATTCCCAAACTAGTTCATGGCTTATTGGAGCGCAATGATGAAGACGAAATCTTGTCTTTCTTCCAGCAGGTGCGGTTTCATGAGCAGGCAGAATGGATGCTCCACCTAAGCACCATTAAAATCTTCATGCGTGACGAGGACGGCCAACCTCTTCTGACCATTACGTTTGCCGTGGCCGTAGACCCCATGCACCATGTCACTTCAAAGGTAAACCGAATCATAGAAGAAAATACATTCCTCAGGCAGCATTACCAGCAGTTTGCCAGCCTGGGGACCAGGGAAAGGGAAGTGCTGAAACATGTAGCCTTAGGGAAAAGCTCGGTAGAGATAGCCCAAGAGATGTACATTTCTGAAAAGACCGTGAATACGCACCGGCGTAACCTCAAAATAAAGCTAGACGCCCATTCCTCTTTTGACCTGTCGCAGTACGCCCGTGCTTTTGACCTGATTTAACCAAAACAGCTTCAAAACGCCGTTATCCTTTTCTTCTGCTTTGAGGGTAGTTACTTTTAACTAACCCAGCTATTTCAACGCTTCTTTTGCAAAACTGGGCATAAAGCAAAACTTCCTTACTGCTAAAAGCGACCTTTACAGCAAGCCCCTGGATTTGAACTCCAGGTACTTGTTGATGGCGTTTACCGTCAGTTTTTCAGGAGGCGTTAAGACCGAGTGGATGCCGTGGGCGGTGAACTCCTTTACAATCTGGCGCTTTTCATAGGCAAACTTCTCCGCAATGGCTTTCAGGTAGATTTCCTCCAAGTTGTCGGCGGGCTTTTCCAGGAGGTCGCGGGTCTCGGTGTTTTCAAAGAAGACGACCAGCACCAAGTGGTGTTTGGCTAGTTTGCGCAGATAGGGCAACTGACGTTTGGCTCCGTTCAGGGTTTCAAAGTTGGTGAAGAGCAACAACAGGCTGCGTTGCTTTATCTTGGACCGAACGGTCACGTACAGCCGCTGGAAATCCGTTTCCTGAAACTTAGTGGTTTGGTTGTAGAGCACTTCCAGAATCTTCTGCAACTGCGAAGACCGGCGCTCAGCAGGCAGCATGGAGCCAATTTGGTCTGAGAACGTGATCAACCCTGCTTTGTCTTCTTTGCGCAACGCTACGTTAGACAGCACCAGCGTGGCATTGATGGCGTAGTCCAGCAAACTTAAACCGGCGAAGGGCATTTCCATGACGCGCCCTTTGTCAATGAGGCAATACACCTGCTGCGACTTTTCTTCCTGGTAATGGTTCACCATCAGATCCGCTTTGCGGGCCGAGGCTTTCCAGTTGATGGTCCGCTGGTCATCTCCCGCTACATACGACCTGATTTGCTCAAACTCGGCACTGTGTCCCACTTTCCGCACTTTCTTGATACCCATGGCCGTCAGGTGCTGCGAGGCTGCCAGCAACTCATACTGCCGCATCTGGATGAAGGATGGGTACACCGGCACCTCCTGCCCCAGTCCGAACCGGTAACGCCGCCGCACCAGCTGCATGGGTCCGTTTGCAAACACGTTGGTGGCGCCAAAGGAATACACCCCGCGTTGCGTCGGGCGTAACTGGTACTCAATCACGTGCGTCTCGCCCTTGGGCACCTGCACCAGAAAACTGGCATCGCGCTTCTGAAATTGGAACGGCAGTTCCTCCAGCACCTCCAGCCGCGCCGTGAAAGCATAGCGGTTCTCCACATACAGGTACACCGGGTTTTCGCTTCCGTTAGAGAGTTTTTCCTGCATGCTGCGTGAAGCCATAATCCCGTCAGGGTGCCGGAACAGCGCCACCATGTCTACTCCCACAAACAGCACCAGCCCGCCAAACAGAATCTTCACTAGGAACAGAAACGCCGGGAAAAAGAAGGCCAGCACAAACAACCCTACCGCCGCAGACAGGGCGTAGAAAAAGTACCTGGTGAAGTAAAGGCTACGGAGAAAGGACACTAGCGGGGAACCTCTGTTTTCTGAATGATTTGCTTGATGACATCATCTGGCGTGGCACCTTCCATCTCCCGCTCCGGGGAAAGCAGAATGCGGTGCCGTAACACCGAGGGGGCTAACTCCTGTACGTCTTCAGGGGTCACAAAAGAACGGTTCCGGATGGCGGCCAAGGCTTTGGCACTGCTTAGCAAGGCCAGCGAAGCCCGCGGGGAAGCCCCCAGGTACAAAGACTTATTGGCTCTGGTTTGCACCACCAAATTGGCAATGTACTCCAGCACGTTAGCATCTACGTGTACGCTTTTCACCTGCTTCCGCAGCGCCGAAACACTGGGGGCGGTAAGCACGGGTTGCACCTCGTCCAGTTCCCGCTGTACGGTTGGGCGGTTGTGGTGCACCTCCAGAATGGCTACTTCTTCGGCTAGGGATGGGTAGTGCACCAGAATCTTGAACATGAAACGATCCAGCTGGGCCTCAGGCAAGCGGTAGGTTCCCTCCTGCTCAATGGGGTTCTGGGTGGCCAGCACAATGAACGGATCGGCTAGGGCATACTGGGTTCCGTCATGCGTGATTTGCTGCTCTTCCATGACCTCAAACAGAGAAGACTGCGTTTTAGCCGGGGCCCGGTTAATCTCATCAATCAGCACGATGTTAGAGAAAATAGGCCCGTGTTTGAACTGAAACGTAGCGGTGCCGGGGTGAAAGACAGAAGTACCCAGTACATCAGAAGGCATCAGGTCTGGAGTGAACTGAATCCGGCTGAAGCCTACGTCTATGGTGCGGGCCAGCAGTTTGGCGGTCAAGGTCTTGGCAATACCTGGCACGCCCTCAATGAGCACGTGCCCCTCGGCTAAAATAGCCACCAGCAACAGGTCTACAAAAGCTTCCTGCCCAATAATGCGTTTCCTAAGTTCTTCTTTGATGCGGCCTACGGCGTGCTGCAGTTCTGAGAAATCTGCGCCCGGGTCCACCCCCAATGCGGCGTCTTCTAATCGTTCCATGATATGTATGTTAGCGGCTGGCTTGCCGGTAAAAGCTTTCCAATTGTTTGTTTAAATTCCAGAGATGCTGCTCCTCCAGACGGTCCACCATATTCACGTGCTGGATCAGCCGGAACAGTTCGGTCACGTCTGCCAGGGCCACGCCCGATTTGGCAAATATCCGCTCCTCCAGTTCCTCATTCACCACATTGGTGTTCTCAAAGTAGTGCAGGCGCAAGTACTCCAGAAAGTAGTTGATCTTCTTTTCGGCAATGACGCGGTGATTCCGGTGATTGTAGTACAGGTTGCCCATGACGCGCACAAACTCCAGTGTGGTGTTTTTGGGTTTCTCCATGATTGGAATAATGCGTTGCGTGCGTTTGCTTTCAAACAAGACAAATAACAGCAACCCGCCTAAAGTAACGTAGTACGCCCAGGCCAGCGGCTCATGGCTGAGCAACACCCTGAACACGGATTTGCTGCCCACTGCGCCCTGCTTTTGGTATTCATCCCACCAAACGGGCCGCACAGGTAAATGCGACAGAGCCTGGGTAGCATACCTGGTCTGCGCCGGGTCAATGACGTGGTAATTGGTAAAGGCCAGAGGCACAGAACTCAGGTAGAAACTGCCTTTCCCGTAAGAAATCTGCACGAACGTAGTATCTCCTACGGAGTTCTTCCCCAGCACTTTGGCCTTGCGTTTAGAGTCTATTGTGATGATGCGGCTGGCCTTTTCGCGCTCGTACAGCACCGGTTTCAATTGCTGCAGTTGCGGGTGAGTAAACACTAGCCCCAGAGAATCCTGCTTTAGGCCCTTTTTTGTGAAATCAGTCTTAAAGCCCAAGGTATCCTGCAACGGACGGGAAAACGTGTGCGAGCTGAGGAAGACATTGTTGCCCCGCGCCACAAACTGTAACAAGGCCTGCAAATCCAGCTTACTTACGTCGGTAGCTCCATTGACAAACACATAGTTTACCAGTGGCGCAGAATTGTTTTTGGCTAAAGCGTTTCCTTCTTCTATCTGGTTGACCACTGGCAACCGAACCGATGCCACAGGCTGGTCTGGAAAAAGATCCGGGAGCAGTTCAAAGAGCACGAAGGTGCCGTACGGAATCTTGTCTTTATTGGAGAACGTCTGCTTCCAGTCTATGGGTTTAGGACGATAGTATTCCACCGCCACAAAAACGGCGAAGAGAACTCCCAGCACCAGGGCGTACAACCGGTATCCTCTCATGCCGCTTTGGATAAAGAACCGGTAAACTCCTCAAACGACTTCCGCAGGGTTTCAAATGAAGCGCTGTCTACCTGGGAGCCACCATACCACACGTACTCAAACAAATGGGTGATGCGCTCAAAAGGCTTCCTGAGCGGGGATTGGTTTAGTTCTGAGACGTAGCTCCAATTGGTTTTGCCCGGTTTCCAGTCTATAAGTCCGGCGTCAGTGAGGGCTTTGAGCGTGCGCAGGTAGTACAACCTCACGGCCCGGCGGTAATCACCTTGCGTCTCGGCCTCTTCCAGGAGAGACTCAAAATCAATTTCATGGATATTCTCCCGGTAGGTGTCATACGTAATGGCGGCTGGCGCTGCCTTCCGGCCGAACAGCCCTACAAAGTCTACCTGGAACAGCTTTAATACCACAAACACCGTGGTCCCGATGGCGAGGGCGTACAGAATGTATTTCCAAAAACCCTGGTAAGAGCTACCTTCCAATAGACGGGCGATATATTCTCCCACTTTCCGCCAGAAGCGCTCCCAGAAAGACATATCTGGCCTGACATCCTGCTGGTAATGGAAATCTTTGTTCTCGCGCAGCTCTTTCAATTTCTGCGGATTGGGCTGGCGAATCTGCAGCGGTTGCACCGCGGCTTGAGCCTGCGCAGGAACAGCCGCAAAGGTGCTACCAGCCAAAGCACAGCACCATAACAAAAGGCAGAAAAGAAGCAGGATGTGACGCACAGACTTACGGGTGTTGATGAGCCTGAAAAGCTGGCACTTGGGCACCAATCTTGTTTACTTGCTCCAGCAAGCCTACTCCGTCTTTTCGTTCCACCAGATCAAAATACAGGAACCCTACGGCCGTAATGGCAATCACGTACAAAATCAAACTTATGATGGTGGTAAAGGAACTGGCCGCAATTAAAAGCAAGTCGCTTTCGCCACCCGGCAACTCTAAAATCCGGAGGACATATACGACAATAGCGGGCAGAGACGCCACAAAACCAATTACGCCTTGCAGCAGAAATACCAGGAACAGAAACCCGAAAGCAGGCCACCAATGACCTTTCACCAGGTAAAAGCACCGCTCCACGGCATCTATAAAGCCAATTTCTTCGGTCAACATGACAATGGCAAACATGCTCAAGGCTACCATCACGTAAATTCCTGGAAGCACCAACAGCAGCGTAGCCAGGCCACACAGCACCCCCACTCCCACCGCCGAGTACAGCACAGAAACAAAGTTATGTTTGATACCTTCCCACACCGCCAGTGGCTCTACTTCTCCCTCGTGCCTCAGGTACTCCAGCATGTAAGAGTAAATGGCGAGGCACAACAACACAAAACTCACCAAAGAGAAAAATAGGCTTACCCAGTAAGGTACAGAGTTCACGGTATTGGCAAAGGTGTAAGCCCCCAAAGAACCATAGCGCACATTTCTACCCAGTTCAGCCAGTTGGGTACTTTGGTAAATACCCGAGAAAATACCCGCCAGTAGTGCAAACGGCACCACGTACAACAAAACGCATTTGGCAAGCGGTTTGAAATTCTGCCTTAAAAACGTAAACGTGGCGTTGAGTTTCTGCCCCAAATCACGCTCTTCGCGCAACTCAATCAACTGGTTTCTCATCAGATGCTTTGGCTTGCAGCCAGTAAGGATATACAATAAAGTAAAATAAAATCAACGCCGCCGAACCTAGGATGATGGATAGGCTAGCGAACATGGGCATGTCTGTATGGCGGGTCACAAACCCTTCCAGGAAACCAGCCATGATGAAGACAGGCACCAGCCCTACCACTATCTTCAGGCCGTCTTTGGCCCCGCGCCGGAAAGACTCCATGCGGGAAAACGTTTTTGGGAAAAGCAGGCTGTTGCCCATCACAAACCCCGCGCACCCGGCAATGATAATGGCCGAAATTTCCAGAGTGCCGTGAATCCAGATGGTAAGCACCGAAGTGGCTAGCACACCGTGCTTGTAGAAAAAGTATTGGAATGCGCCCAGCATGATGCCGTTTTGAAGCAGAATCCAGAAAGTACCCACCGAAACCACCACGCCCATAACAAAGGCAGTAAACGCTACTTTGATGTTATTGAAGGTTATCATCAAAAACATGCTTGTCTCGCCGGCCTGCTTGTACACCGCCATGGGGTCGCCTTTCCTGATGTTGGCCAGGGTTTGGTTCACGTATTGGTCGCCCAGGATGAGGCGCACAAACGTGTCATCATTTGCGGCCGAGATGGCTCCAATGAAACATGCGGACAGAAAAATGAGAAAGGAGAAAAACAGTTGCCGGTGGTACTGCAGAAACAGCAGGGGCAGTTCCTGTTTCCAGAAGAGCACAAAGCGGTTGCCTTTCTCTTTCTTGTTCCGGTAAATGGTTTGGTGCACTTTGCCCGTGAGCGTGTTCAGGTACTCAGTGTTGTCAGACTCTGGGTAAAAAGTGCGGGCGAAGGCAAGGTCATCGGTTAGCTCAATAAACCGGTCGGCCAGCTCATCTGGGTTGGACGTAGGCTCTGTGGCGTATCGCTTCCATTTAGCTGAGTTTTGTTTGATGAAAGCAGCCTCGCGCATGCCTGGTGTTTTTGTGTTCTTCCAAATATATCTAACTTAGGCTATTTAATAAAGCAGATTCTATTTTAAATGGATACCATTAAAATCAGGACCACCCAGAATGTGGAGGTGGAATACGCCATAGCAAGCGTGGGAGACAGAATTCTGGCGTATCTGATTGATGCGGTGATTGGTTTTGGCTGGTTGTTCATTTGCATTATGGCATTCGCGCTTCTAATGGCCCCTCACGATCCCTCCCAAACTTCCATCGTGGTGGCTGTGGTCATAGGCATGCTTCCGTATCTGTTTTACGACCTGCTCTGCGAAATTTTCATGAATGGCCAGAGCTTTGGCAAACGGGCCAAAGACATCAAAGTGATCAAGATGAACGGACAGTCGCCCAGCATTGGAGATTACCTGTTGCGGTGGATGTTCAGGCTTATTGATATCACACTTTACGGTGTGGTAGCCATTGTCACCATTGTCATTACCGGCAAGGGACAGCGTCTGGGAGATCTGGCGGCTGGTACCAGTGTCATCAAAACCTCAGCTATAAAAAGACGAAACCCTTTTCAGGTACAGCTTGAAGATGACTACGCCGTGGTGTTCCCTGAAGTGTCTGTTCTCTCAGACAAAGACATGGCCCTGCTCCGAAAGCTCCTTTCCAAAGCCGTTCAGCACAAAAACGAAGTCCTTCTACACAGCATTGCCGAACGAGCCAAACAGGTCATGGGCGTGTACCCAGAAATGACCGACCGTGAATTTCTTAAAACCATCATCAAAGATTACCAACACCTTACCGCCGGCATAGAGGCTTAAGCGAACGCTGCCATTTTAAGGTCTTTTTCTGTAAATCACTTAGAATTCTGGACAACATCGGGTTTGATGCCTTGCTCGTTCAGGTGGAAAGGAATGATGCTAATGGAGCCATCTTTTTCCAGAACCGCATACTTGATTTGCGCCATATTCTCCAGCCCCTGCGATTTTCTGGCGGCTTCCAGAATATCGTCTTCCTGAAGCCTGGCCTTCTTCATGCGGTCCAGCAGGGGCTTGCCATTCTCCAGAATGATAAGCGGAATGCCATTGACCACGCTATCCAGGAACCTGAATTTATTTGTGGCTAAAGACATCAGGATGTCTGCAAACACCAACGTTAAAATCACCAGCATACTGCCAGTAATAGATTTATCATCATCTACCAGGGCATTCTGCACGGCTTCACTTATGATCAGAAGCAACACCAGATCAAAAGCGGTCATCTCGCCTAAGGTACGTTTACCTGCCATGCGCAAAATAATGAACACCAGCACATAGACAATCAGGGCTCTTAGAATAATGGACTCCATAGCGGCAGGTTTAAGCTTAAAAATACACGAACTGATTTGCCCGCAACTGGGCTTTTCCTACGGTGACTTCTAACGGCTGCGACCCCATTTTATAAGGAATGAGGTAAAAAGTAACAAACCCGTTCTGCACTGAACTGAAGCGGTAGATCACCTTATTTTCCCTGACCTCAACCGAAGTTGGCTGGGGAATCACCTGATCAATTTTTACTTTTCTGATGTAGTCATTGTTGATGCTGATGTCAGCAATCTTGCCTCCCTGGCCCACCCCAACCAAAAGCTCGGTGCCCTTTTCTACCCGCATAAATTTGTTGTATTCAAACCTGACCCCGTTAGAAGTTACGGTCTTATCACTAAGCAAGCCCTTCCCGAATAACCCAAAGGCAGCCGCGGTCAGCACTCCTGCCATCAACACCCAAAACACCCTGAAAGCAAACCACTCTTTTTTCTGGAACTCATAAAAGTCCTCGGCTAATGATATGTCCTTGTCCATACTCTAAAATTTTAAGAGGAACTAACCTTCAATAGTACCTATTGGCACTCATTAGGTTGCCACATTTGCACAAAAGAGGGCTTTGGTCCTGTTTTCAAGAAAACAGGACCAAAGCCCTCTGCATAACAGGAATAAGCTACTTTAAAGCAGCCTGCTCACCCCTCACTTAATGAACCAACCTGAACCATTCATAAGCGGCGGCAGCACCGGCCGGACCTTTAGCCGTAAGGCCCACGCGCACGCCCCGGTCCCAGGGAGGAAGAAAATCACCGTTGATGGGTTTTCCTTCGTTCAGGGGAGTCCAGGTGGTCCCGTTGGCACTCCAGGCGAACTGCAACTGGTCGCCTTTAGAGGCCGTGAGTTTAAACTGCAATAGGTTTCCCTGCGGCGCGGCTACTTTAGAGTGCACCGTTTCTTTGTTCTCTTTTACAGACCAGAGCGAAATCTCCCCGTTCTGCACCGATATTCCGATGGCATTCTGCGGATCTCCGATGGCGGCTAACCCAGCAGCTACGCCTGTACCTAACTGTTTCTGGTTAATGGCAGTGGTGGCGGTGTAATCCCCTTCCATGGTGCGTTTACTCAACACACTTCCCACTTTCTCCGGACTTGCCTGCAACAACAAACGCCCGCCCTGGCTTGGCTGCACCGAATACTTTGGTGCTGGTTGCGCCACAAACCACTGCCAGGTCTGGGCCAGATTGCCTCCGGTAAACTCATCCTGAACATCTACCACGTCTTTGGCATTGGTTCGGTGAGGAGCTTCGGCGGTAAGAGAGGGCGAGCTGTTCTGAAACTTCGGCCAACCGTCCGTCCCCCAGGTAATTTCATCCAGCAGGCCTTGCCGTCCGGGATACACCGTGGTGTTGGCGCTGTAGGCGTGATACAGGAAGTAATCACGGCCTTTTCCGTCAGATACCACCGTGCCGTGGCCGGGGCAGGTCCAAGCCTCGTTTTTCTTCATGATGGGATTGCCGGCATATTTCTCCCATGGGCCACGTAAATCTTTCGCCCGGGCCACGCCCACGCCGTACGTACACGCTCTACCGCAACAGGCATCACCGGCATAGAACATGTAATAGTATCCGTTCCGCTTTATTAAAGCGGGGCCTTCCACCAGACCACCCTCCCAGGTTCCTTTCTCGTTGCGGAACAGCTCGAACTTCTCACCCGTGAGGGCGGTTCGTTCCTCGTTCATGCGTTGACCCCACAGCGGCGTAGGCTTGCCCACACTATTAGCATCTTCTTTCCAGATGAGGTACAACTCGCCTTTTTCGTCTCTGATGGGAAAGCCGTCAATGGAACCCACCTCCTGGCACACCAAGGGACCAAGATCGGTGTAAGGTCCGGTTGCCTTGGTGGCACTGGCCACGCCTACGCAGAGGTTGCCCCCTTTTTTCTTGGCGGTGTAGTAGATGTAGTATTTGCCATTGTCATAGGTAATTTCAGGCGCCCAAAAGTGTGCCTCAGCCCAGTCGGGCAGTTTGTTGGGGAACACGTGGCCCACCGTTTCCCAGTCTACCAGGTTCTTGGAATGCAGAATGGGGTACAGAGGCGCCCATTCAGAAGAAGTGGCTGTGGCCCAGTAATCATTGCCCACGCGCACCACCGAAGGGTCGGCATAATCGCCGGGCATTACAGGATTTTTGTAGGTGACCGCCTGGCTAGAGGCTACTGCAGCCGGAGCATCACTTTGTGAACCAGTACTTTGGTTTCTGTTACACGAGAAGGTCATCAAGCTGACCACCACGGCAGAGAGCGAAAGAAGATATGTTTTCATAGGCAAATGGAATGTCAGTTTAATTAAGTATTTCTGAAAAGCACTTGTAAACGCTACGTAATTCAGGAAACGATACTACTACTTTTCACCCGAAGGCACCGGCACCGGAACGCCGGCCGGAATGGGTTGCCCGAAATCCGGGTAGCCGTCTGCCGTCCAGGTGAACTTCTGCATCCTGATGTCCCGCTGCCAACCGGGCGTCACCGATTTCTTGGCGTGGTACAGAATCCAGTCTTCAGTATTATCTGGCGAGGTGGTGAAGCTGCAATGCCCTACCCCCAATACCTGTTCGTTGCCCTGGAAAACTGGCCCATCAGATTTCACCCAGTTGCGGGGCTGCATAGGATCTGACAGGGTATCGGCTAGTGTTAATTGCCCCAGCCGGTAATCTTTCAGCCAGGACTCACGGGTAGAGTAAATCAGGAACGCTTTCTCCTTTTTCTTCAGCAGTTCGGGGCCTTCGTTCAGGTCCAGCTCACCGCCGGTTTCCCAGGACTGCGTGGGCGAGGAGATCTTCACCCGGTTGCTACTGATGATCCATGGGTTACTCATTCTGGCAATGTACAGGTGCTGCTTTGTTCTATCTGTCAGGGCGTTCTCTTCCCAGCCAGACCAGGCGGCATACAGTTGCCCGTTCAGGTAAAAAGGCGTCAGATCAATGGCCCATTTTTCAGAACCAGGCACCTGCAAATTGTCACCGGTGTAGAGCATGCCTTTGTCTACGTACGGCCCAAAGGGACTACTTGTGGCAGACTCCAGCACCCCAGACCGCTGGTGAATGAAAGGACCGCCTGGTTCTTTTCCGGCGGTGTAATAGATGTACCACTTGCCCTGTATCAGGTGAATCTCAGGAGCCCAGATGTTATGCGCGTTCCAGCCGTTGGCAGGAGCTTTCCAGACCGGCACCCGCTCTCCCAGTTTGGTCAGTTTAGAAGACTGGGAAACATAGATCCCTTTATTAGAAGCTCCGCAGGAGTAATACACATCACCCACCTTCAACACCCAGGGATCAGCTCCTTCGGCAACAGGGTTGGTAAAGAAAAGGGATGTACTGGCTTGTGTGGTTTCGGTCCTTACTGGCGCAGGAGCTATGGTGCTGGCTTTACACCCCAGCAGCAAGGCCTGGCCCAGGAAGACGATTAAAAGCTTTCTATAATGATGGATCATTTCCCTTGCTCACGTGTTTTACCTCAGTTTTCCAGAAAACAGACTTAAAAACCTGCTTCGGTAAATCTGCCTTGACAGCGATGCCAAGCTTTTTATTTTGTTGAGGCAGCTTTCCCCGTTATGCTTTTGATCAGGTCCACTTCCTCCTGGCTGTAAGGGGTGCCGTCAGGCCGGAAAATGTCATGGAACCAGACCTGCGGCTCAGCGGTATATTGCTTGTCCCAACTGTCCCAGGGGTAGATGGTTTGGGTTTTTCCGGCCACAAAGCCCCAGTTCATCATGCCCACGTTGTGCTTTTTGGCTATTGGCAGTGAGCTCTGAAAAGTGCTTCCGTTGGGGCGGGCCATGTACTCAGTACAGATCATGGGCCGGCCGTACCGCTTCAGCCAGACAATGCGTTTCTCCAACTCCTGCGGTCCGTCATAGTTATGGAACGTGATAATGTCTGACTCATCAATCATCACCCGCTGGATAGCCGTCAAAGAATCCTCCTCTGACCAGTCTCCGGCCCAGACAGCGGCGGTAACCGGTTGCGAAGGGTTGGCCATGCGGGCCCACATGAAACTCTTCTTAAGCAACGGCAGCACATAGGCTAATTTATTGGGCAGCTCCTGTTTGCCATAGGCAGAGCCTTGGTTTGTGTTGTAGGGTTCGTTCCAGATATCCCAGGCTAGTACCCGCTCATCGTTCGCGAACTTTCTGATCACGCCTATCACATACCGCTCCAGCCGTGGGTACTGCGTAGAATCCTGCAAAGCAGCCGAGCCTGGGCTTTGCACCCAACCTGAGTTATGCACGTGCGGCCGAGGTTCCCGCTGCTTGCCCAACGCTGGGTGAGGGTCCCATACCGAATCAAAAATAACCAGCATGGGTTTGATGTTATGGCGCTGCGCGATGTTCAGAAAGATGTCAATTCTTTTCAGGAATCCCACGGAGTCTTGCTGGTACAGCAGATCATGCAAGTACACCCGCGCGGTGTTCATGCCAATAGACTCGGCCCAACCTAACTCCCTGTTAATAGTGGCCGTGTCAAACGTCTCGGCTTGCCACATCTCTAATTGGTTAATGGCGGTGCTGGGCGAAAAGTTAGGGCCTATCAGAAAGCCTTGTTTGTCATACCAGGCATGGGCCTGCTGTTTAGACCAGACCTCCCTGGGTTTACCGCCTAATGATGCTGTTCCGTTTCTAGCACAATTTTGAAAAAGCAGGCAGCAAACAAGCGCGATCAGGTAAAAGGGATTTTGTTTCATAGTTCGGTTTCTGAGGCGTACACTATTTCTCTTTAGAAGAGACCAATGGTTGTGACAATTTCTCCCTGCTTCATCAAGAGCACTACAATTGGTTATTTTGGAGCAGAAGGAGAACCTGTACTTTAAGCATGATTTTGCAAAATCACCTCAAAAGCACGGGTCCTACATCCACATTGTTTCTTAGGTTCTTCTTACCTGCACCTTGTGCCTTATTTCACTTCTCCGGAGGGCCGGGCAATTGGAGTTCCGGTTTTCACGGGTTCCCCGAAGTTGGGCGTACCATCTGCGTTCCAGGTGAATCTTTGTATTCTGGGGTTGCGGGTGTCTCCGCAGCCTTGACGGCTGGAGGAATTGGCGTGGTAAATAATCCAATCCTCGGTGCCGTCTGGTGACTTGAAGAAGCCGTTATGTCCTGGGCCGAAAGCATTGTTCTCTGCTTTGGTGGCCAAAACAGGCGTTGGGGCTTTGATCCAGTCATCGGGGTTCATGGGGTTGCCGTTATCCCGCAAAGTCAATCGGCCTAAAGAATAATTATCGGTCCAGCAGCCGTTAGCAGAATAGATCAGAAAGAGTTTACCAGCCGGGTTCTTGATTACCTCGGGGCCTTCGTTCACCAGACCATTCATTTCCCAGTTGAAGGTTGGCCTTGAGATCATAACGCGGTCTCCTTCCAGAGTCCAGGGGTTCGTCATTTTGGCAATGTAGATTTGCTGAATGCCCGGGTCATTGGTGCCTGCCCAACCCGACCAGATAAAGTACATTTGCCCGTTGTGCTCAAATACTGAGCCGTCAATGGCCCATCTGTCTGTGGCGGGGGTGAGTTTCCCCTTGAACTCCCAGGTACCGGTGGTGGGGTCTACCGCGGCATTCTCTATCACGTACATGCGGTGGTTCGCGTCATTTCCGTCATCGGCGGCGAAGTAGATGTACCACTTATCTCCTATCCTGTGAAGCTCCGGAGCCCAGATATTTCTGGAATAAGGTCCGGTAGATGGGGGTGTCCAGACGGTAGTAAACCGTTCCTTCTGCAGTTGCGAGATGGCCTGAGTTTTGATCAAAGCAAGTCGGTTGCCTAAGGTATGGGTGTAATAATAGGTGTTGTTATGCTGGTACACCCACGGGTCTGGCCCACTGGCAAGAAGCGGGTTGGTAAAGGTGGGACTAGTATCTGGGTTTGGTTTTACCGGTACTACCGTTTCTTCATCCCCGCCCTTGCATTGGGCAAAAAGCAAAACCCAGCCAATGAGCAGCCATACCTTTCCTCTTCCTGCTCTCCTCTCACTATTTCTTTCTGCTCTCTTCATATTGATCATGCCCGTGGAAAAAGTAGCGAGAAGGCACCAGAGGGAGCCTTCTCGCGGTATTCTTCAGATTAGAAATTTTGTTGCAGATTACACTAAACTTTAGTTTATAAGTTTATAAATTTTTAATTAAATACCTGTTATAAACGACTACGTTACATTTTTAATAATGTAGACAATTATTTCCTAGTTAGTTTAGATAATAATAAATTATTTTAAATATGAAAATGTCAATATTACACTTCATATTCATATGTATTTTTTAGTTCTGATTATAAGTCACCTCGAGTTTCACTTTTCAAGTGCTTTTCAAGTATTTTACATTCAGGTTAAATTAAGTTCTTGCTAATAGTAGTCGATTCTGCAGCATAGGCAGAATCAGCATTCATAACATAGCTAAGAAACTGAACACGACTTCCACTACGGTTTCATGAACATTGAATCACCACCCCATATGAGCGCTGCTCCCAAAGAAAACATCAGGTGGTTGCCCAAAGGCTGGATTAGTAGCAAGACAGGTCGGCCTCTTTCCTGCGCTTAGGCAGATCCTTTGTTTTAGGGGGTGATTGCTCCAGCGCTGAGAGAAGCTTTGTGATTTATGATATTGAGAAAGTGGCCAAGAGCCATGGCTATAATATGCTGCTGTTCCAGACAGATGAACAGCATGGAAATGAAGCGCTAAGTATTAAAGTGGCAAAGGGAGACTTGACTACGTACGGGAAAGCTTCCGTTGCTTCTAGCCAATTTTGCGAAAAACAACTTCTAAACCTAGCAGAAGACCTCATGCTATTCTTTTCGAAGAAGATTCAAGACTTCAGGAGCACTGCTACTATTGAATGATTCTTTACAGCAAGCCAAGTTAGATTGGCTTAATGGGGTCTTCAGCACTCACATCACCTCTAATCTAACTACCGTTGACCAGCAAACCACAAGCGTGGGGTACGGAACGGCCAATATGTGCATAAAACTTCAGCCGGAGGAGCAACTCTTTCCCCATTTATCAAAGAAGATTTTTTAGCCTAGATATTAATTGGGCGCCAATCTTCTATGCGCAGCAAAGCCAGCAGCTAAATGAAAAAATGTTAATTTCTTGCCTTAAAGACATATCAAATACAATTAAAAATATATCTTCACCTTTTGCATTTATAAACTTAAACCAACAAACTACTATTTCACACTCCTACTATGGGCTTACAAACCATTGACTACATTGTCTTCCTGGTATACTTCTTTATTGTATCGGGGTACGGGTATTACATCTACCGTCAGAAAAAGGACGAGAAGATGGATTCCAAAGACTACTTCCTGGCTGAGGGTTCCCTTACGTGGTGGGCCATTGGGGCCTCACTTATCGCCTCTAACATCTCAGCCGAGCAGTTCATCGGGATGTCCGGTTCCGGCTTCGCGATGGGTCTGGCTATCTCCACTTATGAGTGGATGGCGGCGGCCACGCTGATTGTGGTAGCCGTGTTCTTCATTCCTATCTATCTGAAGAACAAGATCTACACCATGCCCCAGTTCCTTTCGCACCGGTACAACGATGCGGTGAGTACCCTTATGGCGGTCTTTTGGCTGTTGGTGTACGTGTTTGTAAACCTTTCCTCTATCCTGTACCTGGGAGCTTTGGCCATTGAGACTATCACAGGCATTGACTTCTACTACTGTATGTATGGTTGCGCCATCTTCGCGATCTTCATCACCCTGGGTGGTATGAAGGTAATTGGCTATACAGACGTAATCCAGGTGTTTGTACTGGTATTGGGTGGTCTGGCCACTACGTACCTAGCCTTAGACTTGGTATCTGACCAATTAGGCGGCACCGGCGCCTGGGACGGCTTGGGCTTCCTGCGCAAAGAGGCGGCTGACCACTTTAGTATGATTCTTTCTGAGGGCGAGATCATGATCCCGAACGGGGAAGGCGGAACCCGCGATGCCTACATGGACTTACCGGGCCTTTCTGTTCTGATTGGCGGTATGTGGATTGTGAACCTGAACTACTGGGGTTGTAACCAGTACATCACGCAGCGCGCTTTGGGTGCTGACCTGAACACCGCCCGTAGCGGTCTTTTGTTTGCAGCGTTCCTAAAGCTGATGATGCCTGTTATTGTGGTATTGCCAGGTATTGCAGCGTACGTACTGCACAAGAATGGTTTGTTCCAGGCCGAGATGGCCAACGAATTAGGCCACGTAAAGCCTGACCATGCCTACCCTGTATTGCTGAACCTGTTGCCAGTTGGTTTAAAAGGCTTGTCTTTTGCGGCCCTTACTGCTGCTATCGTGGCTTCTTTGGCTGGTAAAGCCAACAGTATCTCCACTATCTTCACGTTGGACATCTACCGCAAGTTCTTCAACAAAAACGCCTCTGAGGCAAGGCTGGTAGGTTTTGGTAAAATCACGGTGGTGGTTTCCTTTATCATCGCCATTTTGGTGGCACCGGTATTGCGTAACCTGGACCAGGCATTCCAGTACATCCAGGAGTACACCGGCTTTATTTCACCGGGTGTATTTGCCATTTTTGCCCTTGGCTTCTTCTGGAAGCGCACTACTTCAGCAGCGGCCTTAACCGCGGCGGTGTTGACAATCCCTCTTTCTACCTTCCTTAAGTTTCAGTATGAAGAGATACCGTTCCTTGACCGGATGGGTATTGTGTTCGTGGTATGCGTGGTCCTGATGATTCTCATTACCTTATTTGACTCTAAGAGCAAGCACAATCCTAAAGGTTTGGAGATTGACTCTTCTATGTTCAAGACCACTACCACCTTTGCTGTTCTATCTGTTATAATCTGCGGTATATTGGCGGCCCTTTATATTGCTTTCTGGTAAAAGGCACTTAAATCAAAAGAGTATTTATTACGTTTACCTCTAAAGGCACGGCATTTACCAAAGTGCTGTGCCTTTAGACCTTAAAGCAGAAACCATGGTTGAAGACATTGTATCCAAATTCAAGGAGTTATACAGAACAGAGCCGGTAGTGGTAAGATCTCCGGGCCGGGTAAACCTCATAGGCGAGCACACCGACTACAACGAGGGTTTTGTATTACCCGCCGCCATTAACAAGGAAATCTATTTTGCCATTGCTCCAAACGGCACGCAGACCATGCGGGCGTACGCCTATGACCTGGAGGAGAACGCTGAGTTTGACCTTAACAACGTGCAGCGCAGCGAGATCGGCTGGGCCAATTACCTCTTGGGCGTGGTGGCGCAGTTGCAGAAAGCCAACTATGAGGTAAAAGGGTTTGACCTGGTGTTCGGGGGCAACATTCCCATTGGGGCCGGACTTTCTTCCTCTGCGGCTGTAGAATGCGGCCTGGCCTATGCGCTGAATTACCTTTACGCCTACGGCATTGAGCGTTTTGACATGGTGAAGATGGCCCAGAAGGCTGAGCACGAGTACGCTTTGGTAATGTGCGGCATCATGGACCAGTTCGCCAGCATGTTTGGGAAGCGCAACCACGTGGTGAAGCTAGACTGCCGCTCGCTGGAGTACCAGTATTACCCTTTCAACATTGACGATTACCGCATTGTGCTCTGCGATACGCAGGTGAAACACTCCTTGGCCTCTTCTGAGTACAACACCCGCCGCAAAGAATGTGAGACTGGTGTGGCGCTGCTCCAGAAGCTTTATCCGCAGGTAAACAGTCTGCGCGATGTGACCGTGCAAATGCTGGAGAGCCATAAAGACGAGTTTGACCCGGTGGTGTACAAACGCTGCATGTACGTGGTACAAGAAAACCTGCGCGTGGAAGACGCCTGCCTTGACCTGGAGCGTGGAGACCTGGAAGCCTTTGGCCAAAGGATGTTTGCCTCACACCAAGGCCTGCAGCATGACTACGAGGTAAGCTGTCCTGAGCTAGACTTCCTGGCGGACCGGGCCAAAGAGTCTGATGCCGTGCTGGGCTCCCGTATGATGGGCGGCGGTTTTGGGGGGTGTACCATTAACTTAGTAAGACTGGACAAACTGGACGAATTTACCCGTCAGATGACCGAGGCTTACCAAAAGGAATACAACATCACCCTTAAGACTTACGTGGCCGAGATTGTGGACGGTAGCAGCCTGGTGCCCATTGACTTTTCAAAGAAATAGGCTACCACCAACCATTGTCTTACCATCCTTACCTAGAAAACTATGAGTTCATTTGATATCACAGAGCACTCGCACCGTCGCTTTAACCAACTGCTGGGAGAGTGGGTGCTGGTGTCTCCGCACCGCTCCAAGCGTCCCTGGCAGGGGCAGCAGGAAACCACTGAACAGGACACCCGTCCGCAGTTTGACCCTAGCTGCTACCTGTGCCCAGGTAACGTGCGCGCAAACGGCGAGAAGAACCCGGATTATCCTTCCACTTTCGTGTTCACGAATGATTTCGCGGCGTTGCAGGCTGAGAGCCCATCTGGTACTTTCGAAAAACATGGATTACTGCAGGCCCAGAGCGAGCGCGGCGTCTGCAAGGTGATCTGTTTCTCTCCCCGCCATGACCTCACCCTCTCCGACATGGAGACTACTGAGATCCGGAAGGTGGTAGACCTATGGCAGGAACAATACCTGGAACTGGGCGCACTGGACTACATCAGCTACGTGCAGATCTTTGAGAACAAGGGCAGCGTGATGGGCAGCAGTAATCCGCACCCACACGGCCAAATCTGGGCCCAAAGTTCAGTTCCCGGTGAGCCTGCCAAGGAAACGGAGCAACAAGAAGCCTATTTCCAGCAGAACGGCCGCAGCCTACTATCAGATTACCTTGCCATTGAATTGGAAGAGAAGACCCGTATTGTGGTGGAGAATGACGCTTTCGTGGCACTGGTTCCTTTCTGGGCCGTGTGGCCTTTTGAAACCATCGTCATTCCTAGAAGGCACTTCGGGCACCTGGGCCAGATCACTGACGAGGAGAAGGACGCCTACGCCGATATCATGAAGCGGCTTTCCAGTATCTACGACAAACTCTTCAACACTTCCTTCCCGTACTCTGCCGGTATCCATCAAAGCCCTACAGACGGAAAGGACTACCCTGGCTGGCACCTGCACATGCACTTCTACCCGCCGCTACTCCGCTCAGCATCGGTGAAGAAGTTCATGGTAGGCTACGAACTTATGGCCGACCCGCAACGCGACATCACCCCAGAAAGTGCCGCCGAGCGCCTCAGAGGATTGTTGTAACGTTTCATTTAGAGCCTGTTTTCCTGAAATCGGGCACTAAACAGCAAACTTTTCTACTCAAAGCAGAAGCACCTAGACGATTGTAGTTCAGGTGCTTCTGCTTTTATGTATGTAATGAGGAAGGGCAACCACAAGAGTTGCCCTTCCTTTTAGAAACCTGACAGGCATCTGAACCGCTGGCGCGAGCTTCCAGCTCGTGTCCGCACGCATTCCAAATTGACCTTCCTTGCTGTTCTCTCTTGCCCTCCTGAAAGGACCTTTTGAGCGAACGGCAATAGCGTTTATGGCAAATCCTTTCTAGTTCGCCCACAAGATCTTTTCAAGATGACAAAAAGAGGTGATTGCAATGGACGAATGACGAACAAGCATCATTTGGTTATAGCAGTACACGCATCATTTTAGCTCCATTTTCCAAAAATCATTTTTAAAACGAGCTTTTCCGACATCTGAAAAAACTGCCGCCCGTACAACCTGCACCAATTCAGACCAACATTACTATGACGATATCTTTTTACGGAGCAGCCCAAACCGTAACGGGCAGCAAGCATTTAGTGACCTTAGAGAACGGGAAACGCATTCTGCTGGACTGCGGCATGACCCAAGGCATGGGCGACAAAACCGAGGAACGGAACCGTTCTTTTGACTTTGAGCCGGAGAACCTGACCTGCGTGATTCTTTCGCACGCGCATATTGACCATTCAGGCTTGCTTCCTTTACTGGTGCGTGAGGGCTATACTGGCCCTATTTACTGCACCCCACCTACGCTGGAACTCTCCAAATTATTGTTGATGGACAGCGCCCGTATTCAAAACAGCAACGGAAACGGCAACAGCTCCCCTCTTTATACAGAGGAAGATGCTGAGCAAGCTTTACAACAGTTTGTGACAGTACCCTATGATGAGCCTTTCCAGATAGATGAGGACATTGAACTACTCTTCACCGATACCGGGCACGTTCTGGGCAGCGCCGCCATCAACCTCAAACTACAGGACGACGGTAAGGAGCGCACCCTTTGTTTCAGCGGCGACATAGGACGCTTCTCGAACCGCATTTTGAACCCACCACAGGCATTTCCGCAGGCGGAAATCATCATTTGTGAGTCTACCTACGGCAACCGGGTGCATGACAGCCTGGAAAACACCGAGGAACGCCTCCAGAAAATAGTAAACGAAGTTTGCGTGGAGCGACAAGGCAAACTCTTGATCCCGGCCTTCAGCATTGGCCGTACGCAGGAGTTAATTTATTCCCTAAACTACCTGGCGGAGGAAGGCCGCTTGCCGGACGTGAAGGTGTTTGTAGACAGTCCATTGTCTGTATACGCGACAGATATCATGCGCGACAATCCGCAGTACTTCCGGGATTCTATGCAGGAGTACATCAAGGATGACCCTGATCCGTTTGGGTTTCCGCAGCTGACGTACATCACAGAGGTGGACGACTCCAAAGAGTTGAATAAAATAGACGAACCTTGTGTGATCATTTCGTCATCAGGCATGATGGAGGCGGGACGCATTCAGCATCACCTCAAAACCAACCTTCCTGATCCTAACAGCGCAGTTCTTATTACCGGTTACTGTGAACCCTCCACTTTGGGCGGCAAACTCATGAACGGTGCTGAGAAAGTGTACATCATGGGAGATGAAGTAGATGTGAAGGCGGAGATGATGATCATGAAAGAATATAGTGCCCATGCTGACTACGGTGATATTGCCAAGTTCCTGCACTGCCAGGACAAGGAGAAAATCCAGAAGATCTTCCTGGTTCATGGCGAGAAGTCAACGATGAGCCAACTGAAAGAAGATCTTACTGAGCTTGGCTACCAGAACATTGAGATCCCTGAGTTCCGGTTGTCTTACGTGGTGTAGATTTGTTTCCTTTTTAACAGAAAAGGGTTTCGGGGCGGTTTGTGTTAAACTGCCCCGAAACCCTTTTCTGTTTTTTTGCCTTTCTACTGCCGTGTTCACCAGCATCGCTGCCGCGAGCCTCCGGCTCGTGTCCTTACGGGTTGATGATCAGCAATCCCATATCATCGTATTCTCAGAAAATAGGACAGCAGCAGAGTAATAAAAAACCAATAAGAGGTTAAATGCTTGCGGAACGAGCCGGAGGCTCGCGCCAGGGAAAGCACTTATGGTTCCCTTATGTCTTCTACCTTCCTGTCATATTGAAAAGATCTTGTGGGGGAACTGAAGAAACTTTGTAGTAAGCGCTATTACTGCTCTTACCCAAGATCCTTTCAGGATGACAAAAAAGGCAAGTTGCAAGCTATCGTCAACGGATAAAGGATGAACGTTTTACAGCTACTTTCCAGGAGTCACGCTTAAAACGTTACGCCAGCTTATCTGTGACGATAGCATAATGGGGATCTTCCAAAATGTTCACATCAATCACGGCATCAGCATTTTTGAGGAGCAGGCGACAGTCGGGGCTTAGGTGGCGCAGGTGCAGTTTCTTGCCCGCTTTGTGGTAACGCTCAGTAAGCTTGTTCAGCGCCTCAATGCCTGACATATCTGCTACACGGCTGTCCTTGAAATCAACGATCACCTCCTCGGGGTCACCGGCCACGTCGAACTTCTCAGTAAAAGCCGCCACCGACCCGAAGAATAACGGACCGTACATTTCATAATGTTTTACGCCATTCTCATCCAGGTACTTCCTGGCCCTGATGCGCTTGGCACTTTCCCAGGCAAACACCAGGGCAGAGATGATGACCCCAATGAGCACCGCCAAGGCCAGGTTGTGCAGCCATACTGTGATAGCAGCCACCAGAATGCCCACAAACACATCGTGCCTCGGCATTTTGTTGATGATTCGGAAGCTGATCCACTCAAAAGTACCTATGGACACCATCACCATTACTCCTACCAGCGCGGCCATAGGCACCTGTTCTATGAAAGGAGCACCCACCAGAATGATGACCAATATGGCGAAAGAAGCAATTATTCCGGCCAGCCGGGCTCTGGCTCCTGCTGACAGGTTCACCAGCGTCTGTGCAATCATGGCGCAACCACCCATCCCGAAGAAGAAGCCATTCAACAGGTTCGCGGCACCTTGGGCCAAACTTTCGCGGTTGCCGTTTCCGCGCGTACCAGTGATCTCATCTACCAGGTTTAAGGTGAGCAAGCTTTCGGTTAAGCCTACCCCGGCCATGATGAGCGCGTAAGGAAAAATAACCTGCAGTGTTTCCAGGCTCAGGGGAATCTGGGGAATATGGAAAGGCGGCAAACTTCCGCTCACCGAGGCGATGTCTTTCACCAATTTGGTGTCTATCCCGAAACCAAACACTATCCCAAAAACCACCAGAATGGCTACCAGCGACGGCGGCACTGCCTTGGTAATTCTAGGCAACAGCAGAATAATGGCAATGGTTAACGCTACCAAACCAGCCATGATGTACAACGGGGTACCCATAAGCCAGGTAGTTTCTCCGTTGACTACAGTCTTGAACTGCTCTACCTGCGACATGAAAATGATTACGGCCAGCCCATTCACAAACCCGAACATCACCGGTTGGGGCACCAGCCTGATGAACTTGCCCAACTTGAACAGCCCCACTAAAATCTGCAGAATGCCCGCCAAAGCCACTGCCGCAAACACATACTCCAACCCGTGCGACTGCATCAAGGCAATCAGGACCACTGCCGTAGCCCCGGCTCCGCCAGACACCATTCCTGGTCTTCCACCCAACACAGCTGTTACCAAGCCCATGATAAAGGCCGCATATAGCCCCACCAAAGGTGGAAACCCGGCTAAAATGGCAAAGGAAAGTGACTCAGGGATCATGGTCATGGCCACGGTGAGCCCGGCCAGTATTTCTTTTTTATAATCTACCTTTTGGCTGAAATCAAATAGGTTTAAATGAATTTTCATTTTTGAATATCACTGATGAAATATAAAGTACATGGCTACACCACTCCCTTCACCCTAGCGGGCTAAGCACATCACTGGTGGCGTGTAGTGTAAAATTGATAATAAAAGGAAGGACATACCGAGCAGAAACTCGGCTAGAGAGATGTCACGGTGGAGTAAGCGCAATAAATAGAACCGGATTTGCCATAGCTGTGCAAAAGTACCACTTTTTCCTAAATGGCTGTTCTTTCCTGAAACTGACTCCCTCATCCAGTACTCCTAAGCTTTAGATTACTCGGCTTTAAACGAGATTTGTAAAAATCACGCTCTAAACAGTCTCACGTTGAATTGCTATCTGGTTAGAACCTGAGCATTTAACCAACTACCTAATCCACCCTAAAAAGAGTATAAACAGAAAAGGCCACCTCTGCGGAGGTGGCCTTTTCTGTTTATAAATAGAAGAATCTTATTGCTTCACAACGCGGGTAGTGGACTTTCCTGCCTCGGTCTGCACCTGTACGTAGTACACGCCGGGAGCCTGGCCTGCCAAGTCAAGGGCAATTGGCTGCCCTGCCTCCACCTGCCGCTGAGACACAGTCCGGCCACTGCTGTGGAATAGGGTTACGGTTGCCGGGCCGTCTCCTGCCCTAGAGGTGACGAAGACCTTTCCCTGCGTCGGGTTGGGGTATGCCGCCAGGGAGGCTTGAGAGGACACCTTGCCGGCACCCTTCACCGCGACCACCTTGGAGTACTCGAACTTGCCGTCGAAGTCCACCTGCTTCAGGCGGAAGTAAGTAGTGTTAGTGGTCTGCGCAGAAACAGTAGCTTTATAGCTTTGGGCCACAGCAGTCGTACCGGCACCTTTCACCTTCTCCCCTACTGCCCGGAAGCTCTTGCCGTCCTCGCTCTGCTGCACCTCAAAGAAGTCGTTGTCCTTCTCTGAGGCCGTTGCCCAGGCAAGGTTCACCACATCGCCCGACCTGCTGCCAGTGAAGTTGGTCAAAGTGACAGGAAGAACTTCGGGCAAGCTTGATAGTTGAAAATTATCAATTGCTAAGTCATCATCTGTGCCTGAGTTCCCAGAAGGATGAACATCCTCAAAACGGATGAAAACTTCATATCCATTTTTAACAACCACTGGAAATGTCACACGAGCCCCTGCTGTATATATAGTATTTGATCCAGTAGGATATATCCAATCATTTACAGCTGAATATGGAGTCTCTAAAGTGTTTGTTTCTGTGGCACCTACTTTATAAGATAGTCTGAGTCCATTTACTTTTGGTCCCTCACGAATAGTTTCTATATCAAAACTAATCGTTAATGAGCTCAAGTCACTTCCTGTTTCGTTTTTAAATCTTACCCCAAAATAGGCAGTAGGATTACCTAATCCATGCGTTATAAAACCAAGAGATCTGTCTTGATCTCCAGCATTATTCGCAAAATTTACCATTTTAAACTCTTGCAGTTTAACATTTACAGTACTGGCATCTCTCAATATCATTTCAGTTGGTACTCCCCCGGCTCCAAAATTATCCTTGATGTCAACATACCAACCTGCCAGAGTTGGAGTTGATGATGTTCCATTTTTCCACACTGTGTTTATGTTCCCCAGACCATCGAAGTTTTGAGTATAAGTAGGATCAGCTGTGGTTAAACGTATTTGCGCCTCAGCAACATTGTGCATCTTTAGAAAACAAATAAGTAAACAAATGGCCTTGAAGGTTGAGTAAAGTTTTTCCATGTTGATCGGCATTAATAATTCAGAATTATTTAATTTCTATAATATTTAATGTAATTATTACACCAAGTTCTGCAGAAAAATTCTGATTTTCTAAATGCCAACGTTTGTACCTACATCAGTGCTATCTAAAATAATTATATTTATTATTTCTATAATTCAAAGTGAGCTTATGACATTGGCCTGTATTGAACCTTGTTTTATAGCCTTGTTTATTCTTTACACAAAATACACAAATTACTTCATCATACTTTTTAACAAATTATTCCAAATACTCTTTCCTTGGGAAGGAAATATTCTTTTAAAATTCTAGTGAAAAATAGGTTTTATTATACAACTATTTTCAAGACATAGCAGTACTCAGCTGAGGTTTCTATTAAGAAAAAGCTATTTCAACCAAAGGTATCAGCACAAAAGAACAAAGGTGAGAAGTATAAGGACAAGCGGCCTTTTAGGGATATCAAACTACCTTGGCTTCACAAGCTGGGAAGGACCACAACAACCTACGGAGTAGCCATAAAGGTTAACTCACTTACGGCTTTACGAACAAGAAACGGGAAAAGGAAAGAACTATCAACCTCTAGCTGGTAACCTCAAAATTCATCTCTTCCCTACCTTGATTCTTTGGCTCTGGTTTGCTTAATGTTGCTCCCGCTATTACTTACAAGTAGAAAACACCTGCAGAGAACTCCCCTACTTAAAGACGAGAGCTTATAAAGAGGACAAACACGCTTTCTCAAGTGATTACTTTTCGAGAAGCAGGAACAAACTGATGGCACCCACCTAAATCTAAGGACTGCTCAGATTTAGACTTGACAGACCTTTCCATCTATGTTGCAAGCTTCAAACCCACTTATTGATTAGTAAGACTGATGCATCACAATGCCAGTAGCTACCGATATCAAAGGAAAAGGCCACCCCTATCATAGAGATGGCCTTTTCCTTTGATGGCAATTAAAGCTTACTGCTTCACTACACGGGTCGTAACTGTCTCTGTGGCAGTTTGCACCTGCAGGTAGTACACGCCTGCTGCTTGATTAGTCAAATCCATAGAGATTGGTTTACCTCCTTCAAGTTGCACTTGGCTCTTCAACGCTTCACAACCGCTACTGTGGAACAGGGTCACAGTTGCCATTCCGCTCATGGCTTTGGAGGAGACGAAGACCTGGCCCTGGGTTGGGTTGGGGTAGGCCGCCAGTGACGCTTGGTTGGAAACCTTGCTGGCGCCCTTTACCGCGACCACCTTGGAATACTCGAACTTGCCGTCGAAGTCCACTTGCTTGAGGCGGAAGTAGAGCGTGCTGGAAGTCTGGGCAGCAATTGCGGCTTGGTAGGTCTTGACCTCGGCGGTGGAGCCGGCGCCCTTCACTCTCTCTACTGCCCGGAAGCTCTTGCCGTCCTCGCTTTGCTGCACCTCGAAGAAGTCGTTCTCCTTCTCTGAGGCAGTAGCCCAGGCAAGGTTCACCACATCGCCTGACCTGCTCCCAGTGAAACTAGTAAGGGTAACTGGGAGAACCCCAGGAGCTTCTTTTGAATCAAAAGTTGTAAAAGGAGAGAATGAGGAGAAACCTTCTCTTGTAACACTATACGTATTTTGATTAGATCTCGAGGCACCCTCAATAGCAGAACCTAAATCCCAACTGCCATTAGTAAAGTGCCCAAGATGCAACTTATTGGTTTCCAAAAAGCCGTTCCCATGAGCGGTGGAAGTCCATTCCAGTTTCATTTGCATATTAACCGTTCCTCCTACAACATCTTCAGAGATATCCCATGTTCTATTTAAATAGGACATGCTGGCTACAGGTTGGTTTACTCCATCTTTCACACTTACGGTAAAATCATCTTCAGCACCTTCAATCAGTTTCAAGGTTACAGGAGATATACTAGAGGTACCAACAGGAAAAGTATAGGCAGGTGTATCCTTTGTCAACCTCTTTCTAACTTTACCAGTTCCAGAAGTTTGGATGTAGCTGTTAGCATCATTACTTGTGATCAAGCCCTGAATGGTTAAATCATAATTTGCGACATTTAACAACACCCTGTTTTTTAGGGTAAGGTTACCTCTTACCGTCACATTATTAGGTAAAGTTTGAACCAATCCAGTTGCCCCGGCAGCTGCCCCATCAACGATAAGATTCCCAAAATAAGAACCTGTTATAGGCGCCGTATTTTGATAGATGATGGTACTAGTGGGATCTACATTTCCAAAGACAGGAGAACTGGTGCTGTTCACGATAACAGTTGCATTTGCTTCAAGATCAACAGCAGCAGCCAGGTTCGCATTTAGTGTAAACGTTTTACCTGATTTCACTATCACTTTTGAACCAGCACCGCTAATTGTTAAAGTTGAGGTAAGTTCCGCGTCTTTCTGTATGATAAATGTTTGCCCATCAGCCGTAAAGCCAGGACTATTTATGCCTTGCCCATCACTTAGGGAGTTCCATGCTGAACGGTCGGTCAAAGATGAATTCGTCTTGTTGTAAAAAGTTTTAACCGGGATGTTTGAAGCAGTAATCTCAAAATTATCAATGGCCAAATCATCGTCTTGCCCAGATTGACCATTTGCATGCTCATCCACAAACCTGATGAAAATTTCATGCCCAACCTCCAATTTAAAAGGGATGTTAACACTATAAGTTTTTGCAGGAATATTTATAGCAGATGTATCTGATGCACCGCCGCCAATTTCTGCAACTTTTCCATTTGTAAGGTTACTAGTTACAGAAGTCCACCCTGTAAGAGAAGCAAATTGCGGATCAGAATTACTTGCGAGATTTGAACCAGTTTTAAAAGATAATGAAAGGCCGTTCGCATTTTTGCCACTGTAAATAGTTTTTATATCAAATCTCAAGTTGAGTGAATTGATAACCTGTCCAGTTGCATTTTTAAACCAAACGCCATAGTAGATAGCTGTTTTGTCTTTCACCCTTGACCCAATAGCTCTATCAGACGAACCATTTAGTCCAAAATCGGCTAATGAGTTACCATCTGCTTTTACTGTTTGAGTTCCGGTTGGAACTAAAGTTTTACCAGCACCCACTTCAGAACCAAGCTGAATAAACCAACCAGGTATAGTATTACCGTTAGTAAACGAAGTGCTAGAAGATAAAGAATTAAACTCTTGCCGATATCCCTCGGCTGGCAAGTTTACTTGTGCTTGTGCTGTTACTTGCAATAAGATTAAACAAACTACACAAAGACCTCTTATTAAAGAGTACAATTTTTTTGAAGAAGAGTTACTAGACATTGACACTTTGTTGTATTCCTTAGCTACTTATTATAACCGAGGCCACAAAGTTGGCAATACAATCTATCAATTCAGAAGATTATTAAATATGATTATTTCATTAACGCACTATAACAATCAAATACAAGAAAATGCTGTTATAGCTGTAAAATACAAATTTCTATATGCTAAAACGTTAAAATAGGGAATATACACCGTTTTTTAAACGCGTAATTCAATTTAGACATAAGCAACTAAAAACTCTTTACGACACGTACAATTCCAAACCGTCATTAAAGTTCATATATATGTTATATATATTATTAATATTAAACAAAACTTATTCTACTGATATAAGTATAAGTCAAAATTAATGTAAGTACATATATTAAAAATATGCTATATAATAGTATGCATGCATACTATTATATAGCATATTTTTAATCACTTTCCATTTTCATTTTATGAATTCACCTAAATAGGGCACCATAGCAGTCAAAAGGCAGTGTATTCTAGCCTGTTAAGTCATTTTTAGCATCCTTGTATTACCTAACAGTTTGCCTTCTTGTGTTCATTCATTTGAAAGTTTATATCTTTTAAGCAGATGCCCTTTATAGAAAAATCTGTAGACTCTACTCTGTTTCTTGTTTACAAAAGTTTTTTATTCATTAAAAATTCTATGGTAGCCGAATACAAGCATAGGAGTCATATTTAGCTAAACAATCAAGTACTTTCCAGCAGCACTTCCAACCTTTTTCTTTTGCCAGTTGAACCAAAATCACGGGGCGTTAGTTACGAGGGTGCGCAAATTAAAGTTGCGCAACTAATCGTCTTTCACCAAAAAAATTGATTATGCGATCAACTAATTTCAAAAAAGCGGTTTCATTCTTTGCTCTTGCCTCTGTTTTCTCTATGGCAGGCTGCCAGAAAGATGAGCTTTTAGAAGAAACGGCCACTGCGCCAACACCTCCTGCCACTTCATCCAAAGCTGTAGAAGGCAAATACATTGTAGTATTAAAGAATGGCAGTGCCGTCTCTAAACAAGAGTTAAGGGACCGTTTGATTAAGAATTTAGGGATCAGCAAAGAACGAGTGAGTGATGTATTCAACGGTGCATCAGAAGGCTTTACGGGAAATCTGAGCAAGAACGAAGTTCAGCAATTGATGAAAGATGAGAACGTGGCCTATGTTGAGCCTGAGCAAGCTGTTTTATTAGGAAAAGGAGCCGCTAGCCCTTCATCTACCTACTCTACCAGCACAACGGCATCTACCCAAACCATTCCCTGGGGAATCTCCCGCGTAGGATACGGCGATGGAACCGGCAAAACAGTATGGGTTATTGACTCTGGCGTACAATCATCTCACCCAGACCTGAACGTTGATAAAACCAGAAGCAAGTCTTTCATCTCTGGAGTGACTTCCTGGGAAGATGGTTACGGCCACGGTACAGGCGTTGCCGGAGTAATTGGCGCTAAGAACAACGGCATAGGCGTAGTGGGCGTGGCGGCAAATGCCACAATTGTAGCACTTCGTGTATTTGATGATACAGGTTATGGAACGCTTACCCGCATCTACTCTGCTCTGAACCACGCTTATACTTACGGTAAGGCTGGTGATGTAGTGAACATGAGCTTGCGTGTTTCTGCCTCTACTATGTTAGATGACCTGGTTAAGAAAGTAGCCGCTAAAGGAATGTTTGTAGCTGTGGCTGCTGGTAACAGCTACATTGATTGCAAAAATGATTCTCCTGCTCGCGTAATAGCCACTAATGTGTTTGTTGTTTCTAACATGGATTCTTACAGCAAATTTAGTCCGTCCTCCAACTTTGGTGCTTCAGTACGGTTTGCGGCTCCTGGCAGCAACATCTTAACAACCTGGAAAGGTGGTGGCTATGTAACAGGTAATGGCACCTCTTATGCCGCCCCGCACGTAGCAGGTATTTTAGCTTTAACTGGCGGAAGAGTAAACTCTCAAGGTTTAGTGTCTAATGACCCTGACGGCAAACCAGATCCAATCGCTTTGAAGTAACAGCACCAATTCATAAAAATACATAAGAAAGGCCCGTCTTTGCAGACGGGCCTTTCTTATGTATGGGGCACAGAGCACCTATTTTGTTAGGTGAAACAAAAGATGACAAAGCACTAAGGTGATGAAAGCTTAGATTTATTATTTACATATCATTTTCCAAAAATCAACCTGAAACAAAAAACACAAGTATCTCCTGAGTTATCTATATTACAAGAAGAAACATCCTGGGAAACGCAAGGCCTTTTAAATAAAAAGGTCTCATAAGATTAGATAAACAAAATTTTAAAGTAGAGCATTGGCAGATAAGAACAACAGAAGCAGCGCTTTTAAGCACCTTCACACCTACCCATACCTTAGAAATATGTAAAAGCTTTAGATTGACTTCAACCTTTTTGCACAAAAGGCAGTATTCAAAATATCATATAGTTCCTGGCAGAGATCAGGAAGCTAAATCAGACTAAAAACAACAACTATGAAAAATTTACAAGCATATTTCTTTGCGTTCATGCTGGTGCTTACAATGACTGTTTCCAGCTGTGACGTCATCGGTGATATTTTCCAGGCAGGCATGTGGACAGCTGTCATCGTTATCGTGTTAGTGATTGTCCTTGTGTTATGGCTGCTCCGTAAAATACGGGGAGGTGGAAGAAACAGGCTATAAACCTGTTTTAATCTAGACTACATAAAAAAGAGAAGGCCACCTGCACAGGTGGCCTTCTCTTTTTTATGTAGTCTGGTATTATCTTTTACGTTCTGGCATAGTACCCATTATCCAATCCCAAAGGGGAGAAGAAACGCCGTACGCTCTCTCCGGATCTTTGTAATGGTGAATGCTGTGGTGAATCCAAAGCTGCTTCAGGAAGTTCTTAGGCGGAGCGTAAGCATGTACTGCGTAATGCACAAACAGGTAAAGCGCGTACCCAAACAGGAAACCTGCTACCAAGCCAAACACCATCGTCCCGAAAATCAGTTTAAACACAAAAAAGAAAAAAGAGGCAATAAACAGACTCACGATAGGAGGCATGGCCAAACGGCTCTTGTCTTTAGGGTAGTCATGATGGTTGCCGTGGAAGGTGTACTGAATGTTCTTCTTGAACTCACTGGTAGGCGCCATATGGAAGATGTACCGGTGCGCCATGTACTCTACCAGGGAGAAAATAAGCCAACCTGCCACAAACAAGCCAACGGCTGAAAGCACATCAAGAAAACCATACCGGAAGCCGTACACAAGCAGACCAGTAGCTATCACTAAAAAGATAGAGATAGGGAGCGCAATATGGGTATGAGTGAGCCGCTCCAATACTGGATTCTTGAAAAGAGTTGCAGATCCTTTATGATTCGGTTTCATAGTAAGTAAAATATTTATTGAAACGTTTCCTGCCGGGAAACGCGCAAAAATAACTAAAATTATCTAGACCCTCCCACCCGGGGTGCAGAAGCAGTAGTAATACATTCTAGGATTTTATCCGATACTGCAGATACAGAAGCACTTCCCACCTCTACCATACAGAAAGCTTGGTCATAAAATAATTCACGTTGGTGCAAAGTGTCAGTAAGATACTGGAGCAACTCTGCAGGGGTTTTATCCCGCAGCAAAGGTCTTGCCTGAAGATCTAAGGGGGATAATCTTTGAACCAGCTCCTGTGGTGAAAGTTTTAAATAGACAGGCAGCCCCGAGGAAACCATAAAATTCATATTATCACAAAAGCAAGGCGCTCCACCCCCAGTGGCAAGTACTATTTTCTTGTGACTTGCAACTGCCAAGCGTAAAGCGCGCGCTTCAGCCTCCCTGAAATAGGTTTGCCCCTGCTGCTCAAACACCTGTGGCACTGTAAGCTCTTCCTGTTCCTCTATCAATGAATCCAGATCCAGAAACAGGTGGCCTAACTGCTGGGCCAACACCTTCCCCACCGTAGACTTTCCACAACCCGGCATACCCACCAAAAAGATTTTAGACATATCAGGGTTTTGGACAGAGTGGGACATAAAATTTATGCAGGAATTAAGAAATACATACAGTGGCAGAATTGATTAAAGTCTGGAATTGCCAGGAGAGTAGCTAAGTTCAGTTTTTAAGGTACTTTCCAGAAAACCAGCCTAAATTCGGTTTGCCTTAAGAAGCATGACGTTTATTTACCTTTCGTGTTACTTACTTCACCAACTCCTGCACTTCCAGCAGTTCCGGAATGTCATTGTAATGCCATTTTTCCACCACCACGCCATTTCTGAACAGAAGCAAGCCCGGGTTAGATCGGATCATCGTTTTCAAGACGGTGGCGTCTGCAAAGAAGTAGGGAGCCGATAGATTCACTTCATGCCGGAACACATCAAACTCCTGGCTGCTGCTGGAAGTAATAACCACGGGAACAATTTTAGGGGTCTGGCTCTTCTCCACCCCTGCTAAGAGCGTGTTGATCTCCTTGAAACTCTCCTGATCAGCTTTCTTTACGTCTTTCACCAACACCAATAGCCTATTCCCCAGGAACATCTCCTTCGTGAAATCTCCCTGGTCGTTCCAGACGTTGAAGTCCGTGATTTTGGGGCCATCCTCCGGGTTCAAGGGCACCATCTTTTTAAACTTGTAGGTGGTATCAATAGGATAAACATCAAACTCCACTTCTTTCCCATCCTTTTCCATCACGTACTGGTACCGTAAGGGAGCCGAGGGTTTCATGAGCTTTGGAATATTGGCCCCCACGCGGTAGGCTCTAAAATCAAGAAATGGCTCATGCTGGTAGGCGTAGATACTTACCACCAAAGAGAATAATAGCGCCACTACCACAATGGCTCCAGACACGCCACGGTTCATCTGGCCAAGAGAAAGTAAATGGCGTTGGGTAAACAGCAGCACCAGAATAAGCACCAGAAGCACCACGTCTTTGCCGAAGGATTGCCAAGGCGTAAGTTTAATGGCATCACCAAAACAGCCGCAATCGGTCACTTTGTTGTAGAACGCAGAGTAGAACGTGAGGAAGGTAAAAAATAAGGTCAGGAGAAAAAGCAGCCACAAGACTGTTTTCAACTTCCATCGCACCAGAAGGGCTACTCCCAGCACCACTTCCAGGGTACTCAGGAAGATAGACAGGTAGAGCGCAAAAGGTTTAAAAGAGAGGAAAATGGTTGAGAAGTCTGAGGAGAAAACCTCAAAATATTCCTCTAGTTTAATTGCGGTACCAACCGGATCGTTAAGTTTGATCAGGCCTGAGAAGATGAACAGACCTCCCACCACAATCCACGCGAAACGACTAAGAAGACGGAGAGCCATGGGCAGGGTAGTTTAGTTTTATAAGGCAGAACACAGCATAGTTGAGCATGTCACGGTAATTGGCTTCTACACCCTCAGAAACCAGCGTGTGGCCGGCATTGTCTTCTATCTGTTTGGTCCGGTAAATCTTCATCAAAATCAAATCAGTCATGGACTCAACCCGCATACTGCGCCAGGCTTCGCCATAATCATGGTTTTTATCCTGTTGCAAGGCATGCGTCTTCCGTATCTCTTCTTCGTACAGCTCCTTCACCCGCTCCACCGGCAAAGCCTGCTCGGTCTCGCCCTGTGCCAGTAACTGCTCCTGCATAAGGGCAATCACACAGTAATTTACAATGGCCACAAACTCAGAGGTGATACCATCCTGTATCTTCTGGGTGCCTTTCTCCTGGATGGAGCGGATGCGTTGGGCCTTTATAAAAATCTGGTCAGTGATGGAAGGCAGTCTGAGTATTCTCCAGGCGGTACCATAGTCCTGGGTTTTTTGCAAAAACAAGCGCTGGCATGCCTCAATCACTCGGTTGTACTCCTGGGCAGTTTGGTGAATCAAGTTTTTCGTTTTACTTTTATAGAAAATGAGAAAATAGGCCAATTGAACGCGAAAGATACACTTTTTTGCAAAAAAACCACCTTCAATTGTGGTGGAAGGTTGGTCTTATTGCACAAGCCCGTGGTCATGGGAATCCTTAACCTCACCCCGGATTCTTTCTATGCCAACAGTAGGCTGCAGAATGTATCAGAAGCGGTAGCACAGGCCGGAAAAATGCTGAACGAGGGTGCCTCCATTTTAGACATTGGTGGTTATTCTACGAGACCGGGAGCGCCTGAAGTTTCAGAACAGGAAGAGCTGAATCGCGTAGTACCAATAATAGAGGCGCTGTCCAAAGCTTATCCAGAGGCGCTGTTGTCCATAGACACGTTCAGGGCCCGGGTGGCGGAAGAAGCGGTTCAGAGGGGGGCACACATCATCAATGATGTTTCAGGAGGCACGTTAGACCAGAACATGTTCTCCACCGCTGGCAGATTAGGGGTACCGTACATTCTCATGCACATGCGCGGCACACCGCAGAACATGGCCTTGCAGAACCAGTACCTCAACGGCCTGCTGGAAGAAATAGTCTCATTTTTTGCCGAGCGGGTGGCGTTGCTGAGAGCGGCCGGTGTGAAAGACATTCTGCTGGACCCAGGTTTTGGTTTCGCAAAAAATGTGGAACAAAACTATCAACTGTTGCGCCGGTTTAAAGAACTAGAGGTGTTTGAGTTACCCCTTTTAATTGGGCTCTCCCGCAAATCTATGACCTATAAACCATTGCTGGTAGGTCCTGAGGAAGCCCTTACAGGCACAATTGTTGCCAATACGCTGGCGTTACTGAACGGGGCAGACATTCTGCGGGTGCATGATGTGAAAGAGGCGGTTCATACTATTGAGATTGTAAAAAAGATGTTGACGGCGTGATTTCATTATTTTCCATAGGGTTTTTAGAGATAGAATGGCTTGACATTATTGATGTCTTGCTGGTAACGGTACTATTGTACCAACTCTACAAACTCCTGACTGGAAGTGTGGCGCTGAAGATTTTCCTGGGGCTGTTGTCCGTTTACCTGCTCTACCTGGTAGTGAAAGCCGCCGGCATGGAACTGCTCACCATCATCCTGGGCCAGTTCATGGGCGTGGGTGTTTTGGCGGCCATTATTGTCTTTCAGCCCGAAATCAGGCGTTTTCTGCTCATGATCGGCAAGACCACGGCGTTCAACAACGAGCGCCTGTTCAGGAGCTTTCCGTGGCGCCGCACCGAGAACGCCGACAAACTTCCCATCACCCCCTTCATTGAAGCAGCCAAGTCATTAGCCGGTAAAAACACCGGTGCATTGATCGTTTTTGCCCGAAGCTCAGAACTACGCTACTTCGCAGAGTCTGGTGATGCCATTGACGCTATTGTGAGCAAGCGATTGCTGATTTCCATCTTCAACAAGAACAGTCCCTTGCATGACGGCGCCGTGATCATTCAGGGCAACCGCATCAAAGCCGCCCGCTGCATCTTGCCCGTGACGGAGAGCAACGACGTTCCCGCCTCCATGGGGTTGCGCCACCGGGCTGCCATTGGCCTCTCAGAAGTAACGGACAGCGTGGTGCTGGTGGTCTCTGAGGAAACCGGTCAGATTGCTTTAGTACGTAATGGGGAAGTGTACCGAAATCTATCGGCCGCTGACCTGCGCTCCAAGCTTAACCACTTCCTGTTTGACATTGAGCCGAAGGTGGTAGAGAAAGTAGCAGCTGCGTAATCAGTTGTTGATTCCTGTACAACCCGTCAGCTACATTTAGCTCAAAAGTCTTACTCCCGCTCCTTGCTTCCTTTCCTAAAATCAAGCTTATAACAGCAATATCGGTTTCCTCAGTGGGAAAAGCAGGTTGATAAATTTGTGTATCTTTTGGGCATCAACCAGATGACCATGCGATTCCCTCAACTCCTTTTACTTCTTCTGCTGCTTTCTTCCACTTTTTCGGTTTTCGCGCAGAAAACAGCTAAAGAGAAACCGGACCAGAAACTGACGCGGAAACTTCAGGACCTTACCAAAAGCTTTCAGGGCGAGGTGGGCATTTACGTGCGGCACTTGAAAACCGGGAAAATGGTGGCCATCAACGCAGACACCCTTTTTCCTACCGCCAGCATGATCAAGGTGCCTATTATGGTGGGCGTGTTTGACAAAATAGAGAAAGGAGAACTGAACCCTAAGGCCATTCTGCGCTACCGCGATTCACTGTATTACGCCGGCGAGGACATTGTTGGCAACTTCAAAGACAGCTCCACGGTAGCTTTAAGCAAAATCCAGATGCTGAGCATTACCACCTCAGACAATACTGGCAGCCTCTGGTTGCAGCACCTGACCGGCACTGGCACTGCCATCAACGCCTGGCTGGAGCAGAATGGCTTTGAACACACCAGAATGAATTCCCGCACCCCGGGCCGACGCGCCAACTGGCAGAAGTACGGCTGGGGTCAAACTACTCCGCGCGAGATGGCGAGTCTTGTCACCATGATCAGAGAAGGGAAGGCCGTTAGTCCAGCCGCGAGTGAGCGCATGTACCGCAACCTAGGCCGTATCTACGTAGATGACGTGGCGCTCTCTCAGATTCCGCCAACGGTACAGACCGCCTCCAAGCAAGGAGCTGTAGACCAATCCCGCTCAGAAGTGGTCCTGGTCAATGCCCCGCATGGCGATTATGTCTTCTGCATCATCACCAAAAACCAGAAAGACGAAAGTTGGGAATACAACAACGCGGGCTACGCACTAATCAGAGCGGTCTCCAGCACCCTTTGGAATCACTTTGAGCCTAAATCTGATTGGAAGCCAGCCAAAGGCGTTGAAAAGTATTAACGGCATTTTCTCCATCCAGCCTTAGAAGAGCAAGCGGAACACATGAACCAAAAATTGCAGCCTAATAAAGAGGTAATGCTTTCAAGCTTATTTCTGAAAAACGAGGCCTAAACAGCCGGCAAGATTAAAGCCCACCATCCACACCTGGTGCTTCTGGTGGGCTTTCCCCTTCATGAGATAGTAAGACCGCTATATTTGCCCTCTCCCCTATCTCAATCCTTAATTTTTCGTGCTTAACTCAGGAGCCTTCAAATGGAAGACATCTTTCAAAGCACGTTTGGCGGCATGATAACCACACATCCCGTGCACCCCGCCGCCCGGAGGCGTGGACGAGGAACATAAATACAGTCCTTTCGCCGAAGTCTGGTAAGGTGACAAGCTCACCACCGGGCGCGTGTACAATTGCCCTATATCAATAATGCCCCCGTTAATGTCACCGCCAATGTAGTTGGGGTTGTGCGCTTGCATTTGAGCGGTATTCATGGTGTGCCGGGCCAGAATCAAATCTTTAAAACCGGGCGCGAAACGCTCCACCTGATTTTCAATGGCCTGCGTCATGTCTTCGGTAGAACCGTTGGGCACGTGACAGTAGGCCCAGGCGGTATGCTTCCCCTTGGGGGCACGGGTATTGTCAAACAGGCTTTGCTGGGCCAACAACACAAACGGTTTCTGCGGATGGTGCCCAGCCGCCGATGCTTTCTCAGAGGCCGCAATTTCTTCCAGCGTATTCCCTATGTGAATGGTTCCGGCTTGACGGCATTCAGGTGCGGTGAACGGAATCGGGCCATCTAGGGCCCAGTCCATCTTGAAAACTCCCATGCCGTACCGGTAGCGGTACAGCTGTTTCCGGTAGAACGGGGTAAGTTTCTCTCCGGCTATTTCCAGCAATTGCTTGGGTGTAACATCTAAAAGAACCGCTTTGCTTTTGGGCAATTGGTCCAGGGAGGTCACATAAACCCCAGTCTCCACCTTGCCCCCTAAACTCTGGAAGTAAGATACCAACGCGTTTGCGATTTGCTGAGAACCTCCTTTGGGAACAGGCCAGCCCTGCAAATGCCCCACGGCCATGAGCACCAGGCCAATTGCCGAAGTAGTTAAGTTTGACAAAGGCTGTATAGAGTGCGCCGCCATACCCGCCCACAACCCACGAGCCTCTTGGGTTTTGAAGCGGTTCGCCAAAAAGGTGGCTGAGGTAAGCGCGTTTAACCCGAAGGACGCCAAGTCAATGGGGTGGCTGGGAATACGCAAGGGGCCCAGCACATCAGGTGCCATGGCGGGCCAGCTTTTCACCAGCGGCTGCATCAGGTTCAAATACGCCTGCTGGTCTTTCCCCAGAGACTGTGCCGTATCTTGCAGCGAAGTGAACAGGGCTGCTGCCGTTCCATTGTCAAAGGGGTGCGCCGCCGAAACTGGCGGATACAGGAACTCCAGCCCGTGCTCTTGCAGCGGCAGGGTTTTGAAGAACGGAGAACCCGCAGCCAACGGATGAATGGCCGAGCATACATCGTGCACAAAACCCGGCAAGGTCAATTCCTGGGACCGAAGCCCCCCGCCTAACTGGTCTTTGCCTTCTACCAACAGCACCTCCAACCCGGCTTGTTGTAAGGTAATTGCCGCCGCTAATCCGTTAGGCCCGGAACCTACCACTACCGCATCATATTGAGTACTACGCACGCCCGTTTGTCTTTAGTTTGATGTTCCTATGTAAAACCACCAGGCAGAGTTACTGTTTTAAGCCGCTTTCTCTAAAACCGACCTAAAAACAGATTTCTGTTCTTGCGTATAGGAAGCTACAAGCTACTCAATTTTTCTATGTCTGACGCGCCTTTTCTACCGCTTTTCCCGCAACTCACCCCCATCCTCAGCAATGCAACCGCCCTGGATTTTGAAACCACCGGGGTAAGCGGAAGCAAAGGACGGGTGATTGAAATAGGAGCTGTTAAGAGTGCGCACGGCAAAGTTGTCGGCCGGTTTCACACCTTGGTAAAACTGAAAGGGGAACTACCCAAAAAGATAACTGAGATCACCGGCATCACGCATGAGGACCTGGTAAATGCCATGGAAGAGCGTACTGCCTTCTCTATTCTGAAGGAGTTTATAGGCGATAGCACCGTAGTAGCCCACAACGCTCCTTTTGACCTTGGCTTTCTGTACAGCACCTACCGCAGACTAAAGCTGGGACCGGTGCAGCATCCGTTCCTGGATACCCTGTCGGTGTGCCGCTTGCGCCAGCCGTCGCCGCGTAATTTGCCAGACATGTGCAAAGCCTATGGCATTCCGCTTACCCGATGGCACCGTGCCCTGCCAGACGCCACCGCTACCTGGCACCTGCTCCACCGCCTCCATGAAGAAAGCCCCTTAGATGGCATGCGCAACAAGCTTGTTCTAAATCCCAAGTACCCGGCCCCGTTCTGGCTGCCTCCGCTAGCCGAGGTCCTTTCTCCGCCCGCTTCCCTTCGATAGAAACGGGGGTTTCAAATTAAACAACCCTTTGATAAAAATAAAACAAAATCAACATACCCCCTCATTCAAATTCAGGTACTTTCCGTTTTAAAAACCCGTACTTATTCAATCCACCCAATTTTACAGCATTCGTTTAAGCTAGACGGAGGAATAAGAAGCACCACGCGTTTATGATTATTCCTTTTCAAGCTAAAGATATTACTCACTATAAAAGGAGAAGGAAATGGGAAAAGTGCGGTTGATATGGATGATCTTCTTTGCTGGGTGGATGTTTTCATGCTCTTCCAGCGACGAGGCTCTGGACGAGATTGATCAGGACACAGGCTTTCTTACCCAAGGGGTTTACCCGCTGCAAAATGTCCGTGATTTAGACCCGATCATTAATGAAATAGGCAACAGCCAGTACGTTTTAATTGGGGAAGCCTCCCATGGCACTTCTGAATATTACACCTGGCGCGCCGATCTTAGCAAAAGACTGATTCAGGAGAAAGGATTCACCTTGATTGCAGTGGAAGGTGACTGGCCCTCGTCTTACTCTTTGAACCAATACGTGCAGGGAAGACAGGGCGGCACAGCCCAGCAGGCGCTGCAATCATTCCGGCGTTGGCCTACCTGGATGTGGGCTAACCAAGAAGTAGCAAGCTTCTCTGAGTGGCTTCGGCAATACAACCAGCCCTTGGCCCAAAACCAAAAGGTAGGCTTTTACGGCATGGACGTGTACAGCATGTGGGAATCTCTGGAAGAGGTAAGAAACTATATGCAAACGGCAGACCCAGCCGTGGCTCAATTGGCTCAGGCCGCTCTTAACTGCCTTGGCCCTTACAATAGAGATGAACAGCAGTACGCCCAGGCCACAGCCCGAGGCACTTCCTGTGCTCCGCAGATGCAAGCACTGATACAGGCGGTGCAGGCACACCGGGCAAAACAGCCAGCGGCCCATGAGGGTGCTTTCAATGCCGAGCAAAATGCTTTGGTAGCTGTGAACGCTGAACGGTACTATACTCAAATGGTGCGCAGCGGCTCTGAATCATGGAACGTACGCGACCGGCACATGCAGGAAACCATCAACCGGTTGGTTGCGGAGAAGGGAGCAGGCGCCAAAATCATTGTTTGGGCGCATAACACCCACGTAGGCGATGCCCGTTATACAGACATGGCCAGCAGTGGCATGGTCAACGTCGGTCAATTGATTAGGGAGCAGCATGCCCAAAAGGGCGTTTATCTGGTAGGGTTTGGCTCTTATGAAGGACAGGTCATTGCCTCCAACACTTGGGGTGGCAGCACCAGAGTCATGACGGTTCCGCAGGCGAAGGCCGGAAGCTGGGAGCAGATTCTGCACCGGTACAGCCCCGAAAACAAATTACTGCTGATGCGGGAGCTGCAGAACATTCCGGAAGCCATGGAATCCAGGGGCCACCGCGCTATTGGTGTTACTTACAACCCGGGCTTTGAAAGCGGCAACTACGTGCCCACTATTCTACCCCGCCGCTATGACGCTTTCCTGTACATAGACAAGACCAAAGCTCTGTCTCCGCTGTAACAGGACCTGTAAAGCACCTTGCAACATCAGAAGGGCTTTACTACAGAACGTAATAACATCACCCGACAAGGTAACTTATCGGGTTTCTAAACAAAAGGGGGAGCCTCTCAGCTCCCCCTTTGCGTTTTTTGTTCTTGTTGTTTCAGTTGTTTTAAAAGGCTTTGTCACGCCTCTGTTCACTACATACCTCCAGAGCAGCTAGTCAGGCTGCTATAGAAGCTTGACGCTTTTGGCCACGTCATTGCCTTCGTCATCTTTCTCAATCTCAAATTCTACGCGATCCCCTACGTGAAGCTCGTTAAAGTCTGTGTCAATCACGTTGGTGAAGTGGAAGAATAGGTTGTTAGGCGGGAATTTGATGAAGCCGTACCCGTTTTTGAGGCTCATGATCTCGCCTTCGCCATGACCTCCTACCTGGTTGTGAACATCCACTTCGTCCTCATCATGAACCACTACATTCCGTTTCTGGTCTGGTTGTACAAACAAACGGTTTATGGTGGTATCATTCTGGGCGATGCGCTGGTCAATGATTCCGTGCATGGCCATTGGGTACGTTACCTCCGCCAGCAGATCCTGTGACGGGCGTGTAGTCATGCGCTGTCCATTGTCTGTGGTGTATTCAAATTCCCAGGTTAACGCCATGATGCGGGTTCCTAGGGTGTTGACTTTGCGTACCATGGGCACGTAATCTCCGTCTGAAGAGATCAATACCAACACATCAAATCGCTTGTAGAATGCCTGTTCAAAAGCTTCCAGGGCCAACCAAACGTCTATTCCGCGTTCCTGCTTATAGCCCTCCGGTGTAGTCCGCACCGGCAGGTAATGGGTAGTCACGCCTTCAGACATTAGGATGTCATCAAATACACGATCCCAGTAAAGGGTATCACCGCGCTGGCTGGCTTCGTACGCATTGAGCCTTCCCCGGAAATAGTGGGCATCTACAATTCTGCAGAAGCGCGGATCTACATTTTCTTCCTCCGCTACCTGTTCCCGGATGAACTCATGAAGGCCAGAGATACTAATCCTACGTTTGCGCTGGTGGCCGTAAGCGTAGTAATTACTGACCTGTAAGAAATAATTGCCGTCATAGAAGACGCCAATTCTCACTAGTTTTTCCTGCATGTTTTTCTTGTTTTTGTCTGTCTGTCTTTTTGTCTGTCTGTTATCAAATTCAGTATAGGGGGTATAGTTGCACAATCTTTCTCAATTCAATCAGGCAAGAGGAAACAGGGGGAAAGCGGTGACAGGCAGAGGAATTTCAAGGAGAGGGGAAGCAGGCAATAATTCTCTATATAATATTGAATAGAAACTTATGATAAAAAAACTGCTATATCTTTAAAATACCTTTTATAATATAATCAGGGGGAATCCACTTTCTTTTTTTACTCTCGCAGCCATACCCAACGGGGTGCAGACTACTTTTTTTGTACCACAAGCATTTCCTGTTAACAAGTCTTGCCTGATGGCTTTCCTGAATAAAAAGCCTTATGAAGAGACTTTGATTCAAAAGCCATGTTGACAAAAGTAGGGAATCATTTTTTGGTTGGCAACCTAAATTATGTTTAATCAGCTATAATATAAACGTTCCTATAAGCACACGTAGTACGTGCCTGAAGCAACGTTTATACGTTATTTTCTTAAAAAGGTCTGAAATAAGGAAATCGATTTCGTAAATACCTGCTAAATAGATGTTACCAAGCATTAAAACGCTCATTTACAGACAATAAAGAGGGTTTAACTATTCATTCAGGATAGTTCTCCAAGATAAAAAAGGCCTCCCTTGCATGTCTGGTTCTGTAGATTTAAGGTCTTCCGTTTAGCTAGAGTGTTGCTCCCTTATACTTAATCAGACAAACTAAATGCTTAAAAATCTTATAGTTCCCTGAATTTAGCAGCTCTGATATACTTGATTTTAGGAAGTGGTTGAATAATGTAGACTTCAAAATCTGGCACTTACTTTAATTCCTGTGTTTGATATTCCTGTGTAGGGGATAAATGAATTTGTCATCTAAGAATAACAGGGAATTACTCTGCCTTGCACCCAATTGCCAAAACATCAAAGGTAGAATACGGGAGCAGGTCTCACTACTGGTTTGTTTCTTCATTTTTTAGATTTCAGAAAGGCCATAAGTAAAGTGAGTTTAAAATAAAGATGACTTTGATGCACTAACATTCATATTTCAACCATATGTAAAAATTTACGAATTAGTCTTTGGATCTTTTTCACCTCTGAATTACTTCGTTTTAACACAATATAACTGTTAACATAGTCCTATAACTAAAACCTTAGTTCCATAACTATACTCCTATTTCCCCTTATCTTTTGTAATTAAGACTTAGAACAAAAACGCCTGCCATTTGTAATTGCAGGCGTTTTTTGCTCAATTTCTAGATAATAAGTGCCAAAAGCATTTACCCCTTTAAAACCCCTAATTCTCTGCCCACTTCTGTGAAGGCTTGGATGGCTTGGTCTAAATGTTCCTGGGTATGATCCGCGGAAAGTTGTACCCTTATACGGGCTGCGCCTTTGGCTACCACTGGGTAATAGAAGCCAATTACGTAAATGCCTCTTTCCAGCATTCTGGCCGCAAACTCCTGCGCTAGTTGGGCTTCATAGAGCATAACCGGCACAATAGGGTGCACTCCCGGACGAATGTCAAAACCAGCCGCGGTCATCTTCTCTCTGAAGTATTTAGTATTCCACTCCAAACGGTCGCGCAGTTCTGTGGTTGAACTCAGCAAGTCCAGAACAGCTAAGGAACCACCTACAATGCCCGGAGCCAGGGAGTTAGAGAACAGGTACGGACGTGAACGCTGCCGCAGCATGTCAATAATCTCTTTGCGGCCGGTCGTGAAACCACCCATGGCACCGCCCAAAGCCTTGCCCAAGGTTCCGGTGATGATATCCACGCGGCCCATCACGTTGTGGTACTCATGCGTACCGCGGCCAGTCTTGCCAATAAATCCGCTGGAGTGTGATTCATCTACCAACACCAACGCTTTATATTGATCAGCCAGGTCACAGATTTTGTCCAGCTGCGCAATTGTGCCGTCCATGGAGAAAGAACCATCTGTGACAATGATGCGGTGCTTCGCGCCCTGGGCTTCCTGCAGTTTAGCTTCCAGGTCGGCCATGTTGTTGTGCTCGTAGCGGAAGCGCTGCGCCTTGCACAACCTGATGCCGTCAATGATAGAAGCGTGGTTCAGGGCATCAGAGATAATGGCAGATTGTTCATCAAACAAAGGCTCAAACACACCGCCGTTGGCATCAAAAGCAGCCGCGTACAGAATGGTGTCTTCCGTGCCTAAGAACTCAGCTAGTTTTTGTTCCAGCTGTTTGTGAATATCTTGGGTACCGCAGATGAACCGTACGGAGCTCATGCCGTAGCCGTGGGTGTCCAGGGTGCGTTTGGCGGCTTCCAGCACGGCAGGGTGCGAGGAAAGGCCCAGGTAGTTGTTCGCACAGAAGTTCAGGACCTCGCCAGATTGCTGGGTTTGGATCTCGGCGTGCTGGGGCGTGGTGATGATTCGTTCGCTTTTATATAAGCCGTTGGCCTTAATATCGGCTAACTGCTGTTCTAAATCTGGTTTTAAGGTTTCGTACATATCAGATAGATAAAGTTGATACTTTGTAAGATCTGGCGTGGTTTAGGCTTCTTTTACCGGAAATACCTCCTAAACGAGAAGAGGTAGGAATTGGTCTTGTTTCTGCCCGAGCCACGCATTGTATTTTCAAAGATACAAAACCTCTCCACTCCCCAATGCTTTTTGGAGCCACTTGAATAACGTACATTTGTTTTCCTATTCAGCACCTGCATGACAAAACAAAAAAATGCCATTCTAGTGATAGGCGCCTGCGGACAGTTGGGCTCTGAACTCACCCTTGAATTGAGGAAAATCTACGGCGATGCAAATGTGGTGGCCGCTGATATCCAATATCCTAAACAGGCCGATTTGCGCGAGAGCGGGCCATTTGAGATAGTAGACGTACTCACCCCGCAACACCTTACAGAGCTGGCGTCGCGGTACAAATTCAAGCAGATTTACCACCTGGCCGCCATCCTTTCCGCCACCGGCGAAAAGAACCCTAAATTTGCCTGGCGCCTGAACATGGACGGTTTGTTCAACGTCCTGGACTTCGCGCTGGAGCAGAAAGTGGAGAAAGTGTACTGGCCTTCGTCCATCGCGGTCTTCGGCCCTAACTCGCCCCGCCAAAACACTCCACAAGACACCATCATGGACCCCAACACCGTGTACGGCATCAGCAAGCAGGCCGGCGAGCGGTGGTGCGAGTACTACTTCAACAAATATGGGTTAGATGTGCGCAGCCTCAGGTACCCGGGCCTTATTGGCTACAAAGCCCTGCCTGGCGGCGGCACCACAGATTATGCCGTCGATATTTACCACCAGGCCTTGGCGTTGGGCACGTACAAATGTTTCTTAAGCGAGAACACCCGTCTGCCTATGATGTACATGCCAGATGCGCTCAAGGCCACCATTGACCTCATGCACGCGCCCGCTGAACAAGTGAAGGTACGGTCTTCCTATAACTTGGCGGCCATGAGTTTCACCCCGCAGGAGATTGCGGCCAGTATCCAGCGGCACTACCCAGATTTCACCATTACCTACGACCCAGACAGCCGCCAGCAGATAGCAGATTCCTGGCCACAGAGCATCAATGACAGCGCTGCCCGCCAGGACTGGGGCTGGAACCCGCAGTATGACCTGCACACCATGACCGATGACATGCTCCGGCACCTGAAACGGATCAACAACTAATCAGACAAAGCGAAACACCTTACCAAGATCTATTGAAAGAAGTCCCTCCCGGCTAAAACCGGGAGGGACTTCTTTTTTGTCCTATTTTCCAGAAATCAGGTTGAAAGCAAACCAGCGCCAAAATTTTATCTTCTTCACTTTTAACAGCTTGCTTTAGAAACGTGCTTCCTGCTGCGGTTTGGCTACCACAAATACATTCTGCTTCCTTAATATTGCCCCTCTATATACCTTTTATTAATTCTTAAAAACATGTTTCAAAAATTTCTCTTTGCCGCCACTTGCTGCCTTTCGTTAGGTTTCGTCGCTGCGGCCCAGGACATTAAACCTGCTGCTGGTGACGTAACCGCCGAGGTTCAGTTAAATTTAACCGAAGGCAGCACCGTTGGACTGGGAGCAAGCCAGTTGCGCGGTCGTTACTTCCTGAGCCCTACCACGGCTGTTAGAACGTCTTTCTCGCTGCAGGTGCAGAATGACGATTTCAATGATGATTACAACCGCACCTCCACCCGCATAGAGTTTGCCCCTGGCATCGAAAAGCACTTTGCTGGTACTGAACGCCTTTCTCCTTATGTAGGGGGCGAGATCAGATTCTCTAAGCTTTTTGCTAGCGAGGAAAACCCAAATGCTGACATAGAAGGTGCCTGGAGCAACAACGGAAACAACTTCAACATCACTAACCGCAACTACTTTGGTTTAGGATTGGGTGTTGTAGCCGGTGCTGATTATTACTTTGCCAAGCACGTGTACCTGGGTGTTGAGTTCGGATTGGGCTTTCAATACATAACTGAAGGCGATGTGGAAGTAAACCCGTCTAACGGGTCTTCCAGAACGTTTGACGGTGAGGCCGGAAGCTTTTACTTTGGTCCTAGCGTGACCAGCGGTCTGCGTCTAGGCTTTGTGTTCTAGTCCCCACATAATACCTTTTACAGCCCGGCATTGATTCCAGTGCCGGGCTTTTTATGCTCATTTTCTAAAAAGAGCATATAAAAGGCTTCTAAGCAGAAACGGTACAGGAGATAGTTATCCTTCTATGGTGTTTTCAGTACGTTTTCAGAAAAACTCAGTAAAAACCACAAAGCTTATTTTGCGCATACACCGTACAATCTTTCGTTGCTTACGCCAGCCCAAACTGGCGTAAGCAACAATGGCTTAAAGACGCGCTATGATTGTAAATCCGCATGAAAAAGGTTGGGAGATCATCTACCAGCAGGCACACGCCCTGTTGGCGTCAGAGATAGCCTTTGCGTGGCAGGCCGAGAAACGCCCACTCCATTTCATGCAGACCCTGGCCGCCATCGCGCAGCATGATGATGGGCAGCGGGACTTGACCGGCCGCTACGCCCTTACTCCCGCCGGGGCACCAGCCAATTTCACCCAATTACCTTTTTGCCTGGAACAGGCGCAGCAGGTCTTGAAGGAGGCAAACTTCCAGGGCCGGTGGCGAAGCCTGCTCACTAGCATGCACCTCTCCTTTTTATATGAGGAATTGCGCGGCCAGAAAAAACTATGGGATGACTTTCTGGATGAACAACTCGCCTCCCAGAAAAAGTGGCGGCAAGGCTTGAAAGTCAGCAAAGCCCAGGCCCAATATGCTTATGACTTCATGCAGTGGTGCGACCGCTTTTCCCTCATCCTCTGCCGGAATGAACTACCTGAAATGGAACGGGCACTGGAAATCAGCAATGGGCCAGATCAAATCCGGTATGAAGTTACGCTCCTGAAAACCGGAACGGTTAGAGTATCCCCGTGGCCTTTCCAGGAGAAACAATTTACGTTAAGCGTGGAGTCCCGCTGCCTCACCCAACTGCAGTTTTCCTCAGACCAAGAACTGGGGCAGGCGCTGGGGCAAGCGGCAATTTGCAAAAAAGAGTGGGTGCTGGAAAAGGAGTAAATACCTTAGACCCGGCAGGTTAAGTGCAATCAAAACCACTATTTGTGGTTTCTAAATCATTTCTTCTCCCTGCGTAGTACTATTTGAACAAAAGCATAGTTTTTCAACTTATGTCTGTTTATCCTCGTTATCTGTAGTTCAGACCAATATTATCCAACATGATGGCTATCCAGACCTCCTCTGATAAAGAATTAAGAAACATTATTTTCCAACGGGAGCGGGTAATTGTGAAGTTTATAGATGAAGACTGCCTTATCTGCAAGGCACTGGCTCCTTCTTTCAAGACGTTTTCTGAAGATCCTACTTATAAAGAGGTCACTTTCCTGCAAATGGAAGCCTCTGAAAACCCTGTTTCCAGCAAGGAAGTGAAGCTTACGGGCACTCCGTTCTTTGCCATTTACTTCAGGGGCACCTTACGTGACTGCGCCCTGCTTTCTTCTGAGGCAGAGGTTAAGAAATTCCTTGACCGGTTAGTTGCCTGCAAAGAGTAGCCGTTTTAGAGCTGTTTACTCAAAAGGGCCTTCAAACTACCTCCTGCCTTTAAAAAGGATTATTAACTTTACGGCATGCTAAGGCGGCGCTTTCTCTTCTTCTTTCTTTTTGTGGTAGGCCTCTTTTCTCATATGGCCTGCCAAAAGTCAACCACCCTCACAGATACGACAGGTAATGAGGCAAAAGTGGCAGCCCCGCCCCTGCCAGAACTCCAACTTTCTACCATTACGTTGCCGGTTTCTATTCCGGTGAAGGTGCTGGAGGACCGCCTGAACCAGGAACTCACGGGCGTTTTGTACCAGGACAACAACCTGGAAGACGATGAACTTATGGTCAAAGTCACCAAGTTGGGCGCCATTAACCTGCGTACTGAGTTCAGCAAGCTGTACATGGAAGTTCCTCTCAGAATCTGGGCCAAAGGCCGATGGCAGTGGAACGCCTGCGAGTTGTGCAAAAAGATTCAGAAAACAGAAGAAACCGAATTTGAGGTAACCGTACGTACCGAGAGCCGGATGCAAATCCTGCCCGGGTACACTTTAAAAAGCTATACGACCGGAGATTTCTCCTGGGGTGCACGCAAGCCTACTCTCTCATTAGGTCCTTTAAACATCAACCTGGCTCCCTTTATTGAATCCAGACTCAAAGCCCAACTCAACCCCATGCTCCTGCTCCTGGATCAGGAATTGCAGAAGCGTATTCCGCTGCAGACGTATCTGGGGCAGGCATGGCAACAGCTTCAGGCACCGGTTCAGTTGAGCACGCAATACAATACCTGGCTTTCCATTGTACCACAGGCCGTGCGGCTGGCCCCTTTGGAGCTTCAACAAGATCAACTGAGCCTGCAGATTGGGATTGATGCGTTTGTCAACGTAGTCTCAGGGCAGAAACCTGCTTTGGCCAAAGCGGCTACCTTGCCCAACTTCATTCCATCGCGCAACCTTCCGCCGCAGGCGCAACTCAATGTGGCCAGCGACATCTCTTATGAGTACCTCACCCAGGTGCTCCAGCAGGAAGTTAAAAACAAGTCGTTCAGTTTTGAAGAAGGCAGGCACCAACTTACGGTGCATGATGTAGCCCTCAGCGGGAAAGGCACTCAGCTTCTCCTGAATTTAAATGTGAGCGGGGCTACTAAAGCGGCGTTCCTCACGAAGAAGTTCCAGGGCAATGTGCGGTTACAGGCCACGCCCTACTATGACGCGGCCTCCCAAAGCATTAAAGTAAGAGAACTGGAGTACACTATCCAGACCCGGGACCAACTGGTGAACACGGCGCAATGGCTTTTGCAGAACAGATTCAGAGCGCAAATGGAAAAGGAAATGACGTTCCCGGTGAAAGCTCAGCTCGCCAACATCAGAACCTCGCTAAACCAAGGTCTTAAGGAAAACTACCTACAGGATAAAGTTCTCCTGCAGGGTGCTAACTTCTCCCTTGAACCAGATACCCTTTACGTGACACCCTCTGGGGTACGCACGCACTTCCTGGCCTCCGGCAAACTCACGCTTTCTTTCCAATGAGTGAATGGAAGATTGCGTGAATGAGTGAATGCTAACTTAATAGAATTGTTGAGTGATTGCAGATGGCCTCTATAGGAGTGCGGCCATCTGCTTGCAGAAAATATTATATTTTCTAGCTAAATTCTGAAAAGCGCAGCAGAAGCAATCCATTCACTCACTCACTCACTCACTTAATCTGGCTTCTGTTAATTGGGGTAGAGCTGTTGAACAGTTCAGGCGCTACCGAGGCAGGGGCGGCTATGTCCCGGATGTTCAGGCGATCTGCTGTATCTGTGCTGCGGCCCGAAGAGAGCATGATGTCTCCGTAGCGTTGATAGTTTGTCCAGGGGCGGGTGAAAGCGGGCTTTTCATCGGTGAATTTGGCAAAGTAGTTCCATTCTGTGATTAAGCGGCTCTGCTTGTCCACGGCCAGCAGGTATTTGTTGTCTGGTGTGACGCCCACTTTGTTGAAGGTCATTTGCAGGATGTCGGCAGAGGCGCCGGCTTGGGTTTTTCCCTCTCCTACGTACGTCAAGGTAACGCCTGCGTCCTGCAGTTTGTAAGGCATGATAAACCAGTAGGAATTGTTGGCCCAGGTGGGGTACATGCGCCGAAGCTGCGGATTGGCTTTGGTCGTGTCGGTGACCTGGGTTCCGCGTAGAAACACCTTGCCTTGCTTTGTATCCAGGTTACTGATCACCACCAGAGAGTCGCCCCTTTCGTATCGCAGATCGTTCGTTTTCTTGTCCCAGAGGTGGTACTGGTTATTAAAGGTCCAGGCCAGGTAGCGGGTATTGTCCCAAGCTTTTTTGCCACCCAAGGCTTGCATCACTTCCTGCGCAATGGCCGCAGCCTTGGCATCGGCCGAACCTTGGGCTGCCGGGGCGCTGGTTTGGCACTTCATAGACAACAGACTGCAACTCAACAGAAACAGGATCAGGAACGCTCTCATAGAACAAGGACTGGTATATACCTCCAAAGGTACAAAAATAGACCTGATTTCATGCTTTCCTGGCCAGAACTCTTTCTTTAACGAGCAGTTCTACATCAACAATTGCTTACATCTTCCCGTAGGTTCATGTAATCACTACCTGACTTAAACGCGAATGGCTAAGTATACAGCAAGAGGCATTTTTGCTATTCTAACAAATTCCGCCTCGGAGTTCATGAAAAACAACTCCCTACGGTTGGCGGCGGCCCTTTCCTATAACACTATTTTCTCTTTACCCCCGCTGCTGTTTATTGTGGTGCGCTCTGCTAGTTTCTTTTTTGGCGAGAAAGCAGTCACCGGGCAGTTGGACACTCAGATCAGCAGTTTGGTAGGAAGAGAGGCCGCCACCGAGATAGAGTCCATGATGGCGAAACTGCACTTGGAAGGCCCTAGCCCGCTGGCTACCTGGATAGGGATAGGAACGTTGGTTTTTGCCAGCACCACCATTTTTGTGACTCTGCAGGAGTCTTTGAATAATGTCTGGAACCTAAAAACCAAAGCTAAAAACGGCATCCTGAAGCTGATAATGGATCGGGTGCTTTCCTTCGGGATGATTTTGAGCATTTCTTTTCTGCTGCTGGTGAGTTTGGTGGTAAGTGCTGCCATTGGAGTTCTCACAGACTATCTGCAACGCCTGCTACCGGGAATAGCCGTTATTTTCATCTACCTGCTGGATGTGATCGTTTCCATGGGGCTCATCACGCTACTTTTCGCCTTGATCTTCAAATACCTGCCAGACGCTATTATTCGCTGGCGTGATGTGTGGGTAGGTGCCGCGGCAACGGCCTTCCTGTTCTTGTTGGGAAAATACCTGATTGGCTGGTACCTGGGCCAAAGTGATTTTGACAGCTCCTATGGAGCTGCCGGCTCCTTGGTCATCCTGCTTTCCTGGGTGTATTATTCTTCGCTTATTATCTTCTTCGGGGCAGAAGTCACCCAGGAATTTGCCGATACTTACGGACAGACGGTGACCCCCAACCACAACTCTGTAAGAATTGAAGTACGGGAAATACCTCATGAAGAATCAGTAGATGCGCAGGCATCTGGCCGTCCGCCTTCACAGGGCCGTTTCAGAAAACCTTAGTCTCTTTTAAAGGTAATTTCTAAAAATCTGCCCCAAAACAAAAGTTAGTTCTGGCATACCTGAATTGTACAAAAGCATTGATATAGCGGCTGAGGTGATAAACTGGTTATAACCCATTTTGTTACCTCAGCCGCTTTTTGCGTCTGCCACAGCCTTAAAATGATTTAAAATTCACAGGCCAATAATTAGAAGACCCTTATCTACTTATAAACAAAGAAAAACCAAGTGATAGCAAAAAAGCTTCTTCAGAGCAAACACTATTTGCCAGAAAATTTATTTTAATTATAAGAAATATTATGTAACTTATAATTCGCTACCCGTGGGGTATCCATAAGGATACCAGTCTTAATAAAATATAAAAATCTGTGTCTTCTACGTAGCTTTGCAGAGTGGTTTACCGTATACAGCATACCAATCTTGCAAAACTCTTCTTTTATTTCTGAAACTGGTATGCGGCGGCTGATCGTGCTTTTATTTTTGCTCCCTCTTTGGGCGTATGGTGGCTGTCAAGAAAAACAGGAACCTGATACTCCGCAGGTGGCAGCTGTGGGCGCAAGGCCTAAGAGCACCGGCACTAAACGGGTATATCAACCTAATTACAACAACACTGCCAGTATTAAGGCCTTCTACCAACGGGTAGAAATGCTTTCTGAAGAACACCCAGAGGTAACTAAGGCCTCAGCGTTCATCAACAACCCTTTCCTGCCCGTAGCAGAGCCAGTATTAAAGCATTATACAGAGCAAGTGCGTACTGCATGCAAGATTGTGAAAGACACCGTCACAAACCTGCATAACGCCCGCTACATTGATACGCTCGTTATGCTCAACTTTGACTCCAGTACGGTGGAGTTGTACTACCCTATCTACACCAAGCGCTTCCTGCTGTCTTACGCTGACATTAAAAGCCCCAATCTAGCGTTGAAAAACGGCATCAAAGTAGGTATGTCCCGGCAAGACCTTTTAGAGAAGCTACAGGGCTACAAACTTTTCATAAAGGAGCAGAAGAACGTGATTGAAGTTTGTGACTGGGAACGTAACTCGTGGCTCAGGTTTAACCTGTCTAAAGGTAAGATCAGCGGTATACAGTACGAAGGGTATATTGACTAAGAGTTATTGATTTCTTTTCAAAAAAGGGGCGCTAAACGCCTTTCTTTCACCTAACCATAGATTAAAACAGAGGTCTACTTCACGGTAGCGCCACCTCTGTCTTTGCCTGTTTCTGATTCTTGATTCATACCTCTACCTTTGCTGTATGAATCTTGAAGTAAGGCAAACCAAAGACGGCTCCACTACCCTATTTGTCCCAGAGTTGAACGAGCATTACCACTCGGTACACGGGGCGCTGCAGGAGTCTTTGCACGTGTTCATCAAAATGGGCTTACAGGCTGCTCTGGAACGCTTGACTACGGTGCGCCTGCTGGAGGTGGGCTTCGGTACCGGTTTGAATGCCCTACTCACCTTGCAGCATGTCCTCGCCTCCGGCGCTGATGTGTACTACGACACCCTGGAGAAGTTCCCGCTTACGCCCGAGGTGGTAGCCCAACTGCAGTTTGACAAGTTCATCCTCAACCCTGAGTTGCTTGACTTCTTCAAGCCCCTTCACGATGCCCCGTGGGAGCAACCCGTTTCCATTTCCCCTCATTTCACCCTTCGTAAGCTGGAAACGGATTTGGAAGCCTTTGCTCCTGCCCCGGAAAGCTATGACCTCATCTACTTTGATGCCTTCGCCCCGGAGAAACAACCTCATTTGTGGACTGACGCCATCTTCCAAAAGATGTATGATTGCCTGGCTCCTGGCGGCACACTGGTCACCTACTGCGCCAAAGGAAGCTTCAAACGCAGCCTGAAAGCCGCCGGCTTTACCGTGGAAGCGCTGCCTGGCCCACCCGGCAAAAGGGAGATGACACGGGGGGTGAAATCTTTGTAACGCCTTTTAGGGCTGTTTTCAGCAAAAGAAGATAAAAGCGTCTCGTCCATCTGATTCTACAAAGGGGGAATTTTCCCAGGTGAAAGTAAACGCTTTATAAAGAAGTGAAAAGCGTAGATCAGCCTTCCTAATTCCATTAACAACAACCCTAAGTTTCGTATCTTCAAGCTTCCAAAACACACAAACAAAACCTCTTACATGAGAATTCTTTACTTTCTGGCTGCCTTTCTGTTGGTAAGCCTGGGAGGACAGGCGCAAACTACGTCGCCCACGAAAGCCAATTACCGGCTGGCCTCCCGTTTCTCCCCTAAAAAACTAGAAAAGCTTATTTTCACCACCAGCCTTGATCCGCATTGGTTAAAGCATACAGACCGGTTCTGGTACATGTATGAGACCACCAACGGCAAGAACTGGTACATTGTAGATCCGGCTAAGAAATCAAAGCAAGCCATCTTCAACACAGATCAACTGGCCGCCGACATTACCCTGGTGGTACGCGACCCGTTTGATGCGCAGCAACTTCCACTGGAGAACCTTAAGTTTACTGAAGACGAGAAGAACGTGCAGTTTGAGGTGAAAAGCACCATTGACCAGGTAAAGAAAGACCGCGTTGATAAAAAGGCCGCCGACTCACTGGAGAAGAAGGTCTTTTACTTCCAGTACAACCTGGCTACCCGTAAACTCACCGAACTAAAGGAGTTCAACAAGCCGAAGCGTAAACCTACCTGGGCCTCTATCTCACCAGACCAGAAGTTTGTGGTGTTCGCCAAGGAGCACAACCTCTATTGGATGGACCGCGCCAACTACGAGAAAGCCCTTAAGAACGAGAAAGACTCTACCATTGTAGAAACTAAATTCACCACTGATGGTGTGGAGCACTACACGTACGGTGATACCAACGGGGAAACCAACGTGGAGCGGGAGAAAAACAAGAAGAACCGCAAGCCCGCTTTCATCATGTGGTCGCCGGACTCTAAGCACTTCATCATGACCCGCACCGATGCTCGCAAGGTGAAAGACCTGTGGGTGTTGCACAACACCGCTGCTGGACGTCCGGCGCTGGAAACTTACAAGTACCAGATGCCTGGCGAGAAAGAGGCTCCTATCAGAGAGTTGCTGCTGTTTAACTTAGCTGACAAAACAGCTAAGAAAATTAACGCCACCGCCTTCAAAGACCAGGAAATCTCTGTGTGGCCGGCTCCCGCCAAGCAAAGCTCCCGTGATGATGAGTTCCGCGCTAACCTTTGGCACGGGGACAACAACACCATCTACTTCACCCGCACCAGCCGTGACCTGAAAAGAATTGACGTGTTGTCAATAGATGTTCCATCAGGGACTGTGAAACCATTGATTGACGAGCGTTTCAACACGTACGTGGAGGTAAGCCGCGTAGGCCTGGTGAACGGCGGCAACGAATTGATCCACTGGTCTGAGCGTGACGGTTGGGCGCATTTCTATCTGTATGACCGTAACGGTAAACTGAAAAACCAAATTACCAAGGGCGCTTTCCACTGCGAAGAGATTGTAGGCATTGATGACAAAGCCCGTGTGCTTTATTTCACCGCCAACGGCCGAGAAGCCAAGGAAGATCCTTACTACCTGCACCTGTACCGCGTGAACTTTGACGGTTCTGGCCTGAAGCTGTTGAACCCCGGCAACTTTGACCACCAGTCCAGCATGAACGACAGCCGCACGTTCTTTGTGAATACCTCGTCGCGCGTGAACACCGTGCCTAAATCGGTGCTGTATAACAGCAACGGCAAGAAAGTAATGGACCTGGAAACCGCTGATTTGTCTAGCTTAATGGCTGCCGGTTACAAATTCCCTGAGCCATTTAAAGTGAAAGCGGATGACGGTGTGACCGATCTATACGGTGTCATGTACAAACCTTTTGACTTTGACTCTACCAAGAAATACCCCATCATAGAGTACATCTATCCGGGCCCACAAACTGAAGCCGTGAACAAAGCCTTCGGCCGGAGCATGGACCGTATGGACCGGTTGGCGCAAATGGGCTTCATTGTGATCACCGTTGGTAACCGTGGTGGTCACCCGGCCCGCTCCAAGTGGTACCACACCTACGGCTACGGCAACCTGCGCGACTACGGCCTAGCCGATAAGAAAGCCACCGTGGAGCAACTGGCAGACAGACATGACTTCATTGATATTGACAGAGTAGGCATTACCGGCCACTCTGGTGGAGGGTTCATGTCTACGGCTGCCATGTTGGTGTACCCAGACTTTTTTAAAGTGGCGGTTTCTGGCGCTGGTAACCACGAGAACAACATTTACAACCGCTGGTGGTCTGAGAAACACCACGGCGTAAAAGAGGTGATCACCGCCAAAGGCGATACCACCTTCCAGTACTCCATTGACAAGAACCCAGATTTGGCTAAGAACCTGAAAGGACACTTGCTGCTTACTCATGGTGACGTAGACAACAACGTGCACCCGGCCAACACCATCAGAATGGCAGACGCCCTGATCAAAGCCAACAAACGGTTTGACCTGGTAATCATGCCTGGCCAACGCCACGGCTACGGTGATATGACAGAGTACTCTTTCTGGATGACCGCTGACTACTTCTCTAAACACCTGCTAGGTGACTTCTCCCAAACCGTAGACATCACGGAGATCAACAAAGAAACCGAGCAGAACAACAAGAAGCCTCAGGGCCGCACCGCCACTCCTGAAGACGAAGAATAGATATTCTGTTATAGTTGTAAATCAAAAGCCGCAGTCATTCACCTGACTGCGGCTTTTTTTCATGCCTCTATCATGATACAGCGTCCAGCATTGTTCTTCGCTTCTATTTATGACCTCTTCTTCAGAAAACAAGCCCAAAAGCCCATTCAAGTTTGGCTGAAATTTCTCTGTGTGCAACCTCTTCCCTCTTTCGGTCAATTCTTTTATATATTCTTTTCCGTATACAGCGTCTATGAAGAAACTTCTGCCCTGTTTGTGGCTTTCTCTGCTCTTTTGTGTATCCTGCTCCAGAGACAATACCGCCCAGTATGAGACCAATCCTTCGGTAGAAGCGGTGATAGATGCGCCACCTGCCGTTTCTTTTAGCAGCTTCGTTTCTGAACTGCCCGTCTTGTCTTTGCCTTTTAAAGCTACCTGCTCGTTTGAGTATGTTTTGGGCCCCAGGTTAGACACCACGGCTGCCAGCGCCTACTTAAAACCGCACGAGCTTCCTTATCGCCGGCTTGCCATCAGTGGGAATGTAAGCGCCCTGCTCCTGCTCTTCCCCGCCGATGAGACGGTACCCAGAATCAGGACGTACAATCAGAAAGGAGTTCAACTGGACGAGCAGAACCTTAAAGTCAATCCTTGCGGCGAGGAGCCCGGGTTCAAGCACAGCGAACAGTACACCATCCAGAAAGACTTCACCATTGTCCACCTGGACAGCACCACCCGTTGGAAGTTTGATGCCGAATACAATGAAATACCCAATACCAGAAAGCTGACCGTTACCCGCAAACGATTCAAAATATCGCCCACGGGCGACATCACAGAAATAAAGTAGAAGCAGAAAGCACCAGCCTAACTGTACCCATTTTACCTTCTCTCTAACACCTCTACCACTACTATTATTATGAAAGAATTCAAGAAGTATTACCTCCTGCCGGCTACCCCAGAGGAAGTATATATAGCCCTCACCAACCCCATCACCATGGAAATCTGGACCGGTGAACCTGCCGAAATGTCTACAGAACCTGGTACTGAGTTCTCACTTTGGGGAGACAGCATTGTGGGTAAGAACCTGGAGTTTGAGGAAAACAAAAAGATAGTGCAGCAGTGGTATTTTGAAGGTGAACCCGAAGACTCCATTGTCACCATCAAGCTACACCCGCACAAGCAGGGCTGCTCCATGGAGGTCAAACAAACCAACATTCCAGACGAAGCTTATACAGATATCACCGAAGGCTGGGACGAAAGTTACGCCGGCGCTTTGCTGGCCTTTTTTGAAGAACAGTAGCAAACTACCCAGGAACGGGTCACCCTGCTTTGGAGGGTTTCTACAAAAAAGGCCGGTAAACAACCGGCCTTTTCTATTTATATGTGTTTGGGAAAATTAGTCTACATCCCACCAAACTTTCCCGTACAGAGTGTCTCCTCCATTCAAACGCTGCACTGCGGCGCTGTAGCCGGTGGCGTTCAGGAAAGACTCATCTGACGGGTACATCTGTCTTGTGGGCACGTTGTTTCCGCCCGAAGGAATCAGGTTGTTTGGATAACCCGTTCTCCTCCACTCCGCCCAGCCTTCATAGCCGTGCATGAACAGGTGGATCCAACGTTGGGTCCCAATCTGCTGCAGGGCATTGGCTGGGTCATAGGCTATTCCGGGCTTCGTTAACAGTGTATTGGCATTGGCCGTAGCAGCGGCAGTGGTCACCGTAGGGCTTACCGTCCATTGAATCACCGAGTTGCGTACGGCTGCTTCGTAGTTGGTTTTCGCTTCAACGTCTCCGCCCGGGATCCAGCCTAGTTTAGCAGCTTCCGCTCTCGCAAACAGGGCCTGCGGATAGGTCACCAGGTAGATGGTGGCGTTTTGCGCGTAGATGGCGGTTCCTAACAACGAGTAACCCGCCACGTTAGGCATTCCGACCGTGGTACCAAACGGCAAACCAATATAGTCCCCCGAAGTTCTTGTTGGCTGTCCGAAGACAGGTAACCTTGGGTCAGCCACTGGTTTCAGGTAGTCTACCAACGTTTTGGTCAAGGCCCACCACTCACGGCCTCTGTTCACTTCCCCGTACCAGTAGTTTTGGTTGTTTGCATCGGCTAGGTGTCTAAACACGAAGCTATCTGCATTGCTGGCCATGATGCCATCTGTTAAGGCCGCGTTGAACTCCGTTCTTCCTTTGTTAGGGTCTACTTTGGAAATGCGTAGGGCCATCAACAACCTGATGGTGTTGGCCAGCTTCTTCCACTTGGTCATGTCACCGTTGTAGATGATGTCATTGGTGACATTGCCGGGCACAATCTGGTCATTGGCTTCTTTCAACAGCACGAACAAGCTGTTGTAGATAGACTCTTGCGTGTCATATTTAGGAGTGAACCCTTTGTTACCTTTTAAAGCTTCGGTGTATGGTACATCGCCCCATCTATCTGTGATATGCCAGAAATAATACGCTTTCAGAATTTTGGCAACAGCCAATTGGTTTACAACCGGGCCCTGGAGAGCACTTAAGTCCTTTGAATTAAGCGCCTCTTCAATGTTCATCAATGGTCCCTGGTATAAGCCATAAAAGCTAGTACCTCCAGTAGGGTAAAGCGAAGCCGTTGGGTACTGGGTCTCGGCCAGGTACTGCGCCATGAACTCGCCCTGCGGTGAAGAACTTAATCCCGGAAGAGATAGCATGGCATTGGCCAACAGCTGCATGCCAGATGCCGTGCTGGGTGAGTTTGGCGTGATGTTGAGATCTTCATCAAAATTGTTGCAACTCCCCAGAAGCAGCCCCGCCAAAAGAATGATATATAACTTCTTCATTGTGATTCAGATTAAAAAGTGATGTTAAGATTAACCCCATAAGAACGCACCGTAGGCAACTGACCTGACTCATACCAGCTAATGGCCTGGCCGCCGGAGGAGAGTTCTGCAGGATCTAATCCCTTAGGCGCTTTCTGCCATAGTTGGGCTACGTTACGGGAGATGAGCGCCAGCCCAACTCTTTCAAAAGGAAGCTTGCCCAGCATTGCTTTGTCCAGCGTGTAGCCAATGCGAACCTCTCTCAGTTTCACGTAAGAGGCATCATATAACCAATCATCATAAATACGTCTGGCTACAGTTCCGTAGTAGGTTTGAGGGTTCACATAAAGGGTTACTTCCTGACCGGCCTTAGGCGTTCCTGGGCCATAGATGCCGTTTACTTTCACACCGCCGCCTTCAGAAACGGGGTCGCGTACGTTCTTGCCGTTGTCATTCAGCGCAGCGGTCTCTGCCGCCTGACCGGTTCTCATGGCCAGCATCTTAGATCTGCTGAAGAACTGTCCGCCCACCTGGTAATCAATCATGGCAGACACATCAAACTTCCATAAACGCACTGAATTCTGGAAACCACCCGTGAAATCTGGAAGCACGCTTCCAAAATTGTGGGTAGCTGCCGTAAAAAGAGGAATTCCGCTGGCATTCAACAGGATTTTACCGGTAGCCTCATCGCGCTGGTAGGTCTGGCCCACCAATGCTCCAAATTCCTGCCCAACATACGAGTTCAAATAACTGGTAGTGGCAGAGTAGGTAGTGGAGTAGTGGTTGTACACATTGATGCCCGGCGCTAGTTCTACCACTTTGCTTCTGTTTCTGGCAATGTTGAAGGTAGAGTTCCAAGTGATAAAGCTCTTATCTATGGGTGTACCTGACAAAGCCAGCTCAAACCCTTTGTTCTCAATTAATCCGGCGTTAATAGTAGTGGAAGCATACCCGCTGGTACCAGAGACCTGCAGCGGAATGATCTGGTTCACGTTCTTCTGACGGTAGAAGGTCATATCCAACCCTAACCGGTTCTGGAAGAACTTCAGGTCCATACCCGCTTCATACGAATGGGCGAAAGACGGTTCAATCAATGGGTTGTTCAGGTTATCTGGTACGGCCAGTGTGTTCACATTGGTAGTACCAGCGTAAACGGTTCCTACGTTGTAGAAGGAAGTAGTTTGGTATGGAGCAAGATCAGAACCGGCCTGGGCGTAACTCACTCTCAGTTTACCTAAAGAAAGCGGGTTCCAGTCCAATAACTCGCTGAATACGAAAGACCCAGAAAGAGACGGATAATAGTAAGAATTATTCTCTGGCGGCAAGGCCGAGGAGTTATCGTTTCTCAAAGAGGCATCAAGGAAGTAGGTGTCTTTGTACCCCAGTGACACCATGGCGTAGGCACTGCGCACTTCTTTTCTATGCAAGTAAGAAGAGGTAGCCGGGCGGTCAATGGAGGCGTCAATGTTGTAGAAGCCCGGCGCTGAAAGACCACCTACGGTAGCCATGCTCAAGTAGGTGTATCGGTCGGTGAACAGGTTAGCTCCTAAGTTGGCATTGATAGAGAACTCACCCCACTCTTTGTCAAACTGGGCCAGGAACTCATAGTTCATCTGTTGCCCTTGGTACTTCCCTACGGAATAGGCAGGCACTGCTTCTTGTCCGCCAAAGCTAATTCTGGATTCAATGTTCTGGGTGTACATATCACCGCGCACAAAACCACTCAGTTTTAAAACGGGCAGCACCTGGTATGTAACTCCAATATCTCCGAATAGGCGGTCTCTGCTATCATCTATCGGGTTTTCATAGGCTTCAAAGAAAGGGTTGTTCCAGTAAAGCGCTTTAAAGTTGGTCACCACCCCGGCGTTAGCCCCAGTTAACGGCACGGCTCTCAGGTTCCACTGCAGAAAGCTTCCGTCTTCATAGCGGTAGTTCCGCATGCGGTTCATGTCCACGCTCCGCTGGAACCACTGGTTGGTGTAGCGGGCGCCAAACTCAGAACCTTGGGTTGGCCGACGGGCGTTGTTGGTGGCAATGTTGAGGTTGGTAGAGACGTTCAGTTTCTTGCTGATGTCAATGCCGGCGCTTACCCCCACGTTGTTTCTTCTCAGGAAGGTGTTAGGCTCTACGCCTTCAATTCTGGTGTCATTGAAGCTTAACCGGAAGTTGGTGTTCTCCCCGCCGCCAGAGATTGTAACGCCATTGTTCAGGTTAGAACCGGTCTCATAGTAGTCTCTGATGTTATCTGGGTGCGGCAAAAAAGGCGTCTCTTTCCCAAAATCAGGGTCCTGGGGGTAGAAGCTGTAGAACTGCCGTACCGGGGTCCCGTCCATTTTAGGCCCCCAGCTTTCGTCCACCTCTAATTGCACCACTTTCTGGCCATTGGGCAACGTATTCCAAGTTTGCTTAGAGCCACCACCGTAGATATTCTGCAAGGGCATAAAGTTGCCCGTCTTCTCAATAGAATAAGCAGAGTTCAGCTGAACCGTTACTTTCTTAGCACCTTTCGCGCCTTTTTTGGTGGTAATCATTATCACCCCATACTGCCCGCGAATACCATACAAAGCCGAAGCAGCCGGACCTTTTAACACGTTGATCGACTCAATGTCTTCCGGGTTGATGTCCTGGCCCAGGTTCCCGAAATCTGCTCCTGCGTCTCCGGCAAAGTTGGTGTTGGCAATAGGCGTACCATCCACTACCAGCAAAGGAGGGCTTGAACCGTTGATGGAGTTCACGCCCCTGATCACCAGCTTTTGAGTTCCGCCCATGCTGGCACCGGAAGAACCTGTTACCTGCACCCCCGCTACTTTACCAGCCAGAGAGCCTAACACGTTCTGTTCTTTGGTAAAGGTCAGGTTCTCTCCTTTCACTTCCTGGGTTGCATATCCTAAAGACCGCTCACTGCGCTGAATACCCAAGGCCGTCACCACTACCTCATCTAAGGACTTGGCATCTGGATCCAAAGAAATAGCATAAGCGCTTTGGCTCCCTACTGGCACTTCTTTGGCCAGGTACCCCAGGTAGCTCACCACCAAAACGGGGGCAGCACCGCTAGTACTGTTAGAAACATTTAATCTGAAGTTTCCATCTGCATCTGTGGAGATCCCGTTCGTGGTTCCTTTGACCACTACGCTAACGCCTGGCAAGGCGGTGCCATCGTCTGAGGCGGTTACCTTGCCGGTGATTTCTCGTTGCTGCGCAAAGGCCATGCTCAGCGAAGAAAGAAGCACCAGTAAGAGAAGTAAAGTTTTTTTCATGCTTTGATAAGATTTAGGGGTTAGATGATAGATAATGAAGGGGTTAAAAGAGGGATGTCAAATTTCTTAGTTGATTATATTCAAAAAATTAAATATCTCCTAAAAACAGACTAATAATTCTTAACATTCTTTTAACCTTATAAAACTTCTATAAAAACATCTACCAGAATAGAAGCTCTTTTGCTAAAAATATAATTCTGACACTTTGAGACGCATCCGCTCTTTAAGTCAAGGCTTGAGAACTGAGAACTTAATTCTATTAAGTGATACTGCTTCTGTTAATAGATTCGAACTCTCCTTTTAAGCCCATTTTTCTAAAAACTGACCTAAAAGAGAGATTCCAGCTAACTCAATGCAAACAGAAAATATGACCTTATGGAAGGCAGTATTTGTAGAGTTCGGATAAAGAGGCGCCTCTTAATGAAAGAGATCTTACCCTACCCCGTAGGGAGCGTGGACGTTTTTTGCTTAAATGCTGTTAGTAAACCAAGAATGCTCGTGGCTTATATCAGAGGAAAAGCCGGAAAGAGAGTGAGCGTGTGCAAATGTTCTGACACAAAGTAATTCAAGGAACAGCTCACGTTTATGCTTGCTGCTTAAAAAGGGTCATTCTGAACAATAACCGAACTGAGAGGATCTCCTACTTGAAGAAAATGCTTTCTTCCTAGGCATAGATTTACGCCATTCCTCTTTATTCATTCAAGAGGACACCATTACTGATTGCCAGAAGCATCTGTGTGAGGCTTTGCAACTGGAAACCTGTAAACCTTTGTGGGAGTGACTACCGCATCAAGAGGTAAATCATGAGGATGCACGTCATCAATAATCTCAACCGGAGGCTCCAGAGAAAGCCCCACTTTTATGGTTGTTTTAGGCAAAAGAGAAAGAAAACGATCATAGAAACCTTTGCCGTAACCAGCTCGGTGGCCTTTCAGATCAAAGGCTAGCAACGGCACCAAGGCCAAATCAATCTCAGCCTCCGGAATGGGCAGCGCATTGATAGGTTCGGGAATGCCCCATCTACCTTCCATAAACCGAGTTTCAGGAAAAATCAGGAAGTGAGACATAGAAATGTCCTCGGCATGAGAGATGGGAACGGCCACCTGCACCTGCAACTGCCACAAATGTTGCACAATAGGCCAGGTGTTGATTTCCTGCTGTTGCTTAATGGGCAAAAACGTATGCACCGTTTGACCCGGTCTAAGGTCGAATTGGGAGAAGAATAGGTCTGCAATTTTGTAACTGCAGGCTTCCATCTCCTCAGGCGCAATTTCCCGGCGGCGGCGCAAGTATTCTCTCCGAAGATCTGCTTTCAAGGCCATCTTATTCTTCCTGAAGAACGGTGAAACAATACGCAAAAGGCTCAAAGGCTGCCACTAATTCCTTTATAAAGTTCGGGTTATTGGTCTGGTAGGTAAGCAGGTTGTCTACACGCTCCTGCAAAACACCCGTAGGGAACAGCTTCTCCTTTAAATTAGCCAACTGGTTATAAGCAGTGTCGTTTTTGCTTTCCACGGCCTTGTTCAGTTTCTTCTCCAATATCTGCAGGCTGTTCTGGGCTTTCTGGGACTCGGCTCCCACCGCTTTCACCAGAGTAGGGTCAATGGACTGGGCCAAAGCTTCTACCTGCTGGAAGGCTTCCTCCAACGCAGCACGCTGGGATTCTAAACTTACTTCTTTCTGGTTCAGGAGTTCAGCCAGGCGCTTTTTCAGGCTTGGCAGTTCCAAGAACATTTCTTCTATAGTGAGGCACAACTTCTCCATGCGCTGGGCATTGGCTTTGGTAACATACATGGCAGAGTTACGCAACATTACCGCTGGGTACGGTACCCCGAAGGCCTCAAACATGTCCTTTAACTGGAACCAGTACGCCACCTCAGCTCCCCCGCCAATATAGGCCAGGTTAGGCAACACCATTTCCTGGTACAAAGGTCGAAGCACTACGTTCGGGCTGAACTTCTCAGGTTGCTCTTCCACCAACTGCAGCATCTGCTCCTTTGTAAAAACCAGTTCTGTGTTGAGCACTTTGTAGGTGTCTCCTTCCTGCACAATGCGCTCCCGCAGGTTGTTGTCCAAGTAAAACAGGTTAATTTCCCGCACCATGACCTGCGGTTTGTAATGTTTTTCCAGGGCAGCATTGGTCTCGGTAACGGCTGAATATCCCACCTGCTCTGTTAGTTCTTTCAAAATAACAGGGCTGAAGATGCGTTTCAGGGCAGGATTGTCTCCGTCTACACAGACTACCCCGTATTCACCAAACAAGCCGTTCACTATGTGGCGCATGGCCTCAGCCAAGGTAGCACTTTCTGTGTACGCCTGCTCAAACAGCGGATAGCTTTCAGGCATCTCGTCCAAAAGCTCGTTCAGACCATCGGTAGAGAACCTGCCTACGGCTCCTTTTGCATCACTCTCCCAGGTGTATTTCTTCCCGAAAAGGGTGAAATGGTTTACCTCGGCAAAGTCATGGTCTTCGGTGGCCATCCAGTACACCGGCACAAACTTCTGGTCTGGATAGGCCTTCTGCAGTTCCTGCGCTGACTTGATGGCTGTTACTATCTTATAAATAAAGTAAAGCGGACCTGTAAAAAGATTTAACTGGTGCCCTGTGGTAATGGTAAAGGTCTGCTCATGGGCTAGCGTTAAAATATTTGCCTGCACTGCCTCTGACGCTTCTACGCCATGGTACTGGCGGTTTAGTTCGTCTACCAACACCTGACGCTGTTCCGCAGGGAAATGACGCTCTTTGATGAGGGTTGAAAAAGAGCTGATTTGGGGAAAATGAGCGTAAAACGGCTGGAGTTTGGCATCTTTTTGCAGATAATCCAGCACAAGAGAGGAAAAGGCACCGGTGGCGCTATAGTCAATACAGGAAACTTTCATAGCTGAGGTAGGGCGGCATTGAGCACGCTTACCGTGCAAAGGTAAAATCTATTTTTAGAATAATACCCGTAGTACGTTTCTATGTAGGTGATGGATGGTGTCTTGCAGGAAACCTTTTGCTAAAGTTTCTGCATCATGCCTTTCTTTTTCAAGCGTTCTGCTTTTCTTAGGCTGCTCCCTTGTAAATTCCGCTGCATCGGTGAGTGCAGGTACGGCTCTTTTCATTGTTGCCGCTAAGCGCTCACGGCCGCGAGGCCCCGTCTTCCCCTCTCGCACTGCCCTTTCGGCCTGGGCTGTCTGTACCTCTTAGCTAAAGTCTATCTATGGCCAAAAGCGAGGCGCTCAAGAGAAAGACTGGAACAGGTGAAAGTAGAAATGGGTATTTTCCTCTCAATCTATCTCCATGGTTCAAGTCTGCGACTTGGACCTATCTTGACTTGAAGTTTGCAACTTCAGTGGGGCGATAGCCCCAATAGGGATATTGCCAGAACATCTAAACACTTTCTAAGCAGGGCATATCCCGTCTATCCACGCAATACCGCCAAATGAAACTACCGCTTAGTGTCCTAAGGTCCTACGAGTGTCTACGCCATCTGCCATTGATTGCTGAAAACAAATAGGTCCCACAGGGTAAAACTTGCGGGACCTATTAATATGGTATCACTCTGTTTTAGAGTTGTTTTCTAATTTAGAGTTGTTTTCTAAAAAACAGTCTATAAATGAAGAGAGGAAGATTCTTTCTCTGCGGGAGCGTAGTTGTTGGTAACTACTTCGCCGTAAAGGTCGAAGTCTGAGGAATCAGTGATTTTTACGTTAGCGAAGTCTCCTAAGCGTACGTAGGTGCTATCGGCTGGTACCAGAACCTCGTTGTCTACTTCCGGGGAATCGTACTGAGTACGTCCCACAAAGTAGCCACTCTCTTTACGGTCGAACAATACTTTATAGGTGTTGCCTACTTTCTCTTCGTTCATCTCCATGGAAATACCTTGCTGCAGCTCCATAATGGCATCGGCACGCTCTTGCTTCACCTCATCCGGCACATTGTCTTCCAAAGTGTGCGAGTGTGTGTTTTCTTCGTGTGAGTACGTGAAGATGCCCAAACGGTCAAAACGGGTTTCCTCCACCCAGCAGTACATTTCCTCAAAGTCCTGCTGTGTTTCACCAGGGTGACCAGCAATTAAGGTAGTGCGTAAAGCGATGTTCGGTACGCGCTGACGGATGGTGTCCACCAGCTCCAGCGTACGGCGCTTGGAGATACCGCGGCGCATGGTTTTGAGCATGTTGTCTGAGATGTGCTGCAATGGCATGTCTAGGTACTTGCAGATGTTCTCGCGCTCTACCATCACGTCCAGGGCATCCATCGGGAACTGGCTTGGGTAGGCGTACTGCATTCTGATCCACTCAATGCCATTCACGTCTGAGAGACGCTGTAACAGCTCGGCTAGTTTGCGCTCACCGTAGTGCTGCAAACCGTAATACGTCAAGTCTTGGGCAATTAAAATAAGTTCTTTGGTGCCCATATTGGCCAGACGGGTGGCTTCCTTCACCAAACTGTCTATAGGACGATCTACGTGCTTGCCACGCATTAAAGGAATAGCGCAAAATGAACAAGGACGGTTACAGCCCTCAGCAATCTTGAAGTAAGCGTAATGCTTTGGCGTGGTGATCAGACGCTCGCCAATGAGTTCGTGCTTGTAATCAGCCTCCAGGGTTTTCAGCAACTGAGGCAACTCCAGGGTTCCGAAGTAGGCATCTACCTGCGGGATCTCCGCCTCCAAAGAGTCTTTGTAGCGCTGAGAAAGGCAACCGGTTACGTAAAGTTTATCAATAGCGCCCGCTTCTTTGGCATCGGCGTAGCGCAGAATGGTATCAATGGATTCCTGCTTGGCATTGTCAATGAAGCCGCAGGTATTCACAATAATAATGTTAGCGTCGTCTTTCTCTGAGTCGTGCACCACCTGGCGATCATTGGCTTTCAATTGGCCCATGAGCACCTCAGAGTCTACCAGGTTTTTGGAGCAACCCAGTGTGATAACGTTGTATTTGTCTTGTTTAAGGGATCTTACTTTCACGTGCCTGTCTTAGGTAATCTGTGTTATGGTAGGCAACAACCAAAGCGGGGCGTTTGGTTTACTTTGCGCCTTATATTTCTGGTTCAAGTATTCAACCTGGACCTATCATGATCTGAATTTTCAATTTCAGCGTGGCATCAGCCTCTTAGTTCTTATTTCTTAGATCAAGCAAGTTGAAAACTTGTGACAAAGGTGGCTCCAAGTTGAATATTTGAAGCAGGGAACTTCACCTGTTTTTAGCCTATTTCATTTAAAACAGATTCAAAACAGCATTTACTATTTTTTGGAGAATAGGGAATCTACAAACTCGCGTTTGTCAAACACCTGCAAATCTTCTACGCGCTCACCAACGCCAATGTACTTCACCGGAATCTTAAACTCGTCTGAGATGCCAATGATTACACCACCTTTGGCAGTTCCGTCCAGTTTGGTCACCGCTAAGGCAGTTACCTCAGTAGCTTTGGTGAACTCACGGGCTTGGATAACGGCATTTTGGCCGGTACTACCGTCCAATACCAATAGTACTTCGTGAGGAGCTGCATCAATCACTTTCTGCATCACGCGCTTGATCTTGGTAAGCTCGTTCATTAAACCAACTTTGGTATGCAGACGACCGGCGGTGTCAATGATCACCACATCAGCCCCCATCTCTACGCCTTTCTTCACGGCATCATACGCCACTGAAGCAGGGTCTGTGTTCATGCCATGGTCAATCACTGGTATGCCTACGCGGTCGCCCCAAATCTTAAGCTGATCCACGGCGGCAGCTCTAAACGTATCACCAGCGCCCAGAACTACCTTTTTGCCGGCTTTATGGAACTGGGAGGCTAATTTACCAATGGTGGTGGTTTTACCTACTCCGTTCACGCCCACTACCATGATCACGTACGGGTTTCCACCGGTGTCTGGAAGGGTGAAATCGGCGGCTACGCCTCCTGTGTTTTCCTCCATTAGGTCCATGATCTCTTCCCGCAGGATGCGGTCCAGATCTGAGGTACCCACGTATTTGTCACGGGCTACGCGTTTCTCAATGCGGTCAATGATTTTGACAGTAGTTCCAATTCCCACATCAGCGTGCACCAAAACAGTCTCCAGTTCATCCAATACCTCTTCATCCACCTTAGACTTGCCCACTACGGCTTTGCTAAGTTGGTCAAAGAAGCTGGTCTTGGTTTTCTCCAGACCTTTGTCCAGAGATTCTTTTTTGTCTTTGCTGAAGAAACCGAAAAGCGCCATAGTGTTCTAAGGTACTATTGGATGTAAGAATTATTAAAAATCAAGATATACCAAAAAAGTCCCGCGTATGGAGGGACTTTTACAGGTATATCTTCAATGCGATATCGGCAATTATTTTTTCAGGGCGTCCTGTACTTGATCTACAGGTACCATTTCTTCTCTGAAGGTATACGCACCAGTCTTAGGAGACTTTACCGCTTTGATTACCTTCGCCCAGTCCTTACCAGTTGCGGTCTTCAGGGTTGCTACTACTTTCTTAGCCATGGTTATTTAATTTCTTTATGTACGGTAACTTTCTTCATGAAAGGATTGAACTTCTTCATCTCCAAACGCTCAGGAGTGTTCTTTCTGTTTTTGGTAGTGATATACCGAGACATGCCAGGTACGCCGGAGTTTTTCTGCTCAGTGCACTCCAAAATCACCTGAACTCTATTGCCTTTAGCTTTCTTTGCCATCGCGAAGTTGATTTTTATTTAGGACTGCAAATATACGAGCTTAGTCCTTTATTAACAAATGGTTTTCTACAATTTTCTATTTACAACATGCATTCTGAGCAAGATACCTTACTCAAAGCCGTGCTGCTATCTTTTTCATGCCCGATTTACAAAATCAGGCGTTAATCCCTCCCTAAAATTTACACTACAACTCACGAACTTTAGGCTGCTTATTTCAGTACCGGCAGCTTGAAATTATCCAGCGGGCTTGGCTTGCCCATGGTAGCCTCTATCTCCTTCACGGTACGCGGGGCACCAACCGAAAGGTTTTCCCAGCCTTTATCCGTAATCAGGACATCGTCTTCAATTCTTACGCCAATGCCCCACCACTTCTTATCACAGGGGCTGCCCTCCGGAATGTAAATACCGGGCTCTACTGTAATGACCGTGTTTGGCTTAAAAGGACCATAGGTACCAGGATCATGCACATCTAAACCAAGATAGTGCGAAACACCGTGCATGGTGTAGCGGCGGGCTTCTTCCGGTTTCTGAATGATGCCCAGTTTCACCAACCCCTCTGCCATTAGTTTTTGGGCAGCAGCGTTAGGCGCCCCAAACGCGTTTCCTACCTTACATTCCCTAAAACCAGCTTCCTGTGCGGCGTACACTAGTTCATAGATTTGCTTTTGCTCTGGTGTGAATTTTCCGTTTGCCGGAATGGTACGGGTCACATCAGCGGTGTAGCCGTGGTATTCCGCTCCCAAGTCCATCAAGACTAAGTCGTTACCTAGGCGGGGCTTCTCATTCTCGATGTAGTGCAGAATGCAGCCATTGTTGCCCGCGCCCACAATAGACGGATAGCCTTCGTACTCTGCGCCGTATTTTTTGTAGACAAACTCATGGATTCCCTGCACCTCGGTCTCTGACATACCCGGGTGCATGGCTTTCATTACCTCCAACTGCCCGATGGCTGACATGGCAATGGCCTTACGCAGCAGTTTCAACTCTTCGGGAGATTTCACCTCGCGCATGCCGGCTAAGATGTTTTCAAGAGTAGTCAGGTCAAACTTCTCTTTAGGCAGGCTGGCCACCACCGCGGCCCTTGCCTGAGCACCTTTCGCCGCTACATAGGCTTTCAGGAAGGAATTGCTATTGAGAGCTGGATTGGTATTCATTTGCGCCTGCACCTCCTGCTGCACCCGCTCTCCTCCCTGGGCATCATACTGCTTAATGACTTGATATAGCTGCAGGTGCGCAAGATCCTGGCCTGACTGCAATCCTATCTTTTGCTTGAACTGCGCCACCAAATCATAGAGATCGGCTCTGTCACCGGGGTCGTTGCGCAAGTCAGAGGGCGAGTCCAGAAATAAGATCTGCTGGAAAGCGGCAGTGTCTAGCTTGAAGTTGGCAAAGGCGGTAGCGGGCAGCGCATGCGACAACCCCAGGTGCTGCTTTACCCCTTCCTCGCCCAGACGCTTGCCGGTCCAGGACTCGCGTTGCGGATTGCGGGGTTGCGCGAAGAGCACTTCTTCAGTAGCCACGCCATTTATGACGTGTTGTTCCGAAAATAGGAGCAAAACAGCGTTCGGCTCGCGGTAGCCGGTGAGGTAATAAAAGTCTGGGTGCTGGTGGAAGTTAAAGTCCACGTCATTGGCCCGATTCCTCAAAGGATTAGAAAACAAAACGGCAACGGAGTTGGCCGGCAGCTGTTGCCGCAGGGCCTCTCTCCGTTGCCGGTGAAATTCTTTATCCAGGAAATCTGCAGGTTTGTCCGAGCCAGTATTTTGTGCGGTCACCCCTATCGGCAGCGACACAAGCAATGTTAAGCAAAGGTGTCGCAGAGCCTTCATGGCAGCAGCTTAGTAAACGATATAACCGTCTTCTTTGGCTTTCTTTAAAACGGCAGAAATACCGTTTTTAGTAATGTTGCGCAGGGCAGACGTAGAAACTTTCAAAGTAACCCAAGCATCTTCTTCTGGGATGTAGAAACGTTTCTTCTGTAAGTTAGGGTAGAACTTACGCTTGGTTTTATTGTTGGCGTGCGAAACGCGGTTACCCACCTGCACTCTTTTACCGGTTAAATCACAAACTCGTGCCATTGTATCGTTAGTATCGTTTATTACAAAAGGGATGCAAATATCCGCATAAAATTATGTAATGTCAACCCTTGCCCCGCACTTTTTTCTTTAAGATGTTCTTAAAAAGTGTTTTACCCTGCGTCAGCGGCATTTTTGCTTCCATCAGAGGGGGAAGAATCAGCGTTTTTCCGGTACCCATAGGGACAATGTTTGCAGCCACTCTGGCAGCAGTAGCCGCGCCGGCGGTGGTACTGCTCTGTAAAAACCATGAGCCCCTGCTCGTTGAAATAGTAGTCGCCGGGCTCCAGCGGCAGCGGTTTTGGCTTCATGGGGCAAAGGTACGCCATGCAGCGTTGCCGTAAAAGTGACTTTTCTATTCACCTAAATCCCTATTGATTCAGAATCATATCTCTAAACCAAGAAAAGCTTAATTGAGCAATCTGACAAAATACTTTTCTTAACTATTCAGCAGAGCTTTAAATGGTTACTTACTCTATAAGTAATTTTGTTAATTGAGCACTTCATAAATCACAGAGGAAACAGCCTTATTTTTAAATGAGACCTCTCCCACTTTCTGGCAGTTAAAAGATTGCTTGATTTTCTCGTAGCAACTTTCATTTACGACGATTTGGCCGGGCAAGGCTACACTTTGCAAGCGTTGGGCAGTGTTCACCACATCCCCAATGATGGTATAATCAAGCCGCCGAAGCGTCTCTGAGCCTATATTGCCGGAAATAACTTCACCGCTATTGATCCCAATGGAGACTTTGGGTAGAAAATTTCCATGCTCGCCTTGGGCAGGCATATCGTCTATTTGCTTGCGCACCCCCAAGCAAGCTTCTACCGCCCTATCTAAGTGGAACTCTCCCTTGAAAACTGCCATGATAGCATCACCAATAAACTTGTCTATATAGCCTCCTTGGGCAATAATCTCTTTCACCATTTCATCAAAATAAGTATTCAACAAGTGCACTACTACATTGGCGGGTTCATTTTCGCTGATAGAGGTGAAACTGCAAATATCAATGAACGCCACACTTACCTCTAAAGTCTCATTGGTCAGCAGGGAGGTTTCAAACTCGCGAGTGCTCATGAAGTTAAGAACGTTTTCGTCTACATACATGCGCAGGATGCTGTTTTCCTTTACAGCTTGCAAGGTTTTTTTGATTTGATTTACATGCTTCAGGGTTTTCTCAATGGTGAGTTCTAGGTCCTGAAAATTCACAGGCTTGCAGACGAAGTCAAACGCCCCGCGGTTCATGGCCGTTCGGATGTTCTCCATATCACCATAGGCCGACACCATCACTGCCTTGACCAATGGGTTAGATTCTGCCATTTTGCTCAACAAACTTAAGCCGTCCATCTCGGGCATGTTAATATCACTCAGCAAAATGGAGATATCGGGGTGTTGCTCTAGTTTCGCCAGGGCCTCTGTTCCGTTCAGCGCAAAAACGAATTCGTATTTCTGCTCCCTAATTTGTTTTCTGAATTTTTGCTTAATGAGCATCTCCAAGTCTACTTCATCATCGGCTACCAATATTTTAGTCATGGAGTTGCAAGTTTAGTTTGTCTTTAAGAAGAGCAAAATCTAAGGGCTTGGTCAAAAAGTCGTTTGCCCCTAAGGTCATGGCCTGGTTGTAGTTTTCCTCATCACCGTATGCCGTCACCATCATGACAACAGGCGGCGGAGAATCGTATTTCTGCTTGATGTGCTGCAACAGGTCCAGACCGCTCATGCCTGGCATGTTTATATCGGAGAGAATGAGCACGGCCTCATGGTGGTGTTCGCGCATGTAAGCCAAAGCCTCCTCACCGGAATTGGCAAAGGCGAACCGCATCTGCTTTTCCCGTATCTCCTTGCGGAAGCGCTGCTCAAAAAGAAGCTGCATGTCCTGTTCATCATCCACTACTAGTATGTTCATGCGCCTGGTCTTTCTCTAGTCTAAGGTTATATTCGTTACGCGGGCAGTAAAATATCAAACTCGGCGTACTCTCCTTCTTTTGTGTGGGCCTTCATGGAGCCGCCGTGCCCTTTTGTGACAATGTCATAGCTCATGGAAAGGCCCAGCCCCGTGCCCTCACCGGTGGGTTTGGTAGTGAAGAAAGGCTGGTAGATTTTAGCCAGCACTTCTTCAGGTATGCCCATGCCATTGTCTTTCACTTTTATTTCTATGCCGCACTCTGTTTTCCTGGTGGCCACATAAAGGATAGGCTTAAATGCGGTGCCCAATACTCTTCTTTTCTCCACCACTGAGTAGAAGGCGTTGTTGAACAAATTGAGCAGCACGCGGCCCATCTCCTGCGGCAACATTTCTACTTTACCCACTGCCTCGTCAAAATCGGTTTCCATAGTGGCATTGAAGCTTTTATCCTTGGCACGCAACCCATGGTAGCTGAGCCGTAGGTATTCATCTACCATGGCGTTCAGGTTGACAAACTCCTTCTCTCCACTGGGCTGCCGGGCGTGTTGCAGCATGTTTTTCACAATGCTGTCTGCCCGCTGGCCATGATGCACGACCTTGCCCATGTTCTGGTGTATATCCTCTACTAAGATAAGGGCTTCCGCAGCATTGCCTCCTATTATTTCTTCTTTTAATTCAAGTAATAGTTCAGAGTTGACTTCAGAGAAGTTATTGACGAAGTTGAGCGGGTTCTGAATCTCGTGCGCAATACCGGCGGTGAGCTCGCCCAGGGAAGCCAATTTTTCTGCCTGAATGAGTTGGGTCTGGGTGTTTTTCAGTTGTTCCAGTGAAGCCCGCAACTCTTCGGTTCGCTGAGCCACCTTTTCCTCCAATTCCTGGTTTCTAGCTTTTAGTGCATCAATGGGCCAGGATTCTCCTTCTGCCTGTTCAGAAGAAGGGAAAGACAAATGGAAATGAATTGCCTTCCAACTTTGCCCTTTGCGTTGATAAGCCGCCGTGAGCCGCACATGCATGTGCACCCGTTCCTCTTCTGCCAAAGCAAAGCTTAATTCTGTGACCCCGTCCAGCAACGCCACCTCCCCAACGATTCTGATGTTCAGGTTTTCATAATGATACGCCAAATCTAGGGGTAACTGCGCCTTGGAGCGGGCGATCAGCCGCACATACTCCTCTACCGAGGAAAGGACCTCGTCTTTACCAGTGCCGTAAGCCGTTATATCTTCCGCCCCACATCTCCGGATCACTTCTTCAAAATTATCCGGCGCCAGCAAGGTGGCTTCCGTCAAAGCTAGGTGAACTTCTAGCAAATCAGCCTCCAGCACTGGGTCTGACGGATGATGCAGCAAGGTGATCTTTGTGTTCTCCATAATTTACTCTTAAGGCTTCGCAAATCCTGAATCTTGATAACCTGTTTTGAAGCCGTTTTTCGGAAATCAGCCTTGAAACAGCTATTACTTGTGTAAAGAATTCTGCCTATATAATTTTTGGTGTTTTAGGGCTGTTTAGCCGAGATCTGCCCTAAAACACCAAGAATTACACGCAACTAGTCATTTTAATCTTGCCGAGTTGAATCTTAAGGCTTACTCAGACAAGCGCATGCGTCATTTGGGTGACCTCCACTTTTTGGAATGGAAGCGTAACGGAGAATGTAGTGTACGCCCCTTCCTGGCTGTCAATTTTCAGACCGCCCCCGTGCCCTTTGACAATGATATCATAGCTAAGCGACAAGCCCAGACCTGTTCCCTCACCGGTAGGTTTGGTGGTAAAGAAGGGCTGCAGTATCTTGTTCTGGATGCCTACCGGAATACCGATGCCGTTGTCACTTACTTCAATCAGCACACCGTGCTCTGTTATTTTCGTTTTAACGCTCACCTGCGGATGAAACCCAGAACCTTCTGCTTTCTTCTTTTGCTGCACAGCATAAAATGCGTTGTTGAAAAGGTTAAGGAATACCCTACCCAGGTCTTGCGCCACTACCTCTATCTTAGGAAGAGTACCATCAAAATCGGTGACCAACTCAGCATTGAAGCTTTTATCCCTTGCCCGCAACCCATGGTAGCTGAGGCGCAGGTATTCGTCTACCAATGCATTAAGGTCTGTGGGAGCTTTCTGCCCGCTATTGTTCTGCGAGTGTTGGAGCATGCCTTTCACAATGCTGTCGGCACGTTTACCGTGGTGGCTTATTTTCTGCAGGTTTTCCTTTACGCCTGAAGCAATAACCAGAGCCTCCTCGGTTTCGCCGCGCTGCAGTTCTTCCTGCATCTCCTCTAGTAGTTCCACACTTACCTCAGAGAAGTTGTTCACGAAGTTGAGCGGGTTCTGGATCTCATGCGCAATACCGGCGGTGAGTTCGCCTAGAGAAGCCATTTTTTCTGATTGGATGAGTTGGTTTTGGGTGACTTTCAGTTCTTCCAGGGAGGTTTGCAACTGCGCCGTTCTGTGCGTGACTTTTTCCTCCAGCACCTTATTTTCTCTAAGTAGGGCTTTAGACCGAACCCTGATATATCCCCACACCACTGCCGCAAAGACCAAGACGTACAAGACGTACGCCCACCAGGTTTGCCACCAGGGTGACCGGATAACCACGGTAGCCGTGGCCGCTTTTTCGTTCCATACCCCATCACTGTTTGCCGCTTTCACGAAGAAGGTATAAGTGCCGGGCGAAAGGTTGGTGTAGGTAACCGTGCGCTGGTTCCCACCGTCCAGCCAGTGCTGGTCATATCCCTCCAGTTTATATTGATAGCGGTTTAGGGCCGGGTTGGTGTAATGGATACCGGTAAACTGGAACGTGACCCGGTTCTCATCATGTTTCAATCTCACTTCCTCTGTCCCCGGCCACAGGACACTCGTTTCCTCCTTACTGTCCTGTCCGGTTTTCAAGTAGCTTATTCCCTCGATTACTATTTGGGGCAGCGTAGCGTTGGAAACCAGTTGGTCCGGGTTAAAACGCAGGATTCCATCACCCGTACCCACCAACCAGTCTCCGTTGGGGGCGGTACTATTACCGCCTACAGCCATATTTGTTGAGGGTAGCCCATTCTGGGAAGAGAGGGTAGTGACGGCAAAACTTTTAGGGTTGAAAATGGAGTACCCCCTGCCGCCGCCCAGCCAAAGGTTACCGGCAGCGTCTTCCCTGATAGAATAAACTTGATCATATAATAACCCTTCCTTCTCCGTGAACCTTCTCAGAATCCCTTTCTCTCTGTCCACCAGAAACAGGCCTCCAACATACGTTCCGGCCCAGAGCCTCCCTGCCCGGTCTTCATAGATACTCGTGACGGATTCAAACCCTTTTTCGTTGTTATGGAAGGAGGTAAACTCCCCTGTTTTCTGATCCAGCTTGTTCAAGCCTCCGTTATTGGTACCCACCCACAGCGTTCCGCTCCGGTCTTCCAGCAATTTACTTACTTGGTCATCGTCTAACTCCCCGTTTTCAGGGATTGTGGTACCGGAATTGATAATGAAAGGGAAGCGCTCAAATTTGCCTGTTTTTTGGTCTAACCGGCATAGACCTCCTCCAAAAGTACCAACCCATAATCTGCCCTTGCTATCTTCAAAGACATTGACTACATGGTTGTGACTTAAAGAAGAGGAATCACCTTTGATATTCTGGTAGTTGATGACCTGCTTTGAAATAGGGTTATACCGGAACAACCCGTGTTGTCTGCTGCCTATCCAGGCAATGCCATCCTTGTCGATAGAAATCCTTGAAGGTATAACCGGAGGGCCGTCCTGCCCGGGAAGCGCTACAGCCGTAAACTTCTTCAACGCTTGATCGCTTTCATACAGCCCCAGCGGGGTACAGACCAGGTAGCCCCCCGTCTTCAGGAGGGCGATGCTGGTGGCTGTTCTCCCCGGGTATCCCGTTTTGTCGCCGGTATGGTGAATGTACTCGAATTGAGACTGTACTTCGTTAAGCCTGTACACCCCAAAGCTTCTGATGCTCACCCATACTCCGCCGTTTCGGTCAATCAGGCTACCCCACAAGGCATTGGAGGGCAGTCCGTCGGGTAAAGAAAGGTCGGCGGTGTAGCGGTGCAACCTGCCCGCCGTTGAGGGCAGGTGCAACAGCCCTTTGCCCGACAAGATCCATAAGGCCCCGTTGCGCCCCTCCTTTATATCAAAACAACTATCCGCCTTTGGCTCCAGGTTCTTATCGTTAACGGCGTAGGAGGCGAAGGTATTGGTGGCTCTGTCAAACCGGGAGATCCCCTTGTTAGTGCCTACCCAGAGCCTATGGCCGCTGTCCTCAAAGATGGTCTGCACACTCCCAGGGCCTTTAGATAATTCTTCGTTCTTGTAAAAAGTGGCCTTGTTGTTCTCCGTGTTGAACCGGACCAGAGCATTGCCCGCTTTGGTCTTCTGCGCCAGCCAGAGCACCCCTGGCTGGGAGGGTGCCTCATAGATTTTTAGTATTCCATTCTTCCTCGCCGTGTCCTGGCTGACCAGATACCCGGTAAACTTCTCCTGCTTTGCGTTGAATCTGTAAAGGCCGTTGTCTGTCCCCAACCAGACCTGCCCTTTTGAATCCTGAAAGAGGTCATTATAAGTGCCGGTGGGGAGGTTAAACTTTCCTTCTGAGAGCGAGTCATAGGTGGTAAAACTACCCGTTTTAAGGTTGATGCGGTCAACATGCCACTTTTTATCCCCATCTACATTTTTAGTCCAGAGATTGCCTTTTACATCTGTCAAAACAACCATTGTAATCTCATTCACCAGAGGCTTTCCTTCTTTAGAAGTATGGGGGAAATGGGTAAAGTCGTCAGTGTTACGGTTGTATCTGTATAAACCATTTGTTCTTGTTCCCACCCAAATGACTCCTGCACTGTCTTCTTTTACAGTAGAGATAGACCTGTAGCTCTGCTCCTTTTTACCGGCGGTCTCCAGGTTGTACACCTTTACCTTATACCCATCATAGCGCACCAGCCCATTCTGGGTGCCAAACCACAGATAGCCGTATTTGTCTTGTAGAGAGCAATAGGCCCAATTTTCCGGCATCCCGTTTTCCACGGATAGCTTGGTGAAATTGAGTTCTCTAATTTGGCCTTTGGAGGCAAAGGCAGTAAGGAAGAATAAGAGAAGTAAAAGGTTTTTCATATCATGCGTTTAGAAGGCACTTAGCTAATTTTCAATTCTGGCAACGATGCGCGACACCTTACTCCCACTCAATTTCTTCAGTACTACTCTCTAAAGATGTTTAGTCAAATCCTTCATCTGGACCCGCTGAATTCCAGTAAAGGAATGCTGTACAAGTATCTCTTCGATTGCACCGGCAGGGTTTCCATTTTGGAAAGCACCTTTTTAAGCAAATGTTGAGCGCACTAGCAAAAAGTATTTGAGGCATGAACCTCAACATTTATAGGGGGAGGGTAATAAAGATTGAATATCAGAAGTCAGAACCACCTGTATCTCAAGATGAAGCTTTCAATCACGAGCTAAGGACAATCTTCTAAAAAACGTAAGCTACAGGTGAGAATTTACTGCTATTGCCAAGCGATTGCTTCTCTCTTGTACAGAGTTTAGCTAGCTTGTTTGAAAGAAGTTAGCCTTTTCTATCTCACTAACAACCATCCGTTTGCAAGACAAATTATGAGAGACACTAAAGAAACGGACTAGACAAACAGGGCCTTTTTCTACCAAGTAAATCCTTCTTTCTATAAAGGAAAGGTAATGATATATGTATAAATATTAGTAGTTTAAATTGACTAATTTATAAAGATTCTACAAAAGTAAGTTATACATGCTACCTAAGATGCCTGAAGAGCACTCCACCTTTGTTTCCCTTGCTTTGTTTGAACTCTTATATCACTCCCTATACAAACAAGTCCCTCTCTACTTACCAAGATGGTAAGTAGAGAGAGACTGAGATTATTTGACTATATTCTTCTAAAATCTAGGATGTCTGGATTTGTCTAGAAGTTACAAGCTGACTTTGGGAGTTTACCTCTACTTGATTTTCAATCCACCGCGTACTCCACGCGCACGGTGATGGTGGCGGTTTTGTCTTTGTCTGAGGTGTTGAAGACGCCACCGTAGCTGTAGCTTTCGTTGCTGTTCTGGCCTACAATCTGGAAAACGCCCATGGTGGCTTTCCGGAGGCTTCCCAAGTCACCTCCGCTGTTTTCAGCGATGGCTTTGGCGCGCAGGCGTGCGTCTTCTGAGGCTTTGGCCAGTAGATTGTGCTTGAGGCCTTTCAGTTTGGTGTAGTAATACTGGGGCGGCGTGGAATTGAATTCCACCCCTTGTTCAATCAGTTCGGTTACTTCCCTGGACAGTCGCTCTACCCGGCCAATGTCCGTTGATTCTACTTTTACCTGCTGCGTGAGGTTGTACCCACCGAAATCCTGCCCCGTCTGCCGTCCCTCCAGATCGAACTTTGGCTGGTATTCTTTCATGATTTCCACCGAGGAAATCACCACGCTGCTATCCTGTATCCCTTTCAATCTGAGGTAGCGCCGCACCAGGCTTTCATATTGCTTCAGGGCAGCATAAGCACTTCTCAGGTCCATGGATCTGCGGGAGTAAAAACCTGTCCAGACCACCTGGTTGCTGATGAAATCCACCTCGGCGGAGCCTGTCACACTGATAGACTCTGTAGCTTTGAATTTGTACTTGTAGGCACTTCCTACAATAAAGGCTGCTGCCACCAGGGCCACCGCAATGATGAGGTAAGCGGAAATCTGTTTCATATCTTGATTATCACCTAGCTGTATCTCTCTAAATTCATGCCGCCATTGGGAGTAAAGACTTTTCATTACTTTTATCTCTGCAAGCGGTTCATCCGTATTTACCAGTAGGTGAAAGCAATTTGCTTACTTCGTTCTAATTTACAAAAACTGATGACTATGAATACTTCCACCAGCACCTCCAGCCAAGAGGCCATAGCCTTAGAAGACAAATACGGAGCCCACAACTACCACCCACTGCCGGTAGTCCTGAACCGCGGCGAAGGAGTCTTTCTCTGGGATGTGGAAGGCAAGCGATATTATGACTTCCTCTCGGCGTATAGCGCTGTAAACCAAGGCCACTGCCATCCCCGCATTATTGGGGCGCTCACAGAGCAGGCCCAGCAGCTTACCCTTACCTCCCGGGCCTTCTACAACGACAAACTTGGCCCCACTGAGAAGTACATGGCTGAGCTCTTTGGCTATGACAAAGCCTTGCTCATGAACTCTGGTGCCGAAGCCGTGGAAACAGCCCTGAAACTTGCCCGCAAGTGGGGATATAAAGAAAAAGGCATTCCGCCGCACGAGGCTGAGATTCTAGTAGTTGAGCATAATTTTCATGGTCGTACCACCGGCATCATCTCCTTCTCAACTGACCCAAGTAGCACCGCAGGTTTCGGTCCTTACATGCCAGGCTATAAAGTTCTGCCGTATGACAACCTGGAAGCACTGGAGCAAGCCCTACAAGAAAGTGCCCACATCTGCGCGTTCATGGTGGAGCCTATCCAGGGCGAGGCTGGTGTAGTAGTTCCATCAGACGGATACCTAAGCGGCGCCAAAGCCCTGTGCGAAAAATACAATGTGTTGCTCATCATTGACGAGATACAGACGGGCGTTGGCCGCACCGGCAAGCTGCTGGCCTCACATTATGACGGCGTCAAACCCGATATTTTAATTTTGGGCAAAGCCCTTTCTGGCGGAGTTTTACCAGTTTCTGCGGCGCTCGCCGATGACCATATCATGCTCTGCATTCAGCCAGGTGAACATGGCTCTACCTTTGGCGGTAACCCGCTGGCCTGCGCCGTAGCAGTAGCTGCTTTGGAGGTGATTCAGGATGAAAACCTGACGGAGAATGCCATGCGCTTGGGCGAGATCTTCCGATCCAGAATGAATGAGCTGAAAGCCCGTCACCCGGAGCTGGTGAGCCTGGTACGTGGACGGGGCCTTTTGAATGCAGTGATCATCCAACCAACGCCAGACGGCCGCACCGCTTGGGATGTTTGCGTGAAATTGATGGAAAACGGCCTCTTAGCCAAACCCACCCACGGCGACATCATCCGGTTTGCCCCACCATTGGTAATCACCGAAGAGCAACTGCACGCCTGCTGCGATATAATTGAGAAGACGCTGGAGGAGTTTTAAACCCGTAAAAATTTAAAGCGAAAGCTGCATCTACTATAAAGTAGGTGCAGCTTTTTGTTTTTATGCTTGGTTTAAAGAAAGTCGCCCAAAGCTAAGGTATCCTATACAAGACAGCGGCACATGCTCCAGCCCAGTAATTGGAAACATAGCATCTGACCATCATGTACTGTACCTTTGCGCCCGAGCAGAAAAAGAACCGCCGAGAAATCAACTTCGGCTTAACACTTTTCCTGAAGCTCGTTTGTTGTATCAGCAGCAGGCTATTCAAATACTGGATTTGCTTGCTTAACCCCATTAGCTGCTATGAACCATTTAACCCGCCGGCCCCGCCGGAACCGCAAATCAGATGTCATCCGGAATCTGGTACAGGAAAACCACCTCACCCTGCATGATTTAATCTTCCCCATATTTGTCACCGAAGGCGATAATGTGCAGCAAGGCATTCCGTCTATGCCGGGCATTTCACGTTTCAGCTTAGACCGCCTGGTAGACGAAGTAGGAGAATGCGTGGAGTTGGGCATCAAAGCCTTCGCGCCGTTCCCCAATATTTCTGAAGAAAAAAAAGACCGGTTTGCGCAGGAAAGCAAGAACCCTGAAGGCTTGTTTTTGAAGACTATTTCTGAGCTGAAGCGTCAGTTCCCGGGAATCACCCTGGCAACCGATGTAGCCATGGACCCCTACAGCACCGACGGCCATGACGGCATTGTAGACAACGGTGAGATCATCAATGATGCCTCTCTGGAAGTTTTGGGTCAGATGGCCCTGGCGCAGGCCCAGGCCGGAGCCGACATTATAGCTCCTTCTGACATGATGGACGGGCGCGTGGCCCATATCCGTCAGATTCTGGACAAGCACGCCTTCTCCAATGTGGCTATCATGAGCTACACTGCCAAGTACGCCAGCGGTTTCTATGGCCCTTTCCGTGATGCCTTGGAGTCTGCTCCTAAGCACGGTGACAAGAAAACCTACCAGATGAACCCTGCCAACAGCCGTGAAGCTTTGATTGAGGCGGAACTAGATACTTTGGAAGGTGCCGATTACCTTATGGTGAAGCCTGCCCTCTCCTATCTTGATGTCATTAAACTACTCCGTGACAACTCCAATCTGCCCATTGCCGCCTACAATGTGAGCGGTGAATACGCCATGGTGAAAGCTGCGGCTCAAAATGGCTGGCTGGATGGTGAAAAGATTATGCTGGAAACGTTGCTTAGCATGAAACGCGCTGGCGCCGACATCATCTTAACCTACTTCGCGAAGGAGTTTGCTCAGTACATTAAACGCTAAGTTGATTTGGAGCTGTTTTGTTAAAAATAAACCTAGAACGATTTATAGCTCAGTTTGCTGAAAACACCCATAAAAAAGCTACCAGATTCTTCCTGGTAGCTTTTTTAATTCATTCTAAAATTGATCTTATCGCAAGAAAGTAAGTCGCTTGGTGTATCGTTTTCCGTCAATGGTAAGTTGATACAGGTACGTGCCGGAAGCCTGAATTTGTCCGCCGGCGTCCCTGCCATCCCAGGAAATGCGGTGCTGCCCGGCTTGCTTTTTGCCACTAACCAAGGTAGCAATGACTTGTCCGGAGAGGTTGTATAGCACCAATTTTACTTCTGCCGGTTTCTCCAACGTGAAAGGAATTGTGGTAGCACCCCCTGCTCTGAAAGGGTTAGGATAGTTCTGCTTCAATCCAAATTGAGACGCATTGGCTATCTCTTCTTTAGAAGCCAGCGGACCAGAGTACCGGCGACTGAACACGCCGTTTCCGTGGGTACCCACTACTACCAAATCATCAGTGGTACGGCTAAGCACCATATCAACCGGAACCTGGCCAATGGTACTTGCTCCTTCCCTGATCCAGTTAGTGGCACTTCCTGTAAGGGTAGAGGCAGAGTAAAGTCCCGTGCTGGTTCCTACCAGGTATTTGGCCGTTCCGTCTGGGTTAGGCAAGATGGTAAGCCATCTGGTAGACGGGCCATTGCCTTGCACATTACCGTCTTCCTCCAATGTTCCTGAAACAGGTGTCCAGGAAGTACCGCCGTCAGTGGTGTAAAAAAGGCTTTCTACCCTGTAATTGGTAAAAACGACAATAACTTTGTTTGCATCTCTGGGATCAATGGCAATACACTGGATATTACCAGACGGGAAATTAGCCCCCGTCACATTCACCCGAGTTGGAGCAGCAGCAGCACCATTTTCAAACTTATACAGCTTTCCGGCCCTGGTACCAAAATACACCACATTGGCTGGTGACTTGCTCACCGACACAGAAGAGATGGCTTCGTTTGTGCCTAAATTGGCTACCACTTCCCAGCCCAAATTTGATTGATCGCCGCTTGTACTCAAAGGAATCTGGGCAATGTTTTTGTTTCGCCACAAGGTATCGCCGGCCGGCAAAAACATGGTGTACTCATTGTTAGGGTCAATGGTGTACGGGTTCACAAAAAGGTAACCCGTGGTTTGGGGTGGATCAATTCTGGCGTATCCAATTCTTCTGCCAGCATCATTGAAAGCGTACCTGTACACAGTACCACTCTGTGATGACACTAAAAGAGAGTGGGTAGTCACAGCTGTAAAAGCTCCGTCTCCACCTAATTGCTCTATCCAGGAGGTTTGCTCCTCTATGTCATTCACTGCCCAACAGCCATTGTCCTGCATACCGCCTACCACAAAGTCGTTTGTGGTGTTCAGGTCCATGGCAACGGTATAGAACTGGGTGGTCTGGTAGCCTCGGTTAAGGGACTCCCACACCACAGAAGACGCATTGTTGTTCTCAGTTCTGGAGAGGCCACCATCATGTGCAGAGATCATGCGGTTTGGGTTGCTCCGGTAAAAGGCCACTTCATGTTGGTCTGGATGATGCTTAGGGTACAGAGCGTAGCTGGCATTGGAAGCTACGTACCCACCAATCTTGGTAGTGGCAGTTGTGTTAGCGAACCCGCTGGTAGAACGGTACAGGTTGGTACCCCCTAACACCACATAATCTGGGTTATTCGGTTTTACTTTCACTACCATATTATAACCTCCCTGCAAATCCAGGTCACCAGATTTATCGCCTAGCATAGGCAGGTTTTCTGAAAGGTTAGTCCAGGTTCCGCCGCTTCCGCTACCGTCACCAGATCTATACTCGTACTTCCAAAGGTTAGCCTGAGAGGTTTCGTTCGTTTCAGTGTACACCAGGAAATACACGATATTTTCATTAGACGGAGCAATGTCCAGCACAATCCGCTCGTAAGTAGCCGGGAAACCAGCAGGGGTAATGTCTGTCCAGCCAGTGCCATTAGTAGACCTGAAGATTCCTTTTTTTGCAGAACCCTCCCCGGTAGAAAATTGACTTAACGCGGCGTACATAGCCCCGTTTTCCCCTATGGCAATATCAGTAAAATAGGGGCTCGCATTGAAGTCTGTGATTCTATCAGCGCCTGTTCCTGCTCCAAAGCCCAACACGTACGTCCAGGTATTTCCGCCATTGGTAGATCGGCGGATAGAGCCGATAGTTGCTACAAAAACTTCATCCTGCGTTGTATTAGCCGGGTTAGTAGCTACACGGTAGGTAAGTTGAAACACATTGGTGAGTTGGGTAGTACCAACTGCCTGGGTAGAGGCAAGTGGGTTCCAGGTAACGCCGTTGTCAATGGATTTGAAAACCCCGTTCCCTAAATAAGTGGCCCCTGGCTTGTTAGCCGAGTTTCCTAACACTTCTCCTGTACTGTAATACCAGATGTTTCCTTTACCGGGTCTTTTGTCCTGAGAGATAGAGGTTACACTTTGCAACATCTCCGGATCTGTAACTTTTACCCATGAGGTGCCCCCATTGGTGCTTCGCCACATACCTCCAGAAACACCTCCTGCCAGAATGATATTTTCATTGTTTCTGTCAATGGCCAACGCCCGGGTACGGCCGCCTATGTTGTAAGGCCCGCGTCTGTCCCAGGTATAGGTGGCTAATTTGCTATAAGGATTCTTCTGGGAGAAGAGTTGCTCGGCCGTCATGATCCGGCTGGAGTAAGCCAGTTCCAGTTCCCTGATCCCTTCAGGAATTTTACCGGTAGCCGGATCTTTAAGCCGGTCAATTTCATATTGCAACCGGGCTTGTGGGTTTTCGGGGGTACCGATTGAGCCTTTTTTGTGCAGCCGGTGAACACGCGCATCCTGCCCAAACTCGATTAACGAGGCGGTTGAAAAACGAGGCTCCTGTTTCCCCCTGAAGAAAGGCTGCGTTGAAGCAAAATATAAGATTGCCCCAAAGAATAGAAGCAAAGCGCAGGACGTCCAAAACTGCCGCTGCTGGGTTACACGTTCCATGAAATGGTTCTGGTTATTGGTAAGCAAGGATTCTTTTAAAAAATAAAAAGTAACGGCTTCACCGCCGATACATAAACGTTAATCTAACAGAGAGTAGGAGCGCACCATCAAGGGATCATTCTCGCTTAAGGAACCTCTTACATCTGCGGTTATTTTCTTACCGGCTGTTATCTCAGGCCTACCCCCTCCTGCCTTCACTGACATTGGGAAGTGCGCCCGTACCTGCTTGCCTTCTTCTAGGGTTTGGTTAAAACCAGAGCCGTAGCCAATGACACGCGAGATAAGCACCTGGGTTTTGCAAGGGGCTTGGCTGCAGGGCCCGTTTCCGGCAGGGGCCAAATCAGGCAGAATCTTCACAACCTCCAACACTACCCGGGCATGACTAGGCGCAATAGGCTTCTGGTCTGGAAGTGGGGGGAGATCACCAGAAGAATCAATCTTGGAGGTAGACACAGGCGTTTCTTTTTCAGCTTTAACTTCTGACTCAGGCATGCGTTTACAGGCTAAACCAAGCAACAGAAAGATTGTTGGCAAGACCAGATATAAATTCATCCTGATGAGGGCTTTACACATAAAACAAATATAATCATAATAATCAGGTTTTTAGCCCTTTAAAACTGCTAATTTAGCGTCGAAGTCCTTCTAACGGCTTATTTTCTAAAATACCTCAAAACCTACAACCTTGGTCTCTGTTTTGGGTATAGGAAGACCATTAAGCTTTACCTATATTTCACTAGTTCCATGAAAACCACAACCCTGCCACCACCTTACAAGTGGCTGGTATTTTCCTTACTTTTCTTACTGTCGGCGTGTGATCTTTTTGAGTACCACCCATACGCCGGCAACCTGGAGTACAAAGACCTTACGGCCCAGAACGTAGCCAGAATCAAAGCCCTGGAAACGGCCTACAACCCACAGATTCCTTTAAAGTTTGCCCTTACCGGTGACACGCAGGGCTTCTTTGCCGAAACCGAAGACATGGTAAAAGACATGAACTCCCGTGACATTGCCTTTGTCCTGCACGCCGGAGACCTGACCAATTACGCGTTCACCGATGAGTATGAGCGCATGCACGAGGTACTCTCCAAACTGAAGGCGCCGTACGTGACCGTAATCGGGAACCATGACTGCCTGGGCGATGGCGACAAGATCTACAAAGAGATGTATGGCCCACTCAACCACTCCTTCACTTTCGGGCAGAACAAATTTATTCTTCTCAACACCAACTTTCTGGAGTTTGACGAAAGCGTACCAGATATTAATTGGTTGGAAAAAGAGCTTCAGACCCCTACTTCCATTGTCAATAAATTTGTCGTTTCTCACATCATTCCAGATAACAGCGAGGCAAATCGCGCACAGGAGCAGGCTTACGCCGCATTGATGCAGAAATACGACGTGCGGCTTTCATTACACGGCCACACCCACAGCTTTGGAGTAAGGCAACTCTACAATGATGGCATCACCTATGTAACCACGGCTGCTTCTCTGAAGCGGAGCTATGTGCTGGTAACCGTACTGGGCAATAAGGCAACGTTTGAAAAAATAGAATTCTAAGTTTATGCGTCAGCTATACCTTCTTTGCCTGCTTTTGTGTCTTGCTTTCTCTTTATCTGTCAACGCCCAGAACGCCTCAGACTCAGCCTATCAAACAGCCTCTTCTGACAAGGTAGACCGACCTAAAAACAGTTGGTACGCTCCAGATTATGTAGTAGTGCAACACGCTGGTCTGATTGGAATTCTGGCTGCGGGTTTTGGGTATGATTTCGGGAAACACGACAGAACCAACGCCGAACTCATGTACGGATTTACCCCCAACTACGGATTTAAAAACACCACCCACACCTTTACCACCAGAATCTACTACCAGTCAAACCCTAAGCCGCTGTTCAAGGATTTCCAAATTAGTTGGATCAAGGCGGGCACCGGCATCAGTATGACCATTGGGGAGCAGTTTGAAACGTTTTTCCCAAAAAAGTATCCTGAAGGCTATTACATCTGGCCCACCGCCACCCGCATTCTCCCCTTTGTGGGTTCTGCGGTGAGAAGGGAATTCAAGGGCAAAAACCGCCCGGTGTTTGGTGAATTCTATGGGGAGATAGGCACCTCTGATGTCATGATTGTAGACAAGTACCGGAACAAGGGCATCTCTGTGCCAGATATACTTAACCTAGCCATAGGAGTGCGCGTCTCTCTCTGATCTGTTTCTAAGCCTGTTGTGAGAAAACAGACCTAAAGCTGTTACCAGGCCAGCCCCTGTTCTTAACTTGGTGAAGTTGGTTTCTAACCCGCAAAGCCGCATTTTTGCATCCGCTTTGCTTTCAAAGCTATCGCTTCGCGGATATTCTTATGGATTATAATTACCTGAAATCGCTGCACATCATTTTTGTAGTTACCTGGTTTGCGGGCCTGTTCTACATTGTGCGGTTGTTCGTGTATTACGCTGAAACGGCCCAGAAATCCGAGCCCGAGAAAAGCATTCTCCAGACCCAGTTTGCTTTGATGCAGAAAAGGCTGTGGTACGGAATCACGTGGCCTTCAGCAGTACTGACGGTCATCATGGGGTTGAGCTTGCTGCATTACTACTCTCCCATTCCCACCTGGCTCTGGATTAAGTTAGGCTTTGTAGTCGGGCTGTTGGCTTACCACCTGTATTGCCACCGTATTTTCAAACAACACCAGCGGGGCGAAATAAAACAAAGCTCCACCACCCTCCGCATCTGGAACGAAGTGGCCACCCTATTCCTGGTTAGCATTGTGTTCTTGGTAGTGCTCAAAAATGGGCTAAGCGCCACGTGGGGCGTGCTGGGTTTTATCGGCTTATCGGTCCTCCTGATGGCAGCCATTATGGTCTATAAAAAGCTCAGGAAAGCGTAACCGCCCCAATTAGGTTAGAAACAGAGAAGCATTCCTGAATCACTCCGCCTTAAAAAGGAAACGGCCCCTAAGGGGCCGGCTCACTACAAACAACCAACATGAAACGGCTAATAAGCCGCTATTACTTTTTCGTATTCATATTTAGAGCCAACAGTTTTGGCCGCCTGTGAATACGCTTCTTTTATCTTTTTGTCTTCTTTAGGCAGGTGTACCGCCATCTTGCGTAGCAGTTTAGACTTCTCGTAATCTGAGCTAATGCTCTCACTTGCTTTGAGCAGCGGCACATACTGGTTAGCGCTCAGCTTAGAATTGGAAAGCAGGCTACTATAAGCTTTGGCTTTCTCATAGTCAGAACTGATGCCGTTGATGAGGGGCAATACTGTGTCAAAATAAGCCACTACTTGCTGCTCATGGTGCATGAAAGCTCCCAAACCTTTGGTCCGCTCGTAGTCTGAAGACACGTTTTGTAGGGCCTGCATAGACACTTCAAATTGCTTTCTGGATAATTCAGGACGAGCCGCCAGGGTGGAGAGCACCTTCACTTTCTCGTGATCTGACGTAATGGTGCTGATGGCTTCAGCTACTTTATCCAGCGCTTTTTCTGATAGGTTTTCCTGCTTCAGCAGATGTTTGATGGTCTTGCCTTTCTCATAATCAGAAGAGAGGGTGGCACTGGCTTTGGCGTAGGCCTCAGCGGTTTCAGCGTTAGACAGGAGAGCTCCCGGAATCTTGGTCAGGATGGAGGAAGCTTCGTAATCAGACGTTTTCCCTTTGCTTACCTGCTCAATTAATAGGCGGGCATCTGCCGGGCTCAGGCTTTCTTTGGCCATCAGGTGCCGGTACATTTTGGTTCGGCCGGCCCCTGGTTCCATAATAGCTGTATAATCCAGCACTTTCTGAATGCCACCCTCTTTGTAAAGGCGTTCGGCACGGGCTTCAGCGCCCAGCCCGGTTTTGGAAATCATCTCTGGCAGGTAGGTGGCCAACCAGGCTTGACCGGCGGTAGCATAGTCCTGGACTTTACCGTCTATCCAGTAGTTTGCCTCCAGTTTTCCCGAAACGTTCTTTAAAAGGACCTTATGCTCGGGGGCGTTCTTCTCCTGCCGGGAGAACTCAAACCGGCCACCCTCGCTGAGGCTGCTGATAGCGCGTTCATCTTCTGCTATCGTCACCGTTCCTTGGCTCACCAGTTTCAGGCGGAGGCCATTCTCATCAGTAGTGATGTAGACGGTTTCTCCTTTCTCTCCTTTGGTGGCATAGGTGCCGTTGATCACTACATCCTGAGAACCTTTACCTGGGGTACTGGTAACGGTAATGACCTTTTTAGCCTGCTTAGCAGGCTGCGCAGTGGCTGGCAGTACTACATTCAAGCAGCCCAAGGCAATGAAGGAAGAAAGTAGAAATGAACGCATGGCTGAGCTTCTTTAAGGTTGTCTTACAAGTGCTGTAGTTCAATCTCTTATGCTAAAGACACCCAATACAACGGGTGGTTGCACGGACTTTAAACTATTTCACTGCACCCTCTTTAAGACAAGCGCCATGCCAACGATTCAAATGATTGACTATTAGTAATTTACCTAATTTAAATAAAATAAAAATGTCCGCTTCCGAACAACAAATATTCAAAAGCGGACACCTAATCCTTTATATTTTATGCTTGATTTAGGGAAAACAGACCCGAAGCTGCAATGAAATCCCCTCTTTCTGCCTACTCCTCCCGCTCCAACAGCAGCACCGAAGATTGGGGAACAATAAAGTATTTGTCTCCCATGTAGTTGATCTCTACGGCATCGCGCTGGAGGTAAATAGCCAGGTCACCTTCGCGGGCCTGCAGCGGAAGGTAACGCACCTGTTCTTTCTCGTCCTGGTTCCAGATCTCGTCATCCAACCCATAATCTGCCGGAATGGGATAGCCCGGGCCAACCCGCATCACGTAGCCTTCCTGCACTTTTTCTTTCTCCTGCACACCAGGCGGCAGAAACAAGCCGCTTTTTGTCTGCTCCTTCGCTGACTTAGGCTTGATGAGCAGACGGTCTCCTACTACAATCAATTTCTGCAATTTGCTGGCGGGTGAGTCATGGCGCATAACGGTACTTGTTAAAGGTAAATGGGCTGCAAAGATACAACAGCAGGTGTGTTTGGCGCTACTGGTAAGTGGATTTGACTATTGGAAGGAGAGATGATTTGGAGGTGTTTTTGGGAAAAGGAGGCTAAAAGCAGAAGCAAAACACTTCTTACCTCTCTTGTCATCCTGAAAGGGTCTTGTGGGCGAACTAGATAAGCATTGTAGTAAATGCGCTTACAGCTTGCTCACAAGATCTTTCCAAGATGACAGAACAGGAAAAAAGCAAAGGCCTCTCCTTCCAGAGAAGCCTTTGCTTGAACAATCGTTTTACTGCTGTTTTCTCAAATCAAACCCTTAAATGCTAATCCATCATATCTGCCGGACGAGGAGCTTGTGGGGCTGCGTCTGGATTCCAGCTCATGGGGTAGTTTTGGTCTACCAGTTCCAAGGCCTCTACGGTTAGGTACAGCGGTTTGAAGGTATCAATCATCACCGCCAGTTCATGTGTTTCCTTCTTGCCAATGCTGGCTTCTACGGTGCCGGGGTGCGGCCCATGTGGAAGGCCGCTGGGGTGGATGGTGAACGAAGCAATGTCAATGCCTTTGCGGGACATGAAGTTACCGGCCACGTAGTACAGAATCTCGTCTGAGTCTACGTTGGAGTGGTTGTACGGTGCTGGAATGGCTAATGGGTGGTAATCAAAAAGCCTCGGCACGAAGGAACACACCACAAAGCCCTGCGTCTCAAAGGTCTGGTGCACGGGCGGCGGCTGATGGATGCGGCCGGTAATAGGCTCAAAATCATGGATGGAGAAGGCATAGGGGTAGAAATAACCGTCCCAGCCTACCACGTCCAGCGGCGAAAAGTCATAATAATATTGGTGCAGGAACCCTTCCTTCTTGATCTGCACCAGGTACTCGCCGGGTTCGTTTTTCTGTATTAACTCATGAGGTGGCCTGATGTCACGCTCGCAGTAAGGCGAATGTTCCAGCAACTGTCCGAAGTGGTTTCTGTAGCGGCGTACTGTTTCTACCGGGCTAAAGCTTTCGGTGATGAGCAGGCGTACCGGACCTTCGTTCCATTTCCATTGGTGAATAATAGTGCGCGGGATCACCACATAGTCTCCTGCTTCCACTTCTAGCCGGCCCATCTGCGAGTGCAGTTCCCCGGAGCCTTCATGGATGAACACAATCTCATCAGCCAGCGCATTCTTGTATAAGTACGTCATGCTGCGTTCACCCGGAAGGCAGATGGAGATGGTGCAATCCTTGTTCATCAGGAGCGTTTTGCGGGCGCTCAGGTAATCTTCGCCGGTAGACTCGCCTTTGAACGGACGGATGTGGTAGGGAGCCAGAGGCACGTCAGATTTTACTGGGCCGTAGGGCACCGGCTCACCAATTCTGGTGATTCTGGTAGGCGCATGCTGGTGGTAGAGCAACGAGGAAACCCCGGAAAACCCCAGTGTGCCTACTAACTGCTCATGGTACAGACTACCGTCTGGTTGCCTGAACTGCGTGTGCCGTTTGCGGGGAATGGAACCTAACCTGTGATAATATGCCATGCCTTTTCAAGGAGTGAATGACTAAAGGAGTGAATAAGTTAGAACTTCCTCCCCCATAAAGCAAAAAGCGCAGCAGGAAAATCCGGCTGCGCTTTCACCTATTCTTTCAGGAAAGTCTATCTTCCTAAACTGATTTGTCTGGCCTGGTTGAAAAGGCCCATGGCCCGTTGGAAGTCAGGGTCAATCTCGTTCAGTACCGGGTAGAAACCTTCGGCCTCGTACCGGCTACGGGCTACAAACGCTTTCAAGTTGTTCCGGATGGTTCTCTCAGAACGCTTCAACTCTTTAGGGTCTACTTTGATGGCAGAGCGCTTTGCTTCTTTCAACAATCCCTGCATCATTGCATCAGTTACCTGGAACGATTCCTGGAACTGGGTCAGGGAAGTATTCTCCAACTGCTTGCGGTGTTCCCGGAAGTAGTTCATGGCATACTCGCGCAGCACGTTCTTCTGATACAACTCTGTTAACAGGTTAGTGTTATCTGTAGTATCACGCGCCACAAACACGTCTGGCATGATACCGCCGCCGCCATACACAGTGCGCCCACGGCTGGTTTTGTATCTGAGAGAATCATTGAACTTGATGCTGTCCTGGCTGAAGAACTCACCGTGCTTGTAGCGGTTGGCCAGCTCCATTTCATAATCTTCAGAAGACTCTGGGTCATACGGTTTTTGGATGGAACGTCCGCTTGGTGTGTAGTACCTGGAAATAGTCAGACGAAGCTCACTACCGTCAGACAACGGAATAGGCACCTGCACCAGCCCTTTCCCAAACGAACGGCGGCCCACAATCAGCGCACGGTCATGGTCTTGCAAGGCACCGGCCAGGATCTCAGAGGCAGAGGCGCTGCCTTCGTTGATCAGAACAATCAGCTCACCGGTCTCAAAATCACCTTTCACTTTGGCGTAGTAGTTGGCATCGTACTTAGAGCCTTTTCCATCTGTGTACACCAGTTTCTTGTTGCCAGCAATGAACTCATCGGCCATGCGGGTGGCGTGGTCTAAATACCCACCAGGGTTATCCCGTAAATCCAGGATCAGGCGCTGCAAACCTTGTTTCTTCAAGGCACTTAGTTTAGACTTGAACTCCTCATAAGTACCGTTAGAGAAGCGACTCACTTTGATATAACCGGTTTTGTTATCAACCATGTACCCGGCATCCACAGACACCGAAGGAATCTTACGGCGGGTTACGGTAAACTGCAAAGGCTTGGTCTCATTCGGACGCAACACCGTTAATCTCACTTTAGAGCCTCTTGGCCCCCGCAGTTTGTTGAAGACCGTCTCATTAGAGATATTCACCCCGGCAATGTTTTCATCGTTCACTTTCAGGATTTTGTCACCGGCTTGAATGCCCACCTGCTCAGAAGGACCTCCGCTTAGCGGGGCAATCACATACAAAGTATCCCGGAAGATGTTGAACTCCACACCAATGCCATCAAAATCACTCTCTAAATAAGAGCGGGCCATGGTCAGGTCTTTGGCCGGAATGTAGGAGGAGTGTGGGTCCAGCTTCTCCAGCATCTTGTTAATGGCAAATTCAGAAAGCTTTTCAGTATTCACAGTGTCCACATACTCGCGGTCTATGTAGCTCAGAATTTCTCTGAACTTTAGATAGCCACGGGCCGTGCCCTGAGGATTAGTGGTGGAAGGCTGGAAGAAGGTAGCGCCTAATAGAATACCTACCGCAACTGCCAGACCTATAAACAAAGGTAATCGCACCTGGAAGAGAGTGTTCTCAATTTTCTTATGCTCAGTTTTCTCAGCCATATTATTTTAACCACATAATTTAAAGGAAACATCCTTTTACAAACCTCTGATTACTTACTATTTACAAAATAATCAAGCAAGAGAAGCCTCCCCTATAATACAAATTTTACACCAAATAAGTTGCCTTACATGGTTTAGCTATTTTCAGAAAGGCGATTGGCCATTTTCTTAAGTTCACGGGCATACACCTGCCGGTAACTTCCATTCCGAGTGGTGGTATCTGCCGGAGAAGCAATGGGCCGGGCCTGTACGCGTTGGGCGGTTGTAAGGGCTGCTTTAGCGATCTGCTTTTCGCTCCAATGCCCCTTTAGCGCCCGAAGGCACTTATACATAAGCTCAGAATCTTCTGACTTGGCTTCCAGCAATTGCTCTGTGTAAAAGCCAATGGTGTTTAACACCGAGGCATTGTTCATGTCCTGGTAGTAATGCGGGAACAACTCACGCCGGAGCATTTCATTGGCTCCCTGCTGCTGCAAGACAAACAGGTAGTCTTTTTGAGAGTTCTGAAGCAACACCCCTTTGATATCGGCGTGCTTGTCGGCCCAGTTGGCTTTGTCTTTGTGCAGTTCTATGATTGCCGGAATTTCTTCAAAAGGGTTCTTCTTAGCTCCGGCGGGTGGTGTAAGGCCCGCGTATTTAGACCCCTTGGGGTAGGTAATCTCAAATTCTGGCTCTTTAGCCTTGGCCGAGGTACCGGAAAGGGTATCGGCGCTGGCCGTTGCGCTGGTTGAATCTGCTCTCTGCTGTTGACCAGAAGAACTCTTAGTGGCCATGTCACGGAGCATCTGCTCACAGGAGGACAAACCAAGCAAACCTACACAGGCCAGTGCCCATGCGGCACGTTTGGGGAAAGAATAAATCATGTAACTTTTAAACGGTAAAACAACTCTTAGGAGACAAGCGTGCCGCACAAAATCCTACCTCTGGGGCCTAAAGTAATGCTTTAAGTCACTTACTTGAAGCAATTGGAAGAGAATCTTTGTCAACGCGTTTTCCACTTGGCTATACACCCGCTTATCCACAGGCTTATCCACTTACGCCCTGTTTTTCAGCTTATGGCCTAACTTCTTCAACTCCCTGGCATACACTTGCCGGTGGTATCCTGTTACAGTGGCCGTGTCTTCCGCCGAGTGGATTTTACGGGCCTGTACCCGGGCAGCGGTAGCCAAGGCAACCTGAGATATCTTCTGTGCTGGCCAGTGCTCTTTCAGTGCCCGCAAGCACATATACATTAATTTGGCATCTTCGGATTTAGCCTCTACCAATTGTTCTGTGTAAAACCCGATAACCTCCAGTACATTTGGCTGTGTAGGATCCTGGTAATAGTGCTGGAACAGTTCATGCCGCAGCATTTCATTGGCCGCTTGCTGCTGTAACACAAACAAATAGTCTTTGCCCGCGTGAGCTAGCAGCAATTGCCGCATGTCTGTGTCTTTGCCGGCATAATTGTTTTCCCCTTCATTGGCTTTTGCAATACGCTGCACTTCTTGAAAAGGATTAGGCATGACGCCTTGAGGCGGCGTGAGGTCCTGGTAGGCAGACCCAGCCGGGAAAGTCAGGCTCCACTCCGGCTCCCGCACCACCTCAGCACGTACCGGCTCCTGGCCTACCTCTGCCCTCAACTGGCTTTGGGTATACATGTGGCTTTCTGCATCTGCTTCTTCAGGGTTCAGGAAGAACCGCTGCACAACTAACGTTGCCAAACCCAGTGCAATCAGGAATATGTCAGTTCTATAGATTTTCTTCATGTACAGGTCCTCCTGTTAGGGTGCACTCCTTCCTGAACGTCTTCGATCCTCCTCTTTTCACCAGATGCGCTGTAGGCCTGTTTTCCACAAATCGCTTCTTAAACGTATAGGCTATGATTCACGTGCGTCATGCTCCCCGGTTTGGTACTGGGTTTTCTCCAGCTCCAGTTGCTGTTTCTGCTCTGGTGTAAGCGGGGTCAGGTTTCGGATGTCCGGCTGCCCTGCATCCACCCAGGCAGTGTACCAGTAACTGGCCACCAGGTGAACAGCCAATCGCATTTGTCGCTCCACCTGCCCGTGCAGTCCCAGATGATACGCCTGGCTGAACTCGCGGGAATACACTTTCACGGTGGTGGCGCCCCGCTCCTCCAAACTGTATTTCTTGTCTTCTGAAAAGGTCTGGGTGAGCTGTTTTTCCACCGAGAACACCGAGTCCAGCGCGGCATGCGCCCGGGCTACTATTTCCCAGGCGGTCTTACTGGGGTTCTGCAGATACTGAGCCGGCCCAATAAAGAAATCATATTCTGGTGCCCAAAGTTCCGGCAAACGGCTTTCCCACAACCCATGTATACCGCGCTGGTTTGTAAACTGCCCGTTATAGTTGCGGGTAGTGTGCAAAGGAACGCAGGCATCGGCCACGTAATGCCCCAACTCCGCTGACAGCCGAAGTATTCGTTGAAGATCATGGTGCTTGAAGGCTTTGGTGAGCTGGTACTGCACCAACCCGATGTGCCAGGGAACAATGCCGTGCCGCTGCAGGGTATCCAAGGAAAACTGTTTTACGGCGGTTTCCCAAAAACGGGGCAGTTTCTGAGCGGCGCTGTCACCGTAGACGTCTAAGTCAATAAAGTGGCGGGCACCTTCTTCAGGTACGGCATACCGCCTTTTGTCTGGGGCTACGGCCTGCTCTGTGATGTATGGAAGGTGTTGTTTGTAAAACCCGATCATTTCTGCGGGCAGGGTGTAGACCGCTTGCTGATTGATGCGCTGGTGCGCGTAAAAGCCCCAGGCCCAGACTTCATGGCAGCCTACCAGTAGCAGTAGCAGAAAGAGCACCCGTTTTCGCATATAGTTCTATACGAACAAGATACACGTGCGTGTTCCGCTATTTAAAGCACCATTTGAGGAAAACGCCTTTAAAAGGGAAAGCCTTGGGAATAGACGCAACAAAGCACCCGCCGTTTCCTGCTGGTTTAAGGAAAACAAGGCTTAAACAATCTTACAATTTAGCGGTCTCCTTTGCCTTGTGGTAGTCTTCTTTGGTGAAGATTTTAATGCCGTAATAATTGATTTGCTTGTAGTCATACAGGCGCGCCACAAACTGGCTATCAGCGTAATCGGTGTAGGCGTCTACAAAGTCAAGGCCTTCTATCTGCTCTCCTTCTTCCAGCACCGCCATTTCGCGCTGCTTTACGTGCTTCCTGATTTTGTCAAAGACTGGCCCGCCCTGGGTGTTGTAAAGAATGCGGTTGGGACTGGCGCCATTGTAGTAGAGAATGCACCAGGCATCGGCGCCCTCGCCTTCGGGGTTGAACGCCCAGACGGCTTTCCCCATTTTGGCATCAGAGGGCTCCACGTCTGATTTGGCCACCCAACCTTTTTCCTGTAGGAAGAGGGCTACCTCCTGTTTTCCCATACCCTGCAGCTTCAGAAGCTGACTCAAGTTCAGCCCTTGCCCCATGCTGGTAAAGGAGAGCAATACAAATAGTGGATATAGGACGAGCTGCTTCATACCATTTACCTGTTAATTACTGCTTTCCAGTAAGATACAACTCTATTTTTAAAAATAAAAGAAGAATTATACAATATACTTTAACAGTATACATGTGGTGATAAAGGTCTTTAGAATGAAGCAAAACTATTAAGCCTGCGCGTGTACTTACCTTTTAAGTTTAAAGAGAAACCGATGAGCTTAATATACTACAATTCCTTTCCAGCCTCTTTTCGCAAAAACTATCTGAAAACAGAAAAGCCTCACCTGATTGAACAGATGAGGCTTTTTCGTGTGTGTTCTATATGCTTACCGTCTGCCTGCAGCGGGGAACTTCATGCGGTAATCGGCGTCCACGTCGCCTTTGGTAATTTTGGTGAGTTTGCCTTTCAGCAAGCGCTTTTTCAAAGCTGAAAGGTGATCCGTGAAAAGAATACCCTCAATGTGGTCGTACTCGTGCTGGATCACGCGGGCGGTCAGGTCGTCAAACTCTTCAATGTGTTCTTTGCCTTCCAGGTCATAGTACCGGATGCGGATGTTCTCCTGGCGCCACACTTCCTCGCGTACGCCGGGTATGCTGAGGCAGCCTTCGTCAAAGCCCCACTCCTCGCCAGACTCTTCCAGAATGGTAGGGTTGATGAAGGCTTTCTTCACGCCTTTTTCTTCTTCGCCCTCTTCCATGAACGGCTTGGAGTCAATCACGAACAGCCGGATGCTTTTGCCAATCTGCGGGGCGGCCAGACCTACGCCGTGCGCGTGGTACATGGTCTCAAACATATCTTCTATGAGCTTCTCCAGCTCCGGGGAATTTAAAGGGATGTCTTGGGCTTTGGCACGCAGTACCGGATCGCCGTAGGCAACTATAGGGTAGATCATAAATATTGTCTGCTCTCTAAATAACTCTGTAAAATAATGGTGGCGCTGATTTTGTCCACGGTGGCTTTGTCGGCGCGGGCTTTTTTGTTCAGGCCCATGTCTATCATGGTCTGGAACGCCATGCGCGAGGTAAAGCGTTCATCATGGGTAATTACTTTTTTATCAGGAAACTGTTTCTGCAATTTCCGCACAAAGCCTACCACGTGCTGGGTATTGTTGGTGTCTGAACTGTCCAGGTGCTTGGGCATGCCTACCACAAACTCGTCTACTTCTTCCTGCTGGCAGTACTGGGCCAGAAACGGCAGCACATCTTTGCTATGCACGGTATCCAACGCCGAGGCGATGATCTGCAACGGATCTGTGACGGCTATTCCCACCCTTTTCACGCCATAATCAATGGCCAGTATACGCCCCATGGTTCCGTTTTTACGTTGGTTTCCTGAAAAGGAAGGAGAAACAGGACGGGCATTCTGCCGCGTTCTTCCAACCTGTAAAGAAACAGGGCAAAGGTAGCGCATTATTCTGAAAACCCGTTCCTCTGGCTTAAGCCCTGGTTTCAACCAAGCGCACTTTTGCGTAACTTGGAAGTCGAAACGAAACTCTTATCCATGTCTCTTCCTTCTTCTGGCCGGTCGCTCCGGCTCACTTTACTGGCTCTGCTCTTGTGGAGCTTTTCCCTCCCCTCTTTTGCCCAAGCCGATCTTCAGAAACTAGACGCTTACTACCAGAAGGCCCTCAAAGACTGGAACGTACCCGGCATGGCCATTGCCATTGTAAAGAATGACTCTGTGGTGTTCGCCAAAGGCTATGGCGTGCGCGACCAGCAGAAAGGCGGCGCGGTGGATGCAAACACCATCTTCGGGATTGCCTCCAACACAAAAGCCTATACCGCCGCGGCGCTGGCCATGCTGGTAGACGAGGGCAAACTAAGCTGGGACGACCCTGTGACCAAATACCTGCCGTACCTGCAACTCTATGACCCGTATGTGACACAGCAACTCAACATCCGTGACCTGCTGAGCCACCGCGTAGGCCTGCAAACCTTCTCCGGCGATTTGCTCTGGTACAACACTACCTACAGCCGCAAAGAGATTCTGGAACGCGCCAAACACCTGAAACCTACGTACCCGTTCAGGGGCGGTTATGGCTATTCTAACCTCATGTTCATCGCCGCTGGCGAAGTCATTGAAGCCATTAGCGGGAAACCTTGGGAGCAGTTTATCCAGGAGCGCATCTTCAAGCCGCTGGGCATGACCCGCTCGTTCACCTCGGTAAACCAATTGAAAGGACTGGAAAATGTAGCCACCCCGCACGGTAACCCAACCACCGAAAACGGGAAACCCGTGCCTACGGTGCTTACCGCCTGGGACAACTGGAACCCGGCCGCCGGTATCTTCACCAGCGTGAACGAAGACGCCAAATGGCTCAAACTGCAATTAAACCGGGGTACCTACAAAGGCCAACGCCTGTTCTCAGAAACAGCCTCTCACACTATGTGGACCATGCACAACCCAACGGTAGTAGCCAAGGAGATGGAGAAAATCACTCCTTCCGTTCATTTCAGCGGAGCCGGTTTGGGCTGGATGCTGAACGACTACCAAGGCAAGAAAATAGTGGTGCACGGCGGCGGCCACGAGGGCATGAACAGCCGCACGGTGTTGGTGCCGGAAGAGAAACTAGGCATCGTGATTTTGACCAACAGCATGAGCAGCATCATGGCGCCAATCGCCAACTACACCATAGACCAGTTCCTGGGCATCCAGAACGGCCGCGACTGGAGTCAGTTCAACCTGCAGATGGCCGCCAAAGCCCAAGCAGCAGAAAAATCCGCCGATGCCAAAGCCGCTAAACAGAAAGTCTCCAAAGCCAAACTCACCCGTGACCTGAATGCCTATGCGGGTACCTACGCCAGCCCAGTGTATGGAAACGCAGTAGTAGCTGTGCAAAACGGAAAATTGATGCTGAGTTTAGTGGCTGCTCCGGCTTTAGGTGGAGAACTTTCGCTCTGGCAACCTGATATCTTTAACCTGGCTTGGAAAAATAACTTCGCGCTGCTCACACCTACCAAGGCTCGGTTCCTGCCCGGCCCCGATGGCTCCATTGCTGAGCTGCGCCTGGACTCCAATAACCCAGATTTCCACTTTTCAGAGTTGGAATTCAGCCGCGTGAAATAGTATAAGACAGCTTTTATTAAGCTCCAATTATAACAGGGAGTCACTTGGTAGCACAACCCATGACTCCCTGTTTAAAGGCTCAATTTGAAAAATCACGCTTAAAACAAAAGCCTCTGTAATATTTCGTCTGCTTCTGCGACTTACTTCATGTTACAGTAACTGTTGCCATCTTGTATTCTCATCTCAGAACAGACCCTGCTTATTCAGCGATGAACCTTTTTTAGCTATAAATTGTGCAACTGTTTCCTTGGTAACATCCACTACTCGCTTAAATTAAACCCAAACAAACTAAGTTCATGTCAAAGAAGAGCACTCTGGCCATTTTGCTAGCCGCTGCCATGTTAACGCAGGCGCAAGCGCAGACTAAGCCTACCCCGGCCAAGAAGACCAGTACAACCGCTGCTAAATCTCAGCAAGGCACTCGCAAACTGGAGACCGTTACCCGCAAAAGCGGCGAACTGGTGATTCCATACGAGAAATACCAATTGCCGAATGGCTTAACCGTGATTGTGCACGAGGACCACTCTGACCCTATCGTACACGTAGACGTGACCTATCACGTAGGCTCGGGCCGTGAAGAGGTGGGCAAGTCTGGTTTCGCGCACTTCTTTGAGCACATGATGTTCCAAGGATCAGACAACGTAGCCGACGAAGAGCACTTCAAGATTGTATCTGAAGCTGGCGGAACCCTGAACGGAACCACTAACCGCGACAGAACCAACTATTTTGAAACTGTTCCTTCTAACCAGTTAGAGACCGCGCTGTGGTTAGAGGCGGATCGCATGGGCTTCCTGCTGGATGCTGTGACCCAGAAGAAATTTGAGGTGCAGCGTGAAACTGTGAAAAACGAGCGCGGTCAGCGCGTAGACAATGCCCCTTACGGTTTGTCTTACGAGAAAGTAAGTGCCGCTTTGTATCCGTACGGCCACCCGTATTCCTGGACTACCATTGGGTACATTGAGGATTTGAACCGGGTAAACGTAGACGACCTGAAGAACTTCTTCCTGCGCTGGTACGGACCAAACAATGCTACCTTAACCGTAGGTGGTGACGTAACTCCGGCCCAGGTGGTGAAATTGGCTGAGAAATACTTGGGCTCTATCCAGCGTGGACCTGAGGTGAAGAACCAAAAGCTTCCGGCTCCGGTGCTCGCACAGGACCGTTATATTTCTTACGAAGACAACGTGCGTTTCCCGTTGGTGCAAATGACGTTGCCTACTGTACAGGCCAATCACCCAGATGAAGCAGCGCTAGACGTGCTTTCCAACATAATTGGCGGTAGCAAAACGTCCATCATTTACCAAAACATGGTAAAAACGCAGAAAGCCAACCAAGCTGGCGCATACCACTCCGCTTCCGAACTGGCTGGTGAATTCACGCTTTCTGCGCGGGTGCTTCCAGACCAAAAACTTGCCGATGCCGAGAAGCAACTGCGCGATGCCATTGCGGAATTCGAGAAAAAAGGCGTGACCGATGAGGACATCGCCCGTTACAAAGCTTCTTATGAGGCGAGCATCATCAACAGACTGTCTAGCGTTTCTGGTAAAACCTCTACCTTGGCTGCCTATCAATTCATGACGGGCAACGCCAACTTTATCACAAAGGAAAGACAAGCGGTGAACGCGGTAACCAAAGCCGATGTGATGCGCGTGTACAACCAATACATCAAAGGCAAAAAAGCGGTAATCCTGAGCGTAGTGCCGAAAGGCAAATCTGAGCTGATCGCCAAAGCCGATAACTTCAAAGTAGACCCAAGTGGTTATAAAGCTCCGGCGGACCAATACTCTGGTCTGAAGTACGTGAAAGCCAAAGATTCTTTTGACCGCAGCAAACGTCCAGCCGCTGGTGCCGTTCCTGCTATCACGGTTCCTCCGTTCTGGAAAGAAAGCCTGGCCAACGGCATCAAGGTGATTGGCGCGAAGAGCGATGAAGTACCAACCGTTACGTTGCTGTTCACTCTGCAAGGCGGCCACAAACTAGAGGCGCATGATCCATCTAAAGCAGGTATCGCTTCCTTGACGGCCGCTATGCTAAATGAGTCTTCGCTGAAATACACTGCTGAGCAGATCACTACTGAATTAGAGAAATTGGGTTCTTCCATTGGTGTAGGAAGCGGTGCTGAAAGCATGACCATATCAGTGCAGTCGCAGGTGAAAAACCTGGATGCTACCCTAGCCTTACTGGAAGAGCGCATGTTCCGTCCGCGCTTTGATGCAAATGAGTTTGACCGCATCAAAAAACAGCGCCTGGAAGCCATCAGAAACCAAAGCACCCAGCCTACCGTGGTAGCCGACAACGTGTACAACAAAATGCTGTACGGCGAAGGCAACATTCGTGCTATTCCGGTAGTGGGTACCGTAGCCACCGTGGAAAGTATTACGCTGGATGACGTGAAGAAATTCTACGCGAACTACTTCTCTCCAAGCGTGACTAACCTGGTAATAGTAGGCGATATGGACCAGAAGCAAATCATGCCGAAACTTGCCTTCCTGAACAAATGGACTCCAAAGCAGGTGACCATGCCGTCTGACTTCAAAGCGGCCAGCATTGACAAGACCAAGATCTTCATCGTGGATAAAGAGAAGGCTGCTCAGTCTGAGATCAGAATCGGGTACATGGCCCTTCCGTATGATGCCACCGGTGAGTATTACAAAGCTACCTTGATGAACTACGTGCTGGGCGGGGCCTTCAACAGCCGCATTAACCTTAACTTGCGCGAAGACAAAGGGTACACCTATGGCGCTCGTTCCGGCTTCTCCGGCACCGAGGAAGCAGGTCCGTTCACCGCTTCGGCCGGGGTTCGTTCCAATGCTTCTGATGCTTCAGTAGTGGAGTTCATGAAAGAAATCAAGCGTTTCCGGGAAGAAGGAATCACCGATGAGGAATTGGCCTTCATGAAGAAAGCCATCGGCCAGGGGGATGCCCGTAAGTACGAGACTTCGTTCCAGAAAGCCGCTTTCTTAAACACTATGCTCCGCTACAACCTGACGCTGGATTATGTGACCAAGCAGAACGAGATCCTGCAGAACATTACCAAGGAGGAAATCAACGCGCTGGCTAAAAAGTACCTACCGGTAGACAACATGAGCATCATGCTCGTGGGCGACAAAGCCTCCATCAAACCAGGCTTGGAGAAATTAGGCTATGAGGTGGTAGAGCTTGACCCAGACGGGGCCCCAGTGTTAGCGAAAGCGGATGCTCCGGCTACTCCGGAAGTAAAGAAAGAAGAGCCGGTGAAAAAAGGCCGCAAAGCCAAAGTGCAAGGCCGCGTGTTCTAAGCTGAGTCTTATCGGTTTGCTTCGTTAAAGCAAACCTGTTTTAAAGGCGTTTTCGGGGAAAGAACCCGGAAACGCCTTTTTTCCTTAATAGCAAATAGTTAGCCTGAGATTACTACTGCGCTTTTCCAGAGCTAACCTGATTGGGGAATTGCTGCGGGTGCTAGGTGCATGCAGTTTGCGGTTGCTGGCGTAGTGGGGGATTGATTCGAGGCCCTTATACTTAGTTGTTTCATCTTCTGCGATAAGCGCTCACGGCCGCAAGGCCCCGTCTTCCCCTCTCGCACTGCCCTTTCGGCCTGAACTGTCTGTTCCTCTTAGCTTCTACCTAACTAAGGCCAAAAGCGAGGCGCTCGATGGAAAGACTGGAACTGGGGGAAAGTAGCAGAAAAAGAATTGATACAAACCTGTAGAGATTAGGCACTGCCTTGTCTCTGCCACGCATTGCTGTACCCTGCAAAAGTGTATTCTTTTCATGGTTCAAGTCTTTGACTTGGACCCACCATGACCTGAAGTTTGCACCTTCAGTGGGGCGACAGCCCCAAAGGAGATACTGCAAAGAACAATAAAGGCAGTAGAAACAAATCTGCCTTTAACCAAAACTCCCCTCCATGGAGGGACAGGTTCGAACTCCTTCAAAGGCATTCCTGTCCGTCAACTAGCAGTATGAATGCGTACTGGAACAGACCAAATCCCACTTTGTCATCATGAAAGGACCTTGTGGCAAACCAGAATTCCGTCTCTCAAGCGCTGCTTTAGCTCGGCGGCAAAACCTTTCCTGGATAATAGAAAATGTACAACTGCACTACTATGCGGGCCTTTGTGCCTTAAGCTGTTTCAGGGCCGCTTTCCAGAAATCAGGTTAAAAGCTCTTTTTCAACTGCACGCCGCCATAATAGCTACGACCAGGTGCAGCTTGAAAATAACGGCCTCCGAAACCATTCAGGTCATTGCCCAGGCTGTAGTCTCTATCAGTGGCGTTGTCTACGCCCGTGTAAACATCCAGTTCCCAGCTGCCCAGGAACGTGCGGCGGAAACCTAGTCGTCCGCCAAAGAGGTAGTACTCTGAGGCGTACACGGTGTTGGCGTCATTCAAAGGAATGTCTGAGGTGTAGTTGGCGGTCGCGTGGAGGTAAAAGCCGGGCTTGGTATTGGCATCTAGGCCCAGGGTGAGAACGTGGCGGGGTGTACCGGTGAGCCTGTTGCCGGAGTAGTCATTCTCATCTGACTGGTACTCCTGAAAACGGAAATGGCTGAAAGCGTAAGTGCTCCAAAGACGCACCTGCCGCAGGGTTTGGGTAGGGGCTTGTACCACCGCATAGCCCAGCGCGGCTTCCATACCCTGCTGCCTGGTGGCTCCGGCGTTCAGGAACTCGTCCTGGTCTTGCGCGTTCGTGCGCACCACAATCGTCTCCTTCAGTTTAAACCAGAAACCCACCACGTCATAGGTGAGGCGGCGGTTCAACGCATTTCCCCTGATGCCTGCCTCGTAGTTCAGGCCTTTTTCGGGTTGCAGGGAGGTGTTAAAAGAACCGGTAGACGGACGGATCTCGGCATCTGTAGGCGGCGAGAAACCGGCGCTCACGCTGGCATGCGCGGAGAGCTGCGGCGTGATGACCTTGACCAGTCCGACACGCGGCGAAAACTGAGGATCCAGGTTTCGGCGTTGGGTGGGCACTGAACTGGCCATGGCCGCATCATACACGCGGGTTAACTGGTACTGCACTGAGTTCAGGCTGGCGCCCAGCGTTAAGATGAAATTGGCGGGTAGATCCACTTCGGCCTGGCCGAACACAAATCCCTGCTTCTGGACGATCTCATCGTCGAAGCGGAGCGTATCGGTTTGGCCTGCCTTGTTGTTGTAATGGCGCGAGTTCATGAAACTTCGGTAGCCCTCCACACCTAGCGTGAAGCGGGTGGGCAGACCGGCCAATGCGGTGCGGTACGTGGTTCGGCTACGGCCCCCAAAGGCTTGGTTTGTGTTGCGCTCATAGTCGGTGGGGAACGGATTGTCAAAAAAGCTGAAGACGCCAAAGACAGACGTGGTGTTGCTCCAGGCATCATTGAACCGGTAGGTGTGCACCAGTCCCAAATTCAGGGCACTTAAGTCAATGGAGGCTTGCTGGTCTTTGTTCAGTTGCCGGGCAGCGCGGGGATTCTGCTCAAATTGAGCTCGGGTAAGCGCTCCGGGCAGTTCATAGTACAAATCTGAATAATAACCGTGAAACGAGAAGGTCTGTTTCTCTGACGGATTCAGTTGGCCTGACACCAACAGGGTTTTCCGGTCCAGGGCACTGTGCTCACGATAGCCGTCTAGTTCCTGCCGATCATAGCGTACCAGGAAATTAGACTTCTCAGAACCTACTGCGGCAGAAACAAAAGCCCGGCGCAGCCCGAAAGAACCTACCAGCCCTCCGGCCGAAACACTGGTTTCGCCGGGAGCCGGACGAACTGTTTCCAGCAACACCGTTCCGCCTGTACCCGCGCCGTACGTATTTCCTGCTGGACCTTTAATAACTTCCACGCTGCCAATGGTGGCGGCATCCAGCAGGTTCAGGGGCAACGTGCTGTTGGCTTCCACCAGCGGGACCTCGTTGAGGTACACTTTCACATTGCGCACCCCAAACGGCGCGCGCAGGCTGCTGCCTCTAATGGAAAGCCGGTAACTTCCGGTGGCCCGCTCCTCCATGCGCACGCCCGGAATGGTGTTGAGCGCCGGCACTAGGGTAGTTTCACTGAATCGTTCCAGATCGCGCTTTTCCAACAAGCCAATGGACCCAGCGGTTTGCAACAGAGGTCTCCGGGTTTCATAGCCTCTTACGACTACTTCCTGTAGATTCACCGCCAGCGGCTGCAACAGAATCACCAGCTGTTTTCTGTTTTGAGGCACCACTAGCTTCTGTAACCGGTGGGTAGCGCGCTGCACCAACAAGGTATCAAACCGCGAAGCCAGCACTATCCTGAATTGCCCTGATGCATTGGTTAACACCTGGGTGCCGGTTACAGCATCACCCACCACGGCTCCTTCCAGCGGTTGCTGTGAACGGGCATCCAGCACACGTCCGTTTATGGTAACTTGTGCAAAAACAGGGAGAAAACAAAAAGAGAAAAGGAGAAGGAATAGGTATCTCATGAGAAGTAATCGCAAGGGGGAACGACCGTGTTCACCCGGAAAGAGCATATATTTTTAAAGGTCAAAACCCGTGCTGTGTAGAATGGAAAAGGAACCTATTCTGTACCTACCACAGCTCCCCGGTTTGCTTACGGGATTTGGTGCCAACAGACGGTACAAACCTATGAAAAAATACTGCTTCTACGCCGCTGAGTTAAAGGTCATGTTTTACAGCATCTCCCAATTTTCTTAAGAATATGGCAGTGATGGATTCGTAAATAGTAAAAAGTCAGCACGAAGGGAGAAAGAGCTGTCCTTTCGCCCATGACTTACCTCTTTTCGTACTAGGTATTCTAAGATCTAAATATGAAAGAAACCCTAAATATCCTGCTCGTTGCTTTTGTCCTGTTAACCGGCTGCCAATCTGCCGGCAATAAGATGCCCCAGAAATCTGGGAAAGCACCAGAGCATCCGTCTTACTTCAAGAACGTGTTGCAGGCCCATGGCGGTTTTGAAAGGTGGAACAAGTTAGGCTCGATGCAATTCCAACTCATGAGCAATGGTAAAACAGAAACGCAACTCATTGACCTAAAGAACCGCAAAGACCTTATCAAAGCCGACAACTACACAATAGGGTACGACGGCAAACAGGTGTGGGTGAGCCCTAATAAAGCGGCCTACCCGGGAAACTCCGCCCATTTCTACCACAACCTGTATTTCTATTTCTTTGCCATACCTTTTGTGCTCGCAGACCCGGGGGTAAACTACAGACAGTTATCAGACATCAGTTTAGCTGGACAGAATTACTCCGTAATTGAGGCCTCCTTCGGGCAGGGCATCGGCGATAGCCCCGAGGACAAATACCGGCTTCTGCTAGACCCCACCACCAACCGACTGGAGTGGCTGCTGTACACCGTGACGTACTTCAATGGGAAGCCGAGCGATAAATTCAATGCCTTGAAATATGAAGACTACCAGGAACACCAGGGCCTGCTCTTCCCTCAGAAACTGACCGGGTACAAATATGAGAATGGACAGATAGGCGAGGCACGCTATACTGTTAGTTTTAGCAACCTCCAACTAAAAGAGAAGCAGCCTGACCAGCGTCTCTTTGAGATGCCCGAAAAAGCCGAAGTGGACGCTGCCAAGAAGTAACCCTGCTTTTTCTTGTTTGCATTTGGTAACGCCCGAGTGTTAATCACTGAGCACTCCTGAAAACTATTATCAAGAGGCTATAGCAAAACTCCTTCCTCCTTCCAGCTTTAATGGCTCTGAAAGAGGAAGGAGTTTTTGCGTTCGTTTTGAGAAAAAACGCCTAAAACAGAAACGCCCTTTCGCGCGCTACACATTTTGAAATAGCTGCTATTCGTCTTTCATGTCCAAGATAGACTGGCGTTCCCTGTTTACCGTGAGCCGGGTGACATCGGGGCGGGAATAGTGGCCGGATACGTCAAAATTTTGCCGTTCCTCCAGTACCCGGTTAAAATCTAAGGTCTCTATGATGAGTCCTTCTTTCCCTGTTACGGGCTCAATGATCCACTCACCGTCTGGTCCGGCAATACAAGAGCCTCCATTAGCCAGCACCTCAGGGGAATTCTGAATAATCTTCTCCAGGTGCGGAGTGTCTGTTGGGAAGTCCTCAATCCGCATCAGCCCAGATACAGAAAGCACGAACGACCGGGACTCTTTTGCCATGAAGCGGGTGATGTCGATGGTGTTTCTGTCAGAACCAGGCCATACCGCCACGTGCAGGTTTTCACCTTGTCCATACAGCGCCGTTCTGGCCAGGGGCATCCAGTTTTCCCAGCAATTTAACCCGCCCACGCAGAACTGATTTAACGTGTGCACCCTCAGGCCGTTTCCGTCACCAGGCGACCAGGTCAACCGCTCTTCATAGGTGGGCTGCAGCTTACGGTGCACCGACTGGATCTCCCCTTTTTCGCTGATGTAGACCAAAGAGCAATACAGGCTATGTCCGCCCCTGTTTTTCCCGCGCTCAATGATCCCGAGGTAAACGGCGATGTTGTATTGTCTTGCCAGATCGCAGACCTCCTGCAGTTCTCCCGCCTCAATCTGCACTGCGTTTCTGACATAATGTGCGTGTATTTCCTTTTGCACCGAAGAGTTAAACTCCGCCCCGTTGGTCAGGGACAACCAAAAAGGATAGCCCGGTACAAGGCCTTCCCCAAAAACAACCAACCCACAGCCTTGCTCCCCTGCCTCTGTGACAGAAGCTTTCACTTTGTCCAGCGTTTTGGTTTTGTTTAACCACACTGGTGAAATCTGGGCTAGGGCTACTTTTAATGTGTTCATATTTTTGGTGTGTATTTTTTAAAACAGAGGTAAAGCATCTACAACAGAAAAGAAGCGGCCAGCTGTTCCAAATCTAAGGCTTTTGAGACCGCTTACCTGCTGCTAAAGCTCTTTATTTTTCAAGCTTGCAGAGCGTTTTATAAGGCCCTGATCAGGTCTACTGCATTTTCTATGTCCAAAGAAAGTCGTAACAGGTTATCCCTTGGGCCAATCGCTCCTGCTCAGGCAGATACGTATGAGCTGACCTGGCCGGCTGGCAGATGGTATTCTCCACCCCGTCCGGGTTGCTGGTGCCTGTTATGGACGCTACTAGTTTTTGCTTAACATGCGATGGCTGGTTAGTCTCTAAAGGTACGTTCTGCGGCGCTATTCTTCCACCTCTAACGTTACTTCTATTTCTACGGCTATTCCACCCGGCAAAGAGCCCATTCCTACGGCTGAGCGCACGTGCTTGCCTTTTTCGCCAAACACTTCCACCATCAAATCTGAAAAGCCATTGATCACCTTAGGATGATCAATGAAATCTGCGGTGGCGTTCACCATGCCCAGTACCCTTACAATCCGCTTCACTTTGCCTAGCTCGCCAAGGGCCTGCTTTATGGTAGCCAGAACGCATGTTCCCACCCGTTGGGCCGCCTGATATCCTTGCTCCACCGTCAGGTCCTGGCCTAGTTTGCCAATATCAACCGCAGACGGAGCCCCACAATAGCCGTGTCCTGACAGGAACAACAGATTCCCTGACTGCACATGGGTCACATAGTTGGCAATGGGTTGCACAGGCTGCGGAAGCTCTATGCCAAGTTCTTCTAGTCGTTGTTCTGGTGTAGTCATGCTTGACAGATAGCTGTGAATGCCTATATTAGGTCTTTTACGAAAAGAAAGAAAAAACCAACTAGGTGTTATTAGATAGCGGCTTGGCTACAGGGTGCACCGTTATACCGTCACTGCAATTTGGAACAGTGTTCAATCAATGAATGCTACTGTCGCTACTCCAAAATACCCGTTCCGTTAGCACCAAATACTAATGTTCTTTGAAAGAGTACATCAAAGAAGTTCCTACCTTTAGAGAATATGAGTGATGCATCAAATCTTTGTTTGTCCTGTGGACTCTGTTGTGAGGGTACCGTGATTGGTTTTGTACAGGTTGGTCGTGAAGAATTGCCTTTATTAAGAGACTTGATAGATGTTGAGAATACCACCGGAGATGGTTTTTTTCTTCAACCCTGTAAAAAATACTGTGATGGCTGCACTATCTATGCTAGAAGGCCAAAGCAATGTGCCAAATTCGAGTGCGGACTCCTAAAATCCCTCGACCAAAAGAAATTGAGTTTTGATTCGGCTATTGAGGTAGTCAAGGAGGTTAAACAACTAAAAACTACCATAGAGAGCAAGATAGCATTACTACAAATTGAACTACATTCTCAATCGTTTTACTTTCAAATGATTGAATTGAACAAGTTGTTACAGAAAAATACTTCTGAACTAGCATTCACGCAAGATCAGTTAAACTTGATAGCTGACCTCAAGCAACTTGACAGTTTGCTGTTAAAAGAATTTGGCGACTCCATGTTTTAAGTATTTGAATCAACTTTTGTAAATCAAAACTACACATCGTGGCAAAGCAAAATCAAAAGGAGTTACCACCAGCAGAGCGTGAAGAAATGCTCAGCCTGTTAAAAGCCCGTTTTGAGAAAAACGTGAACCGCCATAGAGGTCTTGCATGGGCTGATGTGCAAGCAAAGTTGGAAGCGAACCCTGAAAAACTGTGGTCGCTCCAGGAGATGGATAAAACCGGCGGCGAGCCAGACGTGGTGGGGTATGATGACAAAACCGGCGAGTACCTCTTTTACGACTGCTCAGCAGAAAGCCCCAAAGGCCGCAGAAGTGTTTGCTACGACAAAGAGGCTCTAGAGGCAAGGAAAGAAAACAAACCTAAGAATAGCGCCACGGCTCTGGCGGCAGACATGGGCATTTCGCTTCTAACGGAAGAAGAATACCGGAATCTGCAGGAATTTGGGAAGTATGACACCAAAACATCTAGTTGGGTGCATACCCCGGCTGCCATCAGAAAACTTGGGGGAGCTATCTTCTGTGATCGTCGGTACGGCCATGTTTTCTTGTACCACAACGGAGCGGATTCTTACTATGCAGCAAGAGGGTTCCGGGGCTCACTTAGGGTCTAATTTTTCAAAACCAATTTGCAGAATGGCTAAGCTCTTTAAGGGAATGAACATACAAAGGATGCTTTCCTTACTTCTACTTGCCTTCATTATACAAACCCAACCCGTACTTGCCCAAGGGAACATCCCCCATTTACAGAAAATAGGCGATAAACAGCAGTTGGTGGTCAATGGCAAGCCTTTCCTGATGCTGGCAGGTGAGCTGGGTAACTCCACCGCGAGCACCATGGAATCTATGGTACCTGTTTGGCCCAGGTTAAAAGAGTTAAACCTGAACACCGTGTTGGTACCGGTCTACTGGGAACTGCTGGAGCCGGAAGAAGGCAAATTTGAATACCAACTGGTAGAAGACTTGATTAAGGAAGCCCGGAAGCACGATTTAAAACTAGTGCTTCTTTGGTTTGGTGCCTGGAAGAACAGCATGTCCAGCCACGCCCCTGCCTGGGTAAAAGTAAACCAGAAACGGTTCCCGAGGGCCAAAAGCCAGTCTGGGGAAAGTCAGGAGATTCTTACCCCTTTTTCCGAAAACAACCTCAAAGCAGACCTCAATGCGTATCAACAGTTATTGCGGCAGACCAAGAAAGTAAATGCCGCCCACCAGACGGTCATTCTCATGCAGCCTGAAAATGAGATCGGGATGCTGCCCTCGGCCAGAGATTATCATCCGGCGGCCAATCAGAAATTCAAGGAGGAGGTCCCGCAGGAGTTGATGAGCTATCTGGTCAAAAATAAGAAGAACCTCAACCCCGAGTTTTCTGCCGTCTGGCAGAAAACCGGCTATAAAGCCAAAGGCACCTGGGAAGAGGTGTTCGGCAAAGGCCTACCTACCGATGAGATCTTTATGGCCTACTATTTCGCCCGGTACACCGACCAAGTGACGGCTGCCGGAAAGAAGGAATACGCCTTGCCCGCCTTTGTCAACGCCGCCTTGAACCGCCCGAACGCCAAGCCCGGAGAATATCCCAGCGCCGGACCGCTTCCGCATATTTTGGACGTCTGGAAAGCCGGTTCTCCTCACATTGATTTCTATTCCCCTGACTTTTATAACCCGCAATTCAAGCAATGGAGCGACCTGTATGTACGGCAGGGCAACCCTTTGTTCGTGCCAGAGCATAAGTTTGATAACACCATTGCCGCGAAAGCGTTGTTCGCCATCGGGCATTATGAAGCACTGGGCTTCTCGCCATTTTCCATAGAGCAGGTACCGGGTACTCCCTTGAATGCCATGGAGCAAAAATTGTCAAAAGTGTATGACGTCCTGCATCAAATCAAACCGCTCTTGGATAAGAACAGAGGGCAGCACCGCATAGAGGGCGTGCTGCTAGACAAGGAAGTAAAGGAAGCCACTATTGTCTTAGGCGATTATGAATTCACCGCGGGCCACACCTTCAATTTAGGCTGGGAGCCGAACGCCAAAGCAGAGGAATGGGAACCCGCCGGCGCCATCCTCATCCAGACAGGAGACAACGAGTTCTATTATGCCGGCTTTGGGGTATCGCTGAAGATGAAAAACCTGAAGAACCCCAAAGCTCGCGTAGGAATCCTGAAAACCGATCGTGGTGCTTTCAAAGACGGCAAGTGGACCGTCTACCAACACTTAAACGGAGACCAGACCCACCAGGGAAGACACATCCGCTCGTTTGTAGATGATGTGTCTATTCAGCGGTTCACCCTGTATGAGTATGAGTAAGTAGGCCTGCTGAAGTTTAACCTGAGAGTACAGTGCATTTCACTCTGGTATACAAGGTGTATGACCGTAGTTGTTATCTTTATTTAGTAGTTAGAGCAGATAAACATAATGAAGCTTTTAACATTAATTTTTCTCCTACTTCATTTTCAAACTTTCGCATGTGATTGTGAACCACCTCCAGTTGCATTAGATTTTTTAAGATCCAAATATGTTTTTTTCGGTTCAATAACAGAAAAAAACATAGCTGAAGACTCTCTTACATATACAGTCACTTTTAGAATTGATAAACACTACAAGAAGAATGGGAGTGATCCTAAGTTTTTAGATTTTACCCTTCCATTAAAATCACAGTTCTCTACATGTGGCTCCAATGCGAATAAAGATGGAAAATGGCTAGTGTATGCTTATGAAAGAGGAGCTGAAATTTCCTTTTATACTTATTGCTCTAATTCAAAGCGTTACCGTGCTTTGGAAAATATAGACGAACAAGAGCTTTCGTTATTGGAACAGGGGAATGAAATAGACATTAATGAAATTATCTTCGAAAGAGCCTTAATCAAGTCAGCTTATGAAGAATTTGAAGGAGCTGAACCAAAAACTCAGGCAAGCAGCCTTCTGATGCAGGTAAAGCCTAAATATTACAAAGGCCTTGCAAAGACACATTTGGAAAGAGCTATAATCTATATCAATAAAGATGGTGAAATAACAAACATAGTTATTCCTGATAAGTCTTTAAAATATGAATCGGAGATGAAATATGATTTTATACATCTTAAGTATAAGCCAGCTGACACTTTAACCAAACTTCAAAAAGGCATTGTAAAGGTGCTGAAGCAAGGAGAACCATGGAAACCTGCAAGGTATAATGGGAAAACTGTGAATTCACGAGTGTTTGTTAGAATAACATTTGATATAAATGGGAGGCTCATAATCTCTGATCTATATTAAATTTTCTAACCACACCTATACGCCAGCTGCGCCGCTGTATAGCCAAGTCCGTTAGATTTAAAGATCAATCTAACTTCAAGCGATTGCCTCTTCTCACATTTAGAGCCTTAAAACCCAAAACAATGAATAAAATCCTTTACGCTTTATTATTCATTTTCCTGATTGCCTCCTCCTTCCAGCAACCGCCTACAGGTAAGAAAGACAAGAAGGCCCCGGCTATCATTAATTCCTCGGCAAAAGCGCGTGTAGATGCCACCTTGAAGAGCTTTGTGGATTCAGGCAAAATTGCGGGTGTATCGGCGTTGATCTTTGAGAAGAACAAAGAGGTCTACCACAATGCTTTTGGGTATGCCGACCGCGAAGCCAAGGCGAAGATGGACCGGAACACCATTGTGCGCATCTACTCCATGACCAAACCGGTGACCGGAGTAGCGCTCATGAAACTCTATGAAAAGGGCGCGTTCCAGTTGGATGACCCGCTTTCAAAATTCATTCCTGAATTTGCCGACATGAAAGTCTACAAGGGATTGGATGCTTCGGGTAACCTGATTTTGGAGCCGCTCAAACGTCCCATCACCGTCCGGGATATTACGCGCCATACGGCAGGGTTCGCGACCACTACCGACCTTCCGGGTATACGTGACGTGTTGCAGAAGGCAGATCTTTCCAACCCGAACAACACGCTGGAGCAGATGGTGAAAAAACTCGCCAGCCTGCCGCTTCTGTTTCAGCCCGGCGAGCAGTGGTCGTACGGACCATCGGTAGACGTGCAGGCCTATCTGGTGGAGCGCCTCTCCGGCAAACCGTTTGCCCAATACCTGCAGGAAAACATCTTTACCCCACTCGGCATGACCAACACCCGGTACGTGGTGGCGCCCGGCGATAGAAAAAGGTTTGCCGCTACCTACCGCAAAAGCGTAGAGGGCCAGCTAGCCCGCATCCCCGATGCCGACAATCTTTTCAACACCAAAGAATTTGCCTTGACTCCGGGCGGCTGGGGCCTCACTTCTACCTTGGATGATTACATGAAGTTCGCCCGCATGCTGGTGAACGAGGGTACCCTGGGCAAAGCCAAAATCCTGAAACCCGAAACTATCAAACTGATGGCCACGAACCATTTGTCTGACAGTGTGACCCAACGTATGTGGCTGCCCAGCAAAGGCCAGGTAGGTTTCGGGATTGATTTCGCAGTACGTTTGCATCCACCCGCTACAAAAGAGGAAAACAACGGCGTGGTGGGTGAATTCTTCTGGGATGGCGCGGCCAGCACCTTGTTCTGGGTGGACCCGGTCAATGACCTTACCGCCGTCTTGTTTGTGCAGGTGTTCCCATTTGACGGCAAACTGCACAAGAGTTTCCGGGATGCCGTTTATGGTCCGTTTATGCCAAACTAAGCTTAAAACGCCCAGCAGAAACAGGAGGTATCGTCTTAATGAAGCATAGGCAGCAAGCCCAATTTCAGCGCCCGTAACTTATCGTTCCTCTAGGCTTTGGCGTAGCTAAAATGGTGCTATATTTAGAGAGAATAGACCCGCTTCTATGCCGCTACGTTACTCTCTCCATTTCTTGCGCTGTACCCTTGTGTTGCTCTCCATGGCGCTACTGTCGTTTTCGGCTTCGGCTAGGCAGAGTCGGGCAAAAATAGCGGCCGAGATTGAGCAGTCCATGCGCAGCAAATTGCTAAACGTGTGGTACCCTAGAAGCATAGATAAGCAATATGGAGGGTTCCTGAGTTCGTTCACGTATGACTGGCAGCCCACCGGCTCGCAGGACAAAATGATTGTGACCCAGGCGCGTCACACCTGGTCCAACGCCATTGCTTCCCAACTTTATCCTAAAGAAGCACATTACAAAACCGGCGCCCGGCATGGGTTCACATTCCTCAGAGATGTGCTCTGGGACAAACAACACGGTGGCTTTCACACACTGGTTAACCGGCAAGGCCAGGTGATTCGCCGCGGTTTTGCCGAGAAAGAAGCCTATGGGAATGCCTTCGCCCTGTATGCCTTGTCGGCCTACTATAAAGCTACCGGTGACAAAGAGGCATTGGCACTGGCGCAGGAAACGTTTCGGTGGTTAGAGAAGCACAGCCATGACCCGGTCCACAAAGGGTATTTCCAGCACCTGAAACTGGACGGAACGCCCATTGTACGGTTTGACACCATCTCCTCCACATCAGATTTGGGCTACAAAGACCAGAATACGTCTATCCATTTACTGGAGGCTTTCACCGAACTCTACCAGATCTGGCCCGACCCACTGGTGCGTGAACGGCTCCAAGAAATGCTTTTCCTCATCCGGGACAAAATCACTACACGGCAAGGGTACATGGTGCTGTTTTTCCAACCCGACTGGACGCCTGTCTCCTTCCGGGACACAGACCGGGAAACCATTCTGCGGCACCGCTACCTGGACCATGTTTCCTTCGGTCACGATGTGGAGACCGCTTACCTTCTGCTGGAGGCGTCACATGTGTTGGGCTTGAAGAATGATACCACCACGTTGCGGGTAGCCAAACGGATGGTTGACCATTCCCTGCGCAATGGCTGGGATGCAGAGAAAGGCGGCTTTTACGAGGAAGGCTATTACTTCAAAGGAGACGCGAACCTCACCATCACCAAGGATGCTAAAAACTGGTGGTCCCAAGCCGAGGGGCTCAACACACTCCTCCTCATGGCCGATCTTTTCCCGAAAGACGAGATGCAGTATTACCAGAAATTCGAAACCCTCTGGCGTTATATTTCCACCTACCTGATTGACCAGGAACATGGCGGTTGGTACGCGGGCGGACTGGACAAAGAACCCAATCAGAAGACGGCCCTGAAAGGGCATATCTGGAAAGGCAACTACCACCAGCTCCGCGCCATGGCCAATTGCGTAGCGCGTTTAAAGCACGAAAACCATAAAACACCTCACAAACAATAATAGCTACCCTACCAGTATGAGAAAAACCTTACTCTTTTCTTTCCTGATTCTCAGCCTGCAATGCTTGGGCCAGGGCTTTGCGCCGGTGAACCCGAATGCTACGCCCGAGGCTAAAAAGCTGCTTGCCTATTTGTACGAAATCAACGGCAAGCACCTCTTGTCTGGGCAGCATAACTACAATGAGACTCCTGATAAATTCTCAGCAATGGTGGTAGACCGTACCGGTAAACAACCCGCTATCTGGGGAACCGATTTCATTTGGCGGGGAGCCCAAGACTCGGGTCAGGAAATTGTAAAAGAAGCCATTCAAAAACACCAGCAAGGCCATATTGTAACGCTCATGTGGCACGCTGGTCGTCCCATTGACACGGCACCTTTCCGCTGGAAAGAAAGTATTCAGGGGGAACTTACTGACCAGCAATGGAAAGAACTGACCACTCCCGGCACCGCGCTGCACAAAATTTGGCTAGCGCAGGTAGACCAAACCGCCGAGCACCTGAAGCAGCTGCAGGCCGCCAACGTACCCGTGCTCTGGCGACCTTACCATGAAATGAACGGCGTTTGGTTTTGGTGGGGCGATAAGAAGGGGAAAGACGGCTACCAGAAACTCTGGACCATGCTCTACGACCGCTACACCAATCACCACAAGCTCAACAACCTGCTCTGGGTCTGGAACGCCAACACCCCGCGTGACATCCCCAAAGACGAAGCCTTCGCCTACCACCTCTACTACCCCGGCGCTAAGTATGTGGATATTCTGGCCACCGATGTCTACAACTTCGATTATGAGCAAAAAGACTACAACGAGCTGCTGGCCCTGGCCAAAGGCAAACTGATCACCCTGGGCGAAGTAGGCGAACTTCCCAAAGCCGAGATCCTGCAGGTACAGCCCAAGTGGTCCTGGTTTATGGTATGGGCCAACTGGATTGAAACCCACAACACCCCGGAGCGGGTGAAAGAAGTCTATAACTTGCCCCAGACCTTGACCTTGGATGAACTAGCAGCTACTAAAAAGTAAGCCTCGGGTAAAGGTAACAAGGGTTCTCTCTCTTGACGAGAATGAATACTTACGCCTTGGTGAAAGCCTGCGTTTACGCACCAATTTTCAGAAAACAAACCCAAAACGAACCTTCTAAAAATCAATGATCAAAAAACTTCTCAAAAGAGCCTCCTGCCTGACAGCTATGGCGGTGCTGGCCCTGCAAGCGCCCGATGATGCATTGGCCCAAGCAAACAACACAGGTAGCTTAAGACTAAACGAACTGGAATACCTGGAGATGCCGGGCCTGAACGTGATGCTGGCCCACGACTTCTACCCCGAGAGCCACCAAGGTGGCGTAGGCATCATCCAGAACGGCCTACGCATTGGCACTAACGGAGATCTTCGCCTGGAGCCCACGCCCGGTCAATGGCAACCGGTACCCAAAGTAGGTCCGCGCATGGTGGACAAAGCCACCCAGACCATCAGCGTGCGGATGCAATACCCAGACCCGGACAAAAACCGCAAAGGCTTTAACCCCATCATCTACCCCGACCTGAATTTCGCCTACGAGGTGAAGGTGCGGCCCGAGGGCAAGAACTTCCGGATCATTGTGGATTTAGACCAGCCCCTGCCTGATGCCTGGATTGGCAAGGTAGGGTTCAACTTCGAGCTGTTTCCGGGCATCTTGTTCGGGAAGAGCTATTACATGGACCAACAGTTCGGCATTTTTCCGCGGCAGTTGAACGGTCCTGGTTTTTACGATGCCTCTAAAGAATACCAGACCACCCCGCTGGCGACCGGTCAGCAGCTGACCATCGTGCCCGAAGATCCTCGGCAGACGCTCACTATTCAGAACGTCACTGGTGAAGGGCTGCAGTTGATTGACGGCCGGGCGCAGCACAACAACGGTTGGTTTGTGGTAAGATCGTTGGTAAAGAAAGGTGCTTCAAAAGGGGCTGTTGAATGGCTTGTGTCGCCTAATGCCATCGTTGGATGGAAATATGATCCGGTGGTACAGATCTCGCAGGTGGGCTACCATCCTAAGCAGCAGAAAGTAGCCGTTATTGAACTAGACAAAACCGAAACGCAGCGCCATCCGGTGGCTTTGTACCGCATCAAGGAAACCGGTGGGTTGGAGAAAGTGCTGGAAACGCAGCCAAAAGAATGGGGCAAGTTCCTACGCTACCATTACCTGCAGTTTGACTTCACCAAGGTGGAGCAGCCGGGTATGTACAAAGTGCAGTACGGCACCTATGAAACCAGTCCGTTCCAGATCAGCGACCAGGTGTACAAACGGCACGTGTGGCAGTCGGTGATTGAGACGTTTTTGCCGGTGCAGATGTGCCACATGCGCGTGAACGACCGCTACAAAGTCTGGCACGACGCCTGCCACCTAGATGATGCCCGCATGGCGCCCCTCAACCACAACCATTTTGACGGCTATCTCTCCGGCCCCAGCACGTTAACCAAATTCCAACCGGGTGAGCACGTGCCTAACCTGGCCGTAGGTGGCTGGCACGATGCCGGCGACTATGACATGCGCGTGGAATCCTTGGCGGATGAGATCCGGATTTTATCGCTTGCTTTTGAGGAATTCAAAGTAAAATACGACAACACCAGCATCGACCAGAAACTGAAAATAGCTGAGCTGCACCGTCCTGACGGGAAGAACGATATCTTACAGCAAGTAGAACATGGTGCGCTTTCCATAGTGGCCGGTTACCGCAACTTGGGCAGACTGTACCGCGGCATCATTGAGCCGTCGTTGCGCCAATACACCTTGCTGGGCGAAGCCTCTACCCAAACCGATGAAGTAGTATTTGACCAAGCCAAAGCACCTAACCCGCTCCCGGAGATTGGGCAGAAAGGCGCCCCGGATGACCGTTGGGTGTTCACCGAGGAAAACCCTGGCCGCGAACTGCAGGTCGCTTCCTGCCTGGCCGTTGCGTCACGGGCTTTGAAAGGCTACAATGATTCTCTATCTACCCACTGCCTGCAGATTGCCCAAGAACTGTGGGACCGCACCAAAGAGAAAGACAAGATGCAGCGCGTGAATGCCGCCGCCGAGTTGTTCCTTTCTACCAAGGACAAGAAGTACGCCAACTGGCTCGTAGACAACACGCAAGACATCACCAAAAACATCGGCCGCACGGGTTGGGTGATTGGCCGCACTTTGCCGCTCATCAAAGACAAAAAATACATAGCAGCGGTACTAGCGGCGGTGGCCAGCCACAAGAAAACCGTAGAAGAACAGGAAAAGAAGACACCGTACGGCATGCCGTATGAGCCAGACATCTGGGGCGCCGGTTGGGGCATCCAGAACTTCGGGGTACAGCAGTATTTCTTGCATGCCTCCTACCCCACCATCTTCCCGAAAACCTACATGCTGCACGCCATGAACTTCGTACTAGGCGTGCACCCGGGTTCCAATGTTTCTTCCTTCGCTTCAGGCGTGGGTGCCAAATCCCTGACTACCGCCTACGGCACCAACCGTGATGAGTGGTCGTACATTCCGGGCGGTGTAGGTTCCGGCACGGCCTTAATCCGCCCAGACTTCCCGGAGTTGCTGCACTGGCCGTACCTCTGGCAACAAACCGAATACGTGATCGGCGGCGGTTCCTCCGATTACATGTTCCTGATTCTGGCCGCAGACCATTTGCTGAGCAAGTAACCTTCACCTCATCCTAAAAACAGAAAAGCCCGGAGACACACCTTCGGGCTTTTCTGTTTTTGGGCTGGTTCTGAAAATACAAGCCCAAAACGCTACATCATTTGAAGCTCATCCTTCTAAATGATTATTGATAATTTAGCTTCGGTATAAAACCATTTTATTGCCATCTCTCTCCTCTACCACTCGCAAAGTTGTTTTGAATGCCTTTCAATAAAACTGGTGCAGAAACTACTTCGGGTTCTACTACTTACTTGTAGGTAATTCATAAAATATTAGGAATCAGTATCTTATTATTTATTTACAAAAAAGTATATTCAATAATAAATTCAAATCTGATAACCGAGACAGGAAAACTCACCAACCCCATCAGCAGTTTTCCCGTCAGGCATTTTCCTTTGACTTATCCTAGTTTATACAGGCAATAGTAGAAAACTGCATTTTGAAAGAGTAGGCACTAAACCTTATCTGCATGAAAAAGATATTCCTTGCTTTGATCTTGCTTACTCTGGTTAATACTTGTTACAGCCAGACGCCTGTCCTACCTAATCAAGAAACCCCCAAAGGCACGAAAGAATATTACCTGCATAAAAGCAAAGCAAACAAGACCAGAGGCTTGATTCTCACCGCCGGAGGAGCTTTGCTTATAGGAACTGCTTTTTATATAGCTGTTGATGAGTCACTTGAGAGTTTAGGTACCTTGGGGCAGGACGAGTACGACAATACTATACCAGACATACTAGCCTACACAGGCTTAGGAGCAGTCATTGGGGGTACCATCTCCTTGATTTCCGCTAGCCACAAGAAAAAAAAAGCAAGGTCTTTAGCAATTATCCAACAACAGGTTCCCCTACCCTTACAAGGAACTTCAATGACCAAAGCAGTACCAACAGTGGGTATAAAATTTCATTTTTAAAGTCTCAGCCTTGCAGCAAACAGCCTAAAACAGAGAAGACAAAAACTACATTTTAAACCATTGAAGCTGATGAAGACGAAAAGCCTCCTATTTCTACTGTTCCTGCTTTTGGTAAAAACCACCACCTTCAGCCAGGTAGCCCCTCCTCCTCCTGCCAAAGATTATGCAAAAAGAGCTACTTCTCTCACTACGGCAGGGGTGCTTTCCCTCATTGGGGGTGCTCTGTTAGGAGTGGCTAGTGCAGTTACGTTTGAGTTTGGAGTTACTGAGAAAGTTAACAACAACGATTCCGCCATACTGGGAGTGGCCAGTTTAAGCGCTCTGATAGGAGGTACTTGCCTGCTCATTGCGGGCAAACACAACCGAAAAAAAGCTAAGTCTATTAAGCTAAAACAGGGACAAACCTTCTTGCCAAACCAAGGGAGTTTGATGAGTAAGGCTGTCCCAACAATAGGTGTGCAAATAGCTTTTTGAAACGGCATATGCTGATACCTGCTGAATGAAAAATGTAGCGCTAAACACAGTAGCCATGAAAACGATCCTTCTTTCAATAGTACTTCTGCTTTTTTCAACAACTGCCTACTGCCAGGTAAAGCTCAACTCCACTACCCAAGATAGTCTCACTCCCTCCCAAGAACAACTGCTAGCCGAAAGTAAGAGCCAGAAGAGAACCGGGTTGATTCTATTAATGGGAGGTATTGGCTTAGTAATCGCCGGAGGCGCCACCTATGAACCTAATATCAATGCTTTCGGGGCGGCTCAATTTGAGGAGAAGGATAACACACTTCCTGCAGTACTCGCAGTAGCTGGCCTATTTTCCATCATTGGAGGTGCGGTTCAACTAGTTACCGCGAAAGAAAGTAAGAAAAAGGCTTTATCTGTATTCATACATCCTGAAAGAGTACCTGTTCCTCACACAAAAGGGTATTTGACAACAGATGTAGCTCCAACAGTAGGCCTGCAGATTACTTTTTAAATTGGCAGAACCATGCTTATGCGAGTCAGTTCAAGCTAGAGTTGGTGATGTAAGAACTTAGCCCTAAAAGATGAAAGCTATGAAAATGATGTTACTCTCTCTTACTTTTTTCCTTTCAACAGCAGCTTCTTATAGCCAGGTAAAGACGGATAGCACTACCCAAGGCATTTCTATTTCTTCTCAAAAACTCCTTTTAGATCAAAGTAAGTCTCAAAAGAAAGCTGGCAAGATTCTTTTTTGGGGAGGGATTGGCTTGCTGGTTACTGGAGTCGCTACCTATGAGGTTCCCTTTTATCCCTTGGGTCGCCCGGCTGTGGAAGAGGAGGTAGACAACACATTTCCCATAGTGTTGATGGTCACAGGTGTACTCTCTTCAGTGATAGGCGTGGTTCAAATAACTGCTGCAAAACGTAGTAAGGCAAAGGCTTTGTCTATGGTCATCCACCAGAAAAGAATTTCTGTCATTCAACAAGGTGCTTTCACGTCAAAGCCAGCTCCGGCACTAGGCCTACAGGTTACTTTCTGAATCAGCAGAACTACGCGTATGCGAGTCAACTCAGGTTAGAATTGGTCATCAAAGAACTCAACCCCAAATGATGAATGCCATGAGAGCGATCTTTCTTTCCGTAGTACTTCTGAGTCTGTCAATAACTTCTTACAGCCAAGGCGTTGTAGAAAAAACATATTCTCAAGACTATTACTTACAAAAGAGTAAGTCTCAAAAGAAGGTTGGCTGGATTCTTACAGGAGGCGGTCTTGGTCTAGCAGTTGCCGGTTTCATTACAATGACGGCGCATAATCCCCTGTGGAATCCTAAGCAGCCCCAAACGACTATTGGATCTACCATGACAGTAGTGGGGTTAGCCTCCACGTTGGCAGGAGTGTTCCCCCTTATTTCTGCCGGATCTTATAAACGCAAAGCCAAGTCAGTAGTAATTGGACATACCTATACCTTACCTCAACCAGGGACGGCAGTCACTAAAGCCGTTCCAGGGGTAAGCCTGCAGATTGCCTTTTGAAGCGAATAGCGCAAGAAGGTTTCCAAGCAGGATCAAACTTTTTACTCCAACAACTACACTGAGCCAATTCATATGAAAACAACTATCCTCTTCCTATTACTGGCATTGCTGGCTACTACCTCCTTCAGCCAGGTATACACCTCCCCCACGCCCGTACGAGAGTCTACTTCCCTTTCAAAAGAAGAGTATCTAAAGAAAAGCAGAGACCAAAGAACTGCGGGCGTGATCTTACTAGTAGGAGGAGTAGGGCTACTGGGTGGTGGCTTTGTGTCATTTATAGGTGAAGCATTAGATGGAACTGGCGGCGGAGGAAGCAATGGCGGTCATTCAGGTTTATTTATTGGGGGTAGTGTTGTTTCGTTTGTTCTTGGAGGTGTCTGCCTTGTTTCTGCCAAACGCAATAAGAAGAATGCAATGTCCTTGACGGCTGGTCGTGCGCAATTTCCCCAGCTTACATCAAAGAATTTCCATACACAGTCAGTGCCAACGCTGGGCTTTAAAGTTTCTTTTTAAAGCGGAAACTCCTTCTATTGGCAACTACTAAGAGCCTTGAAACACACCGGTATGCCCGAACAAAACCGGAATGAGGCTGTTACGATAACACACCTCCGTTCAAAGGGAGAATCTATCTGCAGCCACCATGAAAATCTTACTTACCGGTACTACGGGGTACATTGGGCAAAGCCTGCTTCCGGCGCTGCTGAAAGACGGCCATGAAGTGGTATGCTGCGTGCGGGACAAAAACCGGTTTGACCCAAGTAAATACACGACAGGCAAACTGCAGGTTATTGAGGTAGATTTCCTGGAACAGGATTCTCTGGCGGCCATTCCAGATGACATTGACGCCGCGTATTACCTTATCCATTCCATGTCGGCGGAGGGGGAAGATTTTGAGAAGCTGGAAAAGACCACGGCGCTCCATTTCAGGGATAGAATTCAGAAAACGGCCGCTAAACAGGTCATCTACCTGGGGGGCATCACCAATGACCAGAAGCTGTCCAAGCACCTGCACTCCAGAAAAGTAGTAGAGGAAGTTCTTGCTTCGGGCACTTACCACCTCACTACCTTGCGGGCCGGCATCATTCTGGGTTCGGGCAGCGCGTCTTTTGAAATCATGCGTGATCTGGTAGAGAAACTGCCCGTTATGATTACCCCCAAGTGGCTCAACACCAAATCGCAGCCCATCGCCATCCGGAACGTGATTGAGTACCTAGCCGGGGTGCTAGGCAAAGAGGAATTGTATGACCAAAGCTTTGATATTGGCGGGCCCGATGTGCTCACCTACAAGGAAATGCTGTTGGGGTTTGCCAAAGTGCGGGGCTTGAAACGGACCATTCTCATTGTGCCGGTCATGACACCCAAGCTTTCCTCCTATTGGCTTTATTTCGTCACTTCCACCTCATACACCCTGGCTACCAACCTGGTGCAGAGCATGCGCGTGGAAGTGGTGTGCAAAGACAACCGGCTTAAAGAAATTCTGGGTGTCACGTTGCTGCCGTATGACACCGCCATTAAACTAGCCTTTGACCGCATCCAGAACGAGGGCGTAATTGCCAGTTGGAAAGATGCGTTGTCCAGCAACGTCCTGAACGAAGGCATCTCTAAACTGCTCACTGTGCCCACCTTCGGGTGTTTCACAGACAAACGACAGGCCGAGGTAACCCAGGTAGAAAAATCGGTGCACAAGATCTGGTCTATTGGCGGCGAGAACGGGTGGTATTACGCCAACTGGCTTTGGAAACTGCGCGGGTTTATTGATAAGCTGTTTGGTGGTGTAGGCCTTCGGCGCGGCCGGAAAAATAGCACCATGATCCATGCCGGCGAATCGCTGGATTTTTGGCGCGTCCTCTACGCCGACAAAGAAGAAAAACGCCTGCTCCTCTACGCTGAAATGAAGTTACCCGGCGAGGCCTGGCTGGAGTTCAAGATCATTGGGCAGACGCTTTACCAGACCGCCACCTTCCGTCCGCTTGGGTTGTGGGGCCGCCTGTACTGGTACTCAGTGCTGCCATTTCATGCCTTTATTTTCAGTAACATGCTCAAACGGATTTCCTCCTGAACAGCATAGTTTCTGCCCGTTTGTAGACCGTTTTTCAATTTCTAGGCCCAAAACAAGAAGTCCTTCTGATAACCTGAAAGCCTCAACAGGAAAACAACTCCACAAGTCTTCGGTTAACAGATGAAATACACCGTTAGACAATAGACTCAGTGGCAAATGCCTGGTGAATAGCAGAAGGATAAGATGGAGAAAGTGATTTTAGTGGCAGGCGGTACCGGGAATCTGGGCGAAAGAATTATTCATTTCCTTCTTAAAAACGGAGCTCAGGTGCGGGCCATTGTTCGCGCCAGCAGTGACGCCAGAAAAGTAGAAAGACTCCGGAAACTGGGTGTAGAGGTTATGCAGGTGAATATGAACAGCGTGGCCGAAATCACTAAAGCCTGCCAGGATGTTTCTTGTGTGGTATCTGCCCTGTCAGGCTTGCGTGAAGTCATTGTTGACACCCAGAAAGTCTTGCTGGATGCCGCCGTAGCAGCCGAAGTTCCCCGGTTCATTCCCTCAGACTTCTCGCTGGATTTCACCAAGCTTGCTGTTGAGGAAAACCGGAACCTGGGCTTGCGGAAAGAATTTCACCAGTACCTGAACAAGGCACCTATCATTGCCACTACCATCTTCAACGGTGCCTTCGCTGATATGCTGACCGGCCAGATGCCATTGGTGCTCTTTAAATTTAAACGGGTACTGTACTGGGGCAACGCCGACCAGCGCATGGACTTTACCACCATGGACAACACCGCGGCATTCACCGCACGGGCTGCGTTGGATGACGCCGCCCCGCGCTACCTCAGAATTGCCGGAGACCAATTAAGCGCCCGCGAGATCAGGGAAGTGGCAAGCCAGGTTACGGGAGAAAAGTATGGCCTGCTCCGTCCCGGCGGGTTGGGGTTATTGGGTATGATGATCAAAGTGGCCCGTACCGTAGCTCCTGGAGGAGAGGAAATCTACCCCGCCTGGCAAGGCATGCAGTACATGCACAACATGCTGGATGGTCGCGGCCATCTGCACAAACTAGACAACCAGCGCTACCCAGATCTGCGGTGGACCACTGTACGGGACGTGCTTTCAGCACACCTGGCAACTGCCTGAGCCAACCTCCTAACCACTCAAATTTCTATTTCTGCTCCGGGTACAGGATGGCGTAACTCACGTCCTGAAAATACCTTGAAAGGTAACGGGGCACCACGTTGAACTCGGGTCTGTATGAAACGGTGTGCGGTCTACCCAGCACCACGGTGAACAAATCGTTTTTGGTGATGTCTTTGGCCAGAGATGGAAAATCATCCCAGTTCTCATACAGTTCATAGCTGATGTTCACCGTGTAGCGGTCCTGGTTCTGCACGAAGGTCTCTAAGGTCTGCAACGTGCCTTTAGCCCCTAAAATGCGGATTCTGGCGCCTGCCCCTTTGGCTAATTGCAGAATGGTGTTCACCCAGTACGGGAACCCAGCTTCGCGTTCAGAGTTTTTAGGCACCACCACAATAATGGTTTGCAGGGTGTTCAGTGGCTCACAGAACTTGCAGAAGATGGTCTGCACAGTGGTGTGGTTTACCACCCGGTTCAGGATGCTGCCCCAAAACCATTCGCGGGTGCTTAACTTGCCGTTCCAGGCCATGACCACCTCTGTAATGCGCAGTTCCCTTACCGCCCTGATGATCCCGTTCCCCACGTTGATATCTACCCGGTACACTGGACGAATTACATCCGGATCTTCGGTTACCTCATGAATTACGGAGGCCACATCGCGCTGGTGCAGCTTGATTTTATCCTCGGGGTTATGATGTTCTGAAACCACCACCAGGGGCAGTAACGGTTCGGCGGCAATTGGATTCTTGATGAGCAACGAAAAGTCCAGAAGCCGTTTCAGGTGCTCCATGTTATCTACCGGAATCAGGATACGTTCATCGCCCTCGGTGCCTTCCGGTACTTTATCGGCCATGGCAATGGCAATTTTCCTACCCGCTTTTTCGGCCACGATGCTACTGATGAGGCAGGAAACCAAAATCAGGAGAATGGTCCCGTTCAAGGCTCTTTCGTCCAGAATTTTCAGGTTATACCCAATCAAGACTACCGCAATGGTGGCCGCCGCATGGGCACTGCTCATTCCAAAAATCAATCTCCGTTCATCAGCATCAAATCCGTAGATCTTTTGGGTACAAAAAGCCGCCAGCCATTTCCCGGCAAACGAAATCACGATGATTACGGCCGCTACAAACAAGGCCTCGGGGCCTTCCAGCAGCACCCGCACGTCTACCAGCATGCCCACGCTGATGAGGAAAAACGGGATAAACAAAGTGTTGCCCACAAACTCGGTGCGGTGCATCAGCGGCGAGGCTTTGGGAATAAGTTGGTTTAAGGCTAAACCAGCCAAAAACGCTCCAATAATAGGCTCGGCTCCGGCCACGTGCGCCAAGAACCCAGATAAAAACACCACCGCCAAAACAAACAGGTATTGGGCATTTCCCTCGCCCTCCAGGGCCCTGAAAAACCAACGGCTTATGCGGGGCACGCCCCAAAGCACCACAAACACGAAGACCGCCAGAGAAGCCACAAACTGCACCCAAAACAAAGGCGACAAATCTGGTTTCTGGAGATTGGTGACTACGGCCAGAATAATCAGCACGGCCGCATCAGTGATGATGGTACCGCCCAGAATAAGGGTCACCGTTCGGTGCTGCGTAATGCCCAAGCGCCCGATGATGGGGTACGCCACCAGCGTATGCGTGGAGAACATACTGGCCAGCAGGAAAGACGAAAGCAGGCTGTACCCCAGAATATAGTGCGCCCCAAGAAAACCCAGAATAAGTGGGATGATGAAGGTGAGCGTTCCAAAGACAATGCTCTTGTTTTTGTTCTCCCGGAAATCGTCCATGTCCATTTCCAGACCGGCCAGGAACATGATGTAGAGCAACCCGATGGTACTGAACAGCACCACGCTTTCATCGCGCTCCAGCACGCCCAACCCATGCGGCCCCAGCAACACGCCAGACAAGATGAGGCCCAGAATACCCGGGATTCCCATTTTGTTGAACAGCATGGGAGAAAACAAAATCACCAGCAAGATGACCGCGAAAACTAAAACCGGGTCCTGAATAGGAAGACTGAACAGGGACAGGGATGATAAGACCATTATGGTATAAGGAAAAGGATACACTAGGTACGGCGCATCTGAACGGATGTTCCTGCCTTCCTTTGCCCTTACTTGATACAGGGTAACTAGTTTTGGCATTGGCCCTGCTCTTCCCCAATCTCCGTATATTTTCACAAAACAAGGTACAAACCCCAGACTGGAGAGCCTTTCCAGAAGCAGGACCAGTCCTGCAGGCCAAGTCTACTGAAACTCCATGCGGAGGCTATGGGAAACTTTTCTACATTTAAGAAGCCAACTCTGTCCTGCACTGGCTTGCTGGCTTGAATCATCTCTCAGAACACGCTTACCGCCTATTTTCCTGAAAACACCCTAGAAACTAAACCAACTACTGGTCTATGCCACTCCTGCTGATTGCCCTTGCCGTACTCGCATTGCTGATTCTGATGATCGTTTTCCGGCTGAATGCCTTTCTGGCCCTGATTCTGGTAGCGCTGGGCCTGGGCATTGCCGAAGGGATGCCGGTGAAAGACGCAATTACCTCGGTGCAGAATGGCATTGGCAGTACGCTTGGTTCCATTGCCTTGATCATAGGTTCTGGTTCTATGCTGGGCACCCTCATTTCAGACAGCGGGGCCGCTCAACGTATTTCGTTGAGTTTAATTAAGAAGTTCGGGATAAGGCATATTCAATGGGCCATGATCTTGACTGGTTTTGTGGTAGGTCTGCCTATGTTCTACAATGCGGGTTTTATTCTGCTGATTCCGCTGGTGTTTAGCATTGCCGCCTCTACGGGGTTGCCGCTTTTGTACGTGGGCATTCCCATGGCAGCGGCGCTTTCGGTGACGCACGGCTACTTGCCTCCGCACCCCGGTCCTACTTCCATTGCCGTCATTTACAAAGCAGACATGGGCCTGACGCTCATCTATGGGGTCATTGTGGCCATACCCTCCATCATCATTGCCGGACCTATCTTCACGCGTTTTCTAACCAAGTACAAAGCCAGTCCGCCCGCCGGGTTGGCTCCCCCTAGAATCTTCACCGATGAGGAAATGCCAGGCTACGGCGTGAGTTTCTTCACCGCTGTTTTCCCGGTGGTACTCATGGCTGTGGCTACGTTGGCCAATGCCGCCCTGCCACCAGAATCTGTTCTCCGGAAAACGCTGGACTTTGTGGGTGATCCGGCCATTGCCTTGCTCCTATCGGTACTGCTGGCTATTTACACTTTGGGGTTAAGCCGGGGCCGCAAGATGGATGATTTGATGTCGTTGCTGACAGGCTCAGTGAGCAGCATTGCCATGATCATGCTGATCATTGGCGGCGGCGGCGCCCTGAAACAGGTACTGGTAGACAGCGGCGTAGGCGATTACATTACGGCACTGGTACGCGACCTGTCGCTCTCCCCTTTGGTGCTGGCCTGGAGCATAGCGGCTTTGTTACGGGTATGTTTAGGATCGGCCACGGTAGCCGCCATTACTACTGCAGGCATCACCTTGCCCATGATTGCCACCGGCGTAAGCCCAGAACTGATGGTGCTTTCCACGGGCGCGGGCAGCCTGATGTTCTCGCACGTCAACGACCCTGGCTTCTGGATGTTCAAAGAATACTTCAGCCTCAGCATTCCAGACACCATTGCCACTTGGTCCATCATGGAAACATTGGTATCAGTGATCGGTTTATTAGGCGTGTTGGGGCTGAATGCTTTCATAGGTTAAGCCATTCACATACTCCTTAAACTTAGGACACAAGCCAAGTTTCAAAGCAGGGTCTAACATCCACCAAGGCTTTTAAGATGTTTTCAGGAAATATGCCCGAAAACCGTTCCCTTCTATTGCAGAAGATTTATGATGGCTTACCCCAACTGTTTTGCTATAATAAAACAAATAAGTAAATTCATTCACCTGCCCTCCCGCTCTGCTTTGATAGCGTCTTTGAAAGAATTTTGCTTAGCGGACAACCTGGTAGTAGCCGCTCTGTAAACCTTCTGCACGCGTAAGAGCGCCTCCGTGAGTTTCATCTGGTAAAGAATAAAAATCAAGAAGAACGGCTATGAGAAAGCTTCTAATAGTTTGCGCACTTTTAACTTCAGTGTTGTCTTCCTACGGCCAGGTAACTCCTCCTCCTGAGAAAACAAGCGCGGAATTACTCCAGTTAGGCCGGTCTCAAACTACCGCCGGCTGGATTTTTGCCGCAAGTGGGCTTGCCTTATTAGTGGCGGGAGCGGCCACTCACCAGAATGTACTTGAGCAATGGTATCTGGATGAGGAAGCAGACAATACCATGTCAAACGGAATGATGGGGCTGGGAAGCGCAGCTATGGTAGGCAGTGTGTTCTTCTTTTTATCAGGTAGCCGCAACAAAGATAAAGCCGCCTATCTGGAGATGACCAGCCACCTCACCCGAACTCCCCAGTTAGGTGCATCAGGATCAAAAGTGCAGCCCGGCATTTCCCTCAAAATAACCTTCTGAGTTCTTCCTCAGCAGGTAGCAATCTCTTATGCTTGTGTCAATCTTTAGGCTGCCCAAGCGGTTGCCAATGCCGTTTGCCCAACCAGAAAACGGGTAATAGAGCAATTTGCTTTGTCTAGGCAAGTCTAAATTTAAACTGTTTGGTGAGCAGTTGTGCATACTTTCACCAGATAACTCATCACCCTCAAGTCAACTTGGTTGCTAAACCAGCACAGAGACAAAATCCTTTTTTCATCAGCTTAAATGCCTTTTACCTCGTAGCATAGAGAACGGCCTTTCTAATCGAGCAAGGCTGTACGTTGTTTTTAAAGCATTTTTAAGAAACCAGGATGAAAGTAGAGATATGGTCTGATGTGGTTTGTCCTTTTTGCTACATAGGCAAACGCAGATTTGAGAAGGCGCTGGAAGCCTTTCCGGCGAAAGAGAAAGTAGAAGTAGTCTGGCGCAGTTTCCAGTTAGATCCCGACCTGAAGTTTGTGCCTGGCCAATCGGTGCACGAGTACCTGGGCAAACGGAAAGGCGGCACTACGGCAGACGGCAAGAAAATGAATGACCAGATGGCTGCCATGGCCAAAGAAGTAGGCCTGAACTATGACTTTGACAAGGCCATCATCAACAACACCTTTGACGCGCACCGTTTAATCCACCTTGCTAAAAACCACCAGAAGCAGGACGAGATGAAAGAACGGCTGTTTGAGGCGTATTACACGCAAGGCAAAAACGTGGGTGATCTGGATACGCTGGTACAACTGGGCGAAGAAGTAGGCCTAGACGGCGCAGAGATCAGACAGGCCCTGCAAAGTGATGCCTACGCGCAGGAAGTGCAGCAAGACATCTATCAGGCCCAGCAGGTAGGCGTGCGCGGCGTTCCCTTCTTTGTGTTCAATAACAAGTACGCCGTCTCTGGTGCGCAACCCACTGAGTTGTTCCAGGAAGTACTGGACAAGGTATGGGACGAAGAAAAACCCCAGATCATTAGCGGCGAAGGTGCGGGCTCCTGTTCCATTGACGGCACCTGTGATTAACACATAACCCAATTAAAAACTAACACTATGAAAATACTCATTGTTTTGACTTCGCACAGCGAGCTAGGAAATACCGGAGAGAAAACCGGCTTCTGGATAGAAGAATTTGCCGCTCCCTACTACGTATTCAAGGATGCCGGCGCAGAGATCACCCTGGCCTCGCCCAAAGGCGGACAACCACCTATTGACCCAAAAAGTGATGCCCCTGAAAACCAAACCGAAGCTACCAAGCGCTTCAAGGAAGACCAGGCGTTGCAACAACTCCTGGCCAACACAAAAAAGGTGAGAGATGTATTTGCAGAAGATTTTGATAGCGTCTTTTATCCCGGTGGACACGGTCCACTATGGGACTTGTATGAAAGCCCGGAATCGGTGCAGTTGATTGAGGCTTTCTGGAAGAGCAAGAAACCCGTAGCCGCCGTCTGCCACGCGCCCGCCGTCTTGCTCAACGTGAAAGACGAGAATGGCGAGCCTTTAGTGAAAGGCAAGAATGTGACCGGTTTTACCAACACCGAGGAAGAAGCCGTGGGCTTAACCGAAGTAGTGCCGTACTTGCTGGAAGATGAATTAAAGAACAAAGGTGGGCACTATTCCAAAACCAGTGATTGGGGCGTGCATGTAGTAAAGGATGGTTTGCTGATCACCGGTCAGAACCCGGCTTCGTCTGAAGAAGCGGCGCACCAACTACTTCAACTCTTAAACAAATAAGCGGCCTATGAACCAGCAGGAAGAGAAAAAGAACGCGTTTCCTTTGTTATTCTCTGAAGGAAAACTGGGCAATTTGCACCTGAAAAACCGGGTGGGGTTGGCTCCTATGACCAGAACGTCAGCGGACCCCGATGGCACTCCCAATGAGGCCATGAAGAAGTATTACACCCGCTATGCGCAGGGGGGCTTCGGCTTACTTATCACCGAAGGTACCTACCCCGATGAACTGCACAGCCAGGGATACTTGAATCAACCGGGCATCACGAACCCAAAGCACATAGCTGCCTGGCAGGAGATCAACCAGAGCGTACAGGCAGCCGGTGCTAAGATCATTTGCCAGATCATGCACGCGGGCGCCTTGTCACAGGGCAACCGGTACAAAGATTACACTATTGGCCCCTCGGCAGTGACACCCAAGGGAACACAGATGGAATTCTACGGCGGCAAGGGAGCTTTCCCCACACCCAAGGAAATGACGATAGAAGACATCCAGTCGGTGGTAAAAGGCTTTACCCAGGCGGCAAAGAATGCTGTGGAGGCTGGCTTTGATGGCATTGAAATTCATGGCGCCAACGGGTACATCCTGGACCAGTTCCTCACCGACTACACCAATCAGCGCCAGGATGAATACGGCGGAGATCCGGCCCGTAGGGTACGACTGTTGGTAGAAACGGTGCAAGCCTGCAGAGCAGCGGTGGGCAATGACTTCCCCATAGGAATTAGAATCTCCCAAACCAAAGTGAATGACTACACCCACTCCTGGGCAGGTGCCGAAGAAGACGCCAAGGTTATCTTCACTGCGCTGGGTAACGCTGGCCTGGACTTTATTCACGTGACTGAACACCACGCCGATAAACCTGCCTTTCAGGAAGGAAGTCCTACGCTGGCAGCCCTGGCCAAAAAATACGGCAACCTGCCTGTAGTGGTCAATGGGCACCTGGACACCCCAGAAAAAGCAGAAGCCATGCTGCAAACCGGCGACGTGGATGTGGTTACCCTAGGGAAAACCGCCCTGGCCAACAAAGATTGGGTAAACAAAGTAGCTGCCGGCCAGCCCTTGGATGAATTTGCACCAGAACGCTTCTTTGTGCCAGACGCCAAAGTAAAGGAGTTTGAGCAGTAAAAAGCAGGATCTTTGACATAGGTAACTACCCATAAAAAGGGGTGCCCTCTTTCCAGAGGGCCCCCCTTTTTATTTCAGCTTCTTTTCCTGATTTCAAGCAAGAAACGTAGTGCTTCACAATTGCAGATTCTCCCCTTGAGGGGAGCGTAGAGGGGTGTTTACACCTGCTGGTCCAATAATGCTGAGTATATATTTATCTGTAGTAGATAAAGCATAATGTTATTCAGCAATACTTGTTCTCCTGTGTACACACCCCTCTGCGCTCCCCTCAAGGGGAGAATCTCTTATATCAACTTCTTACTTCAGCGCTATTGTTCCTTCCACGGTTTTCTTGCTTTTCTTGGTAGCGGCATCTGGCTGGCTTCCGCCTACACTGATGGTCACGTTACCCGGCACGTGCTTGGCGGTGCCGTCCTCGGCAATTAAATGAAGGTCTTGCGGACGCAGTGTAAAGTTGACCACCTTGCTCTCGCCGCGTTTCAAGGCAATGCGTTCGAAACCTTTCAGAGCTCTGATTGGGGTTTTAAAACCGTTCTGCTGGCGCGTCAGGTATAGCTGCACTACTTCTTCGCCGTCCATTTTACCGGAGTTGGTCACGCGCACGCTTACCTGTACTGGGCTGTTCACCTGGGTATTTTTAGGCATGTCCAGTTTGTCATAGGTGAAGGTGGTATAGCTCAGGCCATATCCGAATCCATACAACGGTTGCCCTTTGAAGTAGCGATACGTGCGGTTGTCCATGGAGTAATCCCCGAAGGCAGGCAGATCCTGATCGCTTTTGTAGAACGTCACCGGCAGACGTCCGGCCGGGTTGTAGTCGCCAAACAGCACATCGGCAATGGCCGTACCCGCCGACTGACCAGCGTACCAGGCGTTCACAATAGCCGGAATGTTCTGGGCTTCCCATGGCATGGCAATAGCACTACCGGTCATCATCACAAACACCACCGGTTTGCCCGTGGCTTTGAGCGTCTTCATCAGGTCGGTCTGTACTTTGGGCAGCAAGATGGATGTACGGTCACCGCCGTTGAAGCCGGGCTCATTTACCTTCATTTCCTCGCCTTCCAATTGCGGTGAAATTCCACCCACATAGATGATCGCATCGGCGTCCTTTACACGGTTGGCTATGGCTTTGAAATCTGACTTGGCGAAGTTACCAGCCCGCAGTTGGATAGAAGCTTTGCCGCCGTCTTGGTTATATTCTACCACTAAACGGTATTTCTGACCAGCCTTGGTGGGCAGTTTGTAGCTCTTCGCGCCCCAACGGTTTCGGGTCCAGGCGTTCAATTGCTCTTTGCCGTCTACCAATAAACGATAGCCGTCATCGCCTTCTACTTCCAGGGTAATAGAACCGGTGGTAGCAGCAGTGTAGTCGGTGGTGTAACGGGCTGAGAAGTTGTAGGCTTTCATGTTGCCTACCACGGTTTCGCCCTCCTGCCAGAAATTGTTAATGTCTGCTTCCTGACGGGTAGTGACAGGTTGGCCTTTCAGCTCCATGTTGTTGAAGTACTCAGCTTGCACGCCGGGCTTGCCTTCAAAACTCAACTGCGGGGTAATATTGGTGTATACCAGCAACGTGTCTTTGGTGAAGGTAGAAGCGCGTTCATACACTACCTCAGTACCAGCACCTACTTTGTTTTTGATACCCTGCAAGGCGGTTACAATCTCAGACGGCAAGCCGTTGTAGTTTCCAAGCACCGCAATCGGGTTGTCAGCGTTCGGGCCTACTACGGCAATCTTCCGCAGGTTCTTTTTAAGCGGCAGGGTGTTCTTGTCGTTCTTCAGGAGCACCATAGACTGTTGCGCCATTTTAAGTGAGTGGGCTTTGTGCGGAGCGCTTTCCAATACACTCACCGGCGTCTGTGCGTACTTCACCATGGCTACCGGATCAAACATACCCAGCTTAAACCGAATGGTGAACAAACGCTTCACCGATACATCAATCATGCGCTCTTCAATTTTTCCTTGCTTTACGGCTTGCACCAAGGCTTTGTAGGCATCAGTTCCGCAGTCAATGTCGGTGCCGTGCATCACAGCGTCGGCCGAGGCCGAGGCAGCATCTGGATGGGTTTTATGGTTTTTGAAGAAGTCGTCAATAGCCCAGCAGTCAGACGTTACGTAACCGGTAAATTTCCACTGGTTGCGCAGGATGTCGTTCATGAGCACGTCTGAGCCGCAGCAAGGCTGACCTCTAAAGGCGTTGTAGGCGCACATCACGCCGGCTACTTTGGCATTCACCACCAATTCTTCAAAAGTAGGCAGATACGTGTCCCACAGGTCATAATTAGTTGCTTGGGCGTTGAACACGTGGCGCTCCGGCTCAGGCCCACTGTGTACGGCGTAGTGCTTGGCGCAGGCTGCCGCTTTCAGGTACTTGGGGTCATCGCCCTGCAAGCCGCGCACAAAGGCCCGGCCCAACATGGCCGTCAGGAACGGGTCTTCGCCGTAAGTTTCTTGCCCACGACCCCAGCGTGGATCCCGGAAGATGTTGATGTTGGGCGTCCAGTAAGTCAAACCCACGTAGCGCTGGCCAGATTTCCCGTCGGCAATGGCTTTGTTGTAAATGGCGCGACCTTCCAGCGCGGAGTAATCGGCCATGACCTGTAGAGAAGTAGTGTCAAAGGTAGCAGCCATGCCGATGGCCTGCGGATAAACGGTTACTTTGTAAGGCGTGCGGGCTACACCGTGTAGTACTTCGTTCCACCAGTCATAAGAGGGAATACCCAGACGGTCAATAGCCGGGGCGGCGTTCAACATCTGGGCTACCTTTTCTTCTAAGGTAAGGCGTGAGACCAGGTCGTTCACCCGGGCTTCAATGGTGAGCGAAGGGTCCTGAAACGGATAGGCATATTTCTCTTCTTTACTGGAAGTAAATGCCAGTATGCCAACGATGGCACAAAAAGAGAGTAAAACATAGACTTTTTTCATGAATTCCGGAAAAGAGTGGTTATGCGATCTAAATTCGGGAAAATATTCAACATTTCGGTGCATTAGTAGAGAGTTTCCTTCCTAATTCATGCTCTTTTTGCGACAACTCTGCTTGTCTTCCTTTTGAGCCTGCTTTGGAAAAACTACGTCAAAACCACTTACCGAATTTTATCCTTTTATAAATTTTAGGTTCTTCTAGTCTGCATAAAGTAGTTGGTAAAGGCAGCTTTGACAACTTTGAATTACTTACATATGAAAAGTAAGCAGTATGCGCTCTCCTGTGTAAACACCCCTCTGCGCTCCCCTAAAGGGGAGAATCTGCTCGTATAAGCTGCTTTATACGGGTATAAATTCCAGATCTACCGTGCAGAAAGACCTACTCCAGTACTAATGAATATCAAACTTCTGTCACAGGAGACATAAATAAAGAAAGTCCCTCTTACCGCTAAGGGTAAGAGGGACTTTTATAGAATAGAAATAAGAGGGAAAAAGCAGCTATCCTAGGAACACCACTTTGACTCTCTACTTCTTGATGGTATTGAGAACCAATTCCGTTAAGAAGTCTACCAGTTGATCTTCCTGGGCCAGGTCTATGTTCGTGAGCGAAGGCAGATGCTTGGCGAAGAAAACCTGCTGGTGGGCACTTTCTGAGACTGTAGACACCAATGAATCGGGGTACTTGTACTCTGGGTTAATTTCCAGAATAATGCTCGCAATACGTTTGTTCAGCCGTTTATAACTCAGAAAGAACCCTTCCTTGTTGTTTTCATCTACTTCTTTGGTGAGATACGCTTTGGCAGACTCGGCAATCACAATTTTTTGGAGTGTTACCTCATCAATGTGGGCGAAATCCATGTCGTTCTCTATCCGTCCGGACAGAATCTGGATGGCGACTCGTAGCCTCTCTTGCGGGGAGGCAATATTAGAGGTTGCAAACACCAGGCGATATTCCAGCCAGCTCCAGTACCAGGAGATCAGGTACACCAATAGATGGTGCTTGCTTTCAAAATACCGGTAAATGGTAGCTTCAGTAATGCCGATCCGCTCTGCCAGCTTTTTGAACGTAAAGCCCTCAAGACCCAGCTCCTCCATCAGCTTGATGCCGTGTTCAATGATCATCCGGCCTTTCTCAGAGCTCTCAGGGTCTTTGAGGTATACTTTCTCCTCTACTGTAATCTTAATGTTAGCCAGCAGATTCTTCATGGTGTAAGCTCCCTTAGGCCACCTCTTGGCTGTAGAATTCTACCGCGCCAGACTTCACATCGTACATGCCTCCTACAAGGCCTATCTCGCCATTCTGGATCATTTCACTCAGAATAGGGCTTTTTTCTTTGATGAGCTGCACGGCGCGTCTAACATTTTCTTGGGCCACTAACTCTACAAATTCTTTGTTTTTAGAGCTTTTCTCTCCTATGTAATCAACAGCCTCTACAGAAGGAGTAATTTTATTCACTAATCCGGTAAGATTGCCCAATTCTACGTGATCGCAAGCACCTTTGATGGCCCCGCAGCTGGTGTGCCCTAACACCACAATGAGTTTTGAACCCGCCACTTTGCAGGCAAACTCCATACTGCCCAGTATGTCTTCATTTACCACGTTACCGGCAATACGGGCATTGAAAACATCACCTATCCCTAAGTCAAAAATAAGCTCTGAGGACGTGCGCGAATCTATGCAGCTTAGAATGATAGCGAAGGGATGTTGGCCTTCAGCAGTTTCTTCTACCTGCTGCAATAGGTTGCGGTCTGCCTTTGTATTACTTACAAAACGCTTATTTCCTTCTTTTAAAATGTTAATGGCATCTGCGGGAGTTAGCTTTTGCTGGGTCTCTTTGGTGTACGCTTTCATGTTTTATTTAGTGATTAGTGGAAATTACAAACTTACGCTGGTGGCATTGGCACGCTGCCTTCCTTGTGTCTCTTTGAAAGTGATGCTTATATGTTTCATATGAGCATTTTCTTTGAAGTCCTCGATCAATTCTTTGACGTCATGATCAACAAAAGCAGATTTTGAATAGTCTATTACCAGGTCTGCTCCCTCAGGAATCTTACGCAGGGCCTGCATGATGTTGCCTTTGTTCAGGAACGTTACCTCCTCAGCCAGCACAAGATGGTATTGGTCTTTGCCTTCTGGCGTTTTCTCCTGGTGCAACAAGTGAGACACTTCGTAGCTGTTCTTCAAAATAAAGAGCACGGCTACTGCCATTCCAATGCCTATACCAGTGAGTAAGTCTGTGAAGACAATGGCGATAATGGTGACAATGAAGGGCAGGAACTGCATCCAGCCGGAGCGGTACACACTTTTAAACAAAGCTGGTTTGGCTAGTTTATACCCTACTGTTAATAAAATGGCCGCTAAACTGGCCAACGGAATCATGTTCAGAACCCCCGGGATAGTGAGCGCACAAATTAAAATCAATACTCCGTGGGTGAAAGCGGCAAGCTTGGTTTTACCACCAGACTGGATGTTGGCAGAGCTACGCACAATTACTTGGGTCACAGGCAGACCGCCTATCAATCCTGCCACCATGTTGCCTACGCCTTGGGCTTTAAGTTCACGGTTAGCGGGGCTAATTCTCTTGTATGGGTCTAATTTATCCGTGGCCTCCAAGCAAAGGAGAGTTTCCAAACTAGCCACTACGGCCAGCGTACCTGCCAGGAAAATCACTTCATAGCTTAAAATACGGCTGAAATCTGGACTGGTGAACTGCTGAAAGAAGCCACCTAAGCTTTCTGCCACCGGCAGCGAAACCAAGTGGTTGCTGCGTAAAGCTAACTGCGGATAATAGTTCTGAAACAAAATGTTCAACCCGATGCCCAGCAGTACTACCACCAGTGGCCCCTGGATGAGCTGGAAAATTCTTCCTTTTTTGGAAAGCACCTGATCCCAAAGAATCAGGATAAACAAAGACAAGCCACTAATGATGACTGCTGAAGGCGATACCGCATTGAGCATCTGGAACAGTTCGGAGAATGTATTTTCCCCATCAGGCTGTCTAAAATGCACATTGCCCTCAAAATTCTGATCGTAACCAAAGGCGTGCGGAAGCTGCTTCAGGATAATGATCACCCCAATACCTGCCAGCATTCCCTTGATCACTGAGGTTGGAAAATAATACCCGATGCTGCCCGCTTTCAGAAAGCCCAGGGCCAACTGTATAACCCCAGCCAGGAAAACAGCTGACAGGAAAACCTCAAAGCTGCCCAGTTGGTCAATGGCGTTAAGCACGATCACGGCCAGACCAGCCGCCGGCCCACTTACCCCCAACTGCGAGCCGCTAATCAGGCTGACCACTACGCCACCAATGATTCCGGAGATGATACCGGCAAACAAAGGAGCTCCGGACGCCATGGCAATTCCTAGACACAAGGGAACTGCTACCAGAAAAACGACCAGTCCGGCAGGAAAATCGCTTTTTAATTCTTTAAAGCTAAGCATAAGTCTTTAATACCGTTTTAATGTTGATTAAAAGTGTTTTAATATTTATTAAAAGTAATACTATAGCTCACCAAAGTAAAACTATATACCCCAGATTTGCAAGGAAAGTTCCGCGTTAAGTGTAATTGAATAAGACCAAAAAGCAGAAATGCGGCTTACCTCTTTTAAAAGGATTGGCCGCATTTCTGCTTACGATTTAACTGAAAATAGTTGGGATATAGGCAAGGGACCGAGAAAAAATCCCCACACTCCTACCTCTATTCTTGCCTTAAACCGGTACTGCCTCCAGAATAGAGACATCGGCAACCGTGGGAACCATACGAGCCAAGCGGAAGCCCGACTGTTCAAAAAGATGCTGGTATTCTGGCAAGCTGCGCTGTCTTCCTCCCAACAGGGCCAGCATATGAATGTCCAGCATCTTTGACCAGTGTGGCCCTTGGTCTGGCGAGATCAGTTGTTCTATCACCAACAGTTTGGCTCCCTCTGGTGCTGACTGCCGGATTGCTTTCAGAATTTTCACGGCCTCCTCGTCTGCCCAATCATGGATGATTTCCATGAGCAGGTACCCGTCACAGGCAGGCAGTGGATCTTTGAAAAAGTTACCCGCTTGCAGCTCTAGGCGGTCAGAAGCCAATTCGCTTGCGTCTTCTACCACGTTGGGCAGATCAAACAAGATCCCTTTTGCATTTGGTGCCTTCTGCAGCACTGCGGCCAGCAAATGCCCCCTTCCGCCGCCTATATCACCTATGGTTTCAAAACCACTGAAGTCATAGGCAGCCATTACGCCCGCTGCTTGTCCAAAACTCTTGGAGGTCATAGCTGCATTAAATATTCTGTTCTCCTCTGCATGGGTGCCAAAGTAATCCCAGAGCCCTTCGGGAATGACCTTCTCAGCTGCCGGACGGCCCGTTTGCAGACTATGCTCCAACCCCTCAAAAATTTGCCAGAATACCGGCAACCCGAACATCTTGGCAAAAGCTTTTAAGGATTGTGGATGGTCCTGGCGTAAAAGACGGGAGGCTGCTGAGTGCTTAAAAGCCCCTTCGTGAACTTCAAAAACACCATGGGCTGCCAAAAGCCGCATCATTCGCGCCAGCGCCTCTGGGTGCACCTGTAACTCAGCGGCCAGTTCTTCAGCGCTGCGTGGAGTTTCCTCCAAATGGTCGGCTAAACCTATGCCAGCTACTACGTGCAGGCAACGCGCTACACAGTAGCCGCCCGCCAGTTGTGCCAAAGTATCAAACGGATTAGAAGAAGTAGAAAGAGAAGCATCCATGGTATAGCGTTTTAGAGGGAAACAAAATGCTTACCAATCTCTCAGGAGAAGGCTTATTAAAGATACTATTTAATCTTATTTATTTAACATAGCTAACATATGAATATCATGATTTGAAGAGAGATTTGAAGGTATATTATAGAAATAGGCTTTGAAACACTTGCCTGAAGAGGTGAAAGCCCAAACAAACGCTTTCATTCATTTCATTAAGTTAAAACTATCACTACCTTAGGGAGCTACTCGCCGTTATCTCCTGTTCCCCAAGCAGATAACCAGAACACTCTTCTGCGCTCACGCTTAAAGTACTTCCAGCTTTCTGTCCTTCATTACTCATGAAAAGAAGCAGATTTCAGGTATTCTTTTGGCCTTGGTCCCCTTGCTTACTTTTACCTCTCTTGGGCACAACACCTCCATCAAGGGAAAGACGCGCCTTTGCACATCTCCTATCCCCTTCCAAGAAGGCAGATGCACCTCTTGTTATTTTTTCATTTCACCTAACCCAATACAGTCATGCTTAGAACTACTCGCTTTCTTTTTGTCATGGTTTTGCTGCTGGGGTATTTGCCTCTAGCGGCGCAAACAAACAAGTTACCTGCGCTGATTGACCGGGAAATCTTCTTCGGGGACCCGGAAATTGTGAATGCCCAGATCTCGCCTGATGGTTCTTTTATTGCCTTCATTAAGCCTCACAAAGGCACCCGCAATATTTGGGTAAAGAAGCGCGAAGAACCCTTTACTGCCGGCAAGCCCATGACCGCCGACACTACCCGCCCAATTATCAATTACTCCTGGTCCAGAGACGGGAAAACGCTGCTGTACGTGCAAGACAAAGGCGGCAATGAGAACTTCCATGTCTACGCGGTGCAGCCCTCCCAGAAGCTGGAGGCCGGACAAGAGGTACCCACCGCCCGCAACCTCACCAACGTACCCAATACCAGAGCCATGATTTACCTTGCTCCCCGGTCAGAACCCAACATCTTGTATGTAGGCCTGAACGAGCGCGACAAGGCCTGGCATGATTTGTACCGCCTGGATCTGGCCACCGGCGAAAAGACGCTGGTGCGCCAGAACACCGACCGCATTACCGGCTGGACCTTTGACTGGAACGATAAATTGCGCCTGGCCACCCGCTCCAAGCCAGACGGCAGCTCTGAGATTTTGCGGGTAGACGAGAAAGAACTACAGCCCATTTACAGCTCCACCATTTTTGAAACGAGTGTTCCAATAGGGTTTCACAAAGACAACAAGCGTTTCTACCTGAGAACCGATAAAGGCAACCGCAATCTACAACAACTGGTGCTGGTAGACCCGGTCACCCTAAAAGAAGAACTGGTAGAAACTGACCCTAAGAACCGAGTAGACGTGGGCCAGGTGCTCCTTTCCGAAGTGACCCGCGAGCCTATCTTTATCGCTTACCAGGATGATAAAATGCGCCGTACCTGGAAAGACAAAACCTATGAAAAAGACTTCAGCACCATAGAGAAGAAGTTTCCGGGCCAAATGGTTCTCCTGGGTTCCTCCACCAAAGATGAGCAGTACTGGATGGTGAATGTCCTCAGCGATGTAAACTCCGGAGAGGTGCACCTCTTTGACCGCAAAACCAAACAACTCACCTTTCAATACCGCCCCCAGCCTAAGCTACCGGTGAATGATCTGGCTACCATGCAGGTCATCCGTTACAAATCTTCTGATGGCCTGGAGATACCCGCCTACCTTACCTTGCCTAAGAACTCTTCAAGAAAAAATCTACCCTTAGTAGTAGTGCCGCACGGAGGTCCCTGGAGCCGTAACGTATGGGGCTTCAACAGCTATCACCAGTTTCTGGCTAACCGTGGATATGCGGTGCTATCGCCTAACTTCAGGGGCTCCACTGGTTTTGGGAAAGAATTCCTGAATGCGGGCAATAAAGAGTGGGGCCAGAAGATGCAGGATGATATTACGTGGGGCGTAAAACACCTTATTGCGCAGGGCACCGTTGACCCTAAACGGGTAGGCATTATGGGAGGTTCCTATGGAGGCTACGCCACCCTGGCAGGACTGGCCTTTACCCCTGACGTGTATGCCGCTGGCGTTTCCATTGTGGGTCCGTCTAACCTCAACACCTTGTTGAACACCATTCCGCCGTATTGGGAAGCTGAAAGGAAAAAGTTTGCGGAGCGCATGGGCGACTTGACTACCCCCGAAGGCAAAGAACAGCTCGCCCGCCAGTCACCGTTGAACTCCGCTGACAAGATCAAAGCACCGCTCATGGTAGTGCAGGGCGCCAATGACCCACGGGTCAACAAAGCCGAATCTGACCAGATTGTGATCGCCCTTCGCACCCGTGGCTTTCCGGTAGAATACCTGGTGGCCCCAGACGAAGGCCATGGTTTCGCCCGCCCCGTGAACAACATGGCCATGCTGGCCGCCGCCGAAAAATTCCTGGCCAAACACTTAGGCGGCCGCTACCAGGAATCTATGTCACCCGCTGTGGCCACGCGCTTGAAGGAGATCACCGTTGATGTGAAAACCGTAGCGCTTGCAGCACCCAAAAGCGAGTAAAACAAACGGCTAAAGACTTTCAGTCTGCTTACTGCCCAGCTCAGGTTTTCTTCTGGCATGCTTTCCCAAATAGCTGGGCAAAGCACCGCCTTAGGAGAACCTGAGCTGTTTTTTATTCCTTCTAAGCCAATGATGCTTGTTGAAGTATGATCATTGAGACGTATTTCTACCTCTATTTTACTGCGACTGGTTGTGCAAAATCATCACCGAGTAATGTGACGCTCATCGGAAACCTTGCCCATCAGCATGCCGTGAACCCTACCTGAAGGAGCCAGGCTTTAGGTCTGTTTTCCAGAAAATCGAATCAAAACCCACTAACTCTAAGAAAAAACAGACGCCCGTCATAGTGGTAACCTGTTTCTGGGCTGTCTTGCAGAAAACGGGGCTAAAACAGGAGAAGCAAAAAAGCGGGTAGTCTTGCCAGAAGCTTACGCATCGCGGCACTTCCGCTTTCTTCTTAGGACCCTTGTCCAGACAAGGGTATTTCACCTCCGTTTTGGTACACGTCAGGCAAAACTCCTTTTCGCTTTATTCCAGGTGTACCCTTCGCTTTAAGGTTGAATTTCATTTCTGATTCATAAAACTGCAGGTGATGCAATTGAAAGCACTTTTCACAAACTGGACCAAGGTAGCAGGTTTGCTGCTCATGGCAGGCGCGCTGGCCTGGACCATAAAATTGGGGGTGATCATCTCCACCAATGGCAGAATCATAGATACCGGAGCCGCGGCCTTTCTCATGAAAGCAGGCATCCTATTGCTGGTGGCAGGGTCCACCGGAATAGGTCACCGGTTAAGTCTTCATCAACCCGTTTGGGTCAAGGTGCTTGCGATCATTCTTTCAACGGTGGTTGTTTTCGGCTTGTTTCTGCTGTTTGCGAAAGTCGCTTCTTCCCTCCTGGTGGCACCCTTGCTGGAAGGCAGTAACATCTGGTATGCGCAGCAGGAGGCACCCATCGGCATGGCCGTGTTCTTTTTCCTGATTGTGGGGTTCCTGCTTTACAGAAGCTACAGATCAGTTGCCCGTTAGTCTTTCTCTTTTTCCTTAATACCCTGTTTCCTTCGTCATTTTTTTAAGCTAAATCTATAAAACTATCATGTTCCGTAAAATCTTGAAGTGGACAGCCCTTGTCTTGGTTCTTCTTCTTAGTGGGATAGCGGTTGCTACCATGTTCCGGCAGCACCTGACCTATGAAGCCCCTTACCCTAATGTGAAGACCTCCACAGATCTGGCCATGATAGAGAAAGGCAAGCACATTGTCATGGTAGAAAAAGCCTGCGTATAGTGCCATAGCTCTGCGCTGAACATAGAGGTGCTGAAGAAGGGCGAAGAGCCTTCCCTGGTCGGAAACAAAAAAGTGGAGACACCCTTCGGCACCATTTTCACCACCAACCTCACCCCTGACCCCAAGACCGGAATAGGCAAAATGACCGATGCGGAGATTGCCCGTGTCTTGCGCTACGGAGTAAAACCAAACGGCGAGGCAGTACTTCCTTTCATGCAGGGACAGGACATGAGCGACGAAGACCTGGTAGCCGTCATTTCCTATCTCAGATCCATCAAACCAATCGAGAACAAAGTGCCGGACCACGAGTTCACCCTGCTGGGGAAATTTGCCAGAGCCTTTATGCTGAAGCCTGCTGCTCCTGAACCAACCGAAAGCCTGGCCAGGAAATAATAAGGGCTGGCCACAAACTTCAGGGATACACGGTCCTGAAAAGCCGGGCCGAGCCAAGGAAATTAAATAGAGTGTAGAGCATACACAAAAGCCAAAGCCTCTGCCAAAAGCCGAGGCTTTGGCTTTTGTGGGTATATTACTTCCCGTTTTCTGCTGAGAATAGCCCTGCCTGGGCTGTAGCTTCTTTAGACCCGTTTACCAAATTGAAATCACTTCATATGCCATCCCTTCTCCGCACCCTGCTGCTTTTCTGCTGCCTTCTTTATAGCCTGGCAGGGCGGGCACAAACCACGCAGGGAATCATTGAACCTGAGCCGGTGGGTGGCACGGTAGATCTGGCGCTGGTGTACTATAAGATCAACTTCACTCAGGAACAGCGGCAGTACCTGACGGAGAAATCCATTGAGTTAATTTTTCCCATCAGTGCAGAGGGGAAAGCTAAGCTGGAGAAGATAAACGGCGTCACTGATCCCGTGATTCTGGACAGTCTGGTGCAAGCATCTGCCCGGGTGCCGCGCTTTCGGCCCAAAGAGGTGAATGGAGTAAAACAAGCGGCGGTATACTTCTATCCCTTGCGCTACCCCGCCTACGGCGGAACCAGGCCCATCTCCAGATTTGACGAGATGTACCGGTACCATACGGCCAAGCTGGAAGATCTTGAGCACGTTCACCTTTCGGGCAAGCGCCTGGAAATAGTATTTGGCTTTATGGCCAACTCGTTCTACGGGAAAGCCGCCGAGTACCTGGAGGCAGGCGGAGGCATGAAAGTGGAACTGCAGTATGTAGGCAAGAAAGGCATAGGCAGTGGCCTGATCATGGACTTCTATGGCAATAACTTAAAGAAGCCCTACCCCATTGCCTCTACCCGCGAACAGAACAGCGGCCCACCTACGCTCCTGGTAGGCATGGGGCTCAACAAAGCCCTGGTACGAAAGGAAAGAAAGGAGTTGTTCGTGCAGGCGGAACTGGCGTTGGCCTTCCATAACGTGACTCCGCGCCAGGGCGATACGGATGAAGAGTACACCCAGTTTATTGGCGGAGGTCCCGGACTGGTGGCCCATTACCTGCTGCAGGTAGGCAAATCTAAACCTAGTGCTTCCTACGGCACGCCCGCGTTGTCTAAGCACTACGTGAACCTGCACGCGGGCCTCCGGTCTTTGTACTACTCCCAACGCGAAGCCTCCGGCCTGATGGTGGAAGCTGGTATCTCCTACCGGTTCGGCACCCACATGGTAGACAGCTATCAGTGGAAACAGAAGCCGTGAGGAATCATCAAAAAAATCGTTTTGCACCTGTTTCCTGAAAACGAGGCGTAAAACGATTTTGTGAGTTAAGGCAGGACGTAACAAGAAGGCTACTTTTCTGAAAGAGCCTGAGCGCCTCTCTTTACCTCTCCTACTTCAGAAAACTGGAGGCTAAGTTGGCTTTCCTGGGCATCTGTTTACCTTCCTGTACAAACATAAGCAAGAGGATCTGGGTTAAAGGAAATATCCATTCACCTAAACCGGTCTGTAAGATGCAAGAAACTACTACCTCCATCGGAAATTTATCTTCTGGTTTACTGCGGGTAGCTGAGGAATATTGGGAGAGGTTCCTTTTCCTGTTGCCTAATATCATCCTCGCTATTCTGATCTTGTTTGTGGCTTTGTGGCTAGCAGCTAGAATAAGGCTCCTGCTGGAATCAAGGTTAGACAAGAAGTCACATAACCAGATTACCACCCGGTATATTGCCATGATTGCCAAATGGGCGATTACGCTTTTAGGGCTGATGCTGGTGCTGCATACCTTAGGTTTAAGTGGCGTAGCCGGTGGGATCTTTGCTGGGGCGGGGGTTTCGGCACTGGTGGTGGGCTTTGCTTTCAAAGACATTGCCGAGAACTTTTTGGCCGGACTTATCCTGGCCTTCAATCGTCCCTTTGAGGTAAATGACTCTATCTCTGTGAATGACTTGACCGGCAAGGTGCTGGATCTGAGCCTGAGAACCACCCACATCAGGACCTTTGACAGCAAGGACATTTTTATCCCCAATGGCACCATCCTAAACTCCTCCGTCACCAACCTCACCTACAACGGACTCATCAGGATGGATTTTGTGGTGGGCATAGATTACAACGACAACATACAAGATGCCATTGACCTGATTGAGAAAACGACGTTAGGCATTGATGGGGTGTATAGAGAAGACCCTCCTTATGCACTGGTGGAGGAACTGGCCACCAACACGGTCAACATCAAAGTATTTTTCTGGGTAGAAACGGATGATTACAAGAAAGGAGCTCTTCTCTTAAGAGGCAGAATGATGCAGGAAACCGCCAAAGCCCTGCTGGGAAATGGTTTCGGGTTACCAGCCAACATCCAGGAATTGAAACTATATGACTACCAGAAGTCTATTCCGGTACAGATGATGCAACCCGCCGAGGAGCAGTAATCTTTTTTTAAAGGTCCTCTCAGCTTTCTCTTAAAGCCGGTAAACTCACCAAAACCAATTGACGGAAGAGAAGTTGTTTTGTACTTACTTTCACAAAAAGAGCCCGAAAAAATATTTTCGGGCTCCTTTTGTTTTGGCGCAATGTAGAAGAACTTGGCTGCACTATTTTTTAGGTGAGCTTCAATACAGAGGAAATTAAATATGACCTTCCATAACGTGGCTCCGCTCACTCCTACCGCGAAACCTCCGGCCTAATGGCCGAAGCCGGCATCTCCTACTGTTTCGGCGCACCCACATGGTGGAAACAAAAGCAGTAGAGAGTTGAAAGCCCGTCTGCATTGGCCTTGTTGATAGATGCCTCCGCATAGATTGATCATCCACATATGGATATATTTTTAACCCTGAATAGAAAATGTAACTTGCTAATCAACTAGTGAATGGGTGAGACGGTTAATGAAAACTTGCTGCTTATTTACTTTCTAAAACTGCGCGAAGAAGCGGAATGAAAGAGTTGGAACCATACAATGGATTAATTAAGCAAATTGGCGAGTTGCTCCAAGCCGGGCGTGCACAGGCGGGACGGGCCATCAATACCATTCTGGTGCAGACCTATTGGCAGATTGGCAAGCACATTGTAGAATTTGAGCAGGGCGGAAAAGCGAAAGCTGAATACGGTTCTGAGTTGTTAGACCGACTTTCCAAAGACCTGACCTTTGCATTCGGAAAAGGCTTTAGCCGATCAAACTTGGTTTACATGCGGAAGTTCTACATGGCCTTTCCAAATAGTGAGACGCTGTCTCACCAATTAAGCTGGAGCCACTACTTTGAAATTCTGAAAGCTGACAACAACCTTGAAATCAGTTTTTATGCAAAGCAATGCGAAAAAGAAAACTGGAGCGTGCGCGAGCTGAAACGCCAGATGAAAAGCATGCTGTTTCACCGGGTAGCTTTAAGCAAAGACAAAACGGGTGTTTTGCAAATTGCCGAACAAGGTGCCGATATCCAAAAGCCTGCTGATATCATCAAAGACCCATACGTATTTGAGTTCTTGGGCATTCCGCAGCAGTACCAGTACAAAGAAGACGAACTGGAAGAAAAGCTAATCCGAAATTTAGAGGAATTTCTGTTGGAGTTGGGCAAAGGCTTTGCTTTCATTGGCCGCCAATATAAAATCAGTCTGGCTAACCGGCATTTCTTTGTGGACCTGGTTTTTTACCACCGCATTCTCAAATGTTTTGTCTTGATAGACCTGAAGCGCGGCGAAATAGAACACAACGACATCGGGCAGATGAACCTGTACCTGAACTACTTCGCCAAGGAAGAAAACGTGGAGGGCGACAATCCACCCATCGGGATTGTATTAGGCGCTTACAAAGACCACATTTTAGTAGAATACGCCACAGAAAACATCAGCAACCAGCTTTTTGTAAGCAAATACCAACTCTACCTCCCCGATAAAGCTTTGCTTTCAGCGGAACTTGAAAAATTGTTAGAAGGATAGTAGTAAATCAATCCTTTATTGGCCAATTATACTTCAACCACATACTATGTTTGTTAACCCGACTCCAGTTATTAGTCATTTTTGGTTGTAAACAGGATGTTTTACTCTATTCATGGTGCCAATAACCGGAACAGTTCCTTATACACAGTAGTTGGGCGTAATAGATATATTTATGAAAGGGAACTACATTCATTTAATCTTGCTGCTTTTCCTCTGTTCTTCCTGTTGGCAAGAGGATTTTGATTCCTTAAATGAGGAATGCACCTCTGGCTGTACAGTCATCAGCGGTAAGTTTACCACTAAAACCAATGAACCAGTGGCGAACATCCCTGTTGGTTTAAGGTTCGAGAATAAAGGAACCTTTGGAATGACTTCAAGCACCAGGCACATAGCCTCTACGAAGACAGACGCAAACGGTAATTATTATATAAAGTTCAGGTTGAGGGACCGTGAATTCGGGGATTCCGCCAGTAAATATGGAGGCCATGTCCTGCTAAACTTCTCCTTTGACAAACAGAAGTTTTTGGAAATTCCTTGGTACAACATTAGCGAGGGAGACGAATTAATAGGTTCAATTTCCAAAAGGGATACAACGATAGTAACGGACTTCCACATAGCCACCAGAACAAAAATCAGGATAAGGTTGAAAGGCTATTCTACACCTGTTCCTAACGACCACTTCTCAATTATTACAACTTGCGCTGTTGGTGCTAATAAAACAGAAACATCTGGCGGCTTTATTGAAGCCAGTGGCATCAACACGGAAAAGGAAGTCGATGCCTGCGGAAACCAATTGACTACCTTATATATCAGGAAAAAGAAGAACGGGATTTATACTCTTAAAGACACTGCAGTTTATGCTCCTGTTGGACAAATTACGGCAGTAGAGTTTACCTATTAAAACTACTACGCCCAACATTGTGCATAAGCCATGCTACGGCCGACGGCCTTGCACGCCTCATGCACGTGACCGTTGACCATAACAATCTCAAATTCTCCCTATGCACTCCTCCCTCTTTACTTATATCACCCAGTACACCAAAACCACGCTCACCGAGGAGGAGCAGAAATTGATTCAAGGCGCCTTCCACCCGAAGAAGCTGCGTAAGAAGCAGTACCTGCTGCAGGAGGGAAATATTTGCCGCTACCTGGGGTTTGTGGTGCGCGGGGCCATGCGGCAGTACAGCATAGATGACAAAGGCGCCGAGCACATTGTACAGCTGGCGGTAGAGAACTGGTGGGTGGGCGACCGGGAAAGCTATCTCATGCTCACCCCCTCTTTGTACAACATTGATGCCTGGGAAGACATCGAGGTCCTGCTCATTGAAAAAGCTGATCTGCTGAACCTTTACCAGCAGGTACCCGCCCTGACCCAGATGGCCCGGCAGATGGATGATCGGCATTCCATGGCCACCCAGCGCAGAATCAATGCTGCCATCAGCTTCTCAGCGGAGAAACGCTATGCCGAGTTTGTAGACTGCCACCCCGAATTCCTGCAGCGCTTTCCGCAGCACCTCATTGCCTCGTACCTGGGCATCACCAAAGAAACCCTCAGCCGCATCCGGAAGCAACAGGCGCTTTAAGGCAACTCGCCCCCCACTCCAGTTTGTTGACATTTGTCAACGGTTTATTTTATCCTACATCATCGTTTGGCGGCGGGTCTTTGCCGCACCTTTGTATCGTTCGGAAGGGGAAAATAGCAAGTCCTTCTACCACCCTTAAAACGATACAGCCATGAAAAAAGAAGTAAGTTTCTCTACCAGAGGCCAACGCGCCGACATAGGTGATTTAACCATCTACCGCGTTGTGCCTAACCGCTACGCCCAGGCCGTCGGTCCCTTCGTGTTCCTGGACCACATCGCGCCCAAAGTTCACGCCGCCGATGCGCCCCGCATGAAAACCGGCACCGGTGCCCACCCGCACAGAGGCATTGCCACCCTCACCTATTTGCTGCAGGGCGAAGACGAGCATTTTGATAGCGCCGGACACCACGCCAAAGTCACCTCGGGCGGCATCCAGTGGATGAAAGCGGGAAACGGCGTCATCCATGACGAGAACCTGAACCCCGACCCTGAGGATGATAGCCGCACCACGCATGGCCTGCAGTTCTGGGTAAACCTTCCGTCCAAAAACAAAGCCGAAGCGCCGGAATACCTCGCCATCCAGGCAGAAAACGTGCCGCAGAAAACCCTGGACCAGAACCGGGGCTGGGTAAAGGTAGTGGCCGGACGCTACGAGGAGCTGACTTCCCAGATCCCGAGCTATTCTGAGCAGTTCATCTACCACCTGCACCTGGAAGCGGGCCAGACATTCGCCCTGGACACCACGCCCGGCCTGGAGTACGCCGCCTTCTTGCTGGAAAGCAATTCGGTGCTCAATGACACGCCCTACCACGCCGGCGAGTTCCTGGAATTTGACCGCCACGAAGGCACCATTGAACTGACCAACCCGTCTGCCGACGCCATCGACATCATCTTCTTCGGCGGCGAACGCTACCAGGAACCCATTGTGGCAGAAGGTCCCTTCGTGATGAATTCCAAAGCCGAAATCGCCGAAGCCTACCGCGACTTCTTCAAAGGCAAGTACGGCCAGATTGTGTACCCTAACTAGGATATTGAGACTACTTGGAAGATCTCACACCTGTCATCCTGAAAGCAACTTGTGGGCGAACGGTAGTAGCGGTTCATGAAAGCAGATTCTCCCCTTGAGGGGAGCGAAGAGGGGTGTTTACACCTGCAGAACACGCATTTCGTAAACATTCCTGATGCCCAACAAGATCATTCCATACCGCCCAGACCTCCGAGACAAGGCAAAGCACCTCCGCAAAAACAGCACGCTAGCGGAGGTGCTACTCTGGGAGGAGATCAAGAACGGCAAGTTAGGAGTCCAGTTTCACAGGCAAGTACCTATGCTCAACTACATTGTTGATTTCTACAGCCATGAATTGCAGCTAGCCATTGAAGTAGATGGCGATAGCCATGATGAAAAGGTGGTATATGACCATCAAAGAGAGCAGGAGTTAAAAGCCTATGGCGTGGAGTTCCTTAGGTTTCAGGATTTAGATGTCAAGAGAAACATCAGGTATGTGGTGGACAAAATATTCCACTGGATTGAAGAATATAAGAGTCAGCGATAAATAGCTCTCCTGTGTAAACACCCCTCTTCGCTCCCCTCAAGGGGAGAATCAGCACACGGAAGCGTCTTTTCAAATGAGGACTGTTTACAGCCTATTTTTAGCATAACAGTCTAAAACAAACAACCTCACTTATCTACTAATCAATAAGAATTTAATAAAACCAGAAAACATGACAAGCATAGGAATCATAGGAGCCGGAAAAATAGGAAAAGCGTTTGCGCAGCACGCAGCCAAAGCGGGGTATGACACCATCATCAGCAATAGCCGTGGGCCTGAATCTTTGCAGCCGGTGGTGGAAGCCATTGGCCACGGCATCAAAGCCGGAACGGTAACCGAAGCCGCTGCTGCAGACATTGTGTTTCTGGCCGTGCCCTGGAACAAACTGGAAGAGGCCGTTTCTGGGGTGCCGAGTTGGGAGAACCATCTGGTGATAGACGCCACCAATGCGGTGTTGCCCGGCTTTGTGCCTGCAGACCTAGGTGGTAAGCCTTCCTCTGAAGTAGTAGCGTCTTTGTTGCCCGGGGCAAAATTAGTGAAAGCGTTCAATACGTTGCTGGCGGCAGTATTGACAGCTGACCCCAAAGAAGAAGGGGGTAGCCGCGTGGTCTTCTATTCCGGGAATGATGAGGAAGCGAAAAAGAGGGTGCTGGACGTGATCAACCGCATCGGGTTTTCGGGAGTAGACTTAGGCAAACTAGACGAGGGCGGACGCTTACAGCAATTCCCCGGCGGTCCGTTGCCTGCGCTTAATCTAATCAAATTGAAGTAGGCTGGTCTGTGAATTTAACCAGGTAGCAGAGTAAAATCTCTCATGACGTAGAGACTGTTTTGAGCTTACTTTCAGCCGAACAGGCTACAAACAACATTGTAACTTCCTTTCATACGAAAAGCCAAAAGCGCCTCACCAGGAATACTAGTGAGGCGCTTTTGGCTTTGTTTTAGAAAATCAGGGATAAAACAGGATCAACCGTTATCCACAAAGCCGGGGTAGAGGGTCATGCCGCCGTCAACGTAGATGGTGGTACCGGTGATATAGTCGCTTTCCGGGGAGGCCAGCCACACGGCTACTTTGGCAATATCTTCAGGCAGACCGATGCGCTTGTACGGGATCAGCTTCATGAGCTCCTTTTTCTTTTCCTCGTCTTGCCATACATCGGCGTTGATGTCCGTGGCGATGGCGCCTGGGGAAATGCCGTTTACCCGTATCTTTTTAGGGGCCACTTCCAAGGCCAGTGATTTCATGAGCATAAGAATACCGCCTTTGGAAGAGGCATAGTTCACGTGCCCGGCCCAGGGAATGATGTCGTGCACGGAGCTCATGAAGATGATGTTTCCTTTGGCCTTGTCCTCGGGCGAAGGAGTGGGTTTCTTGTCGAAGATTTTGATGGCCTCGCGGGCGCATAGGAAGTAACCGGTGAGGTTGGTGGTCATTACCTTGTTCCATTGCTCCAGCGTCATCTCAGCGAAGGAACTGTCCTTCTGGATACCCGCATTGCTCACGAGCACGTCTACGGTGCCGTAGGTGTCAATGGCTTCCTGGAACATGCGGGTCACATCTTCTTCTTTGCCCACATCGGCTTTGCAGATGAAGCCTTTTCCCCCGCCCTCTTCCACTTGTTTTAAGGTCTCGCGGGCACTTTCTTCATCGCCGTGGTAATTGATGATGACGTTGGCACCCTGCTGCCCAAAGGCAATGGCAATTCCTTGCCCTATGCCCGAACTGGCCCCTGTTACCAAAACTGTTTGTGGTGTTGCATTTGCTGCCATATTCCTAGTTTTTAAGGTTCGTGTATTTGTTATTTTGAGCTTCTGTTTAACTGCTTGTCCAGGTTGTAAGCGGCACTGATTAACCCCAGATGGGTGAAAGCCTGCGGAAAATTACCCAGATGCTCGCCCTGAAACCCCAGCTGTTCGGCATACAAGCCCAGGTGGTTGGCATAACCCATCATTTTCTCAAAGTAGAACCTTGCTTTCTCCACCTGCCCTGATCGCGACAGGCATTCTACATACCAGAAAGAACACATAGAGAAAGTACCCTCGTGGCTCACAAATCCATCGGGGGCGGCTAGCTCTGGCCGGTAGCGGTACACCAATGAGTCTGACACCAGTTCTTCTTCAATGCGCTTGAGGGTGGAAAGCCAGCGGGGATCTTTGGGACTGATAAACCGAACCAGTGGCATGAGCAGCGTTGAGGCGTCTACGGTCTGGGCACCGGGGTATTGCATGAAGGCCTGTTTTTCCTCATCCCAGAAATCAGTGAAGATGCTGTTGAAGATCTTGTCGCGCTCGGTGCGCCATTCTTCCTTCAAAGGGAAAGACCGGCTGGTGCCTATTCTGATGGCCCGGTCAAAAGCCACCCAGCAGAGCAAACGCGAATACAGGAAATTCTTCCGGCCACCGCGTACTTCCCAGATACCTTCATCGGGCTGGTTCCAGTTTTGGGTAAGCCAATCCAGGTGCCGCTCCAGGCTTTTCCAGAAATCATAGGAAATCGGGTCGCCGTATTTATCTGAGAGGTACACAGAGTCCATGAGTTCGCCATAGATGTCCAGTTGCAACTGCCCGTAAGCATCGTTCCCTATCCTAACAGGCGAGGATTGTTTGTACCCTTCAAAATGCTCCAGCTCTTTTTCCTCCAGTTGCCGGTGCCCATCCAGGGAATACATGATACCCAAACGGTCCTGGCCTTTGATGTCCTCGCAAATATCTTCCACCCAATGGATGAAGTTGCCAGCTTCTTTGGTGTACCCCAACCTGATCAAGGCATACATAGAGAAAGAGGCGTCTCTGATCCAGGTGAAGCGGTAGTCGAAGTTTCGGCCTGCGCCGATGCTCTCGGGTAAACTGAAGGTAGGCGCGGCCACAATGGAACCGTACTTATGGGATGTCAACAGTTTCAACACCAAAGCCGACCGGTTGACCATGTCGCGCCAGCGCCCGGTATAGGTAGACTGGCTTATCCAGTTTTTCCAGTAGTTGACGGTCTCGTACAAACTCTGCGTCACGAAGGCTTCAAAGTCTGCTCCTTTGGCGTGCTCCTGGCCTACATGCTCCAGAATGAAATCGGCGGTTTGCGCAGGCCCTAAGGTAAACTCCGCCACTACGTCGGTCCCGGTCACCTGCAACGGCACCGAGCTTAGCAGTCGCAAAACAATGGTACCGGCATCACTGCAGGAGAAAAGCACTTCATTCTCTGACACCCGCTCTACTGTATGTTCACTCCGGCCATAATTGAACCGGGGCCTACACTTCATCCGGTACTTCACTTCTCCCCTGATGGTGGTCACCCGGCGCACCAACTCCTTGCCACTGTACAGTTCCTCTACGGGCATAAAGTCTGTGATCTCCCCCACCCCTTCCAGCGATAGAAACCGGGTCAGCAGCACGTTGGTGTCTGGCAAGTACAGCTGCTTTGTTTTCTGGTCTTTGAAAAGAGGCTCAATCATGAAACTTCCGCCTTTCTCAGCATCCAGCAGAGACGCGAAGATACTGGGTGAATCAAAGTTGGGGAAACACATGAAATCAATGGAACCGTTCAGGCCCACCAAGGCCACGGTGTTCAGGTCTCCAATGATTCCGTAATTTTCAATAGGCTGATAACTCATGCAGTCAAGGATAGATGGTACGCTGGTTCAGGAAAGCAGAAAGACCAGCAGGTGCTAGTAAATACTGGCATTGGGCCGCAAGTGTTCGGTTACCTAAAGGTTTTCTGCCCAAAGCAGCTCTGCTCTTGCCTTGTTTTCACAAAAACACACCGCAAACGCAAGAGGATGAACACCCACCAGTATTCTCGTCTTAGAGAGGTAGGAAGTGCTGTGTATTAAAAGTAGACTGAGGTTTTTCATCTGGCTTACTTTACCTGAGCGCTGGATTTGTGATTTTCACCCCAGGTGTTTTCTGCCTGTTTTTAGAAGAATAGGGGTAAAACGCACTGCACAGGTCTTCAATAGGAAGAATATACCTATGCAATTGCCTTCTTTGCACTCAGATCTTCCTATGAAAAGCAGTCATAAAACACCCTGTACCTTACCTGCCGCAAATCAAGCTCCGCCTGTAAAAGGAAACGAAAAAGTAACCTTAACTTGCCAACCATAGGCTTTCTTTGCCTGTTACAGTCATGCCGTTTACCTATGGTTCTACCCTAATGAGTTCAAAAAGAGAGTACGCAAGGCTTATTTGGGATGCCGTGAAAGGCATAGAGCAGGACTATACCCGCCTCAGCCTGAAGAAGTCTATTTTGCTGCTGGCCACACCCATGATCCTGGAAATGCTCATGGAGTCATTGTTTGCGGTGGTAGACATCTTTTTTGTGGGTCGGCTGGGACCAGCGGCCATTGCTACCGTGGGCCTTACCGAGTCTGTGCTCATGATTGTGTACTCGGTGGGCATGGGTATTAGCATGGCTGGTACCGCGATGGTGGCGCGCCGGGTGGGCGAAAAGAAGTTCAAGCAGGCAGGCACCACCACGTTCCAGCTTTTGGTCACCGGGGCTGTGCTGGCGGTGCTCATGGGCTCCATTACGTTTGTCTTCGCCGAGGATATTCTCCGGCTCATGGGTGCTTCTTCTGAGGTGCTTTCCATAGGCGTGGACTATGCGCGCATCATCTTCGCGGGGAACCTGGCCATTATCTTACTATTTCTCATCAACGGGGCGTTTAGAGGAGCCGGACAGCCGCACCTGGCCATGCGCACGCTGTGGTTCGCGAACGGGATCAACATCTTTCTGGCGCCCTTGCTCATTTTCGGACTGGGTCCGGTAGAAGGATTAGGATTGGCCGGAGCCGCCTGGGCCACTACCATCAGCCGAAGCTTAGGCGTAGGCTACCAGTTATACCACTTGTTCAACGGCAAGCACTTGCTCAAAATCACGAAGAAGAACATGGTGCTGCGCGCGAAAGTGGTGTACCGGATCTTGAAAGTGTCTGTAGGTGGTATGGGCCAGTTCCTGATTGATTCTGCCAGCTGGATTTTCCTGACCCGCATCATTGCTGAGTTCGGGAGCAATGCTTTGGCGGGGTATACCATTTCCTTCCGGATTATCATGTTCACGCTACTGCCGGCCTGGGGCTTGTCTTCGGCGGCAGCTACGTTGGTAGGGCAGAACCTGGGCGCAGGAAAACCTCGTCGGGCCGAAGTATCTGTGTGGCTTACGGCGCGGTACAACATGATTTTTCTGGCGGTAGCTACCTTGGCGTTTTTCCTGTTCGGGGAGCACCTGGCCCGCTTCTTCACCCAGGAACCCGAGGTTATTGCCATTGCCTCAGAGGGCCTTAAGATCATCACGCTGGGGTATGTGTTCTTCGGGTTGGGCATGGTCATGGTGCAGGCCTTCAACGGCGCCGGTGACACCAGAACTCCCGCTTTCATCAACATTCTGGTGCTTTGGGTTTTTGAAATACCGGCGGCGTACCTGCTGGCCATTTACCTGGGCTACGAGCAAACAGGCATCTTTGTAACCATTGCTTTCAGCCACTCTTTGCACGCGCTCATCAGTTGGTGGCTTTTCAGAAAAGGCCGTTGGAAAACGGTAAAGGTGTAATGCTGAAAACGCATCTAAGCTTCTGCTTTCAGGCTGTTTCCTAAGAAATGCTCTTAAAATGCTTGTCAGAAGAAGGGCGATGGAGCTTGTATGATCGTTCATATTTCTGATATTAGCTTTACCCCTCACCTCTAGCATTCATCAACTGCATGAAAGAATTTTCCTTACTTTTCAGAATGGACATCACCTCAGAAGAGGCGCAGCCTTCCCCCGAGCTCCTGCAGACCTACCTGGCGCAATGGAGCACGTGGATCAGCAAACTATCAAACCAGGAGGTACTGGCACCCGGCGGAAACCATTTCTCCCGTGAAGGCAAGGTGCTTAGATCCAATAACGAAATAACTGATGGTCCTTATACGGCTCAGCAGCAGTCAGTGGCAGGTTACATTCTGGTGTACGCCCAGGACCTAGAAGCGGCTTCTGTTCTGGCAAGCGAATGCCCTATCTTACAAGGCGAAAACACCAGCGTAGAGGTGCGCGAAATTGCCGTACCCGGGAAACTGTAAGGCCTGCATGAGAAGCATCCTGCTCCCTCTCCTTCTTGTTTTAAGCTCGATTTGTGTTTATGGCCAGAAAACGCCTCTGCTAAAAGTCAGCGCAGATAAGCGGTACCTGGAAACCCAAACCGGCAAGCCTTTCTTCTGGCTGGGAGACACCGCCTGGGAGTTACTTCATAGGTTAAACCGTGAAGAGGCAGACCTTTACCTCAGAGACAGAGAGGGCAAAGGTTTTACCGTCATCCAAACGGTGGTATTGGCAGAGCTGGATGGCTTGAAAACACCCAATGCCTACGGGCACCTTCCCTTACTTAACCAAGATCCCACGCAGCTGAATGAAAAGTATTTTGACCATGTAGATTACGTGGTGAACAAGGCCGAAAAGCTGGGGCTTTACATTGGCCTGTTACCCACTTGGGGAGATAAATTCAATAAAGCCTGGGGCGTGGGCCCTGAAATCTTCACCCCTGAAAACGCCAGACAGTTTGGAGAGATTTTAGCCAAACGATACGCGAAACAGAACAACATCATCTGGATATTAGGCGGCGACCGCTGGCCTGAAAACGAGGAAGACCGGCAGATCATCCGGGCCATGGCCCAGGGCATCAGGAGCGTTGGCACCAAACACCTCATTACCTATCACCCCAGCGGCGCAAAGAAAGCAACCGACCATTTTAATGAAGATTGGCTGGACTTAGACATGTTCCAGTCTGGGCATGAGCGGCTAAGCCATGATTTCAAGTTTATCAGAAGCAGCCGCGCCGTTACGCCAACCCGGCCCGTGATCAACGGTGAACCGCGCTATGAAGACCACCCCGACCGGTTCAAGCCCGAGGAGTTTGGCTGGATGGATGCCTCAGACGTTCGCTCCTCTGCGTATTGGACCATGCTCAGCGGAGCGGCGGGGTACACGTACGGTGCCCACGGCATCTGGCAGATGTACCAGGCCAACCGAAGTCCTATCAGTTGGGCCAGGACCAGCTGGCAAGCGTCTTTAGACCTTCCCGGCGCCACCCACCTCATGCTCCTGAAAAAGTTATTTACTGCTTTCCCGTGGCAGCAACTGCGCAACGACCAATCCCTGATTCTGAATAACAATCCCGAAGGGGAAGCCCACCAGGTGGCAGCTATTGGCGAACAAAAGGATTTCCTGCTGGCCTACACTCCCATGGGGAAAGAACTAAAACTGGACCTCTCCAAACTCCCGGCAAACAAACTGGAAGCTTACTGGTTTAACCCCAGAGATGGGCAGTGTAAGAAAATAGGAGAATTCAACCGCACCGATCAACCCACCTTTACTCCCTGGTCTGTAGGCAGAGGAAGTGACTTCGTTTTAATCCTTCTGCCTGTAAACTCGCCCTACAAACTCCCCTGGTAGGAAAACTGCTCCCTCTGCCAGATACCATCACGTCTGAACCTACAACTATCCCTTCGTGGTTACCAAACCCCTGCTCATGAAGCGAAAAGGCGGCATTCTGGGCCACAACCTGGCGTTGGTGCGAATGCTTGATTCCAACAAAACCATTATCATCTGAGCAATACAAACCAATTTAACCCAAATTCTGACGGCAACAAGGAAAACCTGCGGGAAGCCCTGCTGATGGAATTAAGGAAAGCACCCCGCTGACCTGTGTCTGGAAGCAGGTGGAATCTAGCCTAAAACTCTTCGCTGATTAAGCCGCAGATTTCTTGGGCAAACAGCAGTTCTTGTACTTCTGTCCGCTACCACAAGGGCATGGTTCGTTGCGGCCCAGGCGCTTGCCGTAGGGGTTAAGCAGTTCCCTGAAATTAAGCCTGAAACGGCGTTTAGGGTTCTGCTTGAAAATGCGGGTGAGCATGGCGTACAGCCGTGGGTGCTTCTCGGCCATTTGGCCCGGTTTCTCAAAGAAGTACTCGGTAGATACGGCAAAGAACTCTGCCTCGTTGGTGGCACCGTACGGGTTAATGTCTGATTCTCCTTTTTTGATTTCCTTGATTTTGCGGTCCCGCAGCTCTTCCCAAGGCTTTACCAACTCATCAGGTAAATAGGCGCCGGGGGTTCCGTCAATCTCGCCATCGGCTTGGTCCAGCATGTGTGCGAACTCATGGATGCCCACGTTCTGGCGGTCGGCCATGTCATTGAAACCACGTTCCAAAGCGGGTTTGGAGAGCGTTACGTAGTGGTCGTTCTGGAACGGGTTTACGCGGCCTAATACCTCTGAGACGGCTTCGCTGTCTTCGTCTTTGAACCGCTGCAAACTGCCTGGGAACACCAGCACCTCGCCCAGGTTCTGGTACTCCCAATCCTGTATGCCAAATATGGGGATGATGGCACTGGACGCAACCAAGAGTTTGGTGGTGTCATCTATGACGGTTTCAATGCCTGTAATGCGTTTTTCTGACAGAAACAGCTGCACCATTTTCTCGAAGCGGTTCTTTTCGTCATCGGTCTTCAAGGTATGATAAAAGCCCACGCGGTCGGTGAGGATCTTGCGCCACTCCGCCGGGAACTCCTGCGCCATGACTTTCTTCCGCCGCCGGCTTTTACGCGTTGCCCACCTGATAAAGATGGTACAAATCACCACCACAAATACGATAAAAGCTATCATTCCCATAGGGCATACCTAACGTGAAAGCGGCAGGAAAGATACTTCAGCAAAAGGAAAGATTTTGGAGTCTGGAAAGGAATCTAAAGAGGGTTGAATGTCAAGAATCAATCAGAGGTTTGTAACACCTTTGGCTGATTCACCTCTACTGGCAGAAGAACGGTAAACTCGGCGAACTCTCCTACTTTGGTGTCTACTTTGAGTTCACCGCCATGGGCTTTAATGATGTCGTAACTCAATGATAAGCCCAACCCCACTCCCTGCCCCGTAGGCTTAGTGGTATAAAAAGGCTGAAAGATCTTTTGTAAAATTTCTGCAGGGATTCCCATTCCGTTATCCCGGATGGTGACCTCTACTTTATCGCCGTGTTTCTTTGTAGTCAGCACAACAGCAGGTTCAAAATCTGCATTTTGGTGCTTCTTTCTCTTCTCGGCTACTGAATAAAAGGCATTGTTGAATAAATTGAGTAGCACCCTTCCCAAGTCCTGCGCCACAATGTTGATTTTGCCTATACTCCCGTCAAAACTGGTCTGCATGGTTGCCTGGAAAGTCTTGTCTTTGGTACGCAAGCCTTGATAACTAAGCCGGAAGAATTCGTCGGCCAGTATGTTCAGGTCAGTAGGTTCTTTCTGGCCTTTGTTCGTGCGCGAATGCTGCAACATTCCTTTTACTATGGAATCGGCTCGTTTGCCATGACTGCTGATTTTTACCAGATTTTGCTTTAGTTCTTCAAAGTTGGCCATAGCCTCTTTTTGCTGCTTAGGCGGAAGGTCTTTGAGTGTACTTTCCAGAATTTCATCCAAAATCTCGGTGCTTACCTCAGAAAAGTTATTTATGAAGTTTAAGGGGTTCTGTATTTCGTGGGCAATGCCGGCGGTAAGTTCTCCTAAAGCAGCCATTTTCTCCCGCTGCACTAACTGGGCCTGCGCCAAATGTAATTCAGCAAGTGAGGCCTGTAGCGCTTCTTTCTGCTCAGACAGTTCCTGGGTGCGTTCTTTTACCCGTTGTTCCAACAACACATTTTGCTGTGTAAGCAGTTGCTGCTGCTCCTGGTGAAGGGCCTGCAAGTCTTTATGGTATTGCAGCTTCTTTCGCTGGCTGGTAATGAACGAGATCAGGAAGCCGGTAAACAGCACTACCATGGCCAAAACCCCGATGATTATCCTATACTCTAAGTCTACTTCCGATAGGTTCATATAAGGCTTTGGCTATGAAGATACACAAGATGATATGCGCGATATTATGTACGTTCCAGATTTGAATTGCTAACTCAACATTCTGCGTGAGTAAAGGCACATAGAACAGGAAAACAAAGAAGTTGATGACTACATAGGCGCTCAACCCCGTGACTACCCAAAATTCCTGACTGCTGGTTAAATCCTCTTCTTCCCTGAGCAAGCTTAGGTAAAACAACATGCAGTAAATCAAAAGCAAAAAAGCCTCAACCGTTAGCAGATTCCCACTTAATTGGTTTTGATCAAGGAAATTCTCAAACGCACTGAAGTTTATTGTGACAAACAGGAAGAAGATAACGGGTATGAACCTTTTGATAGTTCTGAAAGAGGTCTGTGGTAGTTGAAAGAAGAAGTGACTGAAGCACACAAAGCGCACCACAGAATGCACGTTGTACAGGAAGTTGTTGCCTTGTAGCCAACTCGGCAAGTAAGCTTTAAAGTCACTGATGATGTTTCCGCTTAAATACAGAAATAGCGCTACCCATAGGTAAATGATAATAGGTCTCAGCAGTGATGGCTGATCTTTGCGAAAAGTCAAAACCAGAAGAGGTATCAGCGTTGCCCACACCTCAGACCAATCAAAAACTAGTTGTAGCTTATCCATTCTACTACCTAAAAGTGGGTAATCCTCTCCCCTGATGTTGCTTTTATAAAACTACATTTTATCTTTGATAAGTTAAATTGAATCTTTATTTTTTTAAATAATCATAAAATCTTCTATCTTATGGTAAAGCAAGTATTATTTAAAGCGGTTTTTAGTTGGTTAATTGTTTTTCTACCAATTTCATCATGCACCGACAAGGAAAACGATACAGGGTCAGAGAGCACCCCAACAGACAATACTCCTTCATCTATTACTCCTAGAGGTTCTATTGATATAAGTGGTATTGAAAGCTTAGACACCTTATGGATTGAACCAAGTAAATTTGAAGCCATGAAAGGCAAAGATTTAAATTTTCAATTTTTTATTATAAATCAAGATATTCTAACATTACACGGATGGTCAGGAAAAAGCAAAGATTACAATGGAAGACCAGCTAATATCGAATTACTAAATGGCAAAAAAAGCAATAAAAAACTCGGCCCTAAAACATACTTAAGTAGTCTCAGAATTAGCAAAAAAGATATTGATGGTGTAATCGACTCTATAAAAGCCTCGCATAAAGCTGTCCTGTTTGCTCCAAATGTTACTTATTCTCCAACAACGAAGAACAGGTATATTAGCTATAAAATATTTCTTAGTAACATGGAGCCAAACAAACAAAGTGACCCATCATTCCGAAAATTTACAGATAAAACAGGATATGAATTAAATCCTTCTCCGCCCAGGTCTTTTGTTGAAGAGTAAATCCTTCTACCAATTCGAAGGCTGGTTAATTTCTAATGGTAAGCCTTCTCAATGACAGTATACCCAAGACTAATGAAAATTTAAGCCTTTAACTGGTTGCAATAGCAAACTACAACCTTGACGCAGCAGACAATTACCTTATTTTTAAATTTAGGCAATAGTGCTCTTTTCTGAAAAACGGCCTTAAAACCCCATAACTGCATGCGACAAGTAGTTCTTTACATTGCGATGAGTTTGGATGGCTACATTGCCAAAGAAGACGACAACATTGATTTTCTGAGCCTGGTGAAAAGGCCCGGTGAGGACTACGGCTACCATGCGTTTCAGCACACAGTAGATACCTTAATCTGGGGCCGAAGAACGTATGACAAAGTACTGTCTTTTGGCATGCCTGAGTTTCCGCACAAAGACAAAAAGTGTTACGTGCTCTCCAAAACCAAAACCGGGAAAGACGTGAACGTGGAGTTTTACGGCGGAGACTTAAGAGACCTCATCTCATCTTTAAAACAGAAGCCCGGCAAAGACATTTACTTTGATGGCGGTAGTGAAGTAGTAGCGGCCTTGCTCAAAGACCAACTCATTGACAAGCTCATCATTTCAGTAATCCCCCACCTGTTGGGCAGCGGCATTCGGCTGTTCAAAGATGGTCGCCCTGAACAGTACCTTACCTTCACAAAGAGCATCTCGTTCGCCTCAGGATTGGTTCAGTTGTGGTACGACTGCCGTACCAGCGTTTAGAAAGGCAATTTGTTAAGGCTGCTCCAGGTAATACTTGTGCAAGTGCTGGTCCATGCCTCTGTAACGGGCAATGCGGGCCAGAACTTTCACAATGCCACGTTGCAGCCACAAAGGAATTCCGGGGATGTACGATTCGCCTTTTTCAAACAGAAGGGCCAGGTACCAGATGCTGGTGGGAATTCCTTTCTGGTTAGTTTTCCCATCATTCGCCAGGCCATAGGCGATCCGGAGCATTTCTTCAAAATGGCGAGCTGGCTTGATGGTGGTCTGGAAGACAACCCGTTCTTGCTGGCTGGGGTTGTAGAACCGGTGCACGGTTTTAGCGGGTGCAGTGGCTACTTCGCCGGGTTGCAGGTGCAAATCTTCTTTGCCGCATTGGATGCCTAGCGTGCCCTCCACCACTTCAAAGATTTCTATGTAATCTACATGGTAGTGCAGGCCGTTACCGCCACCAGGTGCCAGTTCTACTTCTACCAGGGTGTAAGCTCCGTCCGTTTCGGCAGCGGTTTTCAGAAAAGTGACCTTATCCTTGATGAGCGGATTGGTCAGGGTTCTGGGCAGGGAGGATACTAAAGGCATGGCTATTGAATAGATTGGCAGTATTCGTAAATGGAGGCCAGTTCTTTATCAGTGTACTGAGCGGTCATTTTCCAGGGCATGTTGTCGTTGCTCAGCACTTTTCCTTCAGGGGTCTTACCGGTGCGCAGGGTCTGGATGAACTGGGCTATGGTCCAGTTACCCACATGACCGGAGCGGGTGATATTTGGCACCGGCGGAAAACCTGGCGCTACCGGATCACCGCCCTGCAGGTTGGCGTGGTGGCAGCCAGTGCAGGAGACCGCCAGGTATTTTCCAAAGGCAGCTCCTTCTACGTTCTCCACGTTGGCCACCATAGGTTTGGTATGGTCAATCTTCTCTACTGAAAGCAGTGGCATCTTGTCAAAGTAGGTCATCACTTTGGTCACCGGCCCCAGGTCCGAGACAGGTAAAGGATTGTTGACCGGGGCCAGGTTCTGGCAATAGGCAATAATGGCAGCCATGTCCTGTTCAGAGAGTAAAGTGGTCTCGTGCGAGGGCATGAACAGCAGCGGAAGACCATCTTGGCCTACCCCGTGGCGAAGGGCCCGTACCCAGTCTGATGTGCTGTAATTGGCTGGCAAACCACCTTCGCCTTTGGTGAGATTGGAAGAGACCAACCGCCCAAGGGCTTTATCGTTCATCATCACTTTCCCGGCCAGGTTGGTGCCGTGGCAATCGGTGCAGCCTTTGATCACGGCCAGGTGCGCTCCCTTGTTTAATAAGGCGCTGTCTTGTGTTATCTCAATGTTTTCTGGTGCAAAGGAGTACTTTCTCTCCATTCGTTGCGCTACCGTGAAAGACGCATAGAAGTAGAAAAGGAGCCCTAACAAGACAAGGGAACCCAGAACCAGGCAGGTCCATTTCAGAATTTTCTTAAACATGTGCAGGAGGTGGTTTCTTGTAGACAAATACTGGCAAATCAGCTACTACTGCTTTTTACCTCAGACATGAAACCTTATGGGTCTCCCCTATTACTACCTGCATATTTTTGTCTTACCCTAAGATGTGGAGGGAAGCGCCAAGGCCCCAAGCACAAAAACAGAACTGCTTATGAAAAGCCGATGGGTGGTTCCCAAGCGCTTAGTAGAGGCGGGCTATGTCTTCAAAGTTCCTTCAATTGAAGAAGCGGTACAACTTTGTGCCCGGTAACTTGTTTTGAGGGTGTATTCCAAAAGCCTTGCGAAACGACCTTTATGGCTTAGGCACTTCTTTCCATTATCTAACCAAAGAATGATACACCGCAAGGCACCTCCCTTATGAAAAAGATTTTCTTAACGGCCGAGTGGCGCAAGCTCATCATGGTCAATTACGCCATAGACCCTCAGTTACTCACCAGGTATCTTCCAGCCCAGACAGAGCTTGACCTATGGAACGGCACCTGCTATGTGAGCCTGATTGGGTTTATGTTCCTGAACACCAAAATCAAGGGTATTCCTGTTCCGTTTCATACAAACTTTGAGGAAGTGAACCTGCGCTTTTACGTGAAGCATTTGGAGCAGGGCGTTTACAAAAGAGGAGTGGTTTTCATCAGGGAGATCGTTCCAAAACCTGCCATCACTTTGGTGGCCAACACGCTCTACGGCGAGAAGTATAAGACCATGCCCATGCAGCATTCCTGGGAGACAAAGCCCAATGGCCTCGCCATTGAGTACCGCTGGAAGAAACAGAGGTGGCATTCTCTCAGCGTACTGGCAGAGGCTGCTCCCCAATCCATTGCCCCTGAAAGCGAAGAAGAGTTTATCACGGAGCATTATTGGGGCTACACCAAAATCAATGACCGCGAAACCTCTGCTTATGAAGTAGGGCACCCACGGTGGCAGGTCTATCCGGTAAAAGAACACAGCGTCTCCGTAGACTTTGAGGCGTTGTATGGTCCAGATTTTAGTTACTTACAAAAAGCTACTCCGCTATCAGTTTTCCTGGCGGAAGGATCAGAGATTTTCATCAAAGAAGGGGAAACACTCACCAGATGATTTCAGGCTATTTTTCAGAAAACAGGCATAAAGTGTTCTGTCTTCCGTAGCCGTTCTCATTTCATCACGGATACTTCTGCTTTCTGCCTTTTGAAGAAGACCCTGAAGGTAGAACCTTGGTCATGTTCGGTTTCCAGCTCAATTTTGCCACCGGCGTTTTCCACAATCCGCTTCACAATGTAGAGGCCAATTCCGGTACCTTCCACGTGGTCATGCAGACGCTTGAACATGGAGAATACCTTGCCCTTGTCTTCAGACTTCAATCCCAAGCCGTTGTCAGAAACCGACAAGATCAGGTAGCCAGGGGTAATTTCAGTGGTGATTTTGATTTCTGGGGTGCGGTCAGGAGAACGGTATTTCAAGGCGTTGCTGAACAGATTGTAAACAATGCTGCGCACGTTTTGCGCCGAGAACTTGACAGAAGAGTCTGGGGCAAAGTGGGTTTCAACCCTAGCGCCGGTGCTGTTGATCATGTTCTCAAAATCAAGCTGCACATCTGCCACCACCTCGGGGAGGTCAATAGAGGTAATGTCTTCGCCAGCCTCCCACTGAATCTTGGCTACTTCTGTTAAATCTGCAACGGCCCTTTTAAATCGGTTTACCGAGGCATGCATTAGCTTGAGCACCCGCTGCACCACTTCCTGTTGCTGAATCTCATGGGGCAGCAGTTCTACCAACGTTTCTACCAGCCCTTCAATGTTGGAGATAGGCGCCTTCAGGTCATGCGAAGCGGAGTACACAAAATTGTCCAGATCTGCATTGATGGCCAGTAACTCGCGGTTTTTTACTTCTATTTGCTGGCGGGCTTCCACCTGTTCATTTATGCCAACAGCTACGGCAATAACCCCAATGATGGTGCCTTGGGCATCACGCATAGGATGGTACACAAAGCTGACGTACACTGGCTCCAGTTTCCCGTTGCGCTCCAGCAGTACGGCTAACTCGTTGTTCACGTACGGAATTCCTGTGGTATACACGCCGTCCAGCAGTTCCTTGATGCCTTGGTCTTTTACCTCGGGCAGGGCTTCCAAGATAGGCTTTCGTAGCACGTCTTCCTGCTTCTTTCCCCAAAGTTCACAGATACCCGGGTTGGCTAGCTCTACCACATGTAGAGGGCCGCGCAAAATACAGATCGCAACCGGTGCCTGGTTAAACAGATCGCGTAACTCGGCCTGCTGGCGGGCAGCCTCTTCACGGGTTTGCACGCTGGAGATGGACGTGGCAATCTGGCCTGCTAACAGGTCATGGAAGTTGCGGTAATCCGTATCATATTCCAGCTGGGGGCTGATGCCCGAAACAAAGAACCCAATGAGCTGGTCCTGGCCCGGCCGGAAGATGGGAAGAATGATAGCTTGCTTGGGTCCCACCTCGCTTCCATTCTGGTGCGCCGGAAACCCAAAGGCCTGTAGGTCTTCCAGCACCAGGCTTTTCTTGGAGTGCTGCACTTCTGAGAAAGGCCATTGGCTTTGGACTTCGTGCTCTTCAAGCACCATCACCTCCGCCATCTGCACCGGTACTTTCCCCGATTGGCCAAGCAGGGTTACCTCTGTTTCGGTCCTGTTCAGGAGGTAGATCTGGCTGAACGGGATATCACTTTGGTTTTGGGCCAGAATGTCGCAGGTGGTTTGGCAGGCTTGGTTTAGGCCCTGGATCTGCGGCAGCGCATCAGAAATATCTTTGAGGGCTTTGAGGCGACGCTGGCCCAGAATGGTGCTGGTTTCCTCAGAACAGGCGCAAAACACCCCGGCAGCTTGTCCTTCGTCGTCAAAGGCAGGGCTGTAGGAGAAAGTCCAGTAGGTTTCTTCTTTGAAGCCTTTCCGCTCTAAGTACAGGAGCAAGCCCTCTGCATAGAAGGGTTTGCCTCCCGCCAGAATAGCTTCTGCCACCCCTCCTACTTCGTTCCAGATCTCGGCCCAAATGTTTCGGGCAGAGGCGCCCAGGGCAGACGGGTGTTTCTGACCCAAAGCAGGCAGATAAGCATCATTGTGGAAGGCATATAACCCATTTGACCACCAGATGAACATAGGGAAGCCAGAGTTAAGCAATAGCCTGATGTTGGCCTTCAAGCTCTGGGGCCAATGGCCCGGATTTCCCAAGGGGTGGTTTTCCCAGTCATAGGCGCGCATCAGTTGCCCCATCTCTCCGCCTTGCTGGAAAATAGTGCGTGCGTCTGACGTGGTTTCGGCTTTGTACTGGTGCGACATAACAGAAGAATTAAGGGTATTTTCAGAAAGCGGCTATTTAAGAACTTTCCGGCACTTTGTCTTACGGGAATAAGATAGAAATACGTAAAAGCTTTTTGTGTAAATACGCAATTCTGCCCTATCCGGGCAAGCAGGGCTATAAAACAAAAGGAACCCTGCATTTCAGGGCTCCTTTACAGAAACAGGCTCTAATTAGTTACGGGTTTCGCCCCTTAAGCAGCTGGCCCAGGAAGCTTCGCCCTAGGCTAACTGCTTAAAGAGTCACTTCAGGTTCTTAAAACCGGAAGAACGTATTGGTACCTCCCACTTTACCACCAAAATTGCGGATGTTGTAAGTGAACGTGAGCAGCACGTAGCGGGTGAGCACCTGGGTTTGGAAATCCTCTACAAAGTTCTCCCTGATGCTGCGGTAGGCACTAATGTTCTGGTCCAGCAAATCATACACGGATAGTTTCAACTGAGCCCGGTCGTTTTTCATGAACAGGAACGTGACACCCGCGTTCAGGCGGCTTACGTCTTTCCGGAGGCCAGGCGCCACGTTGGAGTTGTAGGTATAATCAAAGTTGGCTTCCCACACAATCCTTTTAGGCACCCGCACCACCACTCCGGTTCTGGATGTGCGGGTGGTAAAGCTGATGTCCTGGAACGTGTTGTCTTCATACACGCTGCGGCGGCTCCCAATAGTCAGCTGCTCACTGAATTCAAGCTTGTCGTTCAGGTTGACCCGGACGTTCAGGCTGGGGTTCACGGAGAAGGACTGCCCATAGCTTTGGGTCTCATTCAGAATAATTAGGGTGCGCACGTAGTTCATCCACAACGAGGCTGTTAACGAGAATTGCTTTTTGCCGTCAAACTTCCAGTCTTTGTTGATGTCTGTGTTTGCGTTCAGTTGCCAGTTTCCATCGGTATTTACGGGGCGGGTGGTCTGCTGGCCGGTGGTTTCATTGACGGTTCTGGCGCGGGTCACGGCATCCTGGCTGTAACTTCCCGACAGGTACGCCCAATAGTTGATGGACCGCTTGGTGTCAAACTTCCGGAAGTGCAGGTTCACCGAGTTGGAGATAGTAGGGGTTAACCCCGGGTTCCCGAACTGTATGAACAAGGGATTGGACTGGTCGGTGACCGGCTGCAGATCTGCCGCCGATGGCTCCCGCACGTTTACGTTGTAACTGAAGTTGAAGTCTTTCCAGTTGGCAATCAAAGACGGAAACGCATAGAAGTATCTTTGATCGATGGGCTGTATTTTCTGGAAGGAGTTCTCAATGTTGAGCAACGTAAACCGCACGCCCGGCTGCAAGGTCAAGTCCTTGATTTTCCATTTCACCCCGGTAGTCACGTAGTTGCGCCAGCCGCTTCTTTCCACCTCATCTGAGAGCGCCGGAAGCAACACCGGAGGCACTGTTGCTTCGCCAGCCAGGTCAAACGTATTAATGCGGTTTCTGTCTCTGAAGTATTCTGAGTTCACCCTGACCACTCCGCTTAGCGTTTTACTGAAAGGTTCTGTGTAAGAAAAAGAAGTATTGATGGCCCGGTTGGTGACCACGTTGTCTCGCAATTGGTCCAGCGTTTCATTATAAGGGTTCAGGCCGAAGAAGTAGCTATCTACCAGATAGTATTGGTCCTGGTCGCCGTCATTGATGTTGTAGGTTCCGTAGAAGTTGAACTGGCGTCCTTTCTTTTTGCGCGAGCTTCGGTCAAAGGAGAGATTCCCCGAGTACGTCATGGTGCGGTTCTCCAGCATCTGTTGGTTATCACTGGTGTTGAGCGGCTCATAGAAACTGCGGAAGGTATTGGTGAAAAGCCCCTGCTCTGCCGCACTCTGCGCCAACACCACACTGGGCGAGAAACTGAGGTTGGTCACCGAATCAATCTTCCAGTCTAGCCGTCCGCCAATTCTGTGGCTTTGGTTGCTGCTTTCCTGGTTCCGGTTGCGGCGCGAAATGAGCGTGTCATTCCGCAGGTTTTGGGTGGAGTTAACCACCTGGTTTAAATCTGCGTCAATGCCCCCAAAGAAGTACTGCAGGTTCACTTTCACGTCACCCTTTAGCAAGGTGTTGAAGTTTCCGCCTGCCCCACTAGACCGCTGAATGCCGTCTTCAGTTCCGCCAAATGAGATGCCGTTCACCGCAAAGCCACCGTCGCTCCTAACCATAATAGTGTTCATGCCGCTGCGGCTGAAGCCTCCAATTCTGGAAATGTCCTCAAACCCAAAGGCCGGTTTGTTTAAGTTATTGGAATAACCCAGCAAGCTGATCTGGGTAGTATCTCTGAAAACGTTGAGAATGCCGCCGCCTTCGTACCGGCTGTCTGAGCCCGTCCCCGCGTACACTTTCCCGAAGGCTCCTTGTTTGATCCCTTTCTTTAGTTTGAGGTTGATCACCTGCGGGATTTCATTTACTGGCATGTCTGGGTCTCTTCTGAGCGCGTCTGGGTCATTTACCACCTGCACCTTTTCAATCATGTCGGCGGGCAGGTTTCTTGAGGCTACTTTAGGGTCATTCCCGAAGAACTCTTTCCCGTCTACCAGAATCTTGTTCACCGACTTTCCATTCACCGCGATGTTGCCCGAGCCGTCTACCGTCACACCCGGCAGCTTCTTCAAGAGGTCCTCCAGCAAGGCGGTGGGCAGGGTCTTAAAGGAATTGGCATTGAACTCCAGCGTGTCTTTTCGGACAATGATCGGCGGAGCTTCAGACGTGATAATTACCTCCCCCAACAGGTTATCAGACTGCGTCATTTCCACTTGTCCTAAGTCCAGGTTTGCGTTGCCTGATGTTAAGGTGAACTCCTTCCGAAAAACCTTGAACCCGGTCATGGTAATCACAATCCGGAGGGGCTGGTTTAGCGCCAAACCCGGCACCCGGAAGTTTCCTTTCTCATCGCTCACCCTGAAGGTCACCAAGGTTGTATCCTGCGCTGTGTAAACCGCAATGGTGGCGTAGGACAAAACCTCTTTGTGGGTAGCATCCCAGAGTTTTCCTTTCACCTCGCCTTTCTGGTTTTGGGCAAAAGAGACCGTGGACAAGCAGGTGAAAAACAGGACAAAAAAGGCGGGTAAAAGTGACCTCATGCGCTATCAGGAAAGGTTAAACAGGAATTGGCTTGGGTAGTAGTACCTGGTATAATGTTAAAGAAATTATACCACAGGCCCTTGCTCTGCTTTTGACTTTTAACAAAGATTAACATTTGGTATTCTGCTGTTAACAAACCGTTTTTGGGAAAACAGGTCTAAAATGAGAAGCTCTCATAAACAGGTTATTTTATTGTTAGGACACTGCACGACTTGCACAGGACAGATGCCTTGACCTACAGACCATGATTTTAAATAATGGCTGCAGGTTATTCGCGGCGGCAGATTATATTTAAGCTTCTCAACTTTTAACTCACCCATCTGTCATGCGCAAAACGTTCTACCTCGCGCTCCTTTTATCTGCTGCCACGCCTTGGGCACAGGCTCAGCAAAAACAAAAAGCCAAAGCAGCTCAAGTCCAGGAAGTCACGCCTAATGACTACTTCAAACCAGTGCAGTGGCGCAACATAGGTCCCTTTAGAGGTGGCCGTTCGGTGGCGGCGTCTGGAGTGATCAACAACCCGTTGGTGTATTACATGGGCACCACCGGGGGCGGATTATGGAAAACCGAGGATGCCGGCCAAAGCTGGTTCAACATCTCAGACGGGTTCTTTAAAACCAGCTCCGTAGGGGCAGTCTCCGTCTCAGAATCTGATCCGAACGTGGTGTACGTGGGCATGGGCGAGCACGCACCACGCGGCGTCATGACCACTTATGGAGACGGAGTGTACAAATCTGTAGACGGAGGCAAAACCTGGACCCACCTGGGCCTGGACCAGACCCGGCATATTGCGGGCATCAGCATTCACCCTACCAATCCAGACATTGTGTACGTGGCGGCACAAGGCGCTTTGCACGGACCTAACGCCGAGCGCGGGGTGTACAAGTCTATTGATGGCGGCAAAACCTGGAAGAAGACTTTGTTTGTAGATGAGAACTCCGGCGCTGCTGACCTGAGCATGGACCTGAACAACCCAAGGGTTCTCTATGCATCTATGTGGGACCACCGCCGTTTGCCGTGGGAAGTACGCAGCGGTGGCAAAGGCAGCGGACTGTACAAGTCGGTAGACGGGGGAGAGACCTGGAACAAAATACAAAATGGGTTACCGGCAGAGTTGGGCAAAATAGGCGTTTCCGTTTCAAGGGCGAATTCTGAAAAAGTGTTCGCTTTGGTGGAGAGCGACACGCAGAAAGAACAGGGCGGTTTGTTCATGAGCAATGACGGCGGACAGCACTGGAACCGCGTGAGCAAAGACCACCGGCTTACTCAGCGTGCGTGGTACTACATTGAGGTCTTCGCTGATCCGCTGCAGGAAAACACCGTGTACGTACTCAACGGCCCGGGCCTGAAATCTACTGACGGTGGCAAAACCTGGACCCAACTGCGTGGTACCCACAGTGATTTTCACCACCTCTGGTTCAACCCCAAGAACAGCCAGAACATGGTCATCGCCAATGACGGTGGCGCGGCGGTAACCTTCAACGGCGGCAAGATCTGGTCTACCCAGAACAACATGCCCACGGCGCAATTTTACCGCATCAACACAGACAACCTTTTCCCCTATAACATTTACGCCGGGCAGCAGGACAATACCTCGGTGAAAATCTCCAGCCGGAACCTGTCAGGGAGCAGCATCGGAGACCGGGACTGGACTGCCAGCGCCGGGGGCGAGAGTGCTTTTCTGGCCTTTGATCCCAATAACCCGCGCTACGTGTTGGGCGGCAGCTACCAGGGCACCATTGAAGTATTGGATACCGAACTGAAAGAAGGCAAACCCATCATGATTGCGCCCATCCAGTACATGGCCCTTCAGCCGAAGGACATGAAGTACCGTTTCAACTGGAACGCGCCCATCATTCACTCCTCGCATGAGAAAGGCACTTTTTACCACGCCGCCAACAAACTGTTCAAAACAACTGACCTGGGTAAAACCTGGGAGGTGGTATCACCGGATCTGACCCGCCATGAGGAAAAGAAAATGGGCTGGAGCGGTACGCCCTACACGAACGAGGGCGCCGGGGGCGAGAACTACGGCACAATCTCTTACGTGGTAGAATCTCCCTCAGAAAAAGGACTTCTCTGGACCGGTTCCGATGACGGCTTGGTGCATCTTACCCGCGACGGAGGAAAAACCTGGCAGAATGTGACGCCAAAAGGTCTGGAAGAAAGCCTGATTAACAGCATTGAGGTATCGCCGCATGAGAAAGGCACGGCTTACCTTGCTACCACCCGCTACAAGTTCAATGATTTTACGCCCGCGCTCTACAAAACCACTGATTACGGCAAGTCCTGGAAGAATATCTCCAAAGGCATTCCGTACGGTGCCTTCACCAAAGTAGTGCGGGAAGACAGCCAGCGCAAAGATCTGTTGTTTGCTGGTACTGAGACGGGGCTTTACATTTCTTATGACGGAGGCAAGCAATGGACGCGCTTTCAGAGCAACCTCCCGGTAACTCCCATCTCTGATTTGAAAGTGCACCAGAACGACCTGATTGCCGCCACGCAAGGACGCTCCTTCTGGATTCTGGATGACCTGAACATGCTGCGTACCTTTGACCAAAAGCCTTCCGCCCAAACCCTGCACCTGTACCAACCCGAAGATGCTTACCGGGTATCTGGAGGCAGCAGCTTTGACCAAAACCCTGAGGAAGGAGCCAGCACGTATGGCAAACCCACTTTCACCGGCACCAACCCAGCCAGCGGGGTGGTGTTGTACTACCAGGTTCCGGCGTCTTTCCAGAAAGACGCCACGTTAGAACTGGAGATTCTGGATGCCCAGGGGAAGGTGGTTAGAACCTACAGCAACCAAGGCGATAAGACCTTTGTGACTTACCTGGGAGGACCAGAGGAAGAACCCGTCCTGAGCACCAAGTCCGGCCTGAACCGCCTGGTATGGGACTTGCGGCACGCCACATTACCCGGTGTGGCACCCGTTTTCATTGAAGGAAACTACCAGGGGCACAAAGTTGCCCCCGGCACCTACCAGGCCCGCCTGAAAACGCAGGATCAGGAGAAAGCCATCTCTTTCAAAGTTCTTGCCGACCCACGCCTTAACGCCTCTGAAGCCGATTACCAGCAGCAACACACGGTACTTACTGCTGTGGAGCAGGACATAAAAGATATTCACCTTTCAGTGCAGCAAATGCGCCGGGCCAAGCAACAGGTATCTTCCCTGTTGTCGCTTCTGGAGGGGAAACCCGGGTATGAGAAGATTAAAACCGAAGGCAATGCGCTCATCAAGAAAATGGATGCCTGGGAAGACGAGCTGGTGCAAAACAAATCACAGGCTACTGATGACGTGATTAACTTCGTGAACAAGCTAAGCGCCAATTACCTGTTCCTGAAAGGTGAACTGGACGTAAGCATTCCGTATGTAACCCAAGGTCAGCAAGAAAGATTAAAAGCACTCCAAACCGATTGGCAGAAGTACAAAGGCCAAATGACGGAATTGGTGCAGAAAGACATTGCCGCTTTCAACCAACTCTGCAACCAAGCCCAACTACAGAAAATCACGCTCCTGTAGATTTCAGGTCTACTTGAAAGGAGAGAATTCAAAAAGAGGAAGAGTTCGTTTGAATCTTCCCTCTTTTTGTCATTCTGAAAGGGTCTTGTGGGCTAACTAGACAGGCCGTTACTTCAACGTTTTCGCCGTTAGTTGTTTAGCTCGATGCAGGAGACAACCAAAAGAGCTTGTCCTACTAGGCAAGCTCTTTTGGTTGATTTACGTCAAGACCGCTCCGTTTTAAACTTCCTTTTGTGAAAACAGCTTTGAAATGGAAGCCGCAGTTATCCCATTCAACCTTTAATCTGCTGCAGCAAGGTATCACCTGCCATCCAGGTCATAATCAACACCACCAGCAACCCAAATAAGGTTAACAGCTTCGGGTGCTCGTAATCGCCCATAACACTCTTCTTGTGCGCCGCCACAAGTATGGTGCCTAGGGTAATGGGTAATACAAAACCGTTCAGCAAACCAGCCCACACCAGCAACATCACCGGCTTACCGATAGACACAAAAATCACCGTGGATATAAGAATGAACCCAATGATGAACCAGTTCTCGTTTCGGGCGATGCCTGGGTGAAAAGACTTGATGAAAGAAACCGATGTATACGCCGAGCCTACTACAGAAGTGATGGCCGCCGACAGCATCATGATGCCAAACAGCTTGTAGCCAATGGTGCCGGCTGCTAGTTCAAATACAGAGGCCGGTGGATTCTCAGGGTTCAGCACATTCCCGCTTTGTAACACGCCCAATGTAGCTAGAAACAGAAAAATGCGGATAACGGAAGCCAGCGTAATTCCTGAAACCGCACTTGTGGTTACCTGGCCCAAAGCTTCTCTTCCTTTAATCCCCGCATCCAGCAACCGGTGCCCACCCGCGAAGGTGATGTAGCCGCCTACCGTTCCGCCCACCAAGGTAATAATGGCGGCAAAGCTTATCTGTTCCGGGGCGAAGGTTCTGATGGCAGCTTCGGCCACGGGCGGCGAGGAAACCCAGGCCACGTACAGAATCAAACCAATCATGAGCCCACCCAAGATCTGGGCAAAACGGTCCATCAGCTTTCCGGCTTCACGCACCAGAAAGATGGCGATGGCCACTGCCGCCGAGATAATGGCACCCGTTTCCACGGAGAGGCCGGTGAGCACATTGAGGCCCAAACCTGCGCCCCCTACGTTCCCGATGTTAAAGGCAAAGCCGCCCAGTACAATCAGGAAGGCGATGAATCCACCCAAGCCGGGCAGCACCGCATTGGCAATATCCTGCGCCCGTTTTTCTGAAATAGCAATCACCCGCCAAACGTTCAGTTGCACGCCAATGTCCAGCAGAATGGAAAGCAAAATCACAAACCCGAAGCTGGCGCCCAGGCTTTGCGTGAAAACGGTGGTTTGGGTTAAGAAGCCCGGACCTACGGCCGAGGTGGCCATCAAAAAAGCGGCACCTAAGAGCACACTCCAGTTTCTGGGTTGTTTCATAAAACTAGAGCGAAAGCGCCTGGAGCGTAATATTTTTCTGGGTGAGCACCTGCCGGATGAGTTGGGCAAATTCCACCGCATGGGCGCCATCACCATGAATGCAAACCGTGTCTGCTTTGATGGCAACGTCTATGCCTTGCTGCGACCGCACCTTGCCTTCTTTCACCATGCGTACCACCTGCTGCACCGCTTCATCTTGATTAGTGATCAAGGCGTTGGGCAATCTTCTGGAGGTGAGCGTGCCGTCTTGTTGGTAGGTTCTGTCGGCGAAGACTTCATGGGCGGTTTTCAGCCCTAGCTTTTCTCCAGCATGAACTAAGGCACTTGCGGCCAATCCGTACAGCACCACCTCCGGGTTCACCTTGTACACGGCTTCGGCAATGGCTTCGGCGAGGGCAGGATTAACGGCGGCCATGTTGTACAAAGCCCCGTGCGGTTTTACGTGGTGCAACACACCCCCTTCGGCCTTGATGAAACCGGAGAGTGCGCCTATCTGGTACACGGTCAGGTCAAATGCCTCTTCCGGGGAAACCGCCATGTCGCGTCGCCCAAAGCCAACTAAGTCCTGAAACCCGGGATGCGCTCCCAGTGCTACTCCCTGCTGCAGGGCCAGGCGCACCGTCTTCTTCATCACCGATGGGTCACCAGCATGGAAGCCGCAGGCAATGTTGGCCGAGGTCACCAGGGGCAGAATGACTTCGTCGTTGCCCATCTTGTACGCTCCGAAGCTTTCGCCCAGGTCACAGTTTAAATCAACGGTATAGGTAGGATTCATCTTTTTGCTTGAAGGTGGATAGCTCGTTTCAGGTGTTCTAAGGCTTGCTCCTGCTGGTAGTACAACGCCTGTGCCTCTGCCAGAGAAACCTGCTGAAACCGGAGGGTACCGCCCGGTTTTACCTGTGCCAGCATCGGCAAATCAACAGAGGCCACCTGCCCGATGCGCGGGTAGCCGCCGGTGGTCTGACGATCTGCCATCAAGATAATAGGATTTCCGTTGGATGGCACCTGCACCGTGCCGAAAGTAACGGCACTGGAAAGGAACTCTACCGGCTCCTGCAGTGGCAACGTGGGTCCTTCCAGGCGGTAGCCCATGCGGTCTGAAGCGGTAGACACCTTGAATTCGTCTTGCCAAAAGGTTTCGTGGGCGTTTTCAGAAAACAGGTTATATTCCGGCCCTGGCATCACTCGCACGGTGGGGTTCTCGGCATACGCCGTAAGCAAGTTAGAAGAGATACCCCATTTAGAAGCCAGGAACGACTCCTCGCCCAGGCTTTTCTGTTGCCAAAAGTGAAGCTGCTCCAAGGACATTCCTTTCACCGGCAGCTCGTCGCCTTTCTGCAAAGCCCTGCCCTGCCACCCGCCTATACCCGCCCGCAAGTACGTAGAGGCACTGCCCATGACCCGCGGCACGTCAAACCCTCCGGCCACCGCCAGGTACGCCCGAGCTCCTTTTACAGGCGCTCCGAACTCCAGCACAACTCCTTTTTTAACAAAGATAGGCCGATTGATAGGGACAGGATTTCCGTTCAGTTTAGGAGACAGATTAGCTCCGGTCATGGCTATCAGGCAATCTTCCTGAAAACGCAGATTGGGTCCTACCAACGTTATTTCCAGAGCAGCTTCGCCCTCCGTGTTTCCCACCAGAAGGTTGGCTAAACGTAGAGCAAAGGCATCCATGGCGCCGCTGACCACCATGCCCTGCTTCTGGAAGCCATTGCGGCCCAGGTCCTGAACCGTGGTGAGCATTCCCGGTTTTTCCACGCTAATGTTCATGCGGCTGCTCCTCTCTTTTGGTGAACGTTTCTTTAGAAATTGGCACAAAACGCACTACATCGCCCATCTGCAGCAAGCTGGGAACCTCGCGGTTGGGGTCAAACAAGGTGAGCGGCGTACGCCCGATCAACTGCCAGCCACCCGGCGTTTCCATGGGGTACACACCCGTTTGCGGCCCGGCAATACCTACTGAACCTGCTGGAATTACTTTCCGGGGCACCTCCTTGCGGGGTGCGGCAATCCGGGGATCCATGCCGCCCAGATACGGGAAGCCCGGCGCGAAACCGATCATGTACACCAGGTACTCGGTTTGGGTGTGAAGAGAAATTACTTCTTCCAGGCTAAGGCCGGTGTGCTGCGCCACAAAAGCCAGATCAGGCCCAAACTCACCACCGTACACCACTGAGATTTCTTTTATTTGAGGAACTGCCGTTTTGGTTTCTGTTTCCAGTTCAGCCAGCATCTCTAAGACGTTTTCTTCCACCGCCGCGTACGGGTCTTGCTGCCCTCGTTCGCTCACGAGCCAAGGGTCATAGTACAAAGTGACGGTGGTAAATGCGGGCACGTACTCCAGGAGGCCGGGGAACGAATGCTGGTCCAGGAACTGCGCCACGGCCTTCACTTTCTGATGCGTTTCCACAGCAATCTCCTCCCCCAGTTGCAGCACTAAAGCGGCATCTCCCAGCGGGTACATCTTCACCGATGACAGCAGAAACGACATATACAGACTCCTTGATTTAGACTTAGTTTACCGAAAAGGCACTGAAAACTTTCTAGTTTAGAAGCTGTGTTGCCGGTTAATTCTGCAGGTACAGCGCTTCGTTTTTGAACGGCACCAAAGCCAGCTTCACGGCTTGCTCATACAGCTCCTTCCGGTCTACTACGTTATTGGTCAGGATTCCGATGGCGCCGCCTTTCTGTTTGGAGTTGGTATGGCCAAACACGCGGTCATCGGCTTCGCCGAGTTCCAGGCCTTGCTGCACCAGATCGGCCACGGCTTGGGGCAAAAAGAACATACCGGAACGTGCCTTGCCTATCAGGTTTTGGGTACGCACCACAATCCAGGCGAAGGCGGCCAGTTCATGGTGCAGGGTTTCTACGCCGCCTTCAATGCCTATCCAGAAGTCGGCGTCGGGGTGGTGCGCAACCGCATTGTTCACGCGATTGAGGGCGCCGGTCAGCGTCTCTGAGTCGGACATGGGTTGGTCGGCCACGCCGGAGGGCACCGAGATGGGTTCGGCTTTGAACTCATAGTGCGGGAACATGGCCTGTAAACCACTGAGCGCCGCATTTACTTTTACGGGGTTGGTGGAAGCCACCACTACTTTTTGTACTACTCGCTGCATCTGTTCGTTTCTCTAGCCTACTAAGTAAAGCAAATTTCTGCAGCCGTGCGCAGGACTTCTCCTCTGAGGGAGTTTTCGGGGCATTTCTCAGAAAATACCCCTAAAGCACGGTTTGCTTTCTTACATAGTTTTGCCTTGAACTCCGGGAAGAGTAGCGGGTTCTTTGTATTTTTAGCCTAACATGAAAAACAAGTACATCTGGCCTTTGCAGAAGGGCCTTCTTTTTCTCTCCTTCGCTTCGGCGGTTTCCTGTATGAAGCACGTATCGCCTGCCAGCAGTTCTGTTCCGGTGGTTTCCGGGGTCTCCAAGCAATTGGCAGATTTCCGGATTTCGCAATTGAGCAAGATTAACTATGACCTGCACCTGACCATCCCGGCCCGGAAAGACGAACCAGTACTGGCCTCGGAGACTGTTTCGTTTCACCTAAAAGAAAAAAGCCAGCCGGTGCAGCTTGATTTCAAGGAAAGCGCCGATAAGCTGAAGCAGGTAAAAGTGAACGGGAAAGTGGTGCCGGCGGAGCACACGCAGGAGCACCTGATCATCCCGGTGCAGCACCTGAAAAAAGGAGAGAACCAGGTGGCAATTGACTTCATTGCGGGCAACCTGTCGCTGAACCGGCAGGCGGATTTCCTGTACACGCTGCTGGTACCCGACCGCGCCCGTACGGTTTTCCCCTGTTTTGACCAGCCCAGCCTCAAAGCCACGTTCAAACTCACCTTGTCTATCCCGCAGGAGTGGAAAGCCCTTGCAAACGCGCCGCTGCAGGACTCGGTGATGAGCGCCGGGCAGAAGACGTATCATTACCAGAAATCAGATCTCATTCCCACGTACCTGTTCTCGTTTGCGGCTGGGAAGTTTGACCATTTGGCGCAGACGGCCAACGGCAGAACCATGCACTTTCTGCACCGCGAAACAGACAAAGAGAAACTGGCGCAAAGTCTTTCGCCCATCTTCCAGATTCACCGCGATGCGCTGCAGTTTATGGAGGAGTACACCGGCATCCCATACCCATTCCAGAAGTTCGATTTTGTGTCCATTCCTGATTTCCAGTACGGCGGCATGGAGCACGTGGGCGCTATTCAATATAAGGCCTCCACGCTGTTTCTGGACGAAGGCGCAACGCAGGACCAAAAGATTTCCCGCTCCAGTTTGATCTCGCACGAGACGGCGCACATGTGGTTCGGTGATCTGGTGACCATGGAGTGGTTCAACGATGTTTGGATGAAAGAGGTGTTCGCCAATTTCATGGCCGATAAAATCACGCAGGTGGCCATGCCTACTTCTAACTACGACCTCAAGTTTGTGGTAGATCACTTGCCCGCTGCTTATGGCGTAGACCGAACCGCCGGAGCCAACCCCATCCGGCAGCGACTGGACAATCTGCAGGATGCGGGTTCTATGTACGGCAATATCATTTACCACAAGGCCCCAGTGATGATGCGCCAACTGGAGCGGCTCATGGGCGAAGAAGCCTTCCGAAAAGGTCTGCAGCAGTACCTCAAAAAGTACGCCTACGGCAACGCCACCTGGCCCGACCTTATCCAGATTCTGGACGACCTTACGCCAGCTGATCTGCGGGCTTGGAATCAGGTGTGGGTGAATGAAGCGGGCCGTCCGCAGTTTGACTACAGCTTGCAAACCGAAGAAAATAAAATTTCCCAACTCACCATCCGGCAGAAAGGCGAAGACAACTCAACCCGTTTCTGGCCTCAATTCTTTGAAATAGCCTTGGTGTACCCAGACCGCATCCAGGAACTGACGGTGAACATGAACCAAGCTGAGGTGACGGTGCCGGAGGCAGTGGGCAAGGAGAAACCGTTGTTTGTGCTCTTCGATGTGACAGGCCAGGGTTACGGTGTGTTCCCGGTAGATGCGCAGATGCTGAGTGGGCTTTACGGCCTTCAGAACCCGGTAGCGCGTGCCTCGGCGTACATTAATTTGTACGAGAACATGCAGAATGGCCGCAGCATTACGCCAACCCAACTGCTGGATTTCTACCGAAGCGGACTTTCCAAAGAAACGGAAGAGCTCAACGTGAAGCTGATCACCGGCCAATTGAGTGACATTTTCTGGCGCTTTCTGCCCGCTGCTCAACGACCAACCCTGGCCCCGCAACTTGAACAGGAGCTCTGGACAGCCATGGAGCACGCCACTGCCCCTAACGTGAAAAAGCTGCTGTTCAAAACTTACCAAAGCATCGCCTTGAGTTCTGCGGAGCAAAACCGCCTGTACCAGATCTGGGACAAAGAACAGGCACCGGCTGGCATAAAACTGTCTGAAGATGATTATACCTCTCTGGCCTTAGCCCTAGCCGTCCGCGACTACCAGAACAGTCCCCAAATATTGACCCTCCAGATGGGCCGTATTCCGAACCCTGACCGCAAGAAACGCCTGCAGTTTATGTTGCCCGCTTTATCAGGAGACGTAAAAGAGCGGGATGCGTTTTTCGCATCGCTCAAAAAAGAAGAGAACCGCGAAGTGGAATCCTGGGTGCTTTCTGCACTCAATTACCTGCACCATCCGCTACGGGCGGCCACCTCAGAGAAATACCTCAAAGAGAGCCTGGACCTGCTGGAGAAAATTCAGTTGACGGGTGATATCTTCTTTCCGGCTTCCTGGCTTTCGGCCACGTTTGGGTCCTATCAAAGCCCCTCTGCCGCCAGTACGGTACGCACGTTTCTGCAGGCGCACCCAGACTATAACCCTAAGCTGAAGGGAAAAATATTGCAAGCCGCAGATGGGGTGTTCAGAGCAGAGAAGCTGGTGCAGCAAGGGAAGTAGAGAAGACTATAAAGCCTTTTTCACGTAAACAATTGGTACTGGAATCTCCGGCTGCTGCCAGCCCTGATTTCAGGTATTATTTCCGGAGAGGAGAACAAATACTGACTTTCCTCGTTCAGAGTGTACTTTATGTATCTACATAAACCAAAGCAATTTACAACTATGAAAAAATCACTTTCCCTTAAAACGGCTGGCCTGGCCTTAGTAGCAGGCCTGGCCTTTGCTTCCTGCAACCAGGCTCCTAAAGAAGGCGACAAAGCCACTATTACGGATGAAAAAGCCACTGCCGACGCCACTGGGCAAACCTTCGTGGTAGATACCGCTGCTTCAGAGGTGCAGTTCACGGGTAATGGCGTAGGCAAAAACCACCCGGGCACGTTTAAGTTGACTTCCGGCACGGTGGCCGTGGCCAATGAGCAGATCACCGGAGGCGAGTTTACCATCAACATCAAATCTCTGACTTTGGAGGAACAGGGCGAAATGTTCGAGACTAAGTTAAAGCCCCACCTTCTGAGCGGCGATTTCTTTGACGCGGAGAAATTCGGGACGGCCAAGTTTGAGATTACGAAGGTAGAGCCCTACCAATCTGACGGGAAAGACACCTCCCTGGTAGCAGGCGCCAACTTCAGCGTGAGCGGAAACTTCACTCTGAAAGGTGTGACCAAAAACATTACCTTCCCGGCCCGTATTGAGTTAGATGACAACGCGTTGGAAGCCGAAGCTAACTTCAACATTGACCGCCGCCAGTGGCAGATGAACTACGGCAACGACAAAACTCTAGGCGATAAATTTATTTCGGAGACCGTGAACATTGAACTAGACCTGGAAGCGAAAAGACAAGGCGGCGCAGCCACTGCCTCCGCTCAATAAACCTACCTCCCTATAAAGCAAAGAGCCCGAAGACTCACGTTTTCGGGCTCTTTTTGTATAAACAGGCTTAATGGAAAGCTACAATAAGACAGAATGATTGTCCATTCTTTTACTCTGTCATCTTGGAAGGACCTTGGTGGCGAACGGCAATAGCGCTAAACGAATGACTTTCTAGCTCTCTCCCAAGATCGTTTCAGAATGACAAAATGTGTGATGGTCCAAGTTTTCAACTTCGGCCTACCATGACCTGAAGTTTGCAAATCAGTGAGGCTTTCAGCCTCAGGTACGGCATTACTTTTCTACACCCCTCCTACTTCCGCTTCTCCAGCAATTCTCTCACAGCCTGTTCAATGGTGGGCCAAACCGGCGAGACAGGAGACACCAAATCAAAGTGCCCTGCTTCCGGCAACAGCACCACTTTTGCCTTGTTTTTCTTAGAGGAGGAATGATTCACAAAGTTCTGCGCCTGGCTCACCGGCACAATTGGGTCACGGGCACCTTGCACCATTCTCACGGGCGTCTTCAAGGCCAAGGAAGGTGAAGGTGTGGTCTCGGCGTAGCGCTGAGGCACTGCTGCGGGCAAACCACCCATCAGCTTTTCCACGGCTGTATTGCAGCTTCCTTTCTCACTGCTATAGGTAGTTAGATCCGGGATTCCGGCCAGGGAAACCACGCCTTTCACTTTCAGCGGATTCTTATTGTAAAGTGGACTGTTGCGGGGCAAACTTTTCCTACCTGCAGCCCAAAGTGCCAAATGTCCGCCGGCGGAGTGGCCCATCACTACCACGTCTTTGCCGGATACCGGATATTGCTTGGCCAGTTCCCGCACGTAATCGGTGGCCTGGGCGATGTCCTGAAAAGTGCCGGGATAACCTCCGCCCTGATTTCCTACGCGCCGAAACTCAATATTCCAGGTCGCGAACCCGGCTTTGGTGAGCGCGGCACTCACGTGGTTCATGTATTGGTAGTTGTACTGCGAGAGCCAGCAGCCTCCGTGAATGACCACCACCACCGGAAAGGGTCCTTTTCCTTCAGGCACCCGCAGTTCCCCAAATTGCAACGAATCTGCTCCATAGGCAATGCGTTTTCCGGCAACAGGCGTGGGCAGTTGCATGAGGTCTTGCCACGTCACCAATTTGGCCGGCTGCGTCTGTCCGTGCACAGAACCGGTACAGGAGAAAAAACAAAAAAGCAGAAAAGACAGAAAGAACTTCATAGTGCGCGTAAACAAGGGTACTAACGTGGATGATCGGGCAACTGAATAGGTTGGAAAAATGAAGGTACGAGCCGCTTTTCATTTTGAACGACTATCTTGCCGATACTTTCTCTTTAGAGGAACGAAATGGGTGCCTGGAGTGGGTGAAAAGGCACGGAACAAGGGCAGACAGAATTCCGGCAACCGACAGAACCGCATGACAAAAAATAAGAAATGAAACGAGTAGTAGTAACGGGCATAGGTGCGTTAACGCCCATCGGGAATACAGTACCAGACTATTGGCAGTCTTTGATCAACGGCGTGAGCGGCGCAGCCCCCATCACCCGCTTTGATGCCTCCAAGTTCAAGACCCACTTCGCCTGCGAGCTGAAGAACTTCAATCCGCTGGACTTCATGCCGAAGAGCGAAGCCCGCAAAAACGATTTGTACACGCAGTACGCGCTCATCTCGGTGGCCGAAGCGGTGCAGATGGCCAACATCAACTTTGAAGAACTGAACCGTAACCGTATTGGTGTGATCTGGGGCACCGGTCACGGCGGGATTGTCACCTTCCAGGAGCAGTTGCTGGAGTTCGCCGCCGGAGATGGCACCCCTCGGTTCAACCCGTACTTCGTCCCTAAAATGATTGTGGACATTGCGGCGGGCGTGATTTCCATGAAGTACGGACTACGGGGCGTGAACTTCGCCACGGTATCGGCCTGTGCCAGCTCAAACACCGCCATTCTGGAAGCCTTCAACTACATTAAGTGGGGCAAAGCCGACATGATTATCACGGGCGGTTCTGAAGCTTCCATCAACGAGACGGGCATGGGCGGTTTCGGGGCGCTGAAGGCCTTGTCTACCCACAACGGTGATCCGGCCACCGCTTCCAGGCCGTTTGACATAAAACGGGACGGATTTGTGATGGGCGAAGGCGCTGGTGCCCTCATCCTGGAAAGCTATGACAGCGCCGTGCAGCGCAACGCGACCATCTTGGCCGAGGTAGTGGGCGGAGGCATGGCCGCTGATGCGTACCATCTCACCGGCACCCACCCAGAGGGCGAAGGAGCGTACCTGGGCATGATGGAAGCCTTGGCAGAAGCCAATATTTCTCCGGAAGACATTGATTACCTTAACTGCCACGCCACCTCTACGCCTATTGGAGACGCGAGCGAGGTAATTGCCGTGGAGCGGGTATTCGGGGCCAACACGCACCTGCACCTGAGCGCAACCAAATCCATGACGGGTCATTTGCTGGGAGCAGCTGGCGCCATTGAAGCCATTGCGTGCATCAAGGCCGTGCAGGAAAACATCATACCTCCTACTATCAACGTGACCGAGCCAGAACCAGAACTCAGCGCGAAGTTTGACTTAACCTTGGGCAAAGCGATTTCTAAAGAAGTGAACTACGCCATGAGCAATACCTTCGGGTTTGGGGGCCACATCGCTACAGCTATCTTCAAGAAGTTTACTGCGTAAGGCCAGCCTTGTTTCCTATACGTTTTCATGAAAAGAGCCCCGGAACATTTTGTTTCGGGGCTCTTTTCATGAAAACAGGTTCAACATAGCTTATTGCAGTTTCACTTCTTTCTGCCCTTCGTTTACGCCTTTCATAAACGCAATCAAGCCTTTCATATAGGTTTGCTGGTCATCATAGAAGGCCATGTGACTGCCTTTGGGGCAATATAGGTAAGAACCGTTTTGGACCTGAGTGGCCATCCATTCCATGTGCTTGGGATCCATGGTGTCAAACTCAGCTCCCACGGATAAAGTAGGTACGGCGAGGTTCTTCAGATCAGCTTTGCGGTTCCACTTCTCCAGTTTACCAGAGATCCCGAATTCGCTGGGGCCTTGCATGGTCACATAGAACGACTGGTTCATTTTAGCAAAAGACCGGTTCACAGGCTCAGGCCATTGGTTCAACGGCATGCGCAGGACGTGCTTTGCATAGAAGTGTGGCATGAGCAACTCCATGTACTTAGGGTTTTGGAAATCTTCACGGGCCTCAATGTCTCTCACCTGCGCCAGTACTTGTGGGTCCATCTGCTTGGCTAAGACTTCGTCGGCGTACTTGCCGTAGTCAATGGCGCTGGACATCATGTTGGAGATGATCAGGCCTTTCATGTTCTGCTGGTATTTCAAGGCGTACTCCAGCCCAAGAATGCCGCCCCAGGAATGACCTAGCAAATAGAAGTTCTCCGGCCCCAACTTCAATGCTTTGCGTACCTGTTCCACTTCTTCCACATAGCGGGACAGGTCCCACATGGCAGTGTCTTTAGGGTTGTCTGAATTGCCGCAGCCCAGTTGGTCATAGTAGATAAACTCAATACCTTCAGCGGGCAGGAAGTTCTCCATACATTCAAAGTATTCGTGCGTGGCACCGGGTCCGCCGTTGAGCAAGAGCAATTTCATTTTGGGGTTGTTGCCTACCCGCTTCGTCCAGACGTTGAAAGTGCCTTTCTCAGTTTGGATGGGCACCATCTTTACCCCGCCGTCTTGTACCCCTTGCTCGGTTTGGGCAAAGTAATCTCCTGTTGGAGCGGTTGCTGTTTCATCAGCTTCTCTTTTCCCGGAACAGGAAGCCAGAAAAATAGAAAGGAAAAGACAGGTGCCTTTTAGAAGAGGATGCATAGGTTGTCTGGTTGATGAAAGGAACAGGTTTGGTGCTTAGAGGTAATTAATGATGAAGACGCAATAGCGCCTTCATCATTGGTTTAAAGATAGTCTTCTACCTCACTATTTCAAATGGTGCTTATTCTGCCTAGTAGCAAATGGCTCACTTTGCTAGGGCTTCAAATAAAGTTGGCAGGAATGATAGTACTACCTGAACATTTATTTGTTAATGATTTACCCTTTGTTTATTTACCTAACCCATTGAATTACCTCTTTTGTTTGGGTTAACGGAGCTTTACCTCTAGAAAAAACCTGGCATGAAGGTTTAAGGCTCTTTTATAGTTTGAAGGGAACTGCTTACAAGTACATCAGGCAACCCTGCAATACATATTTGGCGCGTTACTTTTGATATAGTATTAAAAACATGGTTATTCTTATTTACCGATACGGCAACCCAGCACGGTATACAATGGCATAGCATAGCCTTTGCTCAAATTAAATGTCTGTCCCTTAAATTTGATTAGGATCAGCAACAGTAGGAATCATGCTTAGTATAAAAAAAACCAGCACCCCATTTACAGAAACCCACACCGCATCTTCCATCTCGTTGCCAGAAAAACTGGCTTTGGCTCAGACATTTGGATTGGTTGTACTAGGCATTGTGGCGTCTTACATTGATACAGCATGGTTTGAAGAGGTGTATACCGTAGAAGACGGGTTTGTGGAATGGCTTACGGTGTTACCCCTTGTGGTGGTGATCGCTTTCTGCCTTTCTAGAATTATAGGAAGAAAAGAACCTGGATCTGTCCGTTTTATGACCGGCACCATTCTCATAGTCTTGTTCTCTTTTTTTGTAGCCGGGGAAGAAATCAGCTGGGGACAACGCATTTTTCAGGTTCAAAGCACTGGTTTTTTCAAAGAGAACAATTCCCAGCAAGAGATGAACCTGCACAACATGGTGATCAATGGGGTAAAGGTGAATAAAGTTATTTTTTCACAAGCTCTCACCGTTGGAGCAGCTTTCTACCTGTTAGCCTTACCGCTTATTTACCGGAAGAGCAGAAATATAAAAGAACTGATTGATGGCTGGGCTGTTCCCGTTCCCCGTCTTTATCAGATTATTTCTTTTCTCCTGCTCTTCGGGGTAATTGGTCTCTGCCCTTCCGGAAAAAGAGCAGAACTTCTAGAAATGGGGGCCACTACTCTCTTTTGCTTGATTGTTCTATGTCCGTTCAACCCTATCCAAAGCGACAGAGAACTTTTAAATAACCCTAAACAGTCCTGAATCCATCGTTTACAAGCCATTTTTTTATAAAATACAATTCATCATACTAAATACCAGATTCAACACTCATAATATGATTATGGATTATAGAAACGCTTTTTCAGCAAATTCTAGCCTATTTTAAAACAAAATGCATAGAACTTAAATAAGCGGTAAGCTATAAATTAAAGAGTATCAGCAATCATTAAACATACTTAAATCCAAATCAGTCCTACTTATATTAAAGTTATAGACAGTTACTTACTTTCCTATTTACTCCTTCAGATACCCTCTATTATTGTATCGTTATTAAAAAGTAAAAGGATATGAACGCTACCGGGTTACATCTAAAGAGCACTTCTCCCATGCAACAGCAGGCAAGAATCAGTTTAGTGACTGCAAAGAAACCTGGCGTACAAACGTCCCAGAAACTCGCCATTATGTATGACAATCACCCTGCAACTTCGATCAGGAATGCAGCAGGGTTCAAAAGCAACCCCTTCTCTGATGGGTTTGTCCTAGATGGCTACTTTTTAGGAACCTTTGAATTTGATTCCCTTACCGGACACCCGGGCATAAGATACTAAGAATTTACCTCCTTGTTGGTTCACCCCAACAAGCCAACCCACATATCCCCCTAAGCCAAAAGGCCCGAGAACTTATGTTTTCGGGCTTTTTTTATAAATCAACTCAAAACTCTTTAACCTCTTATATCTAAACAAAAGAGCCCGGAAACTTACGCTTCCGGGCTCTTTTTATGAAATCAGCTTTAAAACAGACTTAGTTCATCAGCTTCTTGTAACGGATACGCTTCGGTTCCACGTCACCCAAGCGCTTCTTCTTAGCTTCCTCATAGTCTGAGAAGTTTCCTTCAAACCAAACTACCTGTGAGTCGCCCTCAAAGGCCAGGATGTGCGTAGCAATTCTATCTAAGAACCAGCGGTCGTGGGAGATGACTACGGCGCAACCGGCGAAGTTTTCCAGCGCGTCTTCCAGTGCCCGGATGGCATTCACGTCCAAGTCGTTGGTAGGCTCATCCAGTAGCAACAGGTTGGCACCTTGCTTCAAGGTCATGGCCAGGTGTACACGGTTACGCTCTCCCCCAGACAACACACCTACTTTCTTCTCCTGGTCACCACCAGAGAAGTTGAACTTGCTCACGTACGCCCGGGCATTCACCTGGCGGCCGGCCAACAACATGGTCTCGGTACCACCAGAGATGGTTTCAAACACAGATTTGTTCGGGTCCAAGCTTTCGTGCTGCTGGTCTACATAAGCGGTTTCTACCGTTGGCCCTACGTTGATGGTTCCTGCATCAGCGGCTTCACGGCCCGTGATAAGGCGGAACAAGGTAGACTTACCCGCACCGTTTGGTCCGATGATGCCCACGATACCGGCTGGTGGCAAATTGAACGTGAGGTCTTCAAACAACAACTTGTCGCCAAAAGCTTTGCTCAGCCCTTCAGCTTCAATCACCACGTTCCCCAAACGCGGACCGTCTGGGATGAAGAGCTCCAGCTTTTGTTCTTTCTCTTTGGCTTCCTCAGAGGCCATTTTCTCGTAGTTGCCTAAACGAGCTTTGGATTTGGCCTGGCGGGCTTTCGGGCTCATGCGGGCCCACTCCAACTCACGCTGCAGGGTCTTCTGGCGCTTGCTTTCGGTTTTCTCTTCTTTGGCCAAACGCTCGGCTTTCTGCTCCAGCCAGCTGGTGTAATTGCCTTTCCACGGAATACCTTCGCCGCGGTCCAGTTCCAGAATCCAGCCGGCTACTTTGTCCAGGAAGTATCTATCGTGGGTTACGGCAATCACGGTACCTTTGTACTGCTGCAAGTGTTGCTCCAGCCATAAAACAGACTCAGCGTCCAGGTGGTTGGTAGGCTCATCCAGTAACAAGACATCGGGCTCTTTCAGCAGTAGGCGGCAAAGGGCTACGCGGCGTTTCTCACCACCAGACAGGTTGCCGATGACGGCTTCGCCCGGCGGGGTGCGCAGGGCGTCCATGGCGCGCTCCAGTTTGCTGTCCAGGTCCCAGGCACCCAGGTGATCCAGGCGTTCCTGCACTTCGCCCTGGCGGGCCATCAGTTTGTCAAAGTCAGCGTTTTCATCTGCGAAGGCTTCGTTGATCTCGTCGTACTCTTTTAAAAGAGCCACGGTCTCGGCTACGCCTTCCTGCACAATTTCCATTACGGTTTTATCAGGGTCCAGCTGCGGCTCCTGCTCCAGGTACCCCACAGAGTACCCCGGCGAGAAAGCTACTTCGCCCTGGAACTGCTTGTCTACGCCGGCAATCACTTTCAAAAGCGATGATTTACCCGAGCCGTTCAGACCCAACACGCCAATTTTGGCGCCGTAGAAAAAGGAGAGGTAAATGTTTTTGAGAACTTGTTTCTGCGGCGGGTAAATTTTGCTTACCCCCGCCATGGAGAAGATGATGGTTTCGTTGCTCATGAATATAGTATAGATTCTGTGAGAGTATTGGCGCGAAAACGTTTTGGAAGCGTTTACGGCAAAACGGCTCCAAAACGAAACAGATAACCTTGTTTACAAAAATCAGTATGCAAACAGACGTCAAGTTGCGTGTATTCTCTGCCAACGGGTACAAATATCGTAAATTTTGGCGGGGCCGGGTTATGATAATTGGCGTTTATTCATAAACTTGTACCAAAATAGACTTTAAATTTTTCAGTTAATTATCCAGTAGATGGAAACCAAAGATTTGTCTGAGGAGGCCCATAAGTACGGCTACATTAAGGGAAACCAGGTGTGGTTGAAGCCATTTATGCACTTTCCGGCTCGCCAGGTTGGCGATGTAAAGGAGGTCCCCGAGGAATCATTGCAGTACTTCGCAAACCGTTTTGAAAACTTCAGACAAAAGGTTGAAAGCCTCCTGGAGAAGATAGAAACCTCTGAGAACAAGGGTTCTTTCTTAATGAAGGTGTTGCACCTAAAGGAGCAGATAGAGAAGTATGACGCCATTGGCGACTTTGAATCTTTGCACCACCGTCTCTCGGCTGCTGAGGCCGAGATCAAGGATGCCATTGCCAAAAACCGCGACAAGAACCTTTCCACCAAAATCACGCTGATTCAACAGGCCGAGGCCTTGCAAACCAGCATTGACTGGCAGGAGACCACCGATAAACTGAAGGAACTGCGCCAAAACTGGATCAAAACCGGTCCGGTAGACAAAGCCCTGACCGATGAACTGGAGGAGCGCTTCAAAGCGGCCGTAGAGGTGTTCTTTACCCGCAAGAAAGAGTTCTTCCAGGACAAGAAAGACATGCTCTCCCGCACCATTGACAAGTACAGGGCGCTGATTGCCCAGTCTGAGTCGGTGAAGAACTCTGAGGAGTGGGAAGAAACCAGCAAAAAGCTGAAAGACCTGCAAAACCAGTGGAAAGATATTGGCGGCACCTTGCCCCGCAAGATGTCTAATGATCTCTGGAACAGCTTCAGGGCGGCCAATAACCACTTTTTCGAGCGCCTTAAAAAGCACATCAACAGCCAGAAGAACGAGTCTAAAGACAAGTACCTGGAAGACAACCTGGAGAAGAAACGCTCTCTGGTAGCTCAGGCCGAGGCTTTGCTGGACGAACCTGTACAACAGGCCGTACCGAAAGCCAAAGAACTACAGGCCGCCTGGAAAAAGGTGGGCCCGGTGAAGCAGGAGGAGTCTGATGCCGTATGGGAAAGCTTCCTGGTGGCTTGCGACAAAATATTTGAACTGAGCAGCCTGGAGCACTTCATGCGCAAGCGTCCGTTGCCTGAAGGCAAGAACTCAGAGAACGACCAGCTGCACGCCCGCATCAACGCCCTGCGTGATTTCATCAAGTATGATAAGCAGGAGCTGGAAGTGCTGGAAACCAACCTGGGCAGGTTAAATCCAAATCCCGGTAATGAGACGTTCCGGGCTATGCTGGAAGGCAAAATCAAGAACTTTAACCGCAAAATCCGCACGAAAAACGAGCTAATAGAGCTATTGCGCAAAAAGTCTTCTCAACCAAGCAACAAAACTGCCTGATTCATTCGTAAGCCGTTAGAAATAGTCCTAAAATCTAACGGCTTACTCTATGAAAAAATATTTTTTACTACTTTTCCTAGTTTTTCCTTTCTTAGCTCAGTCTCAAAACATCAAAGGTCCTTACCTGGGTGTGACCACGCAGTTCCAGAATACCTGGATCATCAATGATGAACAGTATGAGGACGTAAACTACCGCCACCGCTTCACCACCAAATGGGCGCCCTATGGGTTTGTAGTAGGCTACAAATTCAACGAAAACCACAATGTACAGGCAGAAATTTACCGTTCTCACCAAGGCGAACGGTTTGACCTTATTGACGTGAACGGAGATAAAACCGGTGAGAAGGAAATAGACCTGGTATATTATAATATTCCATTATTATTCAAATACACCACTACAGGCACCTTGCGATTTAACTTCCAGTTAGGACCACAACTGGGCATGCTACAAAAAGGCACAGAGCGCAACACCTTCTCCCGCACGGCCTCTTACCAAATCAAAGACCGCACACACTCAGTTGGCCAAGGTTCTTACTTGCTGGCTAGTACTGAAGAAAGTGACCGTACCAACACCAATATAGGCGAGTTTAATCAATATGATTTGGGGATTTTACTTGGCACTGGCGTGGAGTACAGCCTCAAAGAAAACCTGATTTTAACGGCCAACCTGCGGTACTCCTATAATTTTGTGAACATCCGCAAAGAAGAGCATATTGAAGACTTAAGCCGCGATACAGACTATTATGTCTTGCGCCAGAACATGGTAGCCGGTATTCAAATAGGCTTGAATTACCTTTTCAACACCGGTGACGGTTCAAGCAGCGCCCGCCATCAATAACAAAAGTGCAGATCTACTAAACATTTTGCCAAATTGCCCGTTGTGTTTTAGCGTTACAGGAGCGTAAGCAGTAAGAAGAAATATTTGAATTGTCAATCAAAATCTTATTTTTGCAGCCCGTTCACCTCTTGCAACTTGTTTGTATAGCTATATTTTAAAAGCGAAATTACTATGTATTGGACACTTGAACTTGCCTCTTATTTGGAAGATGCGCCTTGGCCAGCTACCAAAGATGAATTAATTGACTATTCTATCCGTTCTGGCGCCCCTATGGAAGTGGTAGAAAACTTACAGGCTTTGGAAGACGATGGTCAGCCTTATGAGAGCATTGAAGAAGTTTGGCCGGATTATCCTACCAAAGAAGACTTCATGTTCAACGAGGATGAGTACTAAATTTTTATAATTAGAAATTCTCAATTAGAAATGGGCTATAAAGCCTTTCTCCAACTTCTAATTTTTAATTTCTAATTGAGAATTCTGACTTGAGCGTCTTAGAAATAAAAGAACTGGTTGCGGGGTATGACGAGCGCGTCTTAATCCGCAACCTTTCTTTTTTAGTACCTGAACCAGCGTTTGTAGCCATTATTGGGCACAACGGAAGCGGCAAATCTACTTTCCTGAAAACCCTGACCGGCCAGGTACCTTACCAAGGTCAGATTCTGGTGCAAGGACAGCCATTTGTTTCACGCTCAGGAGCCATTGCGCGGGCTCTCTCTTACCTGCCGCAGAAGAACAATGTGGCCTTTCCTATCAAAGTGCACGAGTTGGTAGTAATGGGGCTCTTTAGGCAAAAGCGGCTTCTGGACCACTACACCTCCGCTGACTACGCCTATGCTGATGCCACTTTAGCCCATCTGCACATTTCCCACCTAAGCCAACGTACTTTCACAGACCTTTCCGGCGGAGAGCAGCAAATGGTTTGGCTGGCGCAGTTGATGCTGCAAGACGCTCCCATTACCCTGCTGGATGAACCCACCCAACAACTAGACGTGTACCACAAGAAACGGGTCTTTGATTTGATGGTGAGTTGGGTGCGGGAAGAACAGAAAACCGTGCTTTGCATTACCCATGATTTGCTTAACCTGCTCCCCTTAGAGGGTTATCTCCTGAACATCTCACAGCCTCAACCCAGGCTTGAGCGCATCACTCCAGAGGTAGTACTAAAGCACCAGCGTTTTCTGGAGGAGAAAGCGGTCTTGAGTGTTTAATCATCCTTACAAGGGGGGCATAGCTATCAGTTGCCCACTAGTTAAGTGGTAGATATAGAGCTTGTTTGAATCCTTAGCATCATACTTCTTATCTTTATTGGTGTCTGGGCGAGTTATAAGTGCAAGGGTGTTGCTGTTCTTATTCACTGTCCATTCAACTAGTCTTTCTTCTTCAGGGGAGATTTGCTTTAAGTGCTGCCCACTGGCGGTGGAGACAAACAAGTACTCAGGATCATTCCACTCCAACTTCTCATTATTTCCCCACCCCTTGTAGGTGCCACTTATCAGTACCAGCCTCTCTCCTTCGTAGCGACCCGGCACGTTCAGGAACGTCCTGCTAATGACAAATCCCGCCGGAAGTTCTACTATCCTAGTCTCTTGGGTTCTGGTATTTAGGAATAACAATTTGTTCACTCCCGGGAAGCTTAGGATTCCTTTACCGCCATCAGACTGAGAGGCCACCACCATGTCTGTGGAATCAATGGATGTGATATGGTTTAAAGACGCCGCAAACTTCTCTTGGGCCTGCACTTCTCCTGAAAGCCTAAACATAAAACACAACAAAACGATAAGCGCTTTAAGCACTAAGGGTACTACCGGCTGGGTTGCAGTCATAACTTTTGATGAGATGAAAATATAATTTGACTTCTGATTCAGATCTGCATTTCTAAAAATAGATTTAAAACGGCAAACTTATATTTGGGTGATTGCTTAACCTTCCTTCACGGAGTTACGCTCCTGCAATAGGAAAGCCTCGGCCAAGACTATATCTTCTGGAGTAGTTAGTTTGATGTTGCGGAAGCTTCCTTCCACCAGTTGAATTTTATGCCCGAACCGTTCCACTACGGAAGCGTCATCGGTGAAGAGGGGTATTTCTGGCTGGGCATAGGCACGGCGCAACAGAGGCAACCGGAAACACTGGGGAGTTTGCACCAACCTATAAGCGGTGCGGTTTACCGCTTTGGAACTGGCACCTCGCACTCTTCTGATAGATTCTTTCAAAGATACCGCCACCACCGCAGCTCCGCTTTCGGCGGCAGTAGTATAAGCGGCTGTTAAAAGGGCATTGTCAATGAAAGGTCGTACCCCATCATGCACGGCTACTACACCATCTTCTTCCTGCGCCAAAACCTCCAACCCATTCTTCACTGATTGGAATCTGCTCTTTCCTCCTGCCGTTACCTGGTGGGGAAGCGTGAACTGGTGGGTTGCACACAGATTTTGCCACGTTAAGATTTCAGCCTCAGGCAACACCACCACTAGCAGCATGTCTGGGTCAAACGCATGGAACCTTCTGAGGGTGTGCATGAGCACGGGCTCACCAGCTATGGGAAGGAACTGTTTGGGCATAGCTGCCTGCATTCTGCTGCCAGAACCACCGGCTACCACTATGGCGTATTTCTTCAAAAGAGTTGAAAGCATTGTGCCTGCAAGTTACACATTCCGGCAGCCCAAGACCAAGGTGTTTAGAGGACGTTTTATGAAAATAGCGCTGAAACCAAGCTTCAGGAACATAGATGGGGCTCTTTTACCCAAGCTACCTTTAGCTTTTGTGATCCAGCTTTGCCGTTTAGGAAGTGACTTTAGAATTCAAGGATAAAAGTGGCTCCTTTGTCTACTTCGCTCTGTACGCTCAGGTTCCCACCCATGGCTTTGGCTTGCGAATGCGCAATGTACAGCCCCATGCCTTTGCTGTCTTTGTGGTAGTGGAACCGTTGGTACAACCCAAAGATCCGCTCCCCAAACCGGTTTAAATCAATTCCTAAGCCGTTGTCTGAAAAGTATAGCGTTTGTTTACCGTTTACGTTTTCAGCTTTAACGTCTATGTGCAGGTCACGGTCAGGAGACCGGTATTTGATGGCATTGGTCAGCAGGTTTAGCAAGATGCTGTGCAGGTACCCAGCATTATAATAGACTGTTTGAACCTGTGAAAAATCAGTGGTGAGGTGCACATCCACATCGGTCATAAGACCGTCTACAGACATCACTACTTTTTCAAAAGCCTCCTGTAGGTTTACCTGCTCTTTGTTTGTGTGCGGATTGTCCTTGATGACCAAAACCTCAAGCAAATCATCAATGATGGTATTCAGCTGCACCGTTGATTCCTTGAATTTTTCAATCAGAATCCGGTTTCTACCTTCCGGAATGGCCTCGGTGTCAATCAAATTAGCGATTCCAGTGAGATTAGCCAGCGGTGCCCGAAGATTATGGGAGGTAATAAAAGTGAATTGCTTTAGATCTGCGTTGTTCTGGGTTAGTTCTGAAATAAGCACCTCCCGCTCCTGCATGTATTTCCGGCGGTTGGTGATGTCACGCAGAAGTGAAATCCAATGGGTGAGTTGCTGCCTGCTGTCAAACATAGGAATGAGCAGCAACTGGGTCCAGAACCTGCTTCCGTCCATGCGGCAGCTTTCCAGTTCTGATTCACTGGGCTGGCCGGTTTGCATGCATTGCTGAACCTCCTGAATGGTTTTCACATCGGTTTCAGGGCAGTTCAGGAAAGCCGGATCTTTCCCTAAGGCTTCTTCTGGTGTATACCCCGTCATTTGGGTGAAAGCCTGATTCACGAAAATAGCCTCTAATCTCTGAGGATCGGTAGAAACTACTTTACTTATGATAATGCCGTCTTTGCTGTTAGTGATGACAGACTCCATCAAACGCAGTTGTTCCTCCTCGGCTTTCCTTTGGGTGACGTCGGTTAATAGGGCAAATATACTTTCTACCTGCCCCTGGGGAGTAAGCAAAGCCTGGATCTGCAGTTTACACCACAGTTTTTCTCTGGCTTTTGTGTACTGAACAATCTCCAGCTCCAGGGGCTCAAGATCCTCGAATTCTTTACGCAGGTACTGCAGGGTTTCTGAATCTGTTTCCGGCCCCACCAGGAAGTCAATTGGTTTTCTTCCCTCTATCTCCTCAAGTGTATACCCAAAGATTCTGGTGAAGGCAGGGTTGATCCATTGAATAGTGGAATCTGGCTTCATGATGATGACTGCGTTTATAGTCTCCCGGGCCACCAGGGACAGTTTACGCAGTTCTTCCTCAATAAGCTTTTGCTCTGTCACATCCTGAAGGGCACCAACCATTCTCACCGGTCTTCCCATTTCATCTCTGAGGAGGGTACCCTGGTCTTCTACATAAGTATACACCCCATCGGCTTTCCTGAACCGGTACTCATCACGCCAGTGTTCCAGGTCTTTGCTGTTGATGACATTCCACAAAGAGGCCTCTACCCTTTCCAAATCATCAGGGTGCACGTGCGCGGCCCAGATATCAACTTCAGGTCCAAATTCTTTTACCTTAAACCCAAACAGTTTCTCAAACCCTACCCCCCATTCAATTCTATAGTTGATGATGTCCAGATCCCAGATGGCGTCTTTGGTGGCTACCGTGGCATAGTAGTAGCGTTCATTGCTTTGGCGCAATTCACACTCTGTTAGTTTATTTTCCAGAATCAACTGAAGCAGGTTCCGGATACTCTCCAAGGACTCTTCTTCTTCGGGCGTGGGGCTTTTTACTTCTTTGTAGTAGGCGGCAACGGTACCCAGCACTTTCTGATTTGATCCCACCAATGGGAAAGACCAGCTAGCTTTAAACCCGTAAGCCAGCACATAAGGATAATGCGCCTGCCAACGCGGGTCTGTGGTGATGTCACTGGCAATCACTTTCTGCCCCAAAAACGCTGCTGTACCGCAAGAACCAGCCTGCTGCCCGATAGGAATACCGTCATTACTAAAGATACCCTCTGGCAAACTGGGGGACGCAATGTTATAAAGTTTAGCTCCCTGTAACCGTAAGCAGGAGCAGTACATGCCTTTGTGCAACTTCTCTACGCCAGCAAGGCAGAACGCGACTATCTCTTCTAAGGTACTTCCAGGAGTGGCAGCCTTTTCCAGCACCTGTTTCCCCAGAAGTTCCAAAGAGAGTACCCTAGGACTTTGGACAGGGCTTTCTATCGTATCAGAAGAAGCTGTTAGACCAATATGAGATGAACCGGCCAAGGCTTTCATCTGAGACAATTCCTGCTGCGCTTTGGCTAGTTCCAGTTGCAAGAATTCTACCTGCTTTCTGGCTTGCTGCAATGCATCCACTTCCTGCCCTATGGGCTGGTCTGGATTAGATGCATGGGGCGCGAGAGACGCCTTGCTTTCATCTGTTTGCTTCATGGCAGCTTTGTCCGGAATAGAAGGGGAGCGTTTTACAGGTGATATTCTATTTCTGTACTAAATATAGAGATTCATTACCAAGATTTCCTTTTTTAAGGTGAAAAGAAGCAGGGTAGCCCATCTACTTCCCTGCTTCTTTTCACCTTACTTAATTTTGCAAAAAGGGGCTTAAACAAAAAGCCTCCCCAGTTTTAATGCTGGCGAGGCTTTTCTTATTCAAACAGTATTCTTAGAGAATCAGCATTACGTCTCCGTAGCTGAAGAACTTATATTTCTCTTTGATAGCGGTGTTGTAGGCTTCCATGATCAACTCGTAACCACCAAAGGCAGCAGCCATCATCAACAGCGTAGACTCAGGCATGTGGAAGTTGGTGATCAGGCTGTTCGCAATTTTGAAATCATACGGAGGGAACACGAATTTATCTGTCCAGCCTTCGTTTGGCTTCAGGCGGCTGTTGGCAGAAACAGATGATTCCAGCGCACGCATGGTAGTGGTTCCTACCGCACATACGCGTTTCTTGGAATCCAAAGCTTTGTTTACAATCTGAGCGGTTGTTTCATTCACGAAGAACTGCTCAGAATCCATTTTATGCTTGGTCAAGTCTTCCACGTCTACCTGACGGAAAGTACCCAAACCAACGTGCAAGGTTACCGGAGCTACATCTACGCCTTTCAGTTCAAGACGCTTCAACACTTCTCTGGTAAAGTGCAGACCAGCGGTTGGAGCAGCTACTGCACCCGTGATCTCAGCATATACCGTTTGGTAACGCTCTTCGTCTTCTGGCTCTGGCTCGCGTTTGATGTATTTAGGAAGCGGGGTTTCGCCTAGGCTATGCACCACTTTGTAGAACTCCTCGTCTGGTCCGTCATACAGGAACTTGATGGTGCGGCCACGGGAAGTAGTGTTGTCTATCACTTCCGCTACCAGGTCACTGTCGCCAAAGTAGAGTTTGTTTCCAACCCTGATTTTACGGGCCGGATCTACCAACACATCCCACAGGTGAATACGCTTGTCCAATTCACGCAGCAAGAACACTTCAATCTTGGCACCGGTTTTCTCTTTGTTTCCATACAAACGGGCCGGAAACACCTTGGTGTTATTGGTCACCATCACATCACCGTCATCAAAATAACCAATGATGTCTTTGAAGACTTTATGTTCTATCTTGCCGCTGTCACGGTGGATCACCATCATTCTGGCTTCATCACGGTTGGGGGCCGGATGACTGGCCATCAGGTCATTGGGCAGGTCAAATTTAAACTCTGATAACTTCATTTTTAATATTACGGTATTAAAATACTGGCGAAAATAGAGCGCAAAGGTAGGCAGTTTGCTCTAATTTCTTTTACTTTCAGGCAAATATAAGTAGTAGTACCCCTTGAAAGCAGCCATTTAAATTTGCAGGGCACTGTAAGAAAACAACCCCTTTCGCTACTAATAAGTTTGTTGCACCACTAAGTATTTACAACAGGGTCTTTTCTTTTCTGCCCTTTTCCATCCGTATTTCTTCTTCATGCTGTACCTCCGTTTGGTTTATGAGAGTTTCCAGTTTGCGTGGCAGGCCCTTCGGTCTAATTTGCTGCGCACGGTCCTTTCCTTGCTAGGCGTAACCATTGGTATTTTCGCTATTATCTCCGTGTTCACCATTGTGGACTCTCTGGAGCGCAGCATCAGAGACAGTATGAGTTTTGTGGGCGAGCGCATTATTTACGTGGAGAAATTTCCCTGGATATTCAGCGACCACTCAGATGTTCCCTGGTGGAAATTCATGCAACGCCCACCCGCTACCATGCGCGAGTACAAGTACATGGAAGAGCAACTGGAGAACGCAGAGGGCGTGGCGCTGGTCTCCCGGCGGGGCGGAAATACGTTCAAGCATCGCAACAACAGCATGAGCGGCATTATGCTGCAGGGCGTTACCAAAGACTTTAACAAAGTAGCCGAGGTACCCATTGAAGAAGGACGCTTTTTCACCCAGCAGGAAGTAGATGGCTCACGCAATGTGATCATTGTGGGCGCTGAGGTGGCCGAAAACCTTTTCCCAAACTCCAGCGCCGTGGGTGGTGACATCAGAATCAGGGGGCAGAAGTTCAAGGTGATTGGTGTCATGGAAAAACAAGGCGCCGGCTTGTTTGAGGGCATGCCTACCAATGATAAAAACGCCTATGTGCCGTTTGGAGCCTTCGGGAAGATGTTTGCGGGCGGACCAAGGGGCATACAGCCGGTGCTCATGATCAAGGGCTTAGTGGATGACGTAGGCCTGCAAAACCTGGAGTACGAAGTGAAAGGCAAGATGCGCACGGTGCGCGGTCTCAAACCCTACCAGGAAGACAATTTTGCCATTAACCGCTCAGAAATGATGGCCGATGCCATCGGCGAGATGTTCTCCATCATTGGCATTGCGGGCTGGGTAATTGGGGGCTTTTCTATTCTGGTAGGAGGTTTCGGGATTGCCAACATCATGTTCGTGTCAGTGAAAGAGCGCACCAACATCATCGGGATTCAGAAGTCATTAGGCGCGAAAAACTTCTTCATTCTGTTCCAGTTCCTGTTTGAATCAGTGTTTCTAAGCCTGATTGGGGGTGGAGTGGGCATCTTGCTGGTGTCTTTGATAACCTTTATCCCCATGGGTACGTTGGAGATTATCCTTACGCCCGGCAACATTCTCCTAGGGTTGGGCGTATCGGTCGTGATTGGCGTACTTTCAGGCATTATTCCGGCGGTCATTGCTTCCCATCTGGACCCCGTAATTGCCATCAGGTCTAAATAGCCTTTCCAGACCGCACCTTTACCCCCAATTGTTTTTAATTAATTAACAATAAGACTGCCCGTTTACGACCTCTTTTCCGTAAAACAGGCTCTATACATGAATGTTATATGACGAAGTTAAGAAAATCAAGCAAAACCAAGCTGCACGATGAAACCACTAACGTTGGCAGCGGTACCACTATTATTCAGCCCAATGCCAATGACAACAAGGTTGAATCTTTACAGGAAGCAAAAAAGATAGCCAAGCAAGATTCAAACTTCTCCAGTGAAGATGACAAGCGCATTAGAGAGGCTTTTACTGATAAAAACTGGAACGAAATTAAAATAGCAGATTCCTGGCAGATCTTCAAAGTGATGTCTGAGTTTGTGGAAGGCTTTGAGAAAATGGCCAAAATAGGGCCTTGTGTGTCTATCTTCGGATCTGCCAGAACTAAGCCCGATAACCCGTATTACATCATGGCCGAAGAGATTGCCGCTAAACTGGTGCGCCATGGCTACGGTGTGATCACTGGCGGAGGACCGGGTATTATGGAAGCTGGTAACAAAGGCGCGCACTCAGAAGGCGGGCGCTCCGTGGGGTTGAACATCCAGTTGCCGTTTGAGCAATTCAACAACATCTACATTGACCCAGACAAGCTCATCAACTTTGACTACTTCTTTGTGCGCAAGGTGATGTTCGTGAAATACGCCCAAGGCTTTATTGGAATGCCGGGTGGTTTTGGAACCCTGGACGAGTTGTTTGAAGCCATCACCCTTATTCAAACCAAGAAGATTGGCAAGTTCCCGATTGTACTGGTAGGCAAGAAATACTGGCAGGGCATGTTTGACTGGATCAAAGACGTGATGCTCACTCAGGAAAGCAACATCAGCCCCGAAGATCTGGATCTGGTGAGCATTGTAGACAACGCCACTGATGCGGTGAAGGTGATTGATGAATTCTACAGCAAATATCTGTTGTCTCCAAACTTCTAAGGAGAAAGATAGATCAAGTCGATTTTAACCTGTTTTAGACAAAAGAGCCCGGAAATGTTTCCGGGCTCTTTTGTTTTCGCACCTCGTTGAATACACTAACTTTGCTTTAGCTGAGTTAGAATGAACTAACGCCAACTCCCCCATCGTCGTGACCGATTCCACCAAAAGACAGAAACAGGCCCGCGTTCTCCGCGACTTCCGGAAAGTACACCGGTTGACTGGCGCCTTGCTGTTTGTCTTTTTCTTTGTCATTTCCATCACTGGCCTTTTGCTGGGTTGGAAAAAGCATACTGGCGGTGTGATTCTGGCTAAAACTTACACGGGCACCTCCACTAATCTGAAAGACTGGCTCCCGGTAGACAGCCTTACCACCAACGCCTTTCAGGCCATCAAAGACTCCTTAGGCCAAAACGTTTCCCTTACGCTGGACCGCATAGACATGCGTCCTGACAAAGGCACCGTCAAATTCCTCTTCGTGGAAAAGTACCTGGGCGTACAACTAGATGCATCCACCGGCAAGCTCCTGCACCTGGAAACCCGTCGCGCCGACTTCATTGAAAACCTCCATGACGGCACCATTCTAGATAAGCTTTTCGGGGTAGATAGCGGCGTATTGAAAGTAATGTACAGCACCATCATGGGTGTGGCCCTGCTCATCTTTACCGTCACCGGCTTTTGGCTTTGGTACGGTCCCAAACGCATGAAACAGGAGAAACCCAAAGTAGTCTCTAAGCCGAGCGGCCCAAAACCAGGCAGGCCTGTCCGTTCTGTGTAGCAAAGCTTTCCCGTTTTCAAGAGGAACACGTCTCTTCTCCCCTTGTGGATCAAGTCTAATTTCCAGAATTCTGCTTAAAAACGCAGCTGTTCCTAACAGAATCGAAGACTTCTGTATCTTTGGTTTCTTTCCAATGCTGCTGCTATGTCCTTCCTTGATCAAATCTCCGAACCCACCCTCCTGCTGAACGAACAAATTGCCCGCGCCAACATCCGCCGGATGGTAGAGAAAGCGCAGCGGCAAAACGTTCGGCTGCGTCCACATTTCAAAACACACCAGAGTTGGCAAGTAGGTGAATGGTTTAGAGAAGAAGGCATTACGGCTATTACCGTTTCCTCCGTTAAGATGGCGCAGTACTTCGCCCGACATGGCTGGCAGGACATTACCGTTGCTTTTCCGTTGAATCGCCGACAATTGCCCCAAATCACAGAACTGGCGCTACAGATCACGCTGAACCTGACTGTCACTTCCGCCGATGACGTGTTATTTCTGCGCGAGCATTTGACAGCACCGGTAAACGTGTGGGTGAAGGCAGACACTGGCTACGGCCGCACCGGCATCAGAACCGAGGATACCACTGCCCTTGATAATGTTTTAAAAGAATTGGCGCTAACGCAGCAGCATACGTTTCTGGGCTTTTTGGCGCATGCAGGTCATTCCTACAAAGCCCGCGGAGTAGAGGCCATTGCCGCCGTACACCAGCAAACCTTAGAGAAAATGCGCACCCTCAAGAATCACTACCTTTCTGACTGGCCCCACCTGCAACTTTCTATTGGTGATACGCCCAGCTGCAGCGCTATGGAAGATTTCAGCGGCATGAACGAGATCCGGCCCGGTAACTTTGTCTTCTATGATCTCATGCAAAACCTCATTAGCTCCTGCCAGATAGAAGACATTGCTGTAGCTATGGCCTGCCCCATAGTAGCCCTGCACCCAGACCGCAACGAAGTCATTCTCTACGGCGGCTCTGTGCATTTCTCTAAAGATGCCTTACCACAGCAGGATGGTGGCGTCATCTTCGGGCTAGTAGTGCCTTTGACAGAGAATGGCTGGGGAGCGCCTTTGCCAGACACAGCATTAGTTTCATTATCCCAAGAGCATGGTATTGTGCGCACCACGCCGGAGTTGTTTTCGCAGTTTAAGATTGGTGGATTGATGGGTGTGCTGCCGGTGCATTCCTGTTTGACGGCAGACGTAGCTAGAAGCTATCTTACATTGCAAGGAAAGCAGTTGGAGCATTTGAGTGGAATAATTGTTTAACCAAGCCCTTAAAAGATTTCTGATGTTCCCCGCTGGCGCGAGCCTCCGGCCCGTGTCCGCACGCATACCTTATTTTCTCTTTGCCTATCAGAATGAATATTGCCTTGAAACAGGGGCATGAGCTGCAAGCTTGCACTAGCGAAAAATCCACCACATCAGGTGGGTCTCAGATGAAGTGCCATTTCTTTTTTCGCCTTCTTTCCCCAAAACACTTCCTAACCGCTCCCCTAAAAACTCCGCCCCTCCGCTAAACTAATCTGCGGTTAATTCGGTTAAGAAGAGATGGATTGCCCGCTCCTTTTGTAGCGCGGGAATGCCTACCTTTGCTCTTTAAACCGAACCAAATCGGATGACGCCAAAAGATTCTGTTGCTACACCAGTAGCTAAAAATACTTCCTCCATTGCAGACGTACCTTTCATTGAAGTGTACGGCGCGCGGGAACACAACCTCAAAAACATCAGCCTGAAAATACCGCGCAACCAGTTGGTGGTGTTCACGGGCATCAGCGGCAGCGGGAAATCTTCGCTTGCGTTTGATACCATCTACGCCGAGGGGCAGCGCCGTTATATGGAGACCTTCTCGGCCTATGCCCGCTCTTTCCTGGGCGGACTGGAGCGCCCCAACGTAGACAAAATTGAGGGGCTTTCGCCGGTGATTTCCATTGAGCAGAAAACCACCTCGCGCAACCCGCGCTCTACCGTGGGCACTATTACCGAAATCTACGACTTTCTGCGTCTGCTCTACGCCCGTACCGCCGAAGCCTTCAGCTACGTGACTGGTGAGAAGATGATGAAACAGTCTGATGACCAGATTGTGCAGCACATTATGGAGCATTTCAGCGGCAAGCGCACCATCATTTTGGCGCCGGTGGTAAAAGGCCGGAAAGGTCATTACCGCGAGCTGTTTGAACAAATCAGAAAGATGGGCTTTTTGCGCGCCCGCATTGACGGGGAGTTAGTGGAACTGACGCCCAAAATGCAGGTAGACCGTTACAAAATCCACGACATTGAGATCGTGGTTGACAAGCTTGTGCCGTCGGCTGATGACCGTTACCGGTTGTCTACCTCTATCCAGAACGCACTGCAGCACGGCAAAGGCACGGCCCTGGCCATGGATGCGGATACCAATGAAACGCAGTTCTACTCCCGTCACTTGATGGACCCGGCCACTGGCATCGCGTATGATGATCCGGCTCCTAACACCTTCTCGTTTAACTCACCGTACGGCGCATGCCCGGTTTGTAATGGCTTGGGCGAAATTGAGGAGTTGACCGAAGAATCCATCGTGCCGGACAAGAGCGTGAGCATCAGCCGCGGCGGGATTGCGCCACTGGGCGAGTACCGTGATATCTGGATTTTCTCCCAGATTACCGCTTTACTGAAACGCCATAAAACTGCACTTACGGTTCCCATTCAAGACATTCCCGAAGAAGCTTGGAACCATTTACTGCACGGTTTTGAAGAAGAAGACCCCAAAGGCAAAAAAGAGCCGTTTGTGTTTGAGGGCGTGCTCAACTTTTTGAAGAAACAGCTGGAGTCTGACTCTGACAACGTGCGCAACTGGGTGCAGGAATACACACAACAAAGCACCTGTCCTGAGTGTGATGGGTACCGCCTGAAGAAAGAATCACTCCACTTCAAACTAGACAACAAGCACATCGGGCAACTGTCTGAAATGGACATTGCCGAACTGGCCGGTTGGGTAGCGAACCTGGAGGAACGCCTGAATGAACGTCAGAACCTGATTGCCCGCGAACTGCTGAAAGAGATCCGCAAACGGATCGGCTTCCTGGTAGACGTGGGATTGGAATACCTACACCTGCACCGCTCCGTACGGACCTTATCCGGAGGGGAAAGCCAGCGGATTCGTCTGGCTACGCAGATTGGCACTCAGTTAGTGGGCGTGTTGTACATTATGGATGAACCCAGCATCGGGTTGCACCAGCGCGACAACGAAAAACTGATCAAAGCCCTGCAGGACTTGCGCGACCTCGGTAACTCCGTGGTGGTAGTGGAGCACGACAAAGACATGATCCTGGCTGCCGACTACGTGGTGGACATTGGTCCGGGTGCTGGGGTGCACGGCGGGCAGATAGTGACTGCCGGTACGCCGAAAGAAATGATGGAAAGTGGCACCACTACCTCAGACTACCTGAGCTACCGAAGAGGAATTCCGGTGCGGAAGCAGAAACGCGAAGGCAATGGCAAGAGCCTGATTTTGCGCGGGGCTACCGGCCATAACCTCAAAGACGTAACGCTGGAATTGCCCTTGGGTAAACTGATCTGCGTAACGGGTGTATCGGGCAGCGGTAAATCGTCACTGATTCATGACACGCTGTACCCTATCCTGAACAAGTACTTCTTCAATGCCAAGCGTGAGCCGCTTCCGTTCAAAGCCATTGAAGGCCTGGAGCATATTGACAAAGTGATTGAGGTAGACCAAAGCCCTATTGGCCGTACGCCGCGCTCTAACCCAGCTACGTACACGGGCGTGTTCACTGAAATCCGCAGCTTGTTTGCGTCTATGCCTGAGGCGAAGATTCGTGGTTACGCGGCCGGGCGTTTCTCCTTCAACGTGAAAGGCGGCCGGTGTGAGACCTGCGAGGGAGCCGGAATGCGCACCATTGAGATGAACTTCATGCCCGATGTGTACGTGCCCTGCGAGACCTGCAAAGGCAAACGTTATAACCGCGAGACGCTGGAAGTGCGCTTCAAAGGCAAATCCATTACTGATGTGTTGGACATGACCGTTGAGGCGGCTGTGGAGTTCTTTGAGCACCAGCCGCGTATTCTGCGCAAGATTCAAACCCTGAACCAGGTGGGCCTCGGCTACATCACTTTGGGTCAACAAGCTACAACCTTATCGGGTGGTGAGGCACAGCGCGTGAAACTGGCCACGGAGCTTTCAAAGAAAGACACTGGCCGTACGCTCTACATCTTAGATGAGCCTACCACGGGTCTGCACTTTCAGGACATTCAGCACTTGTCTGACGTGTTGAATAAACTGGTAGACAAAGGCAACAGCGTGCTCATCATTGAGCACAACATGGACCTGATCAAAGTCGCCGACCACGTGATTGACATCGGGGCCGAAGGCGGAGCCAAGGGCGGGATGATTGTGGCGCAAGGGACCCCAGAGCACGTCGCAGAAATGAACTTAGGCTACACGGCCCGCTTTCTGAAAGAGGAACTGAGCACCAGCCATTATGTAGAGGCCCCGGTATTCGTCGCTGATGAACCTGAGCCTGAAGATGACATGCTGGAAGAAGTTGTGCCCGAGAAGAAGACCCGGGGCCGTAAGAAGAAAGAACCCGTTGAGGCTGACGCTGCTGCTCTGGCAGCGGTAAAAGAGAAAAAGACGCCGGGCCGCAAGAAGAAAATTGAATAACCGTTTAGTGCCTGTTTTCAGTAAAGCGGGTTAAAAATACAGGAACAGAAAAGCCTTGCTCATGAGCAAGGCTTTTCTGTTTTATAGGCAAGTACTACAAATAATAGTTCTTTAAGGACAGATTTTCTGTGCTCTCTTAGACGAATCTTATTGTAGAAGTAAGTAGAACCATATGAGACTTAGTGAGCTGCTTCTGCTGTGTGTGCAGTTGTATCGGCTTTCGCAGCAGGAGCTTCTGCTTTCGCTTCAGTAGTAGCTTCAGCGGTGGCGTGGGTTGTAGTAGTGTGCGTCTCAGCGGCTGTTGGAGAAGTAGTCACTACCTCTGCGTCTAACGAAGTTCCTGAACCCTTGTCATTAGGGTCTGTGGTAGAAGTGTAGGTAGAACAGGCAGCACCGGCAAACAGAGCGCAAGCCGCGAAGAATGGCATGATATGTTTCATCGTTTTTGGAAAGTTTGCCGCAAAGGTACTGAATTCAGGCATTCAAAAAATACCTGCTCATAAGTGATTCCTTTGTGGAGATCTGTTCCTTTAAGACCAATTTTCTAAGAATGCCTTAAAAACAAACTGCCCGCACCAAAGGTTTGGCACAGGCAGTTTGCTTTAAATTGAAAAAGCAGATTATCTGCTAATGGCTTGCGGTCTGTCTCTACCTACTTCCTCAAAGATAGGCTGCGCAGCTTTGCGGTGCGCCTGCAGGATAGGCAGGTTCTTGGCAGCAAAGGCTTTTATCTCAGCGTCTTTCCCGGTTTTAGCTTCCTGGTCAAATAGTTTGATGTCCATCTCATGGGCTTCTACCATGTGCTGCATATAAGTCTTGTCAAACTCTAGGTCAGCTAGCTTGGAAAGCATGTCCAGGTGTTGCTGGTGCACTGGCATCAGCGTAGTGGGCAAGGTAACGCCTTTTGCTTTTGCAAGGGCTTGGAGCTCAGTATTGCTCTTGGTATGGTCTGTGACCATCATCTGCCCATACTTTTTCACTCCGGCATTCTTCCCTTTGGTGACGGCTAATTTTCCTGCGGCCACTTCCATCATGCCACTGCTAGCGGCATTCATCATAAAGAGGTGGTCAAGGTTTTGGTTAGCCGTCATGCTATCTGACTTAGCACCGGTGGCAGGGTTGTCAAATGTAGCGTTGTTGTTGACTTCCGCTACTCCCATGCTGCCAGTATTGCCGGTACCTACTTTATCGTTCTCCCCAGGAAAACCGTAGCCCGTTGCATAAGTGGCAGGGTCTGTACTTGCAGTATACGTATTACAGGCAGCGCCAGTCAGTATAATGGCAGCTGCAAAGAAGGGCATTATGTTTTTCATAGTCTTAAACTGATCGCGTAGAACTGATTTTTAATTCTTTTTATACGGAGGGGTCTGCTAGGAGTTAGTCTCCTGTTCTTCTTCCCCTACCTACTTATGACATATTTGGTTTAACGTGGCCACAAATCTGCCTAACCAAAGCTGTTAGAGTATAAAAAAGAGTCTGCGTTCTGAGGATGTTTTATGAAAACAACCCCAAAACACAGACTCTTGAAAGGTATTTTAAAAAGGTAGACCTTAGTCTACCATGTCTTCAATCTTGGTTGCCTGTTCCTGATGCGTCTTTAACATAGGCAGGGTCTTAGCAGCCAAGGCTTTCACAGAAGGAGTCTCGGCATTAGTGCTCTTCATGGTGAACATAGCAATGTCCATTTTGTGGGCAGTTTCCATAACATCCATGTAGTCCTCATCAAATGCTTTACCAGTTTTACCTTGTAGTTTATCCATCAAGGCCTGGTGAGGCGGCATAAGGGTTTTAGGCAGGGTGATCTTCATTTGAGTAGCAAGCGTCATTTGCTCTTTGCTTGCTCTGGTGTGGTGATCTACCATCATTTGGGCAAACTTTTTCACTTCTGGGCTAGAGGCACTCTGAGTAGCCAATTTACCAGCCTGAATCTCAAACATGTTGCTGCTGGCAGCGGTCATCATGAACATGGCATCTGTCATGTTGGTCATGTCCATAGTGGTTCCGGCGGTAGCACCACCTGCTGTTGTTCCGGTGGTTCCACCACCCATTGTGCCTGTAGTACCTCCTCCGGTAGTAGTTCCAGTAGCTCCGCCGGTGGTACCAGTAGTAGTACCACCGGTTGTTCCGCCTGTGGTGCCTGTGGTACCTCCTGTAGTAGTTCCGGTTGTACCCATTCCAGTGGTGGTGCCAGTAGTTGATCCACCTCCGGTAGTAGTACCCATTCCGCCGGTTGTAGTGCCACCAGTAGTAGTGCCACTTCCCATGGTAGTACCTCCTCCGGTAGTAGTTCCAGTTCTGGCGTTGGAAGTAGAAGTGGAGCCTGCTGTTGTTCCAGTTGTGCCGGATCCTGTATTAGTGCTGGTACATGCTGTACCTGCAAGCATTGCTCCGGTTACAAGCATTGACATGACTTTTCTCATAGTGTTCTTTGTTTGTTCTAGTTTGTCCTGCCCTGTATACGCGCTAATAATGAAGCCGTTAGCAGATTTATCCCTGAACAAATACTGAATTTCATCTGTGGGTATGTGGTTAATACCTTAGACCCTACTCCTGCCTGCTTGTATCTTCAGAAAGCGTGTCTGAGGCCAGCGCATGGGTAGAGACAGCTCCACCCATTCCGCTGCTTCCCGCACTACTGGTAGCAGCAGAGGGGCTAGGAGTACTTTCAGACGTGGCGGTATCAGTGTCTGTGGTGGAGCGTGTACCTTCCTGGGCTTGACTACAAGCAGTAAAGACAGATAAAAGCAGCACAAGGAAAGCATATACTTTATTTCTCATATTTTCTGGAGGCTGGTTTTTGTTTAATGGAAGCACACAATTATGGTTATAAACAAAAGAGCCTGCATCGCAGGCTCTTTCCATATGATTTGACACTTGTTAATCTACCTTATCATCAAGCTTATCAGCGTGGTGTTCATGAATCCGTAACGTAGGCAAGGTTCTAATGGCAAAAGCTCTTACCGAAGTAGTGGGGGCACCATTGCTTACTACTTCAAACAGCGCAATATCCCGTTCGTGAGCCGTTTCCATTTCGTCCATGTACTTCTCATCAAACTCGCTGCCCGTTAGTTTGGAAAGTTTATCCACTATCTTCTGATGGTCCTCCAGGAGGGTGGTAGGAAGCGTCAGGTTCATACCAGAGGCAATAGTTGTCAGTTCCTGGTTTGCTTTGGTGTGGTGGTCTACCATCATTTGGGCGAACTTCTTCACCTCTGAATTAGCCGAACGATCCAAAGCCAGTTTGCCTAATTGCACTTCCATCATGCCGCTGCTGGCAGCCTCGGTTAAGAAGGTGGCTTCAGTAATAGACCGGGTTCCGTACATCATGGTACCCGCCACTGGGCCTGCAGCACTAGGGGCTACATACGCATCGGCCCTGGTAACACCGCTGGTACCCGCACCAGCGTGAGATGAAGTAACCATAGCAGCGTAGCCATCTGACGTAGGAACAGAATTGGAGGTATTGGCATCTATCCGGCTACAAGCGGTTCCAGCTAAGGCCAAACCACAAGCTGTGATCACGTATAATATCTTTTTCATGGTACCTTCTTTTTAAATAGTATCTCTTCTACATAGGCAACAGATTTTTATTAGGGATTACTTTTTTGTGATCACCGGAGATGACGCAGGTTCCTATGGTTATAACTGCTGCCTCTGTTGCTCTTCCAACGCATCTTCCAGTTCTTCGGCCTGCTTAAGATGCGCGCGCAGCATAGGCAAACCTTTCGCTGCGAAGGCTTTCAACTCCATGTCTTTTCCTTTCTCCGCCATTTCCTCAAACCTGTCAAGGTTGTCTTTATGGTCCTTGACCATGGCCTCCATATAGGCTTTGTCAAAGGCCGCGCCTGTATTGGTCATGACCTTGTTGTAGGTTTCCTGATGGTCTTCGCCCAAAGCGCTAGGCACAATCAGGTTCTTAAGTTCGGCAATTTGCTTCAGCTGGGTATTGGATTGGGTATGGTGGTCCAGCATCAACTGCCCGAACTGCCGCACCCTAGGATCATTGCCTTTACTGGAAGCCAACCGGCCTAACTCCACTTCAAACAAACCGGCACTGGCCACTTCGGCCACAAACCAGCCAGAGTCTTCGTCCTTGCCGGTACTTTCCAGCAATTCCTCATTGTGCTTTCCGGCCGCGTCTACTGAAGTGGCTTCATTGGAAGAACCACCACAACCAGAGACAAAAAACAGAGTGCCCGAAAGCAGTAGATAGAACAGGTGATTTTTCATAGTATAGATCTTGTACTGATGGCTTACAGGTTACCCCTGCATGTGGTTTTTTACGGTTTATGCCATTCAGGGTTAACATACACCTTACAATAATCCAAAAAACTGCGATTAGCTTGTAAAAGGAGGGCCTTTGAAGTGCTTACAATACCAAATGCAAAGAGCGACTTTGTTGGAAAGAAAGCGGAACCGATCTTGCGGAAGGGGGTACTAAAAAGAGAGGCGTTTAAGTGCTGCTTTTCAAAAACAGCTCCTAAACGCCTCTTCTAAATTCTTGTTCTGTTACCTCTAGATTTACAGGCTTACCCCTTTTTGTTTCCCTGCTTTTCTGATGACATCGCGCACAGTGTCTTCATATTCTTCAGGAATAGAGTCAAGTTCAATCTGGCCGGTTTGCCCTGAAATAAGCCGATACAGCAGTTTATCTGGCAGCACCCGCAAAAGACTGATGTTGCTCCAGGGCAAGGTAACGGGGTCCTGGTTTAAAGAAAGCTTTAGCTCCAGGTGTTCTTCGGTTACCTGTACATACGTGGTTCCGGCAGGCTTTCGGCGGCGCCAGGCTACTATCAGATAAGAGATAGCCAAAGCTAGCTGCAGCAAGGGCAGTAAATACACGCTTAAGGTTACTTCATTGGCGGTATACTGCCTGTACACGCCCAAGCCGCCCAGTACAAAAAACACCGCCGCCATGAACAGATACAGCTTTGACAAAGCAGATCCGCTCTGGTTTCCGGGTGAAAGGTTTAAAAAGAATGAGTCCATAGTTCTTTACTTAGAAGATTTGCTTTTCCGTTCCCGCAAGACCATGATGATCTTCAACACCACAAACATCATAAACCCCAGGAACGCAAAAAGGGGAATCAGGATATTTGGGTCCTCCAAGCGCCACATCAAGATCAGGAACGAGATGGTGAGCATGCAATTAAGCAACAAAGCAGAATAACGTGATGCCATGTAATGAAAGCAAATGGGTAATGCCTAAAGATACAAAGTTGTCCCCAGTACTCCATCCTGCCTCTGTTTCTTAGCCGCTTTTTTGAAACGATGCTGGGAACGGAATAGTGCCGCTTTCAACTAGAATCAAAGGTTGCACAGGGGCTTTATTTATCGGCCACCGTCCATCGTTCAAAGTCCTTGAAATAAGCGCTTCCCCAGAAGGCATAACGCGGCACCAAAGTGGTTTTCACCCGCCGTTTAAAATCAGAGAAGTTCTTCTGCTTAGGATCAGTCCAGAGCACTTCACTCAACCCCGACATACGCGGAAACACCATGTATTCCACCTTGGCAGGGTTGCCCATGTATTCGGTCCAGACGTTGGCCTGGGCACCCAGAATGTACTTATCTAGCTTGAGTTGCTGTAACTCAGCCGGTACCGGGTTGAAGTTATACACGGCATCCAGCGGGTTGTACCCGTGAATGGCCAGGCTGTCTTTGGGGTTTTTAGATTGGTAGTTGTCAAAGTACAGCGGGTTACCCGGCGACATGATCACCGGATGATGCCGTTTTGCCGCCGCAATGCCTTCTTTTGCCCCACCCCAGTTCATGATCACGGCTGTGGTATCTAATTGGCCTTCCAGAATCTCATGCCAGCCAATGACCTTCTTGTTCTTTTTGGCTAAATACCCTGAGACCTGCTTAATGAAATACGTCTGAAGCTCTTTCTCGTCTTTCAGGTTATTTGCCTTCATGAACGCCTGCGTTTTGGGATCTGCTTTCCACCACATTTTGCTGCACTCGTCGCCGCCAATATGGATGTATTCAGACGGAAACAAATCGGCCACTTCCTGAAAGACGGTCTCCAAAAACTGAAACGTAGCCGGATTAGGCGCCAGCACGTTGTTCTGCCGGTTGTACATGCCCCAGGTGTTAGCCACCTGCCAGGCAGAATCTGGTTTGGTGCTGAATTCTGGATAAGCGGCAATAATCGCGCGGCTGTGGCCGGGAATGTCAATCTCAGGAATGACGTTGATGCCCCTAATGGCCGCGTATTGTATGATGTCCTGCACCTGCTCTTGGGTGTAGAATCCGCCGTAACGAGTAGAGTCATAGCGGGCGGGCGTGTCTTTGAAATGGCCAATGAGGGTTGAATTCCGCCAGGCACCAACTTCGGTCAGTTTAGGGTAACTTTTGATTTCCAGTCGCCAACCCTGGTCATCGGTGAGGTGCCAATGAAAGTTGTTGAATTTATGGAAGGCCAGGTAATCTATGTACTTCTTCAGGAACTCTACCGGGAAGATATGGCGGCTTACGTCCAGGTGCATGCCGCGGTAAGCAAAGCGGGGATAATCTTTAATTTCCACAGTAGGGAATCCCACTTGTTTTTCCTTTTCAAGCGGCAAAAGTTGCAACAAGGTTTGGATACCGTGCACCATGCCCGCCACATCTCTTGCTTTCATCCTGATCACCGTTCCGCCAGATTCCAGCCAGTACATTTCGGGGCGGTTGGCTTCAATGGTATCGTGCGCCAGCACTATTTTGGAGTGCCTGCCTTGCTTGGTGTCTGGAGTGGCGATTTCCAGTGTGAGGCCTAGCTGGTTTGTCAACAGATCCCTCAGATAAATGGCTTGGTCCTGGTATTGGGCATCTGCTACTATCCTGGTCTGTTTATTTAGAATGACGGGGCTCTCCTGGGTGGCCGTAAAGGAAACAGGATTCGGGACGATGTTATTGGGTGACGAAGTTTGCCCCTGGCAGTTAAGGGAAACGACCGCACATAAAACAGACAGGAAAGACAGCCAGCGTTTGTTCATTTTCAGAGGAATTTATCAGGTTTTCAAGAAGAACTTTGAAGGCGTTTCAGTAAAGCTAAGGTTAAACTAAAGACGGAGGGAAACCAAACGGCCTTTCTTCAAGCAAGAGAAGAAAGGCCGTAAAAATGGTTGCTTAACCTGTTTATGACTGCGGTTTCACCTGCGGAAGCGCCTTACGTGGCAGCTTGTCTTTCCGGATAGCCGATTGGTACACGAAAGAAGCCACAATCACAGAAGCCAGCTTCAGGTCATCGGCCTGGAGGCGGTCATAGGTGTCCATGTTGGTGTGGTGCGTACGCGTGTTGTACTCTAACCCATCCTGAATGAACTGGAAGCCCGGTAGGCCTAGTCCGTCAAAGGAAAGGTGGTCGGTGCCGCCAGTGTTGCGGTTGGTTACGGTAGTAGCGCCCAGGTCATTGAACGGCTTCAACCACTCTTTGAACAATGGAGCCACCGCCTCATTTCCTTGGGTGTAAATGCCTCTGATCTTACCTGAACCATTGTCCAGGTTAAAGTAAGCGGCAATCTTGGCGTGTTCTGGCAACAGTTTCATGGTAGCCGGGTCACCTAAGTGTTTCTTTGCGTAGCCGCGGGAGCCATGCAATCCTTGCTCCTCACCACCCCACAAAGCAATCCGGATGGTGCGTTTCGGCTGTAAATTGAGGGCTTTGATAATGCGTACGGCTTCCATCATCACGGCCACGCCAGCAGCATTATCGGTAGCGCCGGTGGCGGCATGCCAGGAGTCAATGTGCCCACCCAGCATCACAATTTCAGACTTCAGTTTTTTATCGGTACCCGGAATCTCCGCGATGACGTTGTAGCCTTGCTGATCTTCTGTTAAGAAGCGGGTTTTGCTTTCCAGTTCCACTTCCACGGGAATACCAGCGGCCAACAGACGGCTCATGCGGGCCAAATCTTCCTGAGCCATTTCAAACTCGGGCAGTACGGGCTTGGCATCCATGGCGTACGAAGCGCCGTTGCTGGTAAAGAAGGTTCCGTGCGAACCGCTGCGTCCGCTGAACATGGCCACGGCGCCCTCTTTCAGGAACATCTCGCTCATCTTCGTCATCAACGCCCGACGGGCCAGCATGGTGGCTCTTTGCTCATCGGTCATGGGCGTGCGACCAGCAGTAGATTGTACGGGCTCCGCCATTTTCTGGAGCTGCTCGTCGGTGTAGCGGCTGGCGTCAGCGGTGAAGGTAGTTTTGATAGGGGTAGTTACTTCCATCATGACCACCTTGCCCTGCAGTTTGCCGGCATATTGCGCTAAATCTTCTTCTTTAGAGGCTTTCACCAACATTACCTGTGCTTTTACCGGACCGTTAGTACCCGGTGTCCAGGCTTTGGGCGACCCGATCATGGGCTGGTAATACGGCTTGGTGAGCGCCAGGTATGATTTTTCTACTTCCCACCCCTTGCCAAAGGTTCCCCACGGCTCTATTACCGCATTCTTCAGTCCCCAGGAAGTTAGTTTGTCTTTGGTCCATTGGTTTGCTTTGGCAAGACCAGTAGAGCCCGAAAGGCGCGGGCCGTTCACATCGGTGAGATAAAAGGCGATGTCCATCACCTGTGATTTATTCAATCCTTCCTGGCGGATTTTCTCTACCACGGCAGCATCCAAAGGTTCTACTTGTTGGGCAAACGCGGGCATCGCCAAAAAGGCGGCACCTAAGACTAATTGCAGGGTTTTGTTCATGGGCAGGAGGTTGTTTGTTTTGTGTTAGGTAAATATAAGAAAGGCCTTCTACTCTACCAACAATCCGCTAAAAACCTCATTTTGAACAAAATAGAAAATCCCTCTAATTATTTGCCTGCCCGTAAGTTTTGAGGTAAGAGGTCTCCAACTTGTACTTACCGGGCTTCATGATGCGGTAGACTTCGATGCTTGACCAGCGGTTAAACATTTTATCAGCCCTGAAATACCTTTTCACCAAAATCAGGTTTTTAGAGGGCAGCAGCACCGGATAGGAGTAGGCGTAATGGGAAGCAGGCGCCAGATTAAGTTGCTGCAGCAGCATCGTATTCTCCGGAAAATCTTTCTCCGTCCATTCGGTTCTAGGCTGCTGTCTTATTTTGGATTTGATGCGCTCAAACTCTGCTTTGGTTAGGCGGTAATCCATTTTAAGTTGCGGACCGGCCCCATGCAATCCCTGCCGGGCAGCGATGCGGCTTTCATCAGAGATGGTGACTTTGGCCCACAGGGAGTCATTGAGGTACACCTCAGACAACTTCCAAGGCAGGATGTTTTTGTCTACCCGTTTGTGCATACCATTCTGGGTAGCCAGGTACCGGACAAAATCCTGAATTATCTGAGTTTCCGCTTTCGTCTCCTGGGCCACCCCTATTGAGCAGGTAAACAACAGGAAAAAGCAGAAGAAACCGGATAACACGAAAGACCTTATATGCATGGCACAGAACACAAAAAATAAATGACAATATCGGAAGAACCCCTTCCAATTACAACCAAGCCTGCTGGCTGAGCCCTGCCACCAGTTGATAAAGACCTTTCTGGCAAAGCAACCTGTTCTAAAGCTTCTTTCAGGAAAACAAGCCTAAAACAATCCTCAGTAAACAATACATGTAGATGAGTGGGCTCAACAGAAGCCAGGTAGATTGATGCTCCTAGGTCTTCTTCCGCTTTAAGCTTGATTTGCCAAAACCGTGCCTAAAATAGGCTAGAATGTGGCTCCCCAGAGGCAAATACCCAGGAGAAAACCTAAGGAAAATCCGGTGTACACCTGTTTGGAGTTATGTGCACCCAAAGCCAGCCTGGCCGCAATAACCGCACCACAGATCACGCACCCCACCGTTACCGGATACAAGAGATATCCTTCTGGCAGCCACCCGTGCAGCAGCACCAGAATTCCTAAGGTGCCTCCTACTCCAATGCTGTGGGCGCTTATTTTCCAGAACTGGTTAATAACCAGTGTAGCGTACACAGACGCAGTGATGACTGCCATGATCAAAAAGAACAGGTTGTCAAAGAAAGAAATTTGGTAAAAGACCACCGTTAAAACTGTGTAACAGGTAGCGGCTATGAGAAGCGGCCAGCGTCGGTCGGTGCGGTCATCAAGAGTAATAGAGCTTATCAGGCCCGCCTGCTGCATGAGGAGCGTCCCAAATACAGGCAGCAGAAACGTTAAAATGAAGACCAGCAGTACAATGAGCCGCCTGCCCTCTGGCGGGTATGAAAACACCTCCGGCGGCAGATAATACAGCAGCAAACTGAACAGGTACGTGGGCAGGAGCAACGGGTGAAAGAGCACTGAGAGTACCGTCGCGAAGCGGGAATTCACTTTTTTTAATTAGAAATTAAAAATTCAAAATTAAGAATTGGGCACCTGTCAACTCTTTAGCAAGTACTGCTTTCCCTTCAAGCCTGAAACCATAAACTTCATTTCTAATTTCTAATTCATAATTTCTAATTGGAAGCTTCGCTTTCTACAGTTCTTTCCGTAGGCGGGCTACCGGTATGTTCAATTGCTCACGGTACTTGGCTACGGTGCGGCGGGCGATGTTGTAGCCTTTCTCGTTGAGCATCTTCTCAATCTTGTCATCAGACAGAGGCTTGGCCTTGTTTTCAGCGTCAATGATGTCTTTGAGAATGGCTTTCACCTCACGGCTACTGGCGTCTTCACCGGCATCGGTGGCGATGCCTTCTGAGAAGAAGAACTTCAGCGGAATAATCCCGAACTCCGTTTGCACACTTTTGCTGTTGGCCACGCGGCTTACGGTAGAAATGTCCATACCTATGTCTTCGGCAATGTCTTTCAGGATCATCGGCTTCAGCTTGCTTTCATCACCCTCCAGGAAATAGTCGTACTGACGGCGGAGAATGGCTTCCATGGTGCGCAAAAGCGTGTTCTGGCGCTGCTTAATAGCATCAATAAACCATTTGGCGGCATCCAGTTTCTGCTTCACAAACGTGACCGTCTCCTTCAGCTTCTTGTCCTTTTTTGAGCCTTTGTCATAGGCGTCAAACATATCTGCATAGGAGCGAGAAATGCGCAGGTCTGGGGCATTGCGGGCGTTTAGCGACAATTGCAGCTCGCCGTCTTCATTAGTGATAATGAAGTCTGGTATTACGTACTGCACCCGGGTGGCACCGCCGGTTCCGCCGGGTTTAGGGTTCAGCTTCAATATCAAGTCAATGGCCGCCTTCAACTCATAATCTTCCAGCTCCAGCTTCTGCTGAATCTTGGCATAATGTTTCTTGGTGAACTCGTCAAAGCAGTCATGGATGATCTGCTCGGCCACTTCTGTGATCTCATCTGGTTCACGGCGTTCCAGTTGCAACAAGAGGCACTCCTGCAGGTCACGGGCGGCAATGCCGGGTGGGTCAAACGCCTGAATGCGGCGCAACACGTCTTCAATCTCCTGCTCAGAGGCATCTATGTTCTGCGAAAACGCCAGATCATTGGAGATAGCCTGTAGTTCACGTCTAATGTAGCCGTCCTGATCAATAGAACCAATTAGCTGCTCGCCGATGGCCATCTGCTTGGGATCCAGGTTCAGGAACCCTAATTGGTCCATGAGTGCATCGGTGAGAGAGCCGGTGAAGGCAATGGGCATTTCACGGTCTTCCTCGTCGCCGGGCCCGTCGCCCTGCATCTTGTACCCGGCTATCTCGTCATCATTGAGGTAATCGCCCAGGTCTACATCGTCATCGTCTCGGCGGGCTTCATCTTCGGCAAAGTCATCCTCGGTGTTGTCGAAATCTTCATCGGCATCACTGTTAGAATCATCGTTATCGGTCGCAGGCTCATCAGCGACATCCCCTTCTTCCAGAGCGGGGTTCATCTCCAGTTCTTCTTTGATGCGGGCCTCCAACTCAGCGGTAGGCACCTGCAGCAACTTGATGAACTGTATCTGCTGCGGCGATAATTTCTGGGATAAAAGCTGTTTTAAGTCGAGTCTCTGCATAAAAAAACGGCACCAACCACACATGTGCGGACTAGCCCAAAGTTATGGTTTTTTACTACTGGTTTGCAAAAAAGGTTAAATTTGGCACGCGCCTGGTATGTTAAATATCCAAGTAGAGCAGGCTGCTTACAACAAGACTTTCTTTTCAGTTAAGAACTTTGGCCCTGTATACCTACTTTTGCACGAGTTAAATACGTGCTACCTGAGACGTGCTACGTGATACGAGAAAGAACATGAAAAGAACCAAAGTAAAAGAAGTCCTTCAGACGCCCGCCAGCGGACAGGAGGTATTGGTAAAAGGTTGGGTGCGCACCAAGCGCGGCAACAAGTTTGTGACATTTATCGCCGTGAATGACGGCTCTACAATCCATAATATCCAGGTGGTGGCTGACATGACCTTGTTCACCGACGAGGCCCTGAAGGAAGTTACCACTGGCGCCAGTGTGTCTGTACTGGGTTCTTTGGTTCAAAGCCAGGGCAAAGGCCAGTCCGTTGAGATTCAGGCCCGCACCATTGAAGTGCTAGGTACTGCTGATCCTGAGACGTATCCGTTGCAGAAGAAAGGCCATTCTTTGGAGTTCCTGCGGGAGATTGCTCACCTGCGCCCGCGCACCAACACGTTTGGGGCGGTATTGCGCATCAGGCATGCCATGGCCTTCGCGGTTCACCAGTACTTCAATAACAAAGGATTCTTCTACATCCATACGCCAATCATCACGGCCTCAGATGCTGAAGGAGCAGGTGAAATGTTCAGGGTAACCACGCTTGACCCGGTAAACCCACCCAAGACCGAGACAGGCGAAGTAGACTTTTCAGAAGACTTCTTCGGGAAATCTACCAACCTGACGGTGTCTGGCCAATTAGAGGGCGAAGTAACCGCCATGGCTTTGTCTGAGATCTACACCTTCGGACCAACGTTCCGGGCCGAGAACTCCAACACCAGCCGTCACTTAGCGGAGTTCTGGATGATTGAACCAGAGATGGCTTTCTATGAACTGGAAGACAACATGGACCTGGCCGAGGACTTCCTGAAGTACCTGGTGCGCTATGCCCTGGACAACTGCATGGATGATCTCCAGTTCCTGAACGACATGTATGACAAAGAACTGCTTAGCCGCCTGAACTTTGTGGTAGAGAATGATTTCCAGCGTTTAACTTACACCGAAGCCATTGACGTGCTGGTAGGTGCCAAACAGAAGTTTGAGTACAAAGTGGAATGGGGCACTGACCTACAGAGTGAGCATGAACGCTACCTGGTAGAGAAGCACTACAAGAAACCGGTAATCCTGACCAACTACCCTAAAGACATCAAGTCTTTCTATATGAAGCTCAACGATGACGGCAAAACTGTGCGGGCAATGGACGTGTTGTTCCCGGGCATTGGGGAAATCATTGGCGGCTCACAGCGTGAGGAAAGCTACGAGAAACTGGTGACGCGTATGCGGGAAATGGGCGTACCGGAGAAAGAAATGTGGTGGTTCCTGGATACCCGTCGTTTTGGAACTGTGCCGCACAGCGGATTCGGTTTAGGCTTTGAGCGTCTGTTGCTGTTTGTAACCGGCATGGGCAACATAAGAGACGTAATTCCTTTCCCACGTTTCCCGAAAAGCGCAGAGTTTTAAACTGCTCTTAGATAAACACTTCATAACAGCCGCCCTCCTGTTCTTATACAGTAGGGCGGTTCTGTTTTACCGCTCTTTTAAGAAAATAACCTCGTTTCTATAATGACATCTCTAAATCTGAAATGGCAGACAGGCTTTTAGAAGACCAATACTCATTTGGGGTTTATCAAGTGATTCAATTTCCTTGATCTTTCTTTTGAATTTACCCGTACTGCCACGTACTATTCTCCTTTCTAGCTTTTATCGCTTCAGAGTCGTTAAGAAATGGTCATTACTCCTGATAAATTCTGTGCTTCAGCAATCCACTTTACTTAGTATAATCATATATTTATTAGTTTCAGACAAATACACCTAAAATATTTAGTATTTTTAATATATATTATTTTACTTTGTATTGACAAACAAACTTTACAAACCCACTAACAGCCAAACTATGATAAGACGCTTTACTCTACTCGTGTTTATGTTTGCTTGGGCATTAGGTTCCACGCAAGCCCAGAGCATTAAACAAAAAAGCAAAGAGCGCGCGGCGTTAATGAAGCAAAAAGAAAAAGAACGTGCTGAATTAGCGAAGCAGAGAGCGAAGGAGCGGAAAGAATTTGCCAAGCAAAAGCAAATTGCCCGTGAAGCACTCATTGACGCTAAATACGAGGCCTTGGATATTGCTTACATGGAAAGAGAAGAGGCCAGAAGAATAGCTGAGAAAGAAAGACTCGCGGCCCTCAAGCAGAAAGAAGAGGAAAGAGAAAACGCCATAAAGGAAAAACAACGGGCTGCTAAAGAAAAAGAGCGCCAGGCTAAGCTTGCCATCAAGCAAAAAGAAGAAGCTAAAAAGCTAGCTGCCAAAGAACGTACGCGGGCTTTAAAAGAAAAAGAAGCTGCCCGTAGAGAAGAAGAGGCCAAACGTAAATTAGAGGCCAAAGAAAAAGAGGCAAAGGAGAAATTGGCAACTAATAAATAGCTTTTCCTTAGGTTAGCCAAAATCTATTTATACAAATCCTGCAGGCATTCGCTTCTATCACGTAACTGATTTTAGCTCATTCCGCACAGCTTTATTCATTACGGAGAGTGGCTCGAGGAAACACTTTACTGCCACCCTTCCTACTCACTTGGATCAGATGCCAGCTATCTGGGCTATTCCTTCGCTTGTGCAAATGGAACAGCCGGTATCCGTTTTAACTCTTCTTTTTTAAAACAGACGACAAATTTAAACTGAGTTCTGCCATGCCTCTCTCCAGTCCCGCTCCTCAAGCCAATGAGCAAGGCTTCTTCTTAAGCTTTGACAAAGAACTGCTTCAACTAGATGCCATTCACGGTTTCCTTACTGAGACGTATTGGGCGAAAGGGATTCCCAGGCAAGTAGTAGCCCGGGCCATTGAGCATTCCTTGTGCGTGGGAGTGTATCACATGAAAAAACAGGCAGGCTTTGCGCGGGTCATTACAGACTACACCACCTTTGCCTACCTCTGCGATGTCTTTGTTTTAGAACCTTACCGCGGTAACGGACTCTCAAAATGGATGGTGCAGACGTTCAGAGATCACCCGGAACTACAGGGCCTCCGCCGCTGGATGTTGGCCACCCAGGATGCGCACAGCCTGTACGCTCAACTAGGCTTTGAGCCCCTTCCCCAACCAGAGCGTTTTATGCAACTACACACGCCTAACATGTACCAGAAACAAAAGCAAAGCACTTGAGATACTCAAAGAGAGCCTAAGGTCATAGGCGTTTCTTGCTTCTTTTCCGTAAAAGAGGGCAAAACAGAAATGACCTATGTTGCCTATACTTTTTCGCACAGAGCAGAAGAAATCATCTCAGAGGCTTTTCCTCTATGTAGCTTTCCTTGTTTTCGGTCTTATACAAGCGTGCAGTAGCACCAGTAATTTACCTCCTGCTCAAACAACAAGTGACTTTTATCAGAAATACAAAGACCAGGCGGGCTTTAAAGGAACTACGCTTCCGGTAGGTTTGGTTACCCGCTATCTTCTCCCCAAAGACGCTGACACCACCGTGCAGGCGGCATTGGCTAATATTACTTCGGTGCGGGTTCTTTCATTTACCCCCACCTCCAGAAAGTCCCGGCGCTTGCTGGAACAGGGGCTTACCCAGGAACTGGACCAGGTGCTACTGAAGTCTAATTATGAAAACTTGCCGGAGGTACTGGACAATCCTGGCGCGCTGCAGTTCAAAATGCGTCAGGCAAATGAGCAGGTTCAGGAGATTGTAGGATACCGCAAGTACGGTAACTCTTTTTTAATGCTTCAGGTGAACGGTCACTTTACGCGCCAGCAGGTTGAACAAATGTTGCAGAAAATAGACCCTGAACTGTTCCTGCCCTTGTTACAATAAGGACATTGTTCAGTATAAGAAATCCCGGTGTTTAGAGGCTGATTTCAGAAAATCAGCCTCTAAACACCGGGATTTCTTATTAGCAGCTTTCCTTAAATCTATCCTTTTGTTTCTTCTATCTCTTCCTTAGAAGCAACATCTACAGGAGCCGGAACAAGCGGATTTTCCCGGAAGTAAACGGTGAAGGTGGTGCCTCGGCCAGGTTCGCTGTTGACCTCTATGCGCCCGCCGTTGTTTTCGATGATTCGCTTCACAATGTACAAGCCAATACCAGTGCCCTCTACATGCGAGTGGAACCTCCGGAACATGGTGAACAGCTTTTCCTGCTGGTCTTCGCGTATACCTAGACCATTGTCCTGCACCGTTAGTACCACAAAACCATCCTGACGGGTTGTTGTCAAGGTCACTTGCGGTTTACGGGAAGGATCGCGGTACTTGACGGCATTTGACACTAGGTTGTAAAGAATACTGCGAAGGTTCTTACGGGCATACCGCAGGGTCTTCACCTGGAAAGAAGTATTCAGTTGCACCCCGGCCTCCTGAATCATGCCTGCAATGTCTTCCTCTACCCCGGCCAGCACTTCGGCAAACGAAAGCACCTCGGCTTGGGAGTCCAGGTCTTTTTGCACTTTGGTGATTTCAGTAAGGTCATGGATGGTGCCCTTCAACTTAGCAATAGAAGACACTACCATGTGCAGCAACATGTGCTCCTCACCTTCCTCTTTCCCTTCAACCGTCTCTAACAACGCAGTGGTAAGTCCCTCCAGGTTCGCTAGCGGGGACCGTAAATCATGCGAGGCCGTGTACACAAAGTTATCCAGGTCATTGTTGATCCGGATAAGCTCCTGGTTTTTGTCGTTTAGCTGTTCATTTATGGTAGAGAGCTGTTCGCGGCTTTTCACCTGCTCTGTCACTTCCACGGCAAAGGTCAGGACAAACTCCACCTCACCACCGCTGTTTTTGATGGGTTCATAGACAATGTTGAAGAACCGGATGTTCTTTTGCCCTTCCTCAGAGTCATCAAATGACACAGGTACTTCCTGGCCTATGAAAGGCTCTCCGGTATCTACAATGTGCTGAATGACGTTCTTGAATTGCTCGCGCTGTGACTCAGGGAAAGTTTCTGTCGCAATCACTCCCACCTGGGCTTTCCCCTCATACAGGCTGCTCAGGTACGAATTTACAAGCGTGTACCGCAGGTCTTTGGTGCGCACCAGACCTACAATGGCTGGCACCTGCATAAAGATGCGTTGCAGCGTGTCGGCGCTTTGCTTCAACTTCTGCTCCATCTTGATCCGGTCACTGATGTCAATGGAGGAACCAATGTAGCCCAGGAACTCGTCTTCAGCATTGAACCTTGGAATACCCATGGTGACTACCCCCCGGTAATCACCGTCGCGGCGACGCAGGCGATACTCTACTTTCAGCTCGCTCTTTTCAGATAGTGCCTGCTTGTAAGCCTGGGTCATGGTTTGGGTATCATCTGGGTGAACAAACTTGAGCCAACCAAGTCCCATGTTTTCATCCAGGTTAGAGCCTGTGAACTTAAGCCACTGGCGGTTCACGTAGGTGCAGTTATCTTTTTCGTCGGTAATCCAGATCATTACCGGAGCGCTATCGGCCATGTTCCGGAAACGGGCCTCACTTTCCAGAAGCGCCTGCTGGGCTTTCTTCTCCTCGGTTACATCCCGCACTTCCAGAATGTGCCCCACTACTTCGCCGCCTTGTTTCACAAAGCGGGTAGAACAGGCCACCGGAATAAGGTTGCCGTCATGGCAGACAAAGGAATCTTCAAACGTGAACGCTTTCTGGGAGACTAACTCTGGTGCCAGGTTACCCGGCTCCTGCCCTTTGTGGACCAGTTCATACAATGGCCGGCGTTTGAGTTCATCCAGGGAGTAGCCCAGCAACCGTTCAGCGGAAGGGTTCTGGAACGTACAGTACCCCCGGTCATCCAGCATGAATAAACCAGCTGTTGTGTTTTTGGTGATAAGTTCTGTCAGCTGATTTGACCGCAGGTAGCGCTGTAAAGACCACACCACGAAGAAGATCAGCAAGGAGATGATGCACCCACCCAGCAAAATCAGGTCATGCTGGTCAATGCCCGAGGCCTCCGCAAAAGCACGGGTGGCTTTGTAGCGAATGGTCCAGGTGCGGCCGGCAAAGCGTATCATATCAGTAGCCAGCAGCAGGCTATCACTGCTTTCGCTTACTTCAACTTTTGCGGCATTCCGGTACAGGAGCGCCTCTTCTTTTATTTCCTTGCCGTCATAGATGGAGATACTTATGTCATCATGGCTGCTATCAATGGTCTTGGAGAACAGGTCACCCGCCCGGAAAGGGGCATACACAAACCCTTTTAGCATGCTTCTGCGATTTCCTTCCCCAGGGTCAACACCACCATAGTACACCGGCAAATAGATGAGAAGACCTGGCTGTACGTTCTTTTGCCCCTCCTGCACCAGCTTCACTTTCGCGGTCATGGCCGGCAGATTGGAATCACGTGCCGCTTCCATGGCCTCACGGCGGGTTGGGTCATTGAACATGTCAAAACCAAAGGCCCGCAGGTTCTGCCTACTCAGGGGTTCCAGAAAGATGATGGCGGAGTACTCCGTCCTCTGCCCGGCCGGGTGCACCTTGAAGTTAGGGTAACCTTCTGCCCGTATGCGTTCCTCCAGTTTGGGCAGCTCTTCTGGCGTAACCATGACCGTGAAGCCGATGCCTTGTACCCCGGGGTAACTTTCCAGAATGTTCAAAGATTTAAGATAACTCTGAAAATCCTCACGGGTAACAGTGTCTGTGGCAGCAAACAGACCATTCACACCTTTCAGAATCTGGAGATAATACCCCATCCGCCGCTCTAAGGTAGCCTTGATCTGGACCTGCTTGATTTTAAACTCCTGCGCATCCTCTGTCTGGTCATTGGCCTTGGACACATAATAGGCATAGATGGTGATGCCTAACACCAGCATGAAGGAACCTAAAGCGAGGTAATAATCTTTTAAGCGGGAAAATATCATGTATTCTCAGTTCACTTCACCTTTTGCACAATGCAAAGGAAAGGTAAAGATAGTAAAGCCTAAAGAAGACACTACAAAGGGGGAGTTTATAGAGGCTTCTTTTTGAAAAACAGGCAGAAAACACAAAAAGACTTAAGCCAAATGCTCCTGCAGGTATTGCTGCACCTCTGGCTTATTATAGTCTTCTTCTGTTTCAATATGCGCCATTAAGGCACGCATAATCTCTTCTTGCCGTTGGCCGTTGGCCAGTGCATCGGCATACGGAATATCCGGGGAAAAGGTGACCATTGAGTAAAGCGGAAGCCAGGCATCTGGGTATTGCGCTGTAATCTTCGCCTCTACTTTCTTTTGCAGCAGAAACCTGGGGTCAGCCACCTTGTCCCGCATTTCTATGAAATTGTAAACGGCCAGGTCAGCAATAGCATCAGTGTTAGGCTTGCGCACGTCCTGAAACGTCTGGAAGATCGTTTCCCAGTCATCCTGGTGTTCTTCCAGCAAGCTGCGCAGCACAGTACAATCTTCAAACCCGGCGTTCATGCCCTGTCCGTAAAATGGAACAATGGCGTGGGCCGCATCTCCCACCAGCAGAATCTTTCCGCTGTGTCGCCAAGGGAGGCACTTAATGGTGACCAGAGAGCCAATAGGGTTCTCAAAGAACTCCTGCGCTAAGTCTGGCATCAGGTCCTTGGCATCTGGAAACATTTCCTGAAAGAAAGCCTCAAGTTGCTCTGACGTTTGCAATGACTGGAAAGAGGGCTCGCCTTCATAGGGGAAGAACATGGTGCAGGTAAAGGAACCATCTATGTTGGGCAGCGCAATCATCATGTATTGGCCCCGGGGCCAGATGTGCAATGCATTCTTCTCCAGTTTCCAGCCGCCATCTGCCGCGGGCGGAATGGTTAGTTCTTTGTAGCCGTAGTCAAGGTAGCTTTGCTCGTAGTTGAAGCGGTCCGTTTTCTGCAAAGACAAACGCACCATGGAATAGGCCCCGTCGGCGGCAAAAATCACGTCTGGCTGAATTTGGTGTTCCTGCCCAGAAACAGTGTCTAACATGGTCACTTTGTTAGAGGCTACCTCCACTTCCATTACCTGTTGCTGGAAGTGCAATGAGATATTGGGCTGCGCTTCGGCCAGATCTAACAACGCCTGGTTTAACCCCCCCCTAGAAACCGAGTAGATGGCTTGTCCTTCTTGCCCGTACGGCTGAAAAGAGAGATTCCCGTTTTTGTCATGCATGACCCGCCGGTACATGGGGATGGCCACTTTCTTAATATCTTCTGAGATCCCAATGGTTTCCAGTGCGCGCCACCCCCGGTCACTTAAGGCCAGGTTAATAGATCTTCCGCTATTGATGTCGGTGCGGCGCAGATCTGGCCGGCGTTCATATACATCCACCCGGTAGCCTTGTTTGGCCAGGTACAAAGACAGCAGGCAGCCTACCAGGCCCCCGCCCATGACACTGAGTTGGGTGGTTTTCTCCATGTGGTTTGGTTTCTTTTCTCCTGATGGCGCAAAAAGTGCCCCAAATCATGCATTCTACGGAAAGAAGAGGTAAACTTAGGTTAAATTTTGTGAAAAAGCCTCTCCAATGTCTGTTCCATCTCCGCTCTTTGTGCGCCATGTGGCATCGCCCATAGGCATTATACAGCTTACCTCTACGGAAAAGGAGTTGTTTTCGGCCCGCTTTGCAGAAAATGAGCAAGAAAAGGACAGCCCTGATTTCCCCTCTTGCCTGCAGGACGCGGAGACCCAGTTGAAGGAATACTTTGACGGCCAGCGCCACTCTTTTGACTTACCTCTTCATACCCAAGGCACCGTTTTCCAGCAACAGGTATGGCAGGCTCTCCAGCAAATCCCCGCTGGCCGTACTGACCATTACCTTGGATTAGCCAAACGCCTGGGAAACGCCGGAGCCGTGCGGGCAGTAGGCGTAGCCAACGGCGCCAACCCCTGGATGATCATGGTTCCGTGTCACCGCGTGATTGGTGCCCAAGGCCAATTAGTGGGATATGCCGGTGGCCTCTGGCGCAAAAAGTGGCTCCTGGAGCACGAAGCGAAGATGAGCGGTACGTACCAGACGGCGCTTTTCAATGAGTGATTGAGAAAATGGGTGATTTGAAGATGCGGAGAGTTGAAGTTGTGACAATTGGGAGATGCAGAGATGCTTGATACTATGGCGCGGAAGTTACTTCCGTGACCTCCATCGCGTGTTTCTGAAAGCCACGAAAGTAACTTCCGCGCCATAGTATACCATAGAAGGTTTCTGAAAATGTGTTTAATCTACCTCCCTGAATATCCTCTCATTTTCAAATCATCCATTCTCTCAGTCACTCCTTCTCCCATTTAATAAATAAACCTAAACGTCAGGTTGATCCTGGGCTGCATGACCTTTGCAGTCTTTGGAAGCTGATGGTGCCAGAAATGCTGGGTGGGACCCGCCATGAGGAGAAGGCTTCCGGTAGGCAAGGTTAAGGTCTGCTTCAGGCTTTTCTGTATGCGGTGCCGAAAGGAAAACGTGCGCTCCTGCCCAATGCTGATAGAAGCAATGATGGAGTTTTGGCCTAGTTCGGGTTCATCATCGGCGTGCCAGCCCATGCTGTCCTGACCGTGCCGGTAAAGATTCAGCAACACACTGTTGAAAGAGGCTCCGGTGAGTTCTTCCAATCTGTTTCTTAAGGCGGTTAGTTCTGGAATCCAGGGCAACGGCTCCCAGGTAAGGCCTGAGTAGGTGTAGGCTTTGCCTGCGTCAGCGTACCAGGCCGTGAGCCGCGGCTGATTTATCTGTTTGCCAAACATTCTGATCTTTTCCTGCCGCCATGCTGCTTTCCCCGTCAGTGCCTGTTGCAAAGATTTCTGTTCTTCTGGTGGGATAAAGTCAGAGATGAGATAGACTTCCGCATCTGGCATGGGCAGTTGATGGGCGGCAAATTGCCTTTGGAAAGCATCTGTTAACTCCTGCATCAGCTGTTGAACACCTTACTCCTTTCTATCTGGAGCATCAGCGATATTGCCTTTTTGCCCCACTGACGCTTCAAGCTCGGCCTGTTCAGGATCAATAAAGTCCCCGGGTTTCCGGACTTTGTCTAAGTACCGCATAATAGGGGTAGCCAATACTCCGTGCATGAAAATTGACAGCAGGATAATGAACCCTGCCATGGCCCATATCTCCTCTGGGTTCATAAAAGAGCCTTTGCTTAAAGCAAACGCAATGTAGAAGATAGAACCAATACCCCTAATCCCGAAAAAGCTGATGGCCCACTTTTCGCGGGTTTTTACTTTTACGCCCAATAAACCAATAAACCCGGCCAGAGGCCGCACCAGCAGCACAAACGCCGCACCTACCAGCATTCCCTGCCAGGTAAGGGCATCTAAAAGCCCCCGGGCAACGCTTCCGCCGAATAAAATCAAGACAATCACCACCAAGATTCGCTCAATCTGGTCAGTGAAGTCATGGAGTTCGCGGTGATAGGTGTTGTCTCTTTCGTAGTTTTTGATGGTCAGGCCCGTGATAAAGACCGCAATGAACCCGTAGCCGTGCACCATCTCTGTGAGGCCGTACACCAGCAAGGTGGCCGAAATGGCGACAAACCCGTCTTCGGTTTTGGGGAATTTTACTTTTTTGGGCAGTTTAAACAAAATGAACGATAAACCACGGCCAATGGCGTACCCCATGCCAACGCCCACCACTATGCGGTAAAGCAAATCATAGCTGAGCCAATGGCCCAGCCAGTTCTCAGGGTCCAGCCCCTGGGTGGCCAATGCAATAGCCAACCAGGTAAACGGGAAAGCCATGCCGTCGTTCAACCCTGCCTCTGCCGTGAGAGCAAACCTGGGGGCATCTTCTATTTCTTCGCTAGGCGGACCTACCTGCACATCTGAGGCCAGCACCGGGTCTGTGGGAGCTAATGCCGCCGCCAACAGCACTGCCGAGGCCACTGAAAATCCCATAAACTTCCATGCCATCCAAGCCAGGGCACCAATGCAAAGCAACATGGTCCAACTTACCAGCCTAAGCGGCACTTGCCAGCTAAATAGGGAAAATCTTCGGTTGATTTTGATGCCCGTACCCATAAGCGTGACAATGACGCACAACTCAGAAAGCCGGAGCGCCAATTCGTTCTCCCGCAGTGGGTCAGGCTCTGGCAACCCCAGGGGCAATTTGTAGAGCAGGAATCCCAGCACGATAAAGAGCATGGCATACGAGAAAGGCACTTTCTCAAACCAGGTAGGCAACCAGGCCATGGCCAGAGCCGCCGCTCCAATCACCACGAAAGCTAAGAGGTAATAATCCATGGCCAGTTCTTTTCTGAGGGGTCAGGTATGCTTGTGTGGAACAAATACTTACCTCATACGGGAAAGCTCTGCCTTTTTCTGCCTTATCTCACAGAAAAAGGGTAAAAACAGGGTTCACCAGATAAGAAACTCTTTTCCATACTACAATCAACCTTCTTTCATGCTTCAGTTTAAAACAGAGAAGCCGTTTAGTAGCCTCTTTCAGAAAAAGGCTGCCAAACGGCTTCTCTTACTTCAATGAAGGCCAAAGCGATTAACCTCCAGCCCTCACCTGTTTCTACTTGTTGAAGTGGGCTGCTAGAAATTGGCCAAACCGGTGCACGTCTTCAAACGTGTTGTACATGGGTGTTGGCGCCACGCGGATGACGTTGGGCTCGCGCCAATCCAGGATGAAGCCGTTGGCCATAAGCGTTTCAAATAACTGCCTACCGTTCTGATGCACCAGCAATGAAAGCTGACAACCCCTAGCCGAGGGTTCTGCGGGAGTAATCACCTCCAGCGCCTCTTTGGGCTGGTTTAGTTCTTTGATCAGGAATTCAAGATAACCCGTGAGTCTTTCGCTTTTGGCCCACAGGTTCTCTATGCCGGCCTCGTCAAAGAGCTCCAGAGAGGCTTTGTGCACGGCCATAGGCAGAATCTGGCCGTTGGAAAGCTGCCATCCATCGGCTCCAGGCATGGGAGTAAAGCCTTTCTTCATCTGGAAGCGCACATTTTGATCATGGCCCCACCAACCGGCAAACCTTGGGATCTCCGGATTATGGGCGTGCCGCTCATGAATGAACACCCCAGAGGTTCCGCCCGGACCAGAGTTCAGGTATTTATAAGTACACCACACGGCAAAGTCCACATCCCAGTCGTGTAGTTGCATGGTTACGTTTCCGGCCGCATGGGCCAGGTCAAAACCACACAACGCACCTACCCCATGGGCTGCCTGCGTAATAGCGGCCATGTCAAACACCTGACCGGTGTAATAATTGACCCCGCCCATCATCACCAAGGCCAATTCCTCGCCGTGCTGCTGAATGGTGTTGACAATGTCCTCGGTGCGCAGCGTGTGTTCGCCCGCTCGTGGAGCAACTTCTATGATGGCATCATCGGGCTGAAAGCCGTGGAATTTCACCTGGCTTTCCAGCGCGTACTGGTCTGATGGGAAAGCGCCGGCTTCGGTTAAAATCTTGTAGCGCTTTCCCTGCGGCCGATAAAAAGACACCAGCATGAGATGCAAGTTCACGGTCAATTGGTTCATGACCACCACCTCTTCAGGCTTGGCTCCCACTAATCGGGCGGTAGCTGGCGCTAAAGCGGCATGGTACGTAAACCAAGGGTTGTCACCCGTAAAATGTCCTTCCACCCCTAATTCTGCCCACTTTACCATTTCGTTTTCCAGGGCGGCTCTGGCCGATTTTGGTTGCAAGCCCAAGGAGTTTCCGCAGAGGTAAACAGTGTCTTTTCCGTTATGCTGCGGAATATGGTATTGGTCTCGGAAGGAACGAAGCGGGTCTGCCTGGTCCTGTGATTGGGCGTAGGCAAGGGTATTTTGAAAAGACATGGAAGGTTAATTTGTAGAAAACAAAAGTAAGAAGAAGCCTGATTTAATGTTCCAGCCTCTAGGGTATATAAAAGAACAGCCGTTTACGGACTTTGTTTGGTCTGCTGAAGCTTCTGCACCAGAAATCGCTCCTTCTCCAGCCCCAGCCATTGCAACGCCGAGCCGCTGAGCAGCATTTCCTTTACCTCATCAGAGTACGGCATGGACTGGATGAGTTTGCCCGGCTCCTGCTCGCCCAGTGGAAACGGGTAATCTGAGCCCAAAGCCACTTTGTCTGCCCCGAATTGCTTCACCACATAATCTAAGGTGTTGGGGCTATGCACAAGGGAATCTATCCAGAACTTGCCCACGTAGTTTTTCGGCGGAACGGGGTTGTCTACGGCGCAAAGATCGGGGCGTACGTCAAACCCGTGCTGGATGCGTCCTAAAGTAAATGGGAAAGAACCTCCGCCGTGGGCAAACGCCAGCCGTAGGTTGGGCAACCGTTCCAACACGCCCCCGAAGATAAGCGAGCAGATGGCGCGGGAGGTCTCGGCGGGCATGCTCACGAGCCAAGGCAGCCAATACTTGCGCATCTTCTTTTCGCCCATCATGTCCCAAGGGTGCACAAAGAGGGCAGCGCCTAAATCAGCGGCGGCTTCAAAGATGGGGAAGAGGGCCGCATCATCCAGGTTGGTATCGTTCACGTTGGAGCCGATCTGCACGCCAGCCAAGCCGAGTTCTTTGACGCAGCGCTCCAGTTCTTTGATGGCCAGATCGGTGTCTTGCATGGGCAAAGTTCCTAATCCCACAAACCGGGTCGGATAGCGGGCGACTACGCCGGCAATATGGTCGTTCAGGATTTTGGAAAGGTCCCAGGTGTGTTCGGGCTTGGCCCAGTAGCTGAACATAACCGGCACGGTGCTTAATACCTGCACGTGCACGCCGTGCTGGTCGCATTCCCGCATCCGGGCGGTTGGGTTCCAGCTGTTTTCCTGGATTTCGCGGAAGAACCGGTCGTCCAGCATCATGCGGGCGCAGCAGGGCTTGTGGTGCTCCAACCTGATGAATCCGCCGTACCCGTACCGTTCCCGCAGATCGGGCCACCTTTCCGGCAAGATGTGCGTGTGGATGTCTATTTTGAGCGGCTGGTGCAACATGGAAGGCAGGACAAACTCGTAGGAACTGTTTCTCAACTTACGAAAACTCTTGCACATAGTCTTGCCTCGGGTTCCCACGGCCAGCGTTTTTCCCTTGATTTTGGCAAAACACGCTTGGAACACCCAACCGGCTTCTCCCTTTTACCTAAAATTCTCTGGCAGAAGAGCGGCAGGTTACATAAACTTACGGCATTCATTCACCTTACTTCTACCAACATGGCTCGACAATTATTTTCTTCGGGAGCTCCCTGGGAAACCAGCGTGGGCTACTCCCGCGCCGTCAAAGTGGGCCCGCTTATTGAAGTGGCCGGCACTACCGCTGTGGAAAACGGACAGGTAGTAGGCCCCGGCGATGTTTATGCGCAAACAATCTGTATTCTGCAGAAAATTGAACGGGTCTTGCAGGAAGCCGGTGCATCGTTGCAAGACGTGGTGCGCACGCGCATGTTTGTGACCAATATAAGGCAGTGGGAAGAGGTAGGACGCGCCCATGGCGAGTTCTTCAAAGACATCAGGCCGGTGACCAGCATGGTAGAAATAAAAGCCTTGATAGACCCTGCTCTTTTGGTGGAAATAGAAGCCACTGCTTATCTTGATTAAATCTGTTTAGAGACACTTTTTCCAGAAGCAGCCTTAAAACAGGTCTATTGTGTCCTGGTGTTTCTGGAAGGCCAAACATCTATTACTTAGACACACTTCCCTCATTACCAATTTTTATAATTCAGGAGCCTTTATTTGAAAAATTGGCAAAAAAGGAATAGTTTAGGGAAGTGTAGGAATACGTCCTTTCCCTTTTAACTCCTGATGATGAAAACTGTCCTTGTTTTAGGAAGCACCGGAAGCCTGGGTTCTTCGGTACTGGAAGTACTGAAACAGCAATCGTATAAGATCAGGGCGACGGCCCGAACTGAACGCAAAGCCGAACAACTGAGGCCGTGGGTAAACGAGGTGGTGGTTTGTGACCCTACCGATCCTGAAACCCTTACCCCAGCGTTACTGGAGGGCGTAGACTACATTATCTCGGCATTAGGGAAGAGCCTGAGCCTCTCAGACCAAAGCCGCACGTCCTTTCACGACGTGGATTTTCAGGGCAACCTGAATGTGCTCAAACTGGCACAGGAGCATGGACCTCAGGTGAAAAAGTTTGTGTACGTGGCGGCATTCAGCGGCGAGAACCACCCCGATGTGGCCTACTTCAAAGCCCATGAGGATTTTACCAAAGCACTGCGAAAGAGCGGCATTCCCAGCAGCATCATCAAACCTCCTGCCCTGTTCTCGGCTTTCCTGAACCTATTACCTTTAGCCCGTAAAGGACATTTGGCATCCATTGGTCCGGGTGATGCCATTACCAACCCTATCCATGAACATGAAGTGGCCGAAGCCTGCGTGCAGGCCTTAACCCTGCCAGTAGCTACCATTGAACTAGGTGGTCCGGTAGCGTATTCCAGGCTGCAGTTGGTGGAGTTAGTGGGCAAGGCTGCAGGCAAAACCAATCCCATCCCAAAAGTGCCCTACTGGGTGGTAGATACTTTTCTGCCCATGGTGCGCCTGGTGAACCGGTCTCTTTATGAAAAGGCAGCGTTCTTTGTAGAGGTCACCAAACGCGACTGCGTGGCACCATTCAGAGGCAAGCTCACCTTGGAAGATTATTTAGCCGAACATGTATAGCAACCTGCTTGGGGCATCCGCCGTTTTTCCCGATATTTGCTTGTACTTCGTTTTAGACTAACCGCAATGGGAAGAGCATTTGAGTTCCGGAAAGCCCGGAAAATGAAACGCTGGGACATGATGTCCAAGCAGTTCACCCGCATAGGGAAAGAAATTGTGATGGCTGTGAAATCTGGCGGCCCAGACCCAGACACCAACGCCCGTCTGCGCGTGTGCATCCAGAACGCCAAAGGGGTGAACATGCCCAAAGACCGCGTGGAAGCCGCCATTAAACGCGCCCAAGGCAAAGACGAGAATGATTACTCAGAGGTAGTATATGAAGGGTACGGTCCGCACGGCGTAGCTGTGCTGGTAGAAACCGCCACCGATAACGTGAACCGTACCGTGGCCAACGTGCGCATGCACTTCAACCGCACCGGTGGTGAGCTAGGCCGTACCGGCCAGTTCGACTTCATCTTTGAGCGCAAAGGCGTGTTCCATCTGAACGGTGAAGGCTTGGATATGGAAGAACTGGAACTAGACCTGATTGATTTCGGGCTGGAGAGCATTGACAAAGACGAAGAAGAAAACGAAATCATCATCCAAACTTCCTTCGCTGACTTTGGTGCCATGCAGAAAGCCCTGGAAGAGCGTGGCCTTAACGTGAAAAGTTCTGAGTTGCAGCGTTACCCTACCGTTCTGAAAGAACTTTCACCGGAGCAGCAGGAAGACATGACTAAGTTGCTGGACCGCCTTGAAGAAGACGATGACGTGCAGGCCGTGTACCACAACATGAAAGAAGACGCCGAAGACGAATAAACCTGTTTGGTGCGTGTTTTCTTAAAACAGCTTCAAAAAAACATAAACAGAGAGGCCCGCTTCTAAAAAGCGGGCCTCTCTGTTTATACCAGTGTATTTGCTTGTTTAATCTGCCAGGAATTTTTCAACCTAAAGAGTTCAGGCTCTTTCTAACCAAGGCAAAGCTTCTTCTTTTGTAGGGAACGACTCCACTTCAAAACTGAATCTCGCATTCTGTTTGAAGCTTTGCACATGTGCTTCTCTTATAGAACTATCAGTGATTAACCGCGCAAGCTTTCTAAGCCTGGTTGTAAGCAAGTTGTTGGCGAACTTTCCGGCTATCTCATCATATTCCTTTTGTCCAACCGCTATTACGGCACTTCTTGCGTCAATAAGCAGATTTTTGATGTCGTAGCTTCTCACAGCTTCCACTATACTGTCAAGGGTATAGTGCAACTCTGGAATGGCGTACTCTTCAAAATCAGGCCACTCTACCATGAGCACATCTTTGGCAGGGTCGTATTCAAGCTTCAATAGCTTATTGGGTATTATCATAGGAGGTTAATTCCTGTCTTGGGAGAAATTGCTTGAAGGTATTGTTATCAAAGTTCATGCCTAAGATTGCATCCAAGCTAGCGCCTCTTCCTGTTTTACAAAGTAATGGGTATCAAAGGTAGTCGCATCTTTTGCCTCTACAATTATAGTAGAGATAGCCAAATGGCTGTAAAGGTCTTCAGGAATGACCACAGCCATTTTTACCAAACCCACCTTTGAAAGTTCAGGGAATAAAAATTCGCTTGTCCATTTCTGGTCTGCAGGCTGCAGTCTGGCAAATTTAGATGTGTCGGCTAGCCAATACCTAAGCTGTAGAGCAGTCACTCTCTCTAACCCCCAGGTGCATCCTTGTCTGTACTGTTCAGAAGTGAACTCACTAGACCAATGCAAGCTTATGACAGACGCTTTCTCATCAACTTCTACACTTAAAAACGGGAATTCCTTTATTCTCATCATAACAGCATTGGCAATAAAGTCTAGGCAAGGTAGAACAATTCTGAAGGAAAGCTTTCTTACTAAGTAAGGATGGCTTCAGAAGAATACTTTCTCTCGTAAGAATAGGCATGGGTCAACTTTGTATTGACAATCTTCAACCAAGTAGTTTGACATGAAAAACCAGTGCTCACTTAGTCTACTACAGTTTGCACGCAAATCCTTCTAAAAGGTAGAAGTGAGAATAGGAGAACATCAACAGATTTACTTTTTCAGCAAAGTTGCAATTCCGTAGACCATTAAACTTACCACTGATACAATTCCTCCAATAAAGGCTAGATACATGAAGGGATACATAGTTCTCATGATAATTTGATCAAACACATCTTCGTAAAAGGTTGCACCTATTGCTTTTGAGACAAGCAAGGATTAAATAATTGGTAAGAAACTTAATACCAAAACCAATAGAAGTGCTTTTGGGGGTGAATGCCAATACTTCTTTAGTAAACCTCCCAATAGCAACACCATTACGCCTAAAGGCAAAAAGAAACTCCAACTCATTGTAAGAAATGATAAGGACAATTACCTACTGTGCCACCACTGGCTTCGCCATGACCTCACCGCAGTTGGAGCAGGTACGTTTTTCGTCTGAGGCCCAGAAGGCGTTCATGACCACGGGCAATTGTCCCACGATGTCGGATACCGGAATAAACTCTTCGTACAGTTTGTTGTTGCAGTTCTCGCAGTACCATTGAAAACCGTCCATCTCACTTTCATTACGGTAGCGCTCCATCACCAGACCTACGGTATTTGGGCCACGGCGCGGAGAGTGCGGTACATTAGGTGGAAGCAGGAAAATATCGCCTTCGTTGATGTGGATGTCTTTGAACTCACCGTTGTCAATGACTTTGAGCACGATGTCGCCCTCCAATTGAAAGAAGAACTCTTCGCCGTTGTTGATGTGGTAATCTTTGCGCGAGTTAGGTCCGCCCACCACCATTACAATAAAGTCTTTGTTGTCTTTGTACACCTGTTGGTTGCCCACCGGCGGCTTAAGCAGGTGGCGGTGTTCCTCTATCCATTTCTTGAAGTTGAAGGCAGGTTGTAAGGCCATAAAAGTAGCGTTTGAGTACAGAATGCGTCTTTGATTTCAATCAGAGACTGCTCCAAGGTACGAAACCTCCTGCAGAAAAGATAGGCGCCGCTTTGAAGCCGTTTTCAGAAAAGCAGCCCTGAAACACCCATTCCGCTGATCCATAATAATCTGTACATTTACCTCTATGGATCTGAATTTACAGCACAAGCACGCCGTGGTCTGCGGCAGTACACAGGGCATCGGGAAAGCGGTGGCTCTGGAGTTAGCGTTATTAGGCGCCACAGTTACTTTAGTAGCCCGCAACGAAGAACGCCTGCAGGAAACGGTGAAAGAACTTTCCACTGAAGCCAGCCAGCAACACCAGTACGTAGTGGCAGATTTCAGCCGGCCCCGGGAAGTGCAGGAGCGTTTAGAGGCTTATTTGGCAAAATTAGGCCAAGCGCATATTCTCGTCAACAACACCGGTGGCCCTGCGGGTGGACCAGCGTTGGATGCGGCTTTGGAAGAGTTTGAGAATGCCTTCGCAGCACACTTGTTGTCTAATCACGTGCTGGTACAAGCGGTGGTGCCGTACATGAAAGAGGCCGGGTTTGGCCGTATCATCAACATCATCTCTACCTCGGTGAAGCAGCCTATCAAAGGGCTGGGCGTGTCCAATACCATCAGGGGAGCCGTGGCCAACTGGGCGAAGACGCTTTCCTTCGAACTGGCTCCTTTCGGGATTACCGTAAACAACGTGCTGCCCGGCGCCACGCTTACTGCCCGCCACCACTCTCTCATTGAAACCAGGATGCAGAAAACCGGCCTTCGGCGAGAAGAAATAGAGAAAGAGATGCTGGCCGGCATTCCCGCCAACCGATTCGCGGAGCCTGCCGAGGTTGCCGCTGCCGCTGCGTTTCTGGCCTCGCCCGCCGCAGGTTATATCAATGGCATCAACGTGCCGGTAGACGGCGGACGATTAGGTAACCTGTAACCAGAACAGACGAAGACCTTCAAACCCGAGGGCCGTGAAACAGAAGAAACTTAACTTTTATTTAAGCCTGTACCAAGCCGTTGGGTTTTCACTGGTCTCTCTGGTGTTCACCATCATGTGGATCAGGGAAGGAGGGATGGCCGTTTACCTGATCTTCTTCATGGCGCTTCTGTTTCTGCCGTTTTTACTGTTGTCCATTTCAGAACTCCTTAAACCTTTGCTCGGGAACCAAAACATCAAGCTGTGCATCTATCTCGCATTGGTCTTTCTGGTGATTCCTGCGTTGGCGCTGCCCTTCTTCTTTGAATTAGGCGGATTCCTGATCGCGGTTTTTTGTGTATGCTTCGCCGGAGCAGTAGGACTGCTGAAAGACTGGCACCAGAAATTATTGGTGATAAATGTGTTGGGAGGCCTGATCCTTTCTGCGATCATCGTGTATCTGTTTTGGAGTATAGCCAACTACATGAACTGATCTCGGCCTTGAGAAACACCTTCTTTTACTACTGCTCTTAGAACAAATTGCCACCTATGCTGCACCTCCAGAACTACATCAACGGTACTTTCCTAGCACCAGTATCCGGAGCCTATCTGCCCAATATCAATCCAGCCACCGGAGAGGTATACTCGCAAATTCCTGATTCTGATGAGCGTGATGTGCAGGCAGCAGTGGAAGCAGCGCAGGCAGCGTTTCCAGCATGGTCTGCGTTTTCTGCGGAGAAACGGGGCCGTTTTCTGATAAAGTTGTCAGAACTGATTGACCAGAACTTAGAACGCCTGGCCAAAGCGGAGACCACCGACAACGGCAAACCGCTTTCGCTCTCCAGAACCGTTGACATTCCTAGGGCCAGCAGCAACCTGTATTTCTTCGGGACAGGCGTGCAACACTTCGCCTCAGAGGCCCATTCCATGGAAGGTGTGGCGGTGAACTATACGGTGCGTAAACCTTTAGGCGTGGTGGCCTGTATTTCCCCGTGGAACCTTCCGCTGTATCTCTTCACCTGGAAGATTGCCCCCGCCCTGGCTGCCGGGAACTGCGTGGTGGCTAAACCTTCGGAGATCACGCCGTACACTGCCCATCTACTAGCTGAACTTTGTGTAGAAGCAGGTTTACCCGCGGGGGTACTGAACATCGTGCACGGTACCGGTCCAAAAGCAGGAGCTGCCATGTGCGAGCACCCCGAGGTCAAGGCCATCTCTTTCACTGGCGGCACCCAAACTGGCAAAACTATCGCGCGCACGGCTGCGCCGATGTTCAAGAAATTGTCCCTGGAACTGGGCGGCAAGAACGCCACTGTCATCTTCGCAGATTGTGATTTCGAGAAAACGGTGAGCACCGCCTTGCAGGCTGCCTTTGCGAACCAAGGACAGATCTGCCTCTGCGGCTCACGCATTCTGGTGGAGCGCCCGCTGTATGACCGTTTCAAGGCTGCTTTTTTGGAAAGAGTCAAAAATCTGACCGTAGGCGATCCGATGGAGGAAGGCTCCCGGATGGGCGCGCTTGTTTCAGAGGTGCATCTACAAAAAGTGCAGAACTACATCGCTTTGGCGCAGGAAGAAGGTGGCACGCTGCTCACCGGCGGCGAACGGGTGTACATGAAAGGACGCTGTGCCAACGGCTACTTCCTGCAACCCACCGTTTTTGAAGGCCTTCCCCACACCTGCCGCACCAACACCGAGGAAATCTTCGGACCGGTAGTCACGTTGATGCCGTTTGATACTGAGGAAGAGGCCCTCACCTATGCTAATTACACGCAATATGGGTTAGCGGCCTCCGTTTGGACGCAAGACCTCACCCGTGCCCACCGGGTGGCGCATCAACTGCAATCGGGTATTGTATGGGTTAATACCTGGTTGCTTCGGGATTTGCGTACCCCGTTTGGCGGCACCAAACAAAGTGGCGTGGGTCGTGAAGGCGGCTGGGAAGCCCTGCGCTTTTTCACCGATCCGCAGAATGTGTGCATCAAGCTATAGCTTGTTTAAAGGCTACTTTCTGCAAATCTGGCCTAAAACGAACGTTTTTAAGCCTGCTCCCTATCCAAAATAAATGCCTAATTTTAAGGCTACGAACTATCAAACAAACCGAATGAGACATACAATGAACCGCTGGTTTATAGCGGCTTCCTGCCTGGTGCTGGGCATGGCCGCCCAGGCCCAGCAGAAACGAGACTTTGATTTAGACGACATTTTTAGGAAAGGCACGTTCCAGGCCCGCTCGGTGTACGGAGTGAACTGGATGCGGAACGGCCAATTCTACTCTTCGCAGGTAGCCGATCAGGCGAACCAGGCCGTGGACATTGTGCAGGTAGACGTAACCACTGGTCAGCCGGTGAGCACTATCATTGAGGGCGAGGCCATCAAAGTGGACGGCAAAACCCTGGAATACGATGATTACAGCTTCAGCACCGATGAGACTAAAATCTTGTTCGAGACGGAGCACGAGCCGATTTACCGCCGCAGCAGCAAAGGCCATTTCTACGTGTATGACCGCGCCAGCAAGAAGCTTCAGAAACTAAGCCAGGGCGGAAAACAGTCATATGCTACCTTCTCACCGGACAACAAGTATGTGGCTTTCGTGCGGGACAACAATCTGTTCTACGTAGACCTGGCCACCATGCAGGAGCGCCAGATCACCAATGACGGCAAGTGGAACTTCATCATCAACGGCGGCACCGACTGGGTGTACGAAGAGGAATTCGGCTTCGCGCAGGCCTTCTTCTGGTCGCCGCAGGGAAACCAGATCGCGTTTTACAAATTTGATGAGAGCCAGGTACCGGAGTACAACATGCAAATGTGGGGCCCGCTGTACCCGCAGGATTACAAATTCAAGTACCCGAAGGCCGGGGAGAAAAACGCCACCGTAGCCATCTACACCTTCGACCTGAATTCCGGCAAAACCACGAAGATGGAAACTGGTACCGAAGCCGATCAGTACATCCCGCGTATTAACTGGACCAACACGCCTAATCTGTTATCCATCCGCCGCATGAACCGTTTGCAGAACACGCTGGAGATTCTGCACGCCAACACGCAGACCGGCCAGAGCAAAGTGGTTCTGAAAGAAACCGACAAAGCCTACATTGACATCACCGATGATTTGACTTACCTGGCCAACGGCAAGCAGTTTGTGCACAGCTCAGAGAAAGATGGTTTCAACCACCTGTACCTGTATGACATGAATGGCAAGCTGGTGCGCCAAATCACGAAGGGTAAGTGGGAAGTAAGCAGTTTCTATGGCGTAGATGAAAAAAATGACCTGGTATACTTCACCTCCACCGAGATTTCGCCGCTGGAGCGCCATTTATACAGCATTGGGCTGAACGGTAAAAACAAGAAAAGCCTCACGCCTGCTCGTGGTACGCACACCATTAACCTGAGCCGTGATTTCAAATACTTCTTGGACTACTACTCCACTATTACTACTCCAACAGTGGTGAGTCTGCACACCTCAGACGGCAAGCAAATCAAGGTACTGGAGAGCAACGAGAACCTGAAGAACACCTTGGCCGCTCACAACATGCCTAAGCCGGAGTTCTTCCAATTCAAGACCTCTGAGAACGTGACGCTGAACGGCTACACCATCAAGCCTACAGACTTTGATGCAAGCAAAAAGTACCCGGTGCTGATGTTCCTGTACGGCGGTCCGGGTAGCCAGGAAGTAGTAAACAGCTGGAGAGGCCGAAACTACTTATGGCACAGCTACCTGGCCAAACAAGGCTACATTATTGCCGTGATTGACAACCGGGGTACCGGCGGACGCGGAGCAGATTTCAAGAAAATGACCTACGGCAACCTAGGCCATTACGAGACCATCGATCAGATTGAAGGCGCGAAACACCTGGGCAGCCTGCCGTACGTAGACAAAAGCCGTATCGGGATTTGGGGCTGGAGCTTTGGGGGCTACATGAGCTCACTGGCCATCACCAAAGGCGCCGATGTGTTCAAAGCCGCTATAGCAGTAGCTCCGGTGATCAACTGGCGTTTCTACGACACCATCTACACTGAGCGTTTCCTGAAACTGCCGCAGGACAACGCCAAAGGCTACGATGAGAACTCCCCTATCACCCACGCGAACAAACTGCGCGGCAAGTACCTGCTCATCCACGGCACCGGCGATGATAACGTGCACTTCCAGAACTCCATTGAGATGACGAATGCGCTGGTAAAAGCCAACATTCCGTTTGAGAGCGCCTACTACCCTAACCGGAACCACGGCATCAGCGGCGGCAACACCAGCATCCACCTGTTCACTAAGATGACTGAGTTCGTGCTGCGTAATTTGTAGTCTGCACTCCCAACTGAATAGAAAACGCCAGCCTTTTTGAAGGGCTGGCGTTTTTTTATCTACTAGACATTACTGTTTCAAGCTTCATTTCAGGGAATGGGTGCAAAACAGCTTATATAGCTACGCTGGCGCGAGCCTCCGGCTTGTGTCCGCACACATGCCGGATGGCTCTTTCCTCATTTTAAAATTCAAGCATTCTAGCCTATTAAGCTCCCCTCTTCTGTCATCTTGGAAAGATCTTGTGGACGAACCAGAAAAGCATTGATTCACCACCATTACTGTAACCCCCAAGGTCCTTTCAGGATGACAAATGTGAATATGAAGATTGCCCTCAGACATGCGTGTGGACACGAGCCGGAGGCTCGCGCCAGCGAAGGCACGTAAACTAAGAAAGTCCCGGAAGTAAATAGCGAAATACCTTTCAATTGTTTCTATCCTCTGAAACTAGCTCGTTGTAGTCGGTCATTGATAGCTCGACCTAACCCCTGCTCAGGCATCCATTCAGCTAAAATCACATCTACTGGTTGCTGATCTAGAGCACGAAGGGCAGAGAAAAGATTACGGGCAGCTTCGCTTAAGTTACCGGAAGCAGAGAGTTGGATTTGCTGCTCACGTGAAACTTCAGGAAATACCTGCTGCAAAGAAATGATGCCTACCCGGGCAGAATCTGTTTTCAGCAGGTTTTCGGCAATATTGCCTAAAAGCACCTTTTTACGGGGCGAGTAATGGCTGCTGAGCATGCCAGGGGCAGCAGGGTTGGAAGATGAGGTTTTCACCTGTGCTTTGGAGATTTGAACTACTTCCTCTAGTTCTTCCAAAGCCAATCCGCCTAACCGAAGCACCTCCACTTCATTTCCATTTATTCTAATGATCGTAGACTCTATCCCGACGGCACAATCTCCGCCATTTAAGATATAAGGAATTCTTTCTCCTAACTGATCCTGCACATGCTGGGCAGTAGTGGGGCTCACATACCCAAATGGGTTGGCACTAGGCGCAGCTACCGGGAAAGGCAACTGCCTCAGCAAGTCTAATGTGAGCGGATGATTAGGGATTCGCACCCCAACTGAATCATGGCCGGAGGTAACTAATAGCGGCACCTGCTCGGCTTTGGGTAAAATGAGCGTTAAAGGACCAGGCCAGAACCGTTCGGCCAACAAATAAGCGGCGTCCGGCACTTCCTGCACAATATTGCTGATCTCAGAAACAGAATGGGTGTGTACGATGAGCGGATCAAAGGCGGGCCGGTTCTTGGCCTCAAATATTTTCACCACGGCGGCCTCATCATAGGCATTGGCTGCAAGGCCATACACGGTTTCTGTGGGAATGGCGACTAATTCGCCTTGCGTTAAATATGCTGCGGCTTTCTGTAAATCTATGCCGATATCTGCCATGTCTGTAGAATGATTCCGCAAAGCTACTACGGTTCTCCTTCACATACACCTACTTGAGGGAAAGCCTACGGTGTTTTCAGATTATTTTTCTGTAAAGAGCCAAAAACAAGAAGCCCTGCGGCAAGGCAGGGCTTCTTGTTTACTTTTCTTGTAAGTTGATTTCTTAAACTGTCTCTTTCTGGTAAAGCTTAGCTAAGGTAGCCACCGCATAGTCAATCTCTTCAATGGTATTGTACTTACTAAAAGAGAAACGCACATTTCCACGCTCCATATCTGAACCAATGGCGCGCAGGACATGAGAACCCAAGTCTACCCCACTGGTACAGGCACTCCCGCCAGAGGCTGATATCTTGTTGATGTCCAGGTTAAAAAGCAACATCTCGTTCATCTCAGACACAGGCAAGCTCACGTTCAAAACCGTGTAAAGGCTTTTATCTGCTTCTGCTGAAAGGCCATTGAACTGCACGTCTTCTATCTGCTCGCGCAGTTGAGCAATCATTCTATCTTTCAGGCTTTGGATATGCTGGCGATGCTCATCCATGTCGCGGAACGCAATCTCCATGGCCTTTGCCAAGCCAATGATGCCGTACACGTTTTCTGTTCCACCTCGCATGTTCCGCTCCTGAGACCCACCTTGGATTAACGGATGTATCTTGATGGATGAATCTACATAGATAAAACCCACGCCTTTAGGTCCGTGAAATTTATGTGCCGAGCCCACCAGAAAATTCAGACCTAAAGCTTGCACATCATGGCGGTAATGCCCTATGGTCTGCACTGTGTCTGAGTGGAAAACCGCATCATACTTCTTGCAAATGTCTGCAATCGCCTGGATGTTATTCAGGTTGCCCAACTCATTGTTGGCATGCATGATTGACACAAAGGTGCGAGGCTGTGACGCCAGTGTGATTTCCAGGTGTTCCAGGTCAAGTACACCATTGGCATCCACCCGTAACATGGTCAACTCCACCTCTCCGTTTTTCTCCAGTACTTCCAGCGAGTGCAACACTGCATGGTGCTCCAGCGGAGAGGAGACCGCGTGCTTGATGCCCAGACTACGTACCGAACATATTATGGCTAGATTATCCGCTTCAGTACCGCCAGAAGTAAAAAAAACCTCAGAAGGAGACGCGTTGATTAAACCTGCCACTGTTTTACGGGCGCCTTCAATGGCAGCCCGTACCTGCCTGCCGTGGGCGTGTATAGATGATGGATTTCCGTAGTGCTCCAACATGAAGGGAGCCATTACTTCAAAAACTTCTTTATCTAGGGGCGTAGTCGCCGCATTATCTAAATATACACGCATGACAAATCTTACTTTTTACAACAACAGCAGGTGAAACAGGTACGGTTCATAGGAAGGTTTCCTGGAGAGACGTTATGAATGACTTTTATTAAGTATTACTCAGATTTGGCTGAGATGATTTCTTTGATATCGCCAATGATCTTATTAGCTAAATGGTCTGCCGTTGAAAGGCTGTCAGACTCAGCATAGATTCTTATGATTGGCTCTGTATTAGATTTACGTAAGTGTACCCACTCCTTATTAAACTCGATCTTCACTCCGTCAATAGTATTGATTGGTTGCTTCACATAGTGCTTCTGCACTTTAGAAAGCACAGCATCAACATCAATTTCTTTAGTAAGCTCAATCTTATTTTTGGAGATGTGGTAATTAGGGTACTTAGCGCGCAAACGAGACATTCTCAAGCCTGATTTAGCTAAATGAGACAAAAACAGGGCAATTCCCACTAAGGCATCACGGCCGTAATGCAGTTCTGGATAGATGATACCTCCGTTGCCTTCGCCACCTATGATGGCGTTCTGTTCCTTCATCATGTTCACTACGTTCACCTCGCCAACAGCAGAGGCAAAGTACTGCCCACCCGCTTTCTCAGTTACGTCACGCAAGGCGCGGGTAGAAGAAAGGTTTGAAACGGTATTTCCTACCTGGTGCTGCAACACGTAATCAGCTACGGCCACCAAGGTGTATTCTTCCCCAAACATGCTGCCGTCTTCGTTGATCAAGGCCAAGCGGTCTACATCTGGGTCTACCACTATGCCTAAATCAAATTTGCCTTTTTCCATAAGGCGGGAGATTTCACCCAGGTTCTCGGGCAATGGCTCTGGATTATGTGCGAAGTTTCCGGTTGGGTCACAGTGAAGTCTCTCTATTTGCTCTACCCCTAAAGCTTCCAGCAGCATGGGCACGGCAATTCCTCCGCTTGAGTTGACGGCGTCTACCACCACTTTAAAGCCTTTGGCTTTGATGGCCTCTACGTCAACAAGAGGCAGGTCCAACACGGCTTTGATGTGTTTCTTTAGAAACTTATCGCTTTGGGTGTATTTCCCTAGTTTGGTTACTTCAGCAAACTTAAAGGCCTCCTGTTCAGCTAACTCTAATACCAACTTTCCTTCAGCATCATTGATGAATTCGCCGTGCTGGTTCAGGAGCTTAAGAGCGTTCCATTGTTTAGGGTTGTGGCTGGCGGTGAGAATGATACCTCCGCCAGCTTTTTTAGCAGGAACCGCCATCTCTACCGTTGGGGTAGTTGACAGGCCTAAATCAATGACATTGATCCCTAAACCCTGAAGGGTTGCGGCCACTAATCTATTAACCATCTCGCCAGACAAGCGGGCGTCACGGCCAATAACTATTGTATTGTTATTGGTGGTTTGCAGAACCCAAGTCCCGAAAGCTGCCGCAAATTTCACTACATCTACCGGCGTTAGGGCCTCTCCCACTTCTCCCCCAATAGTACCTCTTATTCCTGATATTGATTTTATAAGTGCCACTGATTCCTATTTTTGAACAAGCAAAAGTAGTAAAATTGAACTGAATCAACACAAAAACGGAGACAAAGGAATGCTTACGTTTCTTTAAAATATTTTATTCCTCCTTTGAATTCATGGCCTAGCACCAAACCCACCTTATTTTAGGACAAGAAAGCTGTTATTGAAAAGAAGCAAAAAAGGTGCTTTGATAGGTGCAACCACAAGTTCTCTGCTTTCTAAATCTTCCACCAGAAACCTTTGTCTTAGCTTGGTTCTGCTGTGTTTTTGTAAAACTGGCCTAAAACCAACAGCCAGTATTTTTGCTTTCTTCTTCTACTCCAGTAAAGACAACCTTTTACTATCTGGTTTCGTTGTCTTGGTACTTTCTAAGCACCAACCCTTTTATACCAGTGCCATTGGTTGCCCATTAAAGGCTGAAGAAAAAAATATATTTTTTTGAATAAGGATTTATGGAATCCGGAAAACACATGCATCATAGTAGAAAATAAATCGTTCTTCGCTGCGACAAGGTCCAGGCTGGAACGTAACCTGTTTTATGCTTGCTTTTTCTAAAACAGCAGAAAAACAGGTTGGCCCTAAGCACCAATGCAGAAAAGTTTACGGTTTGTTGTGTTACTAAAACGTTAAGAAACTATGCATACCTCCTGATTTCCTAACAATACGTTTATCTTTGCTAAATGGAAAACCCTGTAGTACCCGCTTACTCGCGCCAGGCCCAGTTAGATGCTTTTAACCGTTTACTGGATGTTTTAGATGATTTGCGGGAGAAATGCCCTTGGGACAGGAAACAAACCATGGAAACTTTGCGGCACCTCACCATTGAGGAAACCTACGAGCTTTCAGAGGCCATTCTAACCCAGGACATGCCTGAAATCAAAAAAGAGTTAGGTGATGTATTACTGCATTTGGTTTTCTACGCAAAGATTGCTTCAGAGAAAGGTGAATTTGACATTGCTGAGGTCCTGAATGCCCAGTGCGATAAACTGATCTTCAGACATCCGCATATTTACGGAGACACCAAGGCCGAAACAGAAGAAGAGGTAAAACAGAACTGGGAAAGCTTAAAGCTGAAAGAAGGCAATAAGTCAGTGCTGGAAGGCGTTCCTTCGTCGCTCCCTTCCATGGTGAAAGCTATGCGGATTCAAGAGAAGGCCCGCGGTGTTGGTTTTGACTGGGATGAACCATCAAAGGTCTGGGAGAAAGTAGAAGAAGAACTGGCCGAATTCAAAGCTGAATTTGACAAGCCTACTCTAAGCAATGAAGACAAAGCCAAAGCCACTGATGAGTTGGGCGATGTTTTCTTTTCCCTGATCAACTTTGCCCGCTTCCTGGACCTTAACCCTGAAGAAGCATTAGCAAGAACGAACCAGAAGTTCATCAAGCGGTTCCAGTACCTTGAAAAGGCAGCTTCTGCCCAGGGAAAAAGACTTAGCGAAATGACTTTAGCAGAAATGGACGTCTATTGGAATGAAGCCAAGACCTAACGCGAGTCTACTACCTAAATTGCAAAATTTCAAATAATTGATAATTTGATTGTACTTTTTGGATAAATTTTCGAGCATAATTTGATATTTTGCGTTTAAATCCCTAGGCTTGTATCTAGGTTGCTCCTAAACTGAAGCAATTCTGTTTCTCAAATAACCTGATTGATGGAATTATTCATGTCAAAAGAGCATTTAACTTTTTAACAACCAATTCATTATTAACAACTAACACAGTAACACAAACAACTAAACCTAAATTTTTAGAAACAATGGAAAAAAAGAGTGCACCTGCATCTGCAACTACAAAACCAGCACAAAAAAATGAAGGCAAAGCAGGCTCAATGTTTGCAAGCATCGTAATTCCGGTGGCCATTATTGCTGCTGTTCTTATTTATCTGTTTATCCTTGGTAATCCAGCCAACTTTGAGGGCGGAGACAATGCTAATCACCCCCTACCAGGTAACTATCTTGGCCAGGTATACAAAGGAGGTTTCATTGTGCCTATCTTAATTTCCATCAACATTCTGGTAGTCGCTTTCTCAATTGAGCGTTTCTTGACCATCAGCAAAGCGAAAGGTGGTAAAGGCCTTGAGTCTTTCGTGAGAAGCGTACGTCAGAAAATGAATGCCAACGATATTAATGGCGCTATTGCTGTTTGCGACCAACAAAAAGGTTCTGTAGGTAACGTAGTAAAAGCTGGCTTACTGAAATATCAAGAAATGCACAATGAGCATGGTATGACGAAAGATCAGCGTATCCTGGCTATCCAGAAGGAAATTGAAGAAGCAACTGCTCTTGAATTGCCAATCCTAGAGAAAAACTTGGTAATCATCTCAACTATCGCCTCTATCTCTACTCTGGTAGGTCTGATTGGAACGGTACTAGGTATGATTAAAGCGTTCGCGGCTCTTGCAACTGCAAGTGGTGCTCCTGACGCTACCCAGCTGGCAAACGGTATCTCTGAGGCTTTGATTAACACGGCTCTTGGTATTACAGGTTCTGCAATCGCCATTGTTGCTTACAACTACTTCACAAGCAAAATTGATGAGTTGACTTACAGCATTGATGAGGCTTCTTACAGCATCATTCAAACGTATGCTGCTCAGCACACTGAAAACAACAGAACTATCTAATTTAAGCTTCTAGCTTAGAAGGAAAAGCAAATGCCTAAAGTTAAAATACACAGAACTTCCCCCTCCCTGGACATGACGCCCATGGTGGACCTGGCATTCCTTCTGGTAACGTTCTTCATGCTTATCTCGAAGTTCGCGCCAGAGGAAGTGCTGGTAGTGGATACGCCTTCTGCCACCTCAGAAATCAAAGCTCCTGACGCCAATATTATCACCATTAGTATTGGTAATGACGAACGGGTTTTCTTTGGGGTAGACGACAAAAACACTAAATTAAGACTGATAGACAAAATCAGCGAGAAATACGGAGTTGCCTTCACAGACACAGAAAAGCAGACATTTTCTACTTTAGCGTCTTTCGGAGTTCCTATCAATCAGCTTAAGTCTTATCTGTCTATGAACCCCGAGGCTATGAAAAAGGTGAATCAGCCAGGTATTCCAATTGATTCTACAAGAAATGAGTTAGGAGACTGGGTACAATTGGCCCGTTACTCCAACCCTCAGTCTATTGTAGCTATCAAAGGAGACGGCAAGGCAGGTTACCCAATAGCTGGTCGTGTGATTGAGATCTTGCAAGAAAAGAACGTGAACCGTTTCAATCTTGTAACAGATATGGAAGTTAAACCTCGTAACCTATAACGAAAGGGAACCAACATGGCAGAAATACAGCAGTCCGGTGGTGACGATGGCGGTAAGAAACGGGCCAAGAAAGGCTCTACAAAAGTGGACATGACTCCGTTGGTGGACCTTGGCTTCTTACTACTTACTTTCTTCGTTATGACCACAACGCTGGCAAAACCCCAGATCATGGAGATCAACATGCCAGTGAAGCCAAAGAACCAAGAAGAGCAATCTGAGATTAAAGCATCTAATGCTTTTACTGTCCTTTTGGGTTCTGATGATAGAATTTTCTATTATGCTGGCTTGCACCAACCTAGCCAGAACATTATACCAACCCTAGAGGAAACGGATTGGTCAGCGAAAGGAATCAGAAAAGTATTACTGGAGAAGAAATCAAATCCGAAACTGGTAGTATTGATTAAAGCTGATGAAACTTCTTCTTACAAGAACCTGGTAGACATTCTGGATGAAATGAGTATTTCGGGCACACAAAGATATGCCATTGTCGAGCTAGATAATGCAGATGCCACTTTACTTAGAAACGCACTGAAAGGAGGAGCGCAATAATGGACAACCAACGTTTAGCAACCGCCAGCCTTGATGATATGGTCTTTGAAGGCCGTAATAAAGAGTATGGCGCGTACATGCTTCGTAAGCTTTACACGAAGCATGTTAACCGGGCGATTGTTATTGCAATCATTCTTTTCGTTCTCTTCTTAAGTATTCCTTTGATTCAGTCAATGTTCAAGGATGAAGAAGAGGTCGTGAAGGCTCCGGTAGTAAAAGTAGTGGACTTGGCAGCCCCACCTTCCGTTGAGAAGGTAGTGCCACCGCCGCCCCCACCACCAGATGCACCACCACCCCCACCACCTGTACGTTCAACCGTTAAGTTTACTCCTCCGGTAGTAAAGAAAGACGAAGAAGTACGGAAGGAAGAGATTCCGGACGTGAAGGAACTTCAGAAAACAGATGCTGGTACAGAAACGGTAAAAGGTGACCCAACAGCACCACCAACCCTGGAAGGCATTGAAAACGGAACTGGTCCTGCTGGTCCGGCTCAGGAAGTTTTTGAAGAGAAGGTTTACATTGCTGTAGAGAAAATGCCTGAGTTCCCTGGAGGACAAGCAGCCATGTTCAAATACCTTGGTGAGAAATTCAGAATTCCGTCTGCCGCTCAACGCGCTGGCGCTGAAGGAACAGTAGTACTTAGCTTCGTGGTAGGCCCTACTGGTGAAATCACTAACATTGAAGTAATGAAAGGCCTTGGTTATGGTCTTGATGAGGAAGCCGTAAGAGTGATCAAGGGTATGCCTAAATGGAGCCCAGGAGAGCAGAACGGCCGTAAAGTGTCTGTAAAATATACAGTACCTTACCGTATCGTGATCAAGTAACCAATCCCACACGTTCTTTAAAGTAAAAGCTCCGGAGACAGTCATTCTTAAAGAATGGGTTGTCTTCGGAGTTCTTTTTTACCTGAGTCCCTTATTAAACGTATTCTGTTAGAAGCCCTCATCAAATAGTAACACCATGAACTACTCAAGAAGACCCACGCGTGACCGCCAACAAAGTACCTATGGAAGTATCATGAAGTATGTTTCTTTACTTATGGTGCTTTTATACTTTGGCTTTGGTTTGTACGTTTTACTTTCCAATCCTCAACAAATACCGTTTCCTAAAGAATATAAATATATTCTAGGCGGACTGCTCCTTTTCTATGGAATTATTAGATTTGTGAGAGCGTATCAACAATATTTCAAAAAATCCAGACGATATGATGAAGATTAATCTTTTAACATTCTTGGCATCTGTAGGTGTAGCTCTAGCTACTTTTTCCTGCGGCCAGTCTGGAAGTGGCCCAGCAGACTCCCCTACTACTGGTTCTATCAAGATCAGTGTAGATGAGTCATTTGCCCCTATTATAGATGCACAAATACAGACCTTTCAAAGCATATACAAATATGCTAAGGTGCAGGCTGTGTATAAACCAGAGGTGCAGGTAGTGCAGGACTTGCTTACCGATACCGTTCGCTTTGCTATCATGGCCCGCCAATTAAATGCAGAGGAAAAAGCTGAATTTGCTAAACTGAAAATTACTCCCAGAGTTAATAAGATTGCTGTAGACGGTATTGCTCTTATCCTGAACAAGGAAAACACTGATACAACGCTTACCATGCAGCAGATACGCAGCATTTTTACGGGGAAAACAACCTCATGGAAGCAATTAGATCCTACTGCGGCAGACGGAAAGATTACCATTGTCTTTGATAACAGTAACTCTAGTACAGCACGATTTATTCTGGATTCAATCAATCAGAAACAACCTCTTCCTCCTAATACCTATGCTTCTACCTCCAACTCGAACTTGGTAGATTACGTAGCACAAAACAGGAATGCCATTGGTGTTATTGGCGTAAACTGGATTAGTGATCGCCATGATAGTACAGCTATAAGTTTCCTGAACAGGGTGAATGTAGTGGGAATCAGCGTGAAAGAGAACCCAACGTCTGAAGATGATTTCGTACAACCTTATCAAGGATACTTAGCACAAGGAACTTATCCGTTACGCAGAGAGGTTTTTATAATAAGTAAGGAGGCCCGTGCCGGACTTGGCACAGGTTTTGCATCCTTCATTACCGGTGACAAAGGGCAGAGAATTATTTTAAAATCTGGCTTAGTTCCTGCATCAATGCCTGTACGCATTGTAGGCTTTAGAGAATAATTTAAACTAGAATTTCACTCACACTAACAACCAAACCAATGATTAAGAACTGGAAAACGTATGGAGTTTTAGCGGCTGCTTTTTTCACTGCCGCTGGGGCCTCAGCACATAACAATGGGCTGCGTTCTGGTAAGATTGAAAATAAACTTTTAGTTATACAGTCCCCCCAGGAGCAAACAGAGTTTGCTTTTAGCGCAGTACAAGACAACTCGGCAGCCGGCTTAGTAAAACAAGGCAAAGCTGCATTAGAAGCTAACAAAACTGCCGAAGCCCAGCAACTTTTTGATAAGGCCTTGTCTATGACTAAAAACAAGGATAACAACATCAAAATCATGATTGGCGAAGCTTACGTGACCTCTGGTGTAAAAGATCTTTCTCAGGCTATTAAGGTGTTAGAGGAAGCAGTAAGCAAAGACACTAAAAATGCCAATGCTTACGTGCTTTTAGGCGATGCTTACCTGAATAACAAAACAGTTGATGGCGGTAAGGCAATGGCTAACTATGACAAAGCTATCGCTGCTAATAATAAGTTCGCTAAAGCGTATTTGCGCAAGGGACAATTGTACGTACAGTCTCGTAACTTCCCTCAGGCCAAAGAAGCGTTAGATGCCGCAGTAGCAGCTGATCCTAACTACGCTCCAACGTACCTTGAGCTAGCAGAACTGTATTACCGTGCAGAGCAATACCCTAAGAGCTCTGAGTACATCAAGAAGTATGTGTCTATGGCGGAAAACACGCCTGAGACTCGCGCTAAGTATGCTTCTATCTTGTACTTGACAAAGGATTACGCCAATGCTATGAATGAAATTCAGGCAGTATTGAAAGTAGATCCTAACAACATTGCAATGAACCGTTTGCTGGCATATAACTACTATGACACCAAACAGTACGATAAAGCGATGGAGGCAATGACTGCTTACTTCAACAAGTATGATGAGTCTAAGCGTATTCCTTCAGACTATGAGTACTATGCTAACATCCTTTCTGAAAACAACAAACCACAGGAAGCAGTAGCTCTCATTGAAAAGGCGAAACAGTTAGACCCTAAGAACCCGTTATATGATGATCTTTTGGCAAAGCAATACCTGAGCCTCAAGAACTATCCTAAAGCGATTGAAGCATATAAATCTAAATTTGCGACCACGCCTCCTAACAATACCGATCTATTCTACTATGGTTATGCACATGAGTTGAATGATGATTATAAAACGGCAGATAGCGTGTACGCAATCATCACTACAAAGAACCCTACCTACGCGTATGGTCACTTCTGGAGAGCCCGTGTAAATTATAGCTTAGACCCAGAGACGAAAGCTGGTTTGGCAAAACCCCACTATGAAGAATTCATTAAGTTGACATCTGGTGATAAAGAGAAGTATAAAAAAGATCTTATCACCGCAAACAACTATCTTGGCTATTACTATTATTTGAAAAAAGACAAAGCTAATGCCACCAAACATTGGCAGGAAGTAAAAGCACTGGATCCTACCAATGCTGATGCTGCTAATGGTTTGAATGGATTAAAAGCCATGAAATAAGCTTAAATAAAGGCATAAAAAAACTCCTCTTTATAGAGGAGTTTTTTTATGCCTTTATTCTTGAAAGTTTCCTATAACCAGTAGCAAAAACCTTCTTACTTAGAACCCAAACTGGTAAGACCAAATGAACTGTGCTATTCATTTGGTCTTACCAGTTTGGGTTAATTTCAGATAGATTTTGAAAAACAGGCTGGTAACAGAAACCAAATTAGAATTAAGGGCCATCAAAATATATAAATAAGTGGTAAGAAAATTTTTACTGACCCCACGATCAAGTTAAACATGTATTCTATCTTGAAGAACTTGGCCGTACTGTCGCCATCTTTCTAAACCAGCCTTAAAGTCATCTGGAAGATCGGATTCAAAGAAGATAAATTCACCAGTAGTAGGATGAGTAAACCCTAGAGACTTAGCATGAAGGGCTTGTCTGGGTAATGCATCAAAAGTGTTTTGAACAAAGGCTTTGTAAGAGCCTGTTTGCTGCCCTTTCACTATTTTATCTCCTCCGTAAGTACTGTCATTGAATAGAGGGTGACCTAAGTACTTCATATGAGCCCGTATCTGGTGGGTCCGTCCTGTCTCAAGGTTACATTTAACCAAGCTGCAGTAAGTGAAGCTTTCAAGGACTTCATAATGGGTAACAGCAGGTTTACCAAACTCCCCGTCGGGGTACACTGCCATTACTTTTCTATCCTTCAAGCTACGTCCTATATGGCCAATAATGGTTCCTTTCTGTAAATCTGGAACTCCCCATACAATGGCATAATAAGTTCGCTCAATAGAATGATCAAAAAACTGGCGAGCTAAGACTGCCATAGCTAATTCGGTCTTGGCAATCACCAACAAGCCCGAGGTGTCTTTATCAATCCTATGTACTAATCCAGGCCTTATTTCTCCATTTCTGGAAGTGGGAAGATTTTGGAGGTAATAAACCAATCCATTCACTAACGTGCCTGACCAATTGTTATACGCTGGGTGCACCACCATGCCAGCTGGTTTATTGATCATCATCAACTCCTCATCTTCATACATGATGTTCAAAGGAATATCCTCCGGCACTACATCCGTGTCTCTGGGCGGAGTAGCCAAGGTTACGGTAATAACGTCTAAAGGCTTGACTTTATAACTTGCCTTAGTGGCCTTACCATTTATCCTTACAGATTCTGCCTTGATAGCATCTTGCAGCTTGTTCCGCGTTACGTTGGGCAAACGATCCATCAGGAACTTATCAAGACGTAACAGCGCCTGGCCTTTATCAACCTGGATACGGTGGTGTTCAAATAATTCATCTGAATCAGCACCTGCCAAGTCCTCTAAATCATCTTCTCTGCCTTCAGGTAATTCCATGCGCTTTTGATGTGTTTTCCAAAATCTACCACAAAAATAAAGAGCCGGTAACGATATACGTCACCGGCTCTTTATAATAATCGAAGAATCTAAATCCTTATTTTTTCTTCTTAACAGGAGCAGAGTTTTGTACTGCTGGCTTAGGAGAAGTTCCTGCACCTGGAGTAGCAGCAGAAGCAGCTGGAGAACCCTTAGGAGCTGGAGTTACACCTAGGTCTTTCAAAACTAAATCAGTGAAGCTGTTTCCATCTTCTGGTCCGTATAACAAAGCCTCAGCGGTGAAGATGTGGGTATAACCATTCTCTTTCGCTACTTTGTCAATAGCCTTCTGGATCTTGTTCATTACAGGTTCTAATGCTGACTGCTCTTTTTTCTGCAAAGAAGCGTCTGCATTACGCTGAAACTCTTCAATGGATGACTGCAAGGTGGTCAACTCTTTTTCTCTATCAGCTCTAACCACATCTGTCATAGTAGGAGCACCTTTTTTATAAGCTTCTACTTTCTCCTGATAAGACTTGTACTTGTTCTGAAGCTCTTTCTCCAATTGGCTGCTGTGTGCTTTCAGGTCAGACTCAATTTGGCGGCTCTCGGGGAGTTGACTGATAATGTAATTAGCGTTGGTATAACCAACCTTTACGTTTCCTGTCTGTGCAAAAGAAGCCACACTTACCAGTAAAAAAGCGGCTACCAACAGAGATTTCAATTTGTTCATTTTAAGTTACTTAGTAGTTTGTTTAATTGTTTTTCTTTTTAACAGGTGCTGCTTGACGCTTAGGCGTAACCTTTTTAGTTGTTGGGGTAGCAGGAGTAACTTCTGCTGGCAATGGCGGCACATCTGCCGGATCTTCTTTCAAAGCATCTGCCGGACGGGCACCTGCTATATTCTGCTCTTTAGAGGCTAAACCTAACTCTTCTAATACAAACTCTGTATAATCATGCCGCGGATCCGTATAAAGCATCACCACATCACCAGATTTGTCAAACATAAAGTTTAAACCCCTTGCGCGGACAATCTTCTCAACTGCTTCAAATAATTGATCCTGGGCTGGTCTTATCAACTCCTGGCGTCTTTTAAACAAAGCACCTTCAAAGCCAAACATCTTACGCTGGAACTCTCTTAGCTCAGTGTCTTTACGGTTGAGTTCCTCCTGACGCTTCTTCTTCATATCAGGCGTTAAAAGAATCTCTTCAGCTTGATAACTCTTTTGAAGCTTTTCAAGTTCCGCACGCATACCCTCTATCTCCTTTTGCCATGTTTGGGAGAGTTTCTCTACCTCTGATTGGGCATTAGCATAGGCAGGCATTTTCTGTAAGATAAAACCAGAATCAATATAGCCAAAGCGCTGGGCATAGGCGTCCCTTCCAAAGAGTAGAAACAAACCCAATACTAAAAAGCACCCTACCTTTTTCATCATGTTTACCTTAACAAATTCTGTTCCAACAATTATCTGATCTGCTGGCCAATGATAAAGTGGAACTGACCTCCATTTGCTCCAGGTAAACCCGGAACGGTATCAAGTCCCCAACCATAGTCAAATCCAAGCAAACCAAAGGCTGCCATGAATACCCTGGCTCCTACCCCTACAGAACGATACAATTTAAATGGATCGTATTCACGATAGTTTCCAAAGTTATTACCTGCTTCTGCAAAACCAAGAACAAACACGGTAGCAGCGGGGTTCAAAGAAACAGGATAGCGTAGCTCCGCAACGTATTTGTTGAAAGCAATACCTCCAGCTCCGTTTGGAGTGATACTTTCGTCTTCATAGCCTCTCAAACCTATATAGTCAGTAGCCACAATAAAAGAACCTCCACCCAGGCCTGAACCACCTAGTTTAAATCGTTCAAACGGACCAATTTCTCCTTTAGAGCTGTAGGTTCCAATAAAGCCGAAGTGAGCCCGGGTGTTTAACACAAGCTTTCCATTACCACTTAGTGAATGGAACCAGGAAGCATCAAACATCCATTTGTGGAATTCAATCCATTGGAAGTTATTCACAGTACTCTTAAATAAAGAGTAAGGAGGGGTAAAGGTCACGTTCAGTCCTATGGAAGAACCAGAACGGGTATAGGTCGGGTTGTCAATGCTTGAGCGCGCGAAAGATGTAATGAAAGAAACGTTGTTTGCATCTCTAATCTTATCGGCCTCTGCATACCCCCGGAAAATGGTTGAGCCATTGCTCATGTTGTACCTGAAGTAAGAAAGAGAGTTACTCAGGGTAAAATAGTCATCTGGCCACCGTAATCTTCTACCAAGGTTTACACTCGCTCCAGAGATATCAATGAAGGATTCCTGAATCTGGCTAAACTCATCACGTTGGTTAAAGCGTTGGATAGACTTACTTAAACTTACCGTTAATGAGTTTGGTCTGCGACCACCTAACCAAGGCTCAGTGAAAGAAAGCGAGTAAGACTGGTACCTTTTACCATTAGCTTGGATATTCAAAGCCAGGCGTTGTCCGTCACCGGAAGGAACGGGTCTCCACTCTTTAAAGTTAGTTGCCTTGCGTAGAGAGAAGTTATTCAATACTAAACCTACCGTACCCACAGCACCAAGGCCACCGCCCCAACCACCGGATAAGGTAATCTGGTCATTTGGACGTTCCTCTACCGTATAGCGAATATCTACTGTTCCATTTTCAGGGTTTGGAACAGGCTCCATTCCAATTTTCTCCGGGTCAAAATATCCTAAATTGGAAAGTTCACGCTGAGAACGGATCAAAGCTGATCTACTGAAGTTCTGCCCTGGTAAGGTCCGTAACTCACGAAGAATCACATGGTCACTTGTCTTAGTGTTACCAGCCACGGTAATAGAGTTTACTGTAGCTTGGGAACCTTCACTAAGACGCATCTCAATGTCAATAGAATCACCTTCTACGGCAACCTCTACAGGTTCAATTTGGAAGAACAGGTAACCATCATCCATGTACAGAGAGGTGATGTCGTTTCCGCTAGGGTTATAGTTCAGACGCTTGTCCAACTCTTCCCTATTGTATACATCTCCTTTCTCTAAACCCAACACTCTGGCAAGCATAGCATCATCATACAGATAATTGCCGCTCCAAGTAATGTTCCGGTAGTAGTATCTTCTTCCTTCATCTACTACAATCTTGATTCCTATTCTGTCCTCTGACATTTTGTAGATAGAGTCAGAGACAATGACTGCATCACGGTAGCCTTCTTTGTTGTAGAAATCAATAAGAAGCTTTTTGTCTGCCTCGTACTCTGTTCTGTTGAACTTAGCTCCCGTGAAGACCTTATAGAATTTCTTTTCTTTGGTCTTTTTTAACTGGCGTTTCAGTTTTGTTTCAGAAAAACCCTCTTCCTCTTCCTTCCAGATACCAGATATTAAGCTACCTAAACCGCCCTTCACTTCATTGACAGGGTTAAGTCTTTCAATATCCAGTTCGCCAATGCGTACTTTCTCCCCTTTGTCTACTCTAATATCTAACGCAACACTGTTCGCGATAACAGAGTCTGGGGTTTGCCGGATAACTACTTGCGCGTTAAGGTAGCCTTTGTCCTGGAAAAATTTTTGAACAGTGGTACGGGTAGAATTGAGAAGAGCATCTGTAACAACTCTTCCTTTGTTAAGGGAAATTTGTTTCTGAAGGTCTTCCGCCTGCGCCTTTGTAGCACCGGTAAAATCGAACCGTGATAAACGAGGACGTTCGGTTAAAAAGAAATCAAGAAATATCTTATTCCCTTCAATTTTTGTAGCACGTACATCCACGCCACCCAAAATGCCTTGATCCCAAAGCTTTTGAATAGCGCTACTGATCGCATCACCAGGCACATCAATTTCATCGCCTACTTTCAACCCTGTCAGAGAAACTAACGTAGTAGGATCTAAGAACTTAGCACCACTTACTGTGATGCCACCAATTTCGTATTTTTTAGGATTAGCGTAATCAACAGAGGTTGCAGCGTTGCTGCCCACACCCAGTCTGATTTGCGCTGTGGCAGTTATACCAGACGTCACTAAGAGGCATAACAGCCAAAAGTACTTACTCATTAAGAATGTGCTTTTTGTAATTGTTCGCTTGTTTTCCCAAAACGGCGTTCCCGTGCCTGAAAAGCAAGTATGGCTTCGTATAGGTGTTCTTTTCTAAAATCTGGCCATAAAAGATCTGTAATGTACAGTTCTGTATAGGCTAGCTGCCAAAGCAAGAAATTACTGATTCTTTGCTCCCCACTTGTTCTGATTAACAGCTCTGGGTCTGGTATGCCTGCAGTAGTAAGTGCACCACTCACCAGAGCTTCAGTGATAGCTTCAGGCTCTAACTCTCCGGCCTTTACCTGAGCAGCCAATTTTTGTATCACATTCACCAATTCCCATCGTCCACTATAGCTCAAAGCCAAGACCAGTGTCATGCGGGTATTCTGACTTGTGATTTCGATGGCCTCTTCCAGCTGCTTTCTGCAAGCCTGTGGCAGTGCTGCCAAATCTCCTATGGACTGCAACCGGATGTTATTTTTGTTCAACGTCTCGGTCTCCTTCCGGATGGTGCTTACCAATAACTGCATGAGGGCATCCACTTCATACTTTGGCCTTGACCAATTTTCAGTGGAAAAAGCGTAGAGGGTTAAGTATTTAACACCCAGTTCAGCAGATGCTTCTACTGTTTCGCGAACGGCAGTAATAGCATTCTGGTGGCCAAAAATCCTAAGATTGCCCTTTTTCTTTGCCCATCTACCATTCCCGTCCATAATAACGGCAACATGTTGCGGCAAATTGCCTATATCTATCTTTTCCTTGAGGCTCATTAAAAAGAAATTTCAATGCAATTTAGGAAAAGCTCACCATATAATACTTATTTCTCGTAATGCTTCCCCATTTACCTCAACGGATGGGGCAATTGATTTTGTAAAAAGTATAGGAAACACTTACTCCATTGTAGAAGTAGAGGTCTCTGCTATTCGGATTCATTACCTGTTCGTTCTGCTCAACAAGATTATCAAACTTATCTGTGAAGAGAACTCTCACTCCAGCTTCAAAGCCTAAGTTCCAATGTTCAGATAAGGCATATTTAACGCCAGCTCCTACGGGAACCGCTAAAGCAAAGCGGGTTTTATATTTCTGCTCCTCGTCTGTGTTGGCAGGATAAATAATTGAAGGATTGATGGCAATGGTCTTATTATTGTAAACCAATCCTGCCGCACTTACTGTGAAATAGGGCGTCCATCGTAGATTACGCCTAAAATCATAGTAATCAAGGAAGTTGTAGTCTATACCTGCACTTAGCTCCAACACGCTTGTGGTTACATTGGCTCCTCTGTAGACAGACAAGGGCAAGTCATTGGCCAGACCAGAGTTTGTTCCCTCCTGATCTTCCGCACGCATTTTCCCTAGGAGTACCGCTGCTTTCCAGGCTAAAGAAGTAGATATGTCTTTTTTATAGAAGAGGGTCAAAGCAGGCCTGTTGCTTTTCAAGCGATATCTGGGAGCCACATCACCCTTGTACACCACTCCTCCTATGCCAATACCTATCTCACTAGTAGTTCTTGGCTGTCCCGTCTGTTGCTGCGCAGCGGCAGGTAATGCAAAAAAAACACTCCCTATTTGTACCAAAGTGCAAATAAGGAGTGTGCGTACTGTTTTTAAAATCATTTACTCAAAATCAAAGGTGTTTCCGGATTAACGGAATTTCGGTCCTCTTCTTGCAGGAGTTAGGATATAATTTAAAGAAAATCCTGTAGAGATGTACCAATCCTCATCTGAAGCATCTCCTCTTTGATCTCCTTTGGCACCATAACCGTTTATTCTGCTGTACCCATTCTCTGTAATGATAGGATAAGAGCCTGCTCTGGAATTATCAGCACTTCTGTCAGATAAGATGGCAGCAACGGTAGTTAAATCTCCTTTGTCTGCATAAGTAGTGCTCACATCATCCAAGTAATCTGTGAAGGTTTTACGCCAGGTGATTTCAAAACCAAGGTCCCAGTTTCTAGCCAACTTGTATTTCACACCTAAACCAAAAGGTATAGCAAACTGGACTTTTTTGTAGGGCTCTGGATAATCATTGTCATCCGCATATTGGCCTTCAGTTCCCAGAGGCTGCAATTCATACCAGCCGGCATCAACCCTTGCATCTCTGCCGTCATAATAAGCTTTAGGATTGTGATGGAATACAGCAACTCCTAAGAAGGCATAAGGTGTAAAGTCAGGACGACGCAAATATGTTCTGCGGTTCTGAAATAGGTCTACTACCCCTTGTACACTTAACTCTTTAATGTCATTTCTGAAGCTCAGATTACGTTTGAATCTTGGCTCATTTTCTGGCTCAGAAAAGTCAGCACTTTTACTGTCATCACCTGTGATTCTACCCCATGAAAGTGCAGCTCTACCAGAGATTCTTGGAGTGAATTTACGAGTAAAGTGAACAGATACACTTGGGCGGGTAGAGTTTAAACGTAAGCTGGTAAAGTCAGACTCAGGGGTAACGTCACCAAAGTAGTTCATGGCGTTCAAACTAATCCCAACACTATTGTAAAGATTTCTCCTACTAAACCGCTGGGCTTCTGCCTCGGGAGCAGCAGCCATAAAAAGAACAAACAAAATTAAAGAAGTAGAGAAAAATTTTTTCATGCCATCAACTATTACTGTATTACTTTTTGTATGCTAAATCGTGTATTGTCCTGCAACGGACAAAATTATACTTTTTTTTATTACTACAAACAAACAATAGGACTTTAATATATTTAAGTTTTACTTAACCATTCCGTTGGTCAAGCCCCCAATGCATCTTCGTTCTAAGCGTTGTTAAGAAATTTACCTGGTTTAATTTCACTAATCTGGCATTGAAATCCTCCCGCCTTACCGCTAGCTGAATTGAAGCATCAACTGGTTTAGACCTTGAATCCAAAGACACCAGATACCTTGTGCTTCTCCCCTCAATCTCAAAAGAAATTACACTTTTATCAGATACCACCAGAGGCCTCACATTTAAGTTATGCGGGCATACGGGGGATATCACAAAATTGTTTGTCTGTGGCATCATCACCGGACCACCACAAGAAAGTGAATATCCCGTAGATCCGGTAGGGGTTGCCACTATCAGGCCATCTGCCCAATAAGAATTCAGATACTCCCCGTCAATGTACGTATGCACCGCTATCATAGAAGAGGTATCACGCTTCACAATTGAAAACTCATTTAACCCGAAGTTCTTTCCGTCAAATACCTCCTGATCACTATCTAAGTGGATGAGAGACCGATCTTCTAAAGTAAAATGCCCCTTTAACAGAGAATCTACGGCAACATCTAACTGGGCATAAGGTACTGAAGCTAGAAACCCTAGCCGTCCCATGTTAATACCCATGATAGGAATTTGCAAAGCCCCCACATACGTCACCGCATCCAACAATGTACCATCACCGCCCAGACTCAACATGTAATTGACATCTTTGAGACTGGTTTCCCGGTCAAAGACATCAGCTTGGGATGGTATGTTGGCGAAAGGCGACAGTGATTCCACAAAATGATCTGCAACCGTCACTTGAATCCCTTGGCGGACCAAAATATCGAATAGCCGGCTTACAAAAGGAATCACTTCCTCTTTCACTGGTTTACCAACTATTGCTATTTTCATAGTCCGTCTTGCTCAAAGATAGTGCAAAGCATTCAATATCAGAACAAATATATATTGCCTCTGCTAATATTTAAAATTTAAATATTTAAATACCGGAGAAGCATGTCTAATCTATCCTGATCTTCTGGTTCGTTGGAAGTGTCCTGAAATTGCGCTGTGATCTTATACCCGAACCTTTCAAGGGTGGCGACTATACGGGTTAAATCTGAAGTGTTAATTTTAAGGGTAAGCTTTATTCTAAAAATATCGGCTTCATCTGGTGAAACGTAGGCGCTCAATATTTTGGCATTGTTTGACTCCACTAGACGGCTTATCTCACTTAAAGAATAGTCCCGCTCAGCCATGCAGAGCACCAAAATACCGCCTTGCCCCTGTATAGCAGACATTTGCCCGAAGGCTGAGATAGTATCGTTCACCGTGATTACCCCTAAATATTCTTGCAGATCGTCAAGGACGGGTACCACTTGCACCTTGTTTTTAATGGCAAGCTCCATCACATTATAGAAGTGCTGATTCTGCTGCACGTGCACGTGCTCGAAATCAAAAGGAATGTTTTCCAGGATCAAGTCTGGGTTCTTAGCCTCCATCACATTCTCTTCAGTGACCAGGCCCAAATATTTTCGGTTCTTTACCACAGGCAGTTGGTTCAGCCGGAATTCGTCCATCCAACGCACGGCTTTTTCGCCGGTGTCAGAGAGTTTGAGAGGCGGAACCATCTGGTTTATCAGTTCTTCAGCGATCATACACAGCAGTCTTTATCAGGAATCTCTCTAAGATACTGTTAAAGGCGTCCGGATGTTCCATCATAGGCGCATGACAACAATGGTCTATGAAATGTAATTCTGAATTTTGAATCAATTTATTAAACTCGTGGGCCACTACAGGTGGGGTGATTGTATCATTTAGGCCCCAAATTAGCAAGGTAGGTGCGGTGATGGCTCCCAAGTCCTTCCCTAGATTATTCCGCTGCGCAGATTTAGCTATAGAGATAATCCGTAGCACTTTGGGGTTGCTGTTGGTAATGTCAAAAACCTCATCAACCAATTCTGGAGTAGCCACTGCCGGGTCATAGAACGTGTATTCTATGCGTTCTTTTACAAAACCATAGTTGCCTCGCTTAGGGAAAGACCCACCCATGGAATCTTCAAACAAGCCTGAACTGCCGGTTAATACCAATCGCTTTACGTACTCCGGCCTTTTTAAGGCAAACTCAAGGGCTACGTGCCCACCCAGAGAATTCCCAAGTAGAGTTAAGTCTGACAGGTTTTTAAACGAAACAAAATCTTCCACGAACTCAACCAAACCAGGCACGCTAGCCTGTGGCAATGGCATTTCATACAAAGGCATGAGCGGAATGACTACGCGGTAGTTCTTATGGAAGTAGGAGACTACTCCCTGCCAATTACTAAGCGCTCCAAACAGACCATGCAAGAGCAAAAGCACTTCGCCTTCGCCTTCATCAATGTACTCAAACCCGTCTTCCTTCTTGATTTCCAAGTTCATGTGAGAAAATCGCTTGTAATGATAGTAAGTAGAAACTAGTATAAGGATGTAATATTAGCAATATTCACCCAATTTCTGAGCATTTCCAGTCCGTGCCGGGTAAGTGCCGCCTCAGGATGGAACTGCAGAGCGTACAGCGGCAGGTGAGCGTGCTTAAAAGCCATCAACTCTCCCTCAGAAGTCTTCGCCAACGGCACCAGATCTGCCGGGGCTTCCTGCACCACCAGAGAGTGATAGCGCACCACAGGCACCTTTTCGGGAAGTCCCGCGAAGATGGGGTCTGGCACACAGATAATCTCAGAAACTTTGCCGTGCATCGGACGAAGGCCTTTTACCACCTTCGCCCCAAAGAACTGCCCTAATGCCTGATGCCCCAGACAGATCCCTAACATGGGCACTCGATCGTGGTAATAATCAATAACAGCAGGCATAACACCGGCTCTTTCAGGCGTACCCGGCCCAGGCGACAAGACAATACCTTCTAAAGGCATGCTTTGGACCTCCTCTAAGGAAATGTCATTCCGGCGCACCTCCACCTCTACCCCTAACTGACGAAAATAGTCATACAGGTTATAGGTGAAAGAATCAAAATTATCTAACAACAACAGCACAGAGAAGAAACGCAGAGCAGGGAAAAAGGATATTCCTATTCTGAGCCTACTTTCTTAAAAGTAAGCTCAGAACATGAAAGATGTTTTGATTGGAAGAAAGGAGAAACTTAGTTTTAAAGTCACATTTTATAAAACGTCTTTAAAACAGAAGATAAAACTCAGTTTTACTAAGCGAATGACTCCAGGGCCTCACGGCCGAAAGGAATGATCCATTGCACAAAAGCCCACGCGTTAGGTGCGGCCTGCAGGTAATAAGGATACACTTCAGAATCACGCACGGTCTGCAGCGCTACGTCTAAGCCGGTGGCATGGGCAAAATACACGAGCAGGCAAATGGCAAACGCCCACTTACCACCACCCAGAACAGCGCCAACAAAGTTATCCATCATGCCCAGCGGCGTCAGGTGCACTCCTTTCTTTACCATCATGCCTACAACACGTACCGCAAACCCAATGCCTATAAACACCAGCAGAAATGGAATGAACGGCAGGAAACTAGCTTTATCGCCTAGCCACTCATGAATGAGTGGTGTCACCAGCCCCACTAACTTCATCCCAAAAACGGTGATGATAATAAATGAGGCCAGTGACGCAATTTCCAACACCAGTCCTTTAAAGAACCCTTTAAAAGCGCCGTAAGCTACCGGCAAAAGCAAAAAAAGATCAAACGTACTCACGCAGGGGTAGACTTACGCGTTGGTGTTGTTTAAAAGGGCATTCACCGCGTTGGAGATCGCACGGCCATCGGCTTGGCCTGCCAGCTCACGGGAAGCCACACCCATTACCTTGCCCATGTCAGAAGGCCCTAGCGCACCCACGCGCTGGATGATTTCCAAAAGACGCTCCCGCAGATCGCCTTCGTCTAATTGCTGCGGCAGGAACTCCTCAATGATGGCGAGCTCGGCCATTTCAATTTCTTCCAGGTCTGGACGTGCCTGGGCACGGTACACTTCGGCAGACTCACGGCGCTGTTTAGCGGCTTTAGTCAACAACTTCAGCTCCATGTCAGGAGTAAGGGCTTGCACCCCGCCTTTTTCTGTTTCAGCTAACAAAATCTGTGACTTGATGCCACGCAGGGCTTGCAGACGGGTTTTATCTTTGGCCAGCATGGCTTGCTTGATGCCAGATTCTACTTTTTCTTTCAGGCTCATAGTTTTATTTTAGTAAAGGCGCCAAGGCGCCCGGGTCAGAAATCATTTAAAAAGTGACGGCAAGTTTCTTTTATCTTTGCCCCATTCTTTAAAAGGAACGTTAACGCAAGAGACTATGACGAAGCTGAGCGTAAATATAAATAAAATAGCCACGTTACGGAACGCACGCGGCGGCAACCGGCCAAATGTAGTGCAAACGGCACTGGACTGCGAGCGGTTTGGGGCGCAAGGCATCACTGTGCACCCACGGCCCGATGAGCGGCACATCCGGTTTCAGGATGTATACGACCTGAAAGAAGTAGTGACCACTGAGTTCAACATTGAAGGCAACCCTACCCCTGATTTCATCAAGCTAGTTCTTGCGGTAAAGCCTGAACAGGTAACGTTGGTACCCGATGCCCCCGATGCCATTACCTCCAACGCGGGCTGGGACACCCTCAAACACAAAGATTTCCTCATAGACGTCATTGGTCAGTTCAAAGCCGAAGGCATCAGGACCTCCATCTTCGTGGACCCTATCAACCAACAGGTAGAGGGCGCGGCGCTCACTGGTACAGACCGCATTGAGTTGTATACGGAAGCGTATGCCCATGACTACCTCACCAACCGTGAAGCTGCCGTAAAGCCTTATGCTGAGGCAGCTCGGGTAGCCCAGCAGTGCAACTTAGGTTTGAACGCAGGCCATGACTTAGACTTGGGCAACCTGCGGTATCTGAAAGAACAACTGCCAAACCTAGCGGAGGTTTCTATTGGCCACGCTCTTATTTGTGATGCTTTATACTATGGTTTGGAAAACACTATCCAGCTGTACCTGCGCCAACTGAATTTCTAATGCTACACCTTTCTTTTTTAACTCATTTTCTGAAAACTGGCCTCAGAACGCACTTTAGCCCCTGCAGTTCATGTTAGGGGTATTACTTAAAATTGCGGCTTGGGTCATTGCGGCGTACTATGGGGTGCAGTTCTTCAGCTGGATTTTCCAGAAACAGCAGCGGGTATTTTTCCTCTCGCCCATGCGCCAATTTAAAATGGTGTTCTGGTCATTGCTGAGTTTCTGGTTGGGCGGCACTATGTTGGGTATGCTGCTTAGAGACCAGAATGACACACCATTGGAAAGAGGTATTGCCGTTGGCTTGGGTACTGTGTTGTTTCTTTTCGCGCTGCCTACGTTCCTGGTCCATTTTCAATATTGGCGCCATGAGCGGGAAAATGCCATGGAACTGGAAAAGGACACCAAAAGCGCGTTGCTGCTTCAGCCAAGTGGCAAGTACTTGCTCAATGCCCAGAACATCAGGGAAATCCTACAAACGTCCAGCTATTCCAAGCGCTTTTTTTGGAGTTCCTACCAATACCTCACCCTTACCCTTACTGACGGACGGCAGGTAAAAATCACGTCTTTGCTCATTGACTTAAATCAGCTTAAAGCGCTTTGGCCCCAGGTCCCGTACCATACCAGAACGAAATGGGTCTGTTTTCTGTAAAACAGACCAAAACCATACCTCGCACGCTAATCCTGCCAAACTATGGAATTAAATTATAAACTTTTAGGCGAAGGCCAACCATTACTCATTTTACATGGCCTCTTCGGCACCTTAGATAACTGGCAGACGCTGGGCCGGGAGTTCTCCAAAACGTTTCAGGTATATCTCATTGACCTCCGCAACCACGGGCGCTCCCCGCACTCGCAGGAATTCAGTTACCAACTCATGACCGATGACCTGCTGGAGTTCATTGAGCAGCACCAACTGCAAAACCCCATGATCATTGGGCACTCTATGGGTGGTAAGGTAGCCATGAACTTCGCCCTGCAAAACCCGGACAAGCTATCTAAATTATTGGTTGCTGATATTGCCCCCAAAGCCTATCCGCCACACCATGATGACATCATTGCCGGTTTCCGGTCTATTGATTTAAATGCCATCCAGAACCGTCAGGAAGCCGATGATCAGTTGGCGCAGAAGGTAGATGATGTAGGGACCCGCATGTTTCTGCTGAAGAACTTGTACCGGAAAGATGATAACAGTTTCGGCTGGCGCCTGAACTTGGATTCCATTGAGCAGAATCTAGACCAGATACTGGGCAACATTGAGTCTGAAACGCCTTTTACCAAGCCCACGCTTTTTCTACGCGGAGGTAATTCCCGCTACATTAAACCAGAGCAGGACATAGCACAGATACAGGGTTTGTTTCCGGCGGCTAAAATAGAAACTATTGAAAATGCAGGGCACTGGCTGCACGCCGAGCAACCGCAGGAGTTCTACCGTTTAACCATGCAATTCCTGCAGGGCTAGGATAAACGCTCCAGCTTTCATCCTGCAGAAACAGATTGCCCCGACCAAACCAATAAGAAAACCGATTACATGAGTACTCCCGCCAAAGGCACTCTTTTCCTTATTCCTACAGTGTTAGCCGAAGACACAGCGGCAGAGGTTATCTGCCGGCAGGTGGCAGAGGTGACAGGCCACTTGAAGTACTTTTTAGTAGAGAATGCCCGTACTGCCCGCCGATACATCAAGTCTATTGCGCCTTCCCAAACCATAGAAGAACTGCAGATAACCGTCATAGACAAGAATTCTTCTGATGCAGAATTAACAGCCGCTTTGAAACCATTGTTGGCTGGGCAAGACGCTGGAGTAATTTCTGAGGCTGGCTGCCCTGGAGTAGCGGACCCGGGAGCAGAACTGGCGCGGTTGGCCCACCAAAACGGCGTAAAGGTAGTCCCCCTGGTAGGTCCTTCGGCTATTTTGATGGGATTGATGGCTTCGGGCTTTAATGGGCAATCTTTTGCGTTTCACGGATACCTTCCCATTGAGAAACGGGACCGGATCTTGGCTCTGAAAGCTTTGGAGAAGGAAATGGTGCAGAAAGACCAGACGCAGATTTTCATGGAAACTCCTTACCGCAACAGGCAGATGGTGGATGACCTACTTCAAAATCTAAGCAAAGACACGAAGCTCTGTATTGCGGCTAATATCACCGGCCCAAACGAATTCATTAAAACCCTGCGCATTGCTGACTGGAAAGGCAAGGTGCCAGATCTACACAAACAACCAGCCGTTTTCTTAATCTACCGCAGATAAAACAGAACCTGCTAAGAGGCTTATTAAAAGAAAAAAAGCCGTAACCTTCCAGAAGTTTACTAATAACCTCTGGAAGGTTACGGCTTAAAAAGAAGTAACTCTCCGTTTTAGGGCACCTTTTCAGAAAGGCGCCCTAAAACGGAGAGCTTTTATTTTGGCATCAGCCAGCCTTGTGGGTTCAGGTTGGTTTGGTTTTTCCATATCTGGAACTGGAGTTCAGAGGTTCCCTCGGCATCGGTATACACAGTCCCGATGGTTTGTTTCGTGCTGATTTCCTGGCCTTCAGTTACGCTTACGGTCCGGAGTTTGGCGTAGACGGTGAAATACTCACCATGCTGCACCATCACAATGTTGTTCATCCCCGGGATAGTCTGTACCGCCAATACCTTTCCTCCAAAAATGGCTCTCACCCGCTCATTGGCTCCGGTCTGGATATCAATTCCGCGGTTTTCCACTACAACTCCTCTCAATACCGGGTGAGCCTGCCGGCCGAAGCGTTGGGAGATAAAGCCGCGCTCTACAGGCCAGGCAAAGCGGCCTCTGTTTCCGGCAAAGTTGTTGGATAAGACGGCAGCCTCTGGGGTTAGCGTTACCCGGTCGCTGCGGGTAGCGGCAGGCCTTTCGGCGGCAGGCTCAGGGGCGGGTCTTCCGGCGGCAGCGGCGGCGGCTCTGGCAGCGGCAGCCTCACGGGCGGCTTTGGCTCTGGCAGCAGCTTCGGCGGCACGAGCAGCCCGGGCAATTTCCTCCCGCACAATATTGGCAATCAGCCTCTCTAACTGCTGTACTGCTTTCTGACGCTGTTCTACCTCTTGTTTTAAGGCTTGCTCCTGTTTGCTCAGTTGCTGAATCACCTGGTCCTGCTGGTCATGCATAGAGAGCAGGTTCTTGTTTTCGTTTAACTGCACACTTAGCAGGCTTCTTTTCTGCTGTTTCTGGGAGGTCAGCGTGTTAAGCTGCTGGTTTAGATTCTTCTGCACATTCTCAATGGCAGCCGCCTGAGTCTTGCGTGCTTCAGTGTACTGGCGCAGGTAGCGCATGCGCCGCATCATCTGGTTGAAAGAGTCAGAGGCAAACAGGAACATGAGTTTGTTGTAGCTGTTGGCCGTTTTAGACGCGGCGTAGATGAGCCGGGCGTATTCTTTCTTTAGCCGTTGCAGATCAGTTTGTGCATCGGCTACTTTTTCCTCAGTTGTGCGTAGGTCGCGGTTGAGGTAAGAAATCTCAGAAGAAATGTTTTTTATGACTCCGGTCTGTACTGTGATTTTCTCTTTAATCACGTTAAGCTGCCCCAAAGAAGCCTGTTTTTTTTGAGCAGTTTGCGCCAGAATTCGGTTTGCCTCCTGAATGCGCTTCAGGTTGGCATTTTTTTCGCGCTCAAGCTGCGCTTTACTCTTAACAGGAGCTTTTTTTCTGGTAGACGCCTTGGAAGAAGTACGGGTAGTTTTCTTCTGCTGCGCCTCTGCAGAAGTCAACCCAATCAAGAAAAAGAATAAAAAAAGATAAAGAAGCCCCGCCCTATTTACGTTCATAGTTCGAAGGTACTGAAAAAGGAAAATCCAGGGAAGTTTCAGCGGTAGAAACCTGCCGGTGTTTTACCGCTACTACATTTGTTTTGGAAGCGTTTCCTTCTGGCTGCTGGATAGAAAGCAGCAACGCCATGGCAAAAGGTTTGCCATTCACGTCCTCAAAATCCTTGTAATCTACAGACATGTAATCTTTGTTCTGTAGGTTCCGCACCTCGGTGCGTTTTAATTTATAGCGCGTGGTATCCACATACTGGTCAATTTGCAAATTGCCCCGCTTGGTACGCAAATGTTGGTTAGGACCATCTTGCTCCAGTTTCTCTCCATTAGAAGTACTGGCCACAAAATTCCCGATGAGGATGTCTTGTAAGGTTTTAAAGTCTACATCTACGTTATACCGTTGCCGCAAAACCTCATAAGATCCTACCAAGTATTCATCTTTGAGTTTATTTACAATGTACACTGAGTCTGGAGTGACTTTCAAGCGGGCAGCCTCAAACCCGAAGGCCTGCAAAGAGGCCCAAATAACTTCGTTTTTCTTCATGCGCAGCGTGAGATTGGCGCTCATCTTACTATTCTCACTCTGTACTTTTCCTTTAGCTGAGAAGTAGGTATAATCTGTATTGACTACACTTACTTTGTTCATTGTTTCTGGAGCTATCGCGCCAGAGGCACTTGGAGTTACCTTCTTCTGGCACCCAACCAGCACCAGCAAACTCAACCCCAAGGTGTACAGAAAATTATTTTTATTCATACAGTTTTTTGTCTTTGATCTTTTTGCTGATGCCTTCTGAGGCACCACCCACTTGGTTTGCCCGTACCCATTGTTTCAGCGCCAGATCACGCTGACCTAATTGGTAGAGCACATCACCGTAGTGTTCTATGATAGTAGCATCTGAAGAATTCGCCACCGCTTTTTCCAACAGCCGCTTTGCTTCTGGGTACTCCTTCATTTTATATAACACCCACGCATAGGTATCCAGATAAGTAGCGTTGTCAGGAAACTGCGCCACTAGCGCACTGGCCATGGCTTTGGCTTTTGTCAGATTCTGGCCGCGTATGGATAGAAAGTAGCTGTAGTTGTTCAGCGCATGCGGATTACCCGGATCAAGTGCCAGAACCGCCTCATACGCTTGGTCTGACAGGGTGAACTGCTCTGAAGAATGGTAGGCATCGCCTAACTGCAGGTTGAACTGTAGTTGCAGGTCTTTGTTGTTTCCAGCCAGCCGCTTGCCATACTCCAATGACTTGATGGCTTTGGGATAGTTTTTGTTGATTAAGTGCGCCGTACCATTGTAAAACCAGAACATAGGCTGGTTAGGAAAGAACTCCAGTGCCCGCTCAGAATGGTTGATAAGTGAATCATTCTGATTCATCTCCCCGTCCAGCAATACAATCTGCTGCCAAATTTTATAATGACCGGGGTCTAAAGCAACCGCTTTCAGGTAATTGTCTCGGGCAGGTAATTTCTTGTTAGCGTTTACATAGATATCACCGGCCACAGCAAAAGCTTTGGCTTCGCGCGGATGGGCGGCGGTGGTAAGATCAGCCAATTTGATTGCCTGAGCGGCTACTTTGTCGTTAGGTAACCGCTTAATGTAATCTACTAAGATTTTTACTTTAGAGTCAATGTCCAGAGTAGGATTACCGAACGCCAGCTCCAACTGAGCATCTGCCTCAGTGGTTTTGCCCTGTTGCTGCAGCAGGTCTGCTAACATCAGGCGGCCGTAGGCATTGTCTGGAGCTACTTGTAAAGCCTTTTCGGCCATTTTGATGGCATCAACAATCTTCTTGTTTGCGGCCAGTATCTCGGCTTGCGCCAATAAATAGCGAACTTCCTCAGGTTTAGAGGCGATTAAATTGTCACCTTCCTGCAGGGCTTTGGACAGGTTATTCTGCTTCAGGTAGATTTGCTGCTTTTTAAAGGAGATTTCCTCAATTAAGCCGTATTTCTCTTCAATTTGCCCCAAGGTGCGCAAAGCATCATCCAGCCGGTTCTTGGCCAGATACAAGTCCGTCAAATTGAAGAGGTATTGTTCAGTATTAGGGAGCTCTTGGGTAAGCCGAGCGTAGGTTTTGATAGCATCATCATACTCCTGCTGGTTTGTATAGATTTGGGCCAGTAACAGATGGTAATATTGGTTCTTAGGGTTCAGTTCCAGGGCAGCTTTGGAGAAAGGCAGGGCGCCTCTCACATTGCCCAGAAGCAAACTGGTTTCTGCTAACTTGTAATTGACCGCAGCATTATTGGGGCTTATGGCATACGCCCGCTGAAAACGGTCCAGGGCTTTATTATATTCTTCCAGCAGGAAGAACTTCATGCCCTCAAGAAAATAGGACTCACTTAGCTGCTGCTCCTGCGGGCTTAAGCTCAGAGAAGGGGCACCCGTTGTGTGGGTAACCGCATTCTTCTCTTTCTTGCGCTCAGACTGGGCATAGCTTTGTTCTCCCGCCACTGCCAACCCGCACAAAGCGGCCACTATCGTGAGTCCTCTTTTCAACATAACATTAATCCTGTCTAGCCGCGCAGGGTGTTGTAATCGCCTAAGCTCAAGTCAGAAGGCATCCCTTCATATACAACGTGATTTCCTACCATTGAGTTAGAGATAAGCGCATGGTTTATCTTGCTGCTTTCCTGCACAATAGAGTTGCTGATCACGGAACCGGTTACCTGCGTGTTATTTCCAATGGAAACGTGCGGACCTACTACTGAATTGTTCAGAACCACGTTTTCTCCTACATAAACCGGAGGAATAATGATAGAGTTGTTCAATTGCGCTGAACTAGCCACCAGACCTTCTTCATCCTGGATGTACTCCAGATAACGCTGGTTGGTGAACACAGTAGAATCTTTGTTTCCGCAGTCCAGCCACTCAGAGATTTGGCCCGGTATGAACACAGAGCCTTTGCTCTTCATGTTCTCCAGGGCATTGGTGATCTGGTACTCGCCTTTGTCTTTGATGTCGTTGTCCAGCAGGTACTGCAGTTCGCTGCGCAGGTACTCGCCGTCTTTGAAGTAATAGATACCAATGATAGCCAGGTCAGAAACGAAATCCTGTGGTTTCTCCACGAACTCGGTAATCTGGCCCTGCTCATTCAGTTTTACTACACCAAACGGACGAGGGTCTTCTACTTTCTGCACCCAAATGGTACCTTCAGCCGAAGTATCTAATTTGAAGTCTGCTTTGAAGAGTGTATCAGCAAACGCTACCACTACGTTGCCTTTTAGAGCGCTTTGGGCGCAAAGGATAGCGTGAGCGGTACCAAGCGGCTGATCCTGGTAATGGATGGAACCTACGGCCCCAACAGACTCAGCAATTTTCAACAAACGGGCCTCTACCTCTTTCCCGAAGTTACCAATGATAAAAGCTACTTCTTCAATTGGTTCCTGGCATACCTTGGCTATGTCTTCCACCAACCGCTGCACGATAGGTTTTCCAGCAATAGGAATAAGGGGTTTAGGAACAGTAAGGGTGTGGGGGCGCATACGTTTGCCCATGCCGGCCATTGGTACAATGATTCTCATAGTGTCTTTTAAAAAGGTTGCTTAAGTAAGGCCTACCTACGGGTTTTTCGCATTTTAGATATAAGAACTCCCGGTTTTGAGGCTATTTCTCCTAAAATATAGTAAAAACCGTAGATAGTCAATTTATTGTTTTCCAGTGCTTCCGTATCCGCCGGCCCCACGTTGGGTTTCGGTGAGTTCTTCTACCGCCTGCCACTCCACGCGCTCATACCGGGCTATTACCATTTGGGCTATTCGCTCGCCGTCTTCCACCACAAAATCAGTGTCGGATAGATTTACCAACAGTACTTTGATTTCGCCACGGTAATCAGCGTCAATGGTGCCGGGGCTATTGACAATAGAAATGCCGTATTTGAAAGCCAGTCCGCTACGGGGTCTGATTTGGGCCTCGTGCCCTTCCGGGAGTTCAATAGAAAGCCCTGTGGGAATGAGCGTACGTTGCAAAGGTTTTAAGGTCACCGAAGCCTCCAGATTGGCCCGTAGGTCAAGTCCGGCAGAATGCTCAGTGGCGTAAGCAGGCAGCGGGTGCTTGCCTAGGTTAATTATTTTGATGGGAAGTGTGCTATTCATAGAAAGCCAATATAGGAAATTATCTACTTATCTGCCGCCCCTGCATGGGCTTTTCCACTACCCAAACTACTATCAGGAAAAGGACACAGAGACCTATGTGGTACGCTTGCCGTAACCAGAAATTCTCTAGGCTGAAGGCATAAGCTAACCAGATAAGGCCTGAGGCAAGAAGCAGGTAGCCAAAGATAGCTTTGACGGGGTAAGGCACCGGAAAATACTTCTGCCCAATGGCGTAGCATACCACTGACATGCTAAAGTAACAGAGAAAAGCCGCAATCGCACTGCCCATGTACCCTAAGACTGGAATCAGTAGGAAGTTTGCCACCACCGTCACAATGGCTCCGAAGATGGTAATGTAAGTACCATATCGGGTTTTATCTGTGAGTTTAAACCAGACCGTAAGATTGTAGTAGACGCCGTTGAATAGATACGCTAACAAAAGAACAGGCACAATCTCCAACCCCGTCCGGTACTCCTCCTGCCCTAAGAAATACTGAAAGATATCCAAGTTGGCGCTAATGCCTAGGTATGCCAAAGCACATACAATCACAAACCATTTCATCACCACAGCAAAAGTGGCGGGAGAATTTTTTTCCTGAGACTGAGAGAAAAAGAAGGGCTCCGCCGAATACCTAAAAGCTTGAATCATGAGGCTCATCATGATGGCTAATTTATAGGTGGCCCCAAATACTCCCACTGCTTGTTCAGTGGTTACCCCGGGGTAAAAGCCTTCAGGAAGCCAGTAATCCAACATAATTCTGGACAGCATCTCATTAGTGGCTCCGGCCAAACCCATGATTAGGATTGGGAAAGCGTATACCACCATAGGCTTCATCTCGCCAATGCTTAACCTAAATCGAAAATCAGAAAATTCTCGCCATAGCAGGGGAATGAACAGTAGGTTGGCCACCATGTTCACCAGGAAAATATAGCCTATTCCAAGATCAGGATCATAAATAGGCTCCACCATCGGGCGAAGCTCTGTCAGGTATTTCCCTTCGTATACCTGGCGGCAGAAAAGTAGGAAAAACAAATTTCCCCCAATCACCAGAAAGATGTTGGTAAGACGAATGATAGCGAAACGAACTGCCTGATTTTCCAGCCGCAAACGGGCAAAGGGTATGGCTGAAATAGCATCTACCGCCATGGTGATGGCTAACCAAATAATGTACTTCTCTCTTCCGGGGTAGTCTAGTGCTGCAGCAATAGGTGATGCATTCAGAGTAATTGCTGCCGTTAGAAGAAGACTAGACACCAGTATGAGCGTCTGCACCTTATGATAAAGCTCTCTACGGTCCACCCCTGGCTTATTGGCGAACCTGAAAAAGGCCGTTTCCATCCCAAAAGTGTACACAATGTTTAGGAAAGCGACAATAGCATAGAGCTTTGTAACAACCCCATATTCCTCGCGCTCAAAAACACCTGTGTAGAGCGGAACCAACAGATAATTTAAGGCTCGACCTACAATACTGCTGAGCCCGTACGCTGCCGTTTGCCCTAGCAGTTTTTTTGCAATACTCATATCAGGGGAATAGCGGGACGAAGGTGTAATGAAAATAACTTCATAGTCCCTATTTACGCTTACTCCCGTTTGAAGCCTGTTTTCTGTAAACAAGCTTCAAACGGGAGTAAGCGTAGCTTTAAAAATAGTTAAATAATTGAAGCGATAGCAGAAAAGTTACTCACCTTTGAAGGCAGGCTTGCGCTTTTCCAGAAATGCCGATGTGCCTTCTTTGAAGTCTGCAGACCCGCAGCAGCGGCTGAAGGAGTTGGCTTCAGTTTGGTAGCCGTGCTCTTCCTTGTCATACCAGGCATTTACGCAGTCTACAATCATACCTACCGCTAATGGCGCCTTGGCTACAATCTTCTGCATGATCTCTAAACATTTGCCCATCAGGTCATCCATGGTGGTCACGTGGTTCACCAGCCCCAGCTCTTTTGCTTCAGCTGCGGAGACCATGTCACCGGTCATCATCAGTTCCATCGCCTTGCCTTTGCCTACCAATTGCGTCAAACGTTGCGTGCCACCATAGCCGGGGATAATACCTAAATTCACTTCAGGCTGCCCAAAGCGGGCATTTTCACTGGCCACTCTTATATGGCAGGCCATGGCAAGTTCACAGCCACCACCTAAGGCAAACCCGTTTACGGCTGCAATCACAGGCTTAGGACACTCTTCAATCATAGAGAAGACATCCTGCCCCCGCTCTGCGAAACGTCTTCCGTTTACTTCGTTGAGTTCAGCTATCTCAGAAATATCAGCACCGGCCACAAACGCCTTCTCACCGCTTCCCGTCAGGATCACTCCCCGCACCTCTGTATCATCATACACTTCCTGGAAGGCGTTGTTGATTTCCTTTACCGTCTCAATGTTGAGGGCATTCATCTTGTTAGGACGATTCACCGTGATAAATAAAATGCCGCCTTTGTTTTCCAGCAGAAGGTTATTGTAGTGGGCCATGTTCTATTGTCTAATCGTCTGTTTCTTTAAAAATAAGAGGCGCAAATATAAAGAAATACACACAGAATGTTTCTCTACCCACGCTCCTTTAAAAATACTCTTCAAACATCCTCCTTTAATTGAAAAGCTTAGGAAAGTATAATATTTTTACCAAATTTAAGTTTCCATAGACGGAACACTGCACATCTGTTCAGCGTTATAGGCCATATTCTCACAACTCTCCGCATCTACTTCATATGAACAGATTTTTCAGATATGTTGCCTTTGCATTAACGTTGGCCCTCCTGGGGGCAAACGCGTCTGAAGCAATTGCACAGAAGGCAAAGAAAAGCAGCCGCCGTGGTCCTGAAGGCATTAAGAAAGGACAGGTAAGTACTGGTAATGTAGACCGCCAATTGCTTATGGACAGACAGAAAGCGGTAGCTTCTGCAAAAACTAGTGGCGGCATGAATTCCGGGGTTCGCTACTCTTTACCTGACAACAAGTATGATACGGGGGTTGGTCGTTTTTCCCTGGGTTCATACAAAAACAAGACAGCTTCTAAAAGAGCTACCAAAGTTCGTAAATCAAAAAGACTGATTGATCAGGATAACCCTAACGGCAGGATTTATCAACAAAGCCTGAATCGTAGAAACCGGAAGTTTCTGGTCTTCTAATTAAAGCCTAAAACGAGAAAGCCCCATTTACTTCTGTAAATGGGGCTTTCTCGTTTTAGTGGCGTTTTCATAAATCAAGCGCGAAACTGAACTACTCTATCTACTTTTTGATGCTGCTACTCCTGCTATCAGCAAAACATCTACAGGATAAGTAAACATACTTCTATTTTAAATAGCTGGTGCGTTTGAAGGAAGCCATCAGAAACCTTAATTAAGTCACTGGCGGTTCTGCTTCAACACACTGCACCGTAAAAGTCACTTTTGTGATTTATAAATTCAAATACCAGCACGATATACACTTCTGATTATAACCAGTTTTTAGAAAAAAACCCAAAATCAAAATCAGGCTAAACAAAAAGCCCCACCTGTTCAGGCGGGGCTTCTCTTATTCTAATAATAGTTCTTATCAACTAAAGATTACAGTGTACGTTTAATTTCACGCTCTTCGTAAGCCTCAATGATGTCACCTTGCTGGAGATCGTTGAAGTTCTTGATGCTGATACCGCATTCGTAACCTTGACGTACCTCAGAGGCATCGTCTTTAAAGCGTTTCAGCGCCAGGATTTCTCCTGAGTGTACCACTATACCATCGCGCACCAGACGTACTTTGGAGTTTCTGGTGATAGTACCATCTGTCACCATACAACCTGCAATGGTTCCCACTTTGGTGATCTTGAACACCTCGCGTACCTCTACGTTGGCAATTACCACCTCTTGTACCGTTGGCGCCAACATACCCTCCATGGCGTCTTTCAACTCATTGATGGCATTGTAGATGATAGAGTACAGACGGATGTCAATCTCCTCCTGCTCTGCCAGTTTACGCGCATTGGCTGATGGACGAACCTGGAAACCAATGATGATCGCATCTGAAGCGGAAGCCAAAAGAACGTCTGATTCGGAGATCTGACCAACCCCTTTGGAAAGGATGTTTACCTGTACCTCTTCGGTAGACAGTTTCAATAATGAGTCAGAAAGTGCCTCAACAGAACCATCCACGTCACCACGTACAATCACGTTCAATTCCTTAAATGTACCGATTGCCAAACGACGACCGATCTCATCCAAAGTAATGTGTTTCTTGGTACGCATGCTCTGCTCACGCTGCAACTGCTGACGGCTCACGGCAATCTCACGGGCTTCACGCTCCGTCTCCATTACCACAAACTTATCACCTGCCTGCGGAGCTCCGTCAATACCCAACACCTGGATAGGCATGGATGGACCCGCTTGCTTATGGCGGCGACCCAACACATCAGTCATTGCTTTCACACGACCATAGTGCGAACCAGCTACCAGGATATCCCCAATTTTCAAAGTTCCGGTTTGTACCAGTACAGTAGCCACGTATCCACGGCCTTTATCCAGGGCAGCTTCAATCACGGTACCCACGGCACGACGGTCTGGGTTGGCTCTTAGCTCCAATAATTCAGCTTCCAGCAATACTTTCTCCAGTAGCTCGTCAATTCCTTGTCCGGTTTTGGCCGAGATTTCCTGGCTTTGGTATTTACCACCCCACTCTTCTACCAGTACGTTCAACTGGGCAAGTTCCTCACGGATCTTATCTGGGTTGGCGGTTGGCTTATCTACTTTGTTTATCGCAATTACAATAGGTGAACCAGCTGCTTGTGCGTGATTCAAGGCCTCCTTGGTTTGCGGCATCACGCTATCGTCAGCAGCTACCACAATAATAACTACGTCAGTTACTTTGGCACCACGGGCACGCATTGCGGTAAAGGCCTCGTGACCCGGCGTATCCAGGAAGGTAATGTCTTTTCCGGCATCAGTGGTTACCTGGTAGGCTCCAATGTGCTGGGTGATACCTCCGGCCTCACCGGCGGTTACTTTGGTTCTACGGATGTAGTCAAGCAAAGAGGTTTTACCGTGGTCAACGTGACCCATAATGGTCACAATTGGAGCACGTGGCTGCAGATCTTCTTCTGCATCATCTTCCTCTACGCCAATATTTTCTTCCTCTTCAGCAGAAGCGAACTGCACATCATAGCCGAACTCATCAGCAATAATAGTGATGGCTTCTGCATCAAGACGCTGGTTAATGGAAACGAACATACCAAGGTTCATACAAGCCTTGATTACGTCGTTCACACTCACGTCCATCAACGCAGCCAGGTCATTCGCAGACACGAACTCAGTTACCCGTAGAATCTTAGATTCTAACTGCTCCTGCATTCTACGCTCATCAGCAGCATCTGCCACGGCAGAACGTTTCTCTCTACGATATTTGGCACGGTTACCTTGGTTTCCGCCTTTGCCTCCGCTCAGACGGGCCAATGTAGCCTTAATCTGATCCTGGATTTCCTTATCTGTCAATTCAGCACGTGGTGCAGCTGGCGCTCCGGTACGGTTTCCGCCACCACCGCCACCTGGACGTTGGCCTGGGCCTCCGCCCGCCGGACGGTTTCCTTGGTAACCACCTCCACCACCAGCAGGACGGTTACCTTGCTGTGGTCCACCGGCAGCACCACCTTGACGGTTAGCTGCTTGGCCGGTTCCTAACGGACGGTTACTTGTTGCTCTGTCACCGGCACGGTGTCCTTGCGGGGCTGCCGTAGCATTACCACCTGCACCACCTTGCGCACCAGTTTTAGGCACTTCAATGCGTTTGCGTTTTTTCTTGTCTCCGCCACCTTGGCCTTGGCCTGGCTGGCCTGGGCCACCTGGTTGGTTTCCTCTGCGGCGCTCATCTGAAGATGCCACTGGTTTACCTCCTTTGCCGCGGCCACCGCTAACTGGTAATTCAATCTTACCAAGAACGGTTAAGCCTTTCAGCTGATCTGCCTGCGCTTTGATGGTCTCTTTTGGAGGCTCAGGCGCAGTTGGCTCAGATGGTTCAGCCGGTTTTGTTGAAGCAGTTGGAGCCGGAATTGGAGTTGGAGCTGCAGCTGGAGCCGGAGTTGAAGCTGGAGCCGGTGCCGCAGGCGCAGATACCTCAGGAGCTTTGGGCGCTGGCGCCTGAGGAGCTTCTGCAGTTGGTGTTTGAACTGGAGCTGGTGCTGCTTGTGCAGGAGCAGGTTCTACCGGAGCCGGAGCTGCTGGTTTTTCAACAGCAACAGGGGCTTCAGGGGCTTTCGCTTCTACTGGTGCCTGAGGGGCCGGAGCAGCAGGTTGTGCCACTGGTGCAGGAGCTGGAGCAACTGGCTCTGCAGGCGCAGCCTGAACTGCTGCCACTGGTGCCGGAGCTGGTTTTTCCTGAGCTGCCGGAGCCGGTGCTGCAGCAGGGGCTTGAGGTGCAGGCGCTGGAGTCTGAGCAGCTGGCACCGGTGCAACCGCTGCCGGAGCGGGAGCAGCTTTAGGAATTGGCCTACCTTTGGCATCCAGTTCAATTTTGCCTAGAATCTTGATTCCTGGCAAAGAGGAGTTTCCTGCCGCTACTGCCGGAGCAGGCGCAGCAGTTGGGGCCGGAGCCGCTGGCTTTGGCTGCTCTGCAACTGGCGTCCTTACCTGATTGGATTTGATAAACATCTCCTGCTCGGGCTCAGGCTGCTTCTTAGGCTCCGGGCGCTCTGGCTCAGGCTGCTTTTTCCCAGGCATGTTCAGCACTTGCGCCTCGGCCTTGGCCTGTATAGAGGACGCAAATTCTTTCGACAGCATATTGAACTGCTCCGGGGTAATTTTTGAAGTAGGTTTATTCTCGATCTCAACCCCTTTCTTGCCCAGGAATTCCACTACCGTGGCCAGGCTGATGTTTAAGGTGGTTGCTACCTGTTTAAGCCTCATCGTTCTTTCTTCTGACATGTTCAAATATGCTGTTATAATTTACTTTTAGTAGTTACTTGTTTCTTACTCATTGATAAGGATGGGGTGGCCATGACGACTTCGCGTTTTTGCCCTATATCCCGGAAAACAGGCCAAAAATATGGCACCCACCCTCCAGTAAGGTCAAATAACCCGGCACATAAAGCGCACCACTAGTTGTTGCTTTCTTCTGAATCGAACTCTTGGCGGATGATGTTGAGCAAATCCTCTACGGTTTCTTCTTCAAGCTCCGTACGGCGCACCAAATCCTCCTTGCTGACTGCCATCACGCTGCGGGCTGTATCCAGACCTATGCGTTTCAGTTCATCAATTACCCAGCTTTCAATCTCGTCAGAGAATTCAGTCAGGTCAATATCTTCATCAAACTCTTCTGTTTCACGGAACACGTCAATCTCCAAACCAACTAATTTACTAGCCAATTTGATGTTCTGACCGCCTTTCCCAATCGCTAGAGACACTTGGTCTGGCTTCAGGAATACCGAGGCGCGTCCGGTTTCTTCGTTTATCTTGATGCTGCTGATCTTGGCAGGGCTCAACGCCCGTTGGATGTACAGCTCCATGTTATCTGTGTAGTTGATAACATCAATGTTCTCGTTCTCCAACTCCCGCACAATGGTGTGGATACGAGAGCCTTTCATACCCACGCAAGCTCCTACCGGGTCAATACGGTCATCGTAAGACTCAACGGCTACCTTGGCACGCTCACCTGGCTCACGCACAATCTTCTTAATGGTGATAAGGCCATCAAAAATCTCAGGCACTTCGCCTTCAAACAGACGCTCCAGGAATTGTGGAGAAGTACGGGAAAGAATGATCTTTGGGTTCCCGTTTATGATCTCAACACGCTGAACCACTGCCCGTACCACGTCACCTTTGCGGTAACGGTCTTTAGGGATCTGCTCAGATTTAGGGATCAACAGTTCGTTATCCTCAGAGTCAAGAATCAATACCTCGCGGTTCCAAACCTGGTACACCTCGCCGGAGATGATCTCTCCAACCTGGTCTTTGTACTTTTGGTACAACAAGTCTTTTTCTAAGTCTTTTACACGCTGAATCAAGGTCTGACGAGCAGTCAAAACGGCTCTGCGGCCGAAATCTTCCAACTTCACCAACTCAGACACTTCTTCACCTACTTCAAAATCGGGCTCAATCTTACGAGCATCTGAAAGGGCAATTTTATCATCGTCCCAGATGTCTTCTGAGTTATCGTCCACAATCTCGCGGTTACGCCAAATCTCAAGATCGCCTTTCTCTACGTTCAGGATGATGTCAAAATTCTCATCAGTAGACCATTTCTTCCGGATCATTGTACGGAACACGTCCTCCAAGATCCGCATCATGGTAGGGCGGTCAATGTTCTTGAATTTAGCGAACTCCGCAAACGACTCGATCAATACTGAACTATCCATGTCTTTCTTATTTAAAAGAGATTACAATCTGCGCTTTCACAATATCACTAAAGGCCACATGCACGGGCTCCAGCAACGCTTTCTTATGTTTCTGTTTTACTTCCTCGGCAAACAAGATTCCGTCTTCTAAAACTTCTCTTATCTCTCCCACCTTTTCTACGCCTTCAGCCAACGTTATTTTTACGAAACGACCAACATTTTTGGCGTATTGGCGCGGCGACGTTAACGGAAAATCAACTCCCGGGGAAGACACTTCTAACACGTAGGAAATCTCTTCTCCGTAAGCCTCTTCAATCTGCTTGGCTACCCGGCGGCTGATCTTAGCGCACTGGTCTATGCTGATGCCTTGGTCACCGTCAGCAAGGATAGTAATCTTAGGCCGCACCGGCGTATCAGACACCTTCACACTCACGATGAACAGGTCTGGTTCGGGCAGGGCTGCCTGGGCATATCCTTGTATTATTATTTCCTCTAAGGCCATTCGCAATCTGGATAACAAATAAAAAGGGGGACTCTCTCGTCCCCTCCAATTCACTTTAATCGCACAAATGTACAAACAAATCCACTGAAACACAAGCAACAGGGCATTATGTACGTTTTAAGATATTGTAAAAGAAAATGACCAAAGGAAAATCCGCTTCAGAAAAGCATACTCACTACCATGAGGCAGTTCTCTTTTGCTTATAAAGAAACTAAGAGAGGGCATAAATAGTTCAAGAGATATATTTACTTTTATAAACATACCTCTAAGGCATATACCTTCATCTATAGTACGTAGAAAAACAAGACTTACCCTTCCAAATGAAAGTAAAACAGCTCACCCCTTTATTAGCTTAGGGAATAAGCTGTTTATGATTTAAGCCTTCTTTTCAGGAAAATAGCCCGAATCAAAAATAGATTAGGAGAATAAACGGAACACCACAAAAGCCGAGGCATACGCCAGACCTGTCATGTAAATCAACTGCAAAACCGGCCATCTCCAGCCTTTGGTTTCGCGGTACACAACAGCCAGCGTACTCATACACTGCATGGCAAATACATAGAAAATAAGCAGCGAAAACGCACGGGCGGGGGTGAAGAATGGCTGACCGAATTCGTCTTTCTCAGCCATCAACTTTTCTTTAACAGTAGAGATATTCTCGGAATCACCCACACTGTAAATGGTGGAAATGGTGCCTACAAAAACCTCACGGGCGGCAAAAGAAGTAAGCAGGGCAATGCCCACTTTCCAGTCATAGCCCAGCGGACGAATAGCAGGTTCAATGAACTTCCCGAACTGGCCGGCATACGAGGCTTCCAGTTTCTGACTGGCAATGTGCGCTTCTGCATCAGTTTCACTTATCTGTAAGGAAGTCAACTCTTTTGTGGCACGTTCTTCAGCTTGCTGCAGAGCATCACCAGGACCATAGGATGACAAGACCCAAAGCACCACGGAGATCGCCAGAATCACTTTACCAGCCTGGAACACGAATGCTTTTACCTTCTCAATAATGGTAAGTCCCACGTTTTTCCAGCGTGGCATTTTATAGGTAGGAAACTCCATGATGAAGTAACTCCGCTCCTTGGTTTTCAGCACCCATTTCAGCAAAGCCGCCGAAACAATGGCTGCCACAAACCCAATCAAATACAAGCCCATAAGCACCACACTCTGCAGACTCAGGAACCCAAAGTAATAGGTCTCCGGCACTACTAAGGCAATCATAACCGTGTAAATAGGCAAACGGGCCGAGCAGCTCATGAGCGGCGTCACAAAGATGGTGATCATCCGGTCTTTCCAGGAGTCAATGGTACGGGTTGCCATGATGGCGGGTACGGCACAGGCTACGCCCGAGATCAAAGGCACCACACTTTTCCCATTTAACCCAAACTTGCGCATAATTTTGTCCATCAAGAAGGTCACACGGGCCATATAGCCGGTCTCTTCCAGAATGGCGATAAACGCAAATAAAATGGCAATCTGAGGCACAAACATCAACACCCCCCGCCCAAACCAGCCAGTACTCCTTCGGTGAGCAGATCCACCAAAGGGCCATCGGCCTGAGAATGAATCCAGGCGTTGAGCGTTGCTATTCCGGTATCAATCAGATCCATGGGATAAGCGGCCCAGGCAAAAATGGCCTGAAAGATCATGAACAGAATCAGGAAGAAAATCAGATACCCGAAGATCTTGTGCGTGAGGATTTGATCCAGTTTGTTGCTGAACTGCTCATTGTTTTCAGCCTTGGTCACGCGCATGGCATCCAACAACAGACCGTTGATGCGGGTGTAGCGCTCTATGGTTTCATTAGCCTGGAGCGTATTAGAGCGGAAGTCGTACTTCTTGACTAATTCGCCAATGTACTCCTTGTCGTCTTCAGACAGGAATGAAAGCTTTTGATATTGGTGCGCGTAATGCCAAGCTAGGTAATCGTTGCTTAGTTCAAAGTAATACCGGATCTGGCGCACCATCACCAATAGGTCTTCGGGGATTGGGAAGAATGTGGTTTTAGGCGCCTCCAGCTCTTGCGAGAGGAGAATTTTGAGTGCCGCCAGTCCACTGCCGGTACGGGCATTCACTGGAATAACCGGTACCCCCAGTTCTTTCTGCAGTTCGGCTAGGTCAATCTTGACCCCATGCTTCTCAGCTACGTCCATCATGTTCAGGGCCAGTACCGCCGGAATTTTCAGATCAGCGAGCTGGGTGAACAATAAAAGGTTGCGTTTCAGGTTTGAAGCATCGGCCGTGATGACGAGAACGTCTGGGTAAGAAGCGGATTTTTTGTCGTGGAGCAGGTCAATGATCACCTTTTCGTCCAAGGACTTTGGGTAAAGGCTATAGGTACCTGGCAAGTCAATGACTTGCGCCTTCAGGCCAGGTGTTAGTTGGCTAATGCCGGTTTTCTTGTCAACCGTTACCCCAGGAAAGTTTCCTACTTTTTGGTTCAGACCGGTCAAATGGTTGAACAAAGATGATTTCCCGGAGTTAGGATTCCCGATGAGGGCGATCTTAGCCACCTGACGGGACGTAGTTGTAAGTGTATCTGGAACGGAGGCGGGAGCCGGCGCAAGAACCTGGGACATAGACTAAGCCTTTAACTTGATGGTAGCAGCTTCGTCTAAACGCAAGGAAAGGGTATAATCGTTCACAATAATAGTAATGGGGTCACCCAGGGGGGCACGGCTGTTTAGTTTCACTTCTTCGCCGGGAATACAGCCCATCTCCAGCAGTTTCAAAGACATTTCGGGATCAGTTAAGCAACAGATCACACCCTTCTCCCCAATCTTCAAATCCCGCACACTCTTCTGCTCTTCTTGCACCTTTCGTTTACTTATTTAGACTTGTTATAAACAGTTGCAAGGTACAAGGTGTTCCTAATGAATCCAAAAAGAACCCGAGGTTTCGTGTTCTGGCCAATTACTAGCACTCTTTTTGCTTATATTTCTACTGACTTTTGCTTAATTTTCGTAAAAACAAACTAAAAACATGTCACTTTTCAGTTCTAACAACCCTGCTCTAAAAGAGGAGGCTTTTATACAATCAGCGACTCCTCAGACCCTGGATGGACCTGCCATGACCCTGAACGGCACCATTGCCAAGTCGGCTTTGCTGCTGGGGATAGTCTTAGTCTTTGCGGTTTTCTCCTGGGACCTGTTCACCCTGATGGGTGTGCCACTACCGTTCCTGGTTTCTATTCCGTTAGTTGGGGTAGGCCTGGCTTTCCTGCTAGTTTTTAAGAAAGAATGGGCCGCCTACATTGCTCCTATTTACTGCGCGTTGCAAGGTCTGTTTCTGGGCGGAATCTCAGGCATTCTGGAGGCGAAGTTCCCGGGCATTGCTACGCAAGCCATGCTGTTGACCTTTACGGTTTTCGGCGGCATGTTGCTGCTTTACAGCACCCGCATCATCAGAGCTACCGAGCGGTTTAAGTCTATTGCCATGACGGCCACCTTTGGAATCTTCTGCTACTACATGCTGGGGTTCATTCTGCAGTTCTTTGGGGTAGAGATGGCCTTGATTCACAGCAGCGGCACGGCTGGCATTATCTTCAGTGTGCTGGTAGTGATCATTGCGGCCATGAACCTGATCATGGATTTTGACACCATTGAACAAGGCGTAGCTTACGGAGCTCCTAAAAACATGGAGTGGTACGCTGCCTTCGGACTGGCGGTGACCTTAATCTGGCTCTACATTGAAATTCTGCGGCTGCTTTCTAAGCTGAACAGCCGTAACTAATTCACGACCTGGATCTTCTACGGCCGCACATACCAGTATATCAATCAAGTACGAAGAAGGACCAGAAGAAAGAAGACCCATGCTGGAAAGGCTATGAACAAGCCGGCATGATAGACAAAGACGGCAAAAAGGTACCCAATTGTGTCAAGAAGAAAGACTAACCCTTTAACATAGAAAACGCCACTGAAGCTTCAGTGGCGTTTTTGTTTCTGGTTACCAGCATAACCTTTGCTAATGAGTTATCTTATCTATTTCGGAAAAGGCAAGAAAAGCTATTTTAAGAGTCACTTCCTCAAAACCAGCCCCTAAACACTACTCATTAAAGAACACCCGCTTCACCCGGGTACTTACGTTGGTGAGCAGTTCATACGGAATGGTGCCGATGCGGGAAGCCAGTTCCGTGAGCGGCAGTTCTTCGCCAAACACCAGTACCTCATCGCCAGCGCGTACGTCAAGACCTGTCACATCTACCATGCACATGTCCATGCACACATTCCCAATGATGGGAGCCCGTTGCCCGTTAATCAGCACCACACCCACCCCGTTCCCGAAGCGCCGGTCATAACCATCGGCGTAACCAATAGCGATAGTGGCGGTTTGCTTATCGGTAGCCGCAATGCCACGGCGGCTGTACCCTATCGTTTCACCTGCTTTTATGTATTTCACCTGCGAAACAGTGGTTTTCAATTGGCCTACCGTCAGCAGATTACCCTGCTCCTGCCCCGCAGATTCTATCCCGTACAAACCAATACCTAAACGCACCATGTCAAAAGCGGCCTTTTCTCCGAACCGCACGATGCCTGCTGAGTTGAGAATGTGCTTGGTCACAGAATAGCCCAGTGCCTTCTCTACCTGAGTCGCCATCTGCTTGAATTGCGTGATCTGCTCTTGAGAGAAATCATTGTACAGGGCTTCATCGGCGCCGGCCAGGTGACTGAACACGCTTTGCACCCGCACGTGCGGCATATGGTCCAGCACTTCCAATGCTTCTTCCAATTCAGACGGGTTAAACCCGAGGCGGTGCATGCCGGTATCCAGCTTAAGGTGAATGCGAGGCGTTTTGGAGCTCTTTTTGGGGAAATAGTCCAGAAACCGATGTAGCAGATCTGGGGAGTAGATCTCAGGTTCCAGGCTGTACTGCCGCATTTTCAGGAAACTGTCTGGGCTGGGGTTCATGACCATGATGGGCAGCGTGATGCCGTGCTCCCGCAGGGCAATGCCCTCATCGGCGTAGGCCACAGCAAGATAATCCACCCGCTGAAACTGCAGAAGGTTGGCAATCTCATAGGCGCCTGCGCCGTAAGCAAAGGCTTTCACCATAACCATTATTTTTACCCGGGCAGGCACTTTGGTGCGGTAATAATTAAGGTTGTGTACCAAGGCATCCAGGTTTACTTCCAACTTGGTGCCGTGAATTTGCTGCTGCAGCGCGGCCACGATCTTCTCAAACTGGAACACGCGGGCGCCTTTCACCAAAATGGTTTCCTGCCGGAACGTCTCGGAGCGGAGTTGTCCCAGAAACGAATCGGTGCCCAGGTAGAACTCGCTGCCGGCGGGGAACAAATCCTGATGCCGGGTAATGATGTCGCCAATACCGATGACGCGGTCCACACCCCGGGAGGTGATTTCCTGCGCCACCTGTTGGTAGAGCGCAGTTTCTTCCACCCCGGCCTCCAGCAGGTCAGAGACAATTAAAGTCTTACGACCGCGGCGGGCTTGTTGTCCCAGCACATCTAACGCGATGCGCAGACCGGCCAAATCATTATTATAGGTATCGTCAATGACGTAGCAGCCGTTGATGGCTTCTTTGCGCTCCAAACGCATGGCTACGGGGTGCAGGCGTTCAAAGCGACCTAGTAATTCTTCGGGTTTTACGCCCAGGTACAGCAGAACCGCTAAGCAGTGCAGGGCGTTTTCCAGCGAAGCTTCATCAGCGAAAGGCAGGGTAAAGTCCTGCCCTTTCCCGTTGTACCGGAACCGGATTCTGGTTTTACCATGGTGCATCTCCAATACTTTGAGCTGCACCTGCGCTGCAGGGTGTTCATGGGTGCTCCACGCAAAACCAGGTAAGCCCGTGACTTGAATCACCTCCTGCACAGGTTTCTGATCGGCACAATAAATCAACTGGTTAACGTGCTCAAACAGCTTCAGCTTTTCTTCCAGCTTTTGGGTTGGAGAAATGAAACCTTCGTCATGCGCCGAACCCAAGTTGGTAAACACTCCAATGGTAGGCTGCAGCACGCTGGCCAGATGCTCCATTTCATCTGGTTTTGAAATTCCGGCCTCAAAAACTCCAACGGTATGGCTTTCATTAATCTGCCACACAGAGAGCGGCACGCCAATCTGGGAGTTATAGCTGCGGGGGCTTTTCACCACCCGTTCAGAAGCGCTTAACAGCTGCGCCAGCCATTCTTTGACAATGGTTTTGCCGTTGCTGCCCGTGATCCCGATGACCGGGATGGCAAACTTCCGGCGGTGATAGGCGGCCAGACGTTGCATGGCGTGAATGCTATCACTGACCAACAGCACATTGGCCTCAGGCAGCGTAGACAAGTCCATTACGCCTGAGGCATCTTCCACCACAAACTGCCGCACACCGGCGGCGTAGAGTTCTGGAATGTATTGGTGCCCGTCATGGAATTCACCCCGGATGGCGAAAAACACCGAAGAAACGGCATTGGCTATTTTACGGCTATCGGTGAGCAGGTGCTGCACAGGATACGTTGCCTTGCACTGCACCAGCATGCCTCCCACTACCTGGGCAATCTCTTTAAAAGTAAACATGATGCGGTTATCTGTTACTCAAAGATACAACAGAAGAAATACTACCGCACCCTGCCCTGGAAAAGGAGTCGCTAAGTCGTAGAAAGCGCTTTTGTGCTGTTTTCTGAAAAAGAAGCTAAAAAAGACTGACATGAGAAGCAGACAAGCAGTTTAACTTTTCAGAACCACAGATTATAGGCAGAACCGGCTGTGAATTAGGCAGTACGCTAAGCAACTTCTACCTTTGCACTTCTCAAAAAAAATATTGTGAAATTTAGTCGTTACCACATCGCTGCCATTAGCGCCTTTCTCATCTGGGGATTTATCCCGTTTCCGCTTAAAGCTTTAACCGCCTTCCCCAGTAGCCAGATTCTTTATTTTCGTATCCTGATTTCGGTGCTCACCCTGCTGCTGATTTCCAGCACCACTCGCCGGGAGCAGTGGCGCCAAACGTTTGCCATGTACAAGAGCCATAGCCCCATTCTGAAGCGGCGGTTCATTTTATTCACCCTCATGGGCGGTGCTTTGCTCACTATCAATTGGCTTGCGTTCATCTACGTGGTGAACCACGTAGACATCCAGACGGGTTCTTTCTCGTATCTGCTGTGCCCTATCTTAACGGCGGCGCTTGGTTTCCTAATTTTGCATGAGCACCTGCGGGTAAACCAATGGGTATCTGTGGGCTTAAGTTTGATGAGCTGTCTTTTGGTAGGCACCGATTCTGTCTACAACCTGCTGTTCAGTTTGTTGATTGCCTCTTCTTACGCGTTTTACCTCATCACCCAACGGCTGCTCAAAGACTACGACAAGACTGTGTTGCTCACCTTGCAACTGCTATTAGCCTTTACGTTCATTGGGCCGAGTTACCCATGGTTTGTGGGCGCAGACGCGCAGCCAATCACCGGCCATTTTGTAGGGCAGATTGTATTGCTGAGCTGGCTCTTTACAGTAATTCCTTTGTTTCTGAACCTGTATGCCCTGAAAGAACTGAAATCTGCTACCGTGGGCGTACTCATGTACCTGAACCCGATTATCAATTTCACCATGGCGTTCCTGTACTTCGGGGAAGTGGCTAGCCAGCAGAAGGTGATTGCATATGCGGTTATTTTTGCTTCGGTGGTGTTGTACAACCTACCTATCGGGAAGAAGAAGGCAGTTCCTGCTACTGCTTGATTCTTCGCCCGTGCAACTTTTAGGCATCCGTCAGGCTCTTCTAATAAACCTTAGGCCAAACTAAAACCAGTCTCCTGATGAAAAGAAAACTCTTTCCTCTGTTCTTTTTGGCCCTGGCTTTTGGCTGCACCCGTCCAGATCTGATCTCGCCAGAGGAAGAGGAGGCCATTGTAGAAGCCCGAACCAAGGGCGCCACCATCCTGACAGTAAACAAGCCCACGCACATTGGGGGTTTATTGGTGAACCTGCAGAAAATAGAAGACAGCCGCTGCCCGAAGGATGTGACGTGCTTCTGGTATGGAAACGCAGCAGCTACTTTTCAGTTAAAGGATGCCCAAGGCATCAGCATCAGCCAACGTCTGTACTTGGGGGAACCTTTGCCAACTCTTGATAACCGTGGCTTCCGGACAGCAGACACCGTAGTGGTGCAGCTTGGAGACAAACCCTAACGGTTAATTTTGAGCGACGTACAGCCGTACCCTGATTTCAACAACCCTTCTCCCAGCGAGAAGAAAGCAATGATCTCCGTGTTGGCGTTGTAAGTTCTACCCTATCCCTCTAAATCAGAAAACCCGCAGCATGCTGCGGGTTTTCTGATTTAGAGGGTTCTACTAGCAATGGACGATCCGTTTTTTAGTTACTTTTATAAAATAGCCTCAAATCAAAGAGCCAATCTTCGTTTGCCGTTATGGAAAATAGGCAAAGAGTTCAGCTCATCCTTTTCCAGAAGTATTTTACTTCCAAGCCCCTCAGTATAAAGCAAATTTAATAATTTCAGCCACCCACAAGTCTTACCCTAGCTGCCACCTAACTTTTATTGTCTCATGAAGAAGTCTTGGTTTAGAAGTCTGCTTTTCCTTTGTATTGCTGTTCTTCCCCTTTCCTGCGCGCAGGACAATTCTCCGGCTTCGGCTATTCAGGCTCCTGAGGTTTCGACGAAGGCCATTAAAGTAGAAGTGCGAAAAGAGGACGGTCGTTTTCAATTATACAGAGGCGGAAAACCCTACTTCATTAAAGGTGCCGGCGGGAACCGTTATATGGACCGATTGGCAGCATACGGCGGTAACTCCATTAGAACCTGGAGCACTCATTATGGGCAACAAATACTGGACGAGGCGCACAACCACGGCTTGACGGTGACCATGGGCTTGGATGTGGCACGCGAACGGCACGGCTTTGACTATAATAACACTGAGGCGGTGGCCAAACAACTCGCCAAACTCCGCGAAGAGGTGATGAAGTACAAAGATCATCCGGCTTTGCTGGTGTGGGGCATCGGGAATGAACTGAATCTAAGCTACTCCAATCCCAAAGTTTGGGATGCGGTAAATGATATCGCCAAGATGATTCATGAAGTAGATCCCAACCATCCGACCAGCACTATGCTGGCGGGTCTCAACAAAAAGGAAGTAGACTACATCAAAGCGCAGGCTCCGGCAATAGACCTGTTGTCCATCAATGCCTACGGCGATCTACCTTCTATTCCGGGCAAGGTTAGGGAGTTTGGCTGGGAGGGCGCCTACATGATTACGGAGTGGGGACCAACTGGCCATTGGGAAAGACCACAAACCCCCTGGAAAGCCTCAGTGGAGGAAACCAGTTCTGAGAAAGCCGCTGTGTACCGCAGCCGCTATGAGGCTACCATGAAAAAAGACAGTGAGCGCTGCCTGGGTTCCTATGTGTTCCTTTGGGGACAGAAGCAGGAAAGAACGCCCACCTGGTACGGCCTCTTCACCGAGCAAGGCGAAGAATCTGAAGTAGTAGATGTCATGCACTATCTCTGGTCAGGCCAATGGCCCCAGAACCTGGCCCCGCACCTCAGCTACCTGCACCTGGACGGGAAAAAAGCCACGGACAACATCTACCTGAAACCCAACCAAAGTTACCCTATCCAGACCGAGGTCACCGATCCGGATCAGGATGCACTCACCTACCGCTGGGAGTTACTGCCTGAAAGCACTGACCTCAAAGAAGGCGGCGATGCCGAAAACAGACCCAGTGCTATCTCTGGCCTTTTACAAGACAGAGGCAAAGGGAAGGCGACGTTAGAGGCTCCGGAAAAGGAAGGTGCTTACCGGCTGTTTGTGTATGCGTATGACGGAAAAAACAACGTAGCCACGGCCAACACTCCTTTTTTTGTAAAACAGTAAAACCTTCTTTACGCTCGTTTTCTGAATAGATGGTTCGAAACGATAATCTTTAGCCAACCGTCTTTGCCTTAACAAGAGAAAGCCTCCGGGTATTTGGGCAGTTTTTATGAAAACGGCCCAAATACCCGGAGGCTTTTTTGATTCCTGATAGGGGCTTCTTTGCGAAAACGTCATTTTGCTAGTGTCTACTACCCACTTCTAGTTAGTTGTCAAAACCAGCCCCTTGTTCTCTGCACGTCATTCCTGAGCAGTTGGGGTATTCTTAACAATATCCTACTTCATCCTGCTGCTACTTTTAAAATGGGTGAAATAGAATTTATTCAGCTTCTTCTTCCAAACTACTGCTGCTCTCGTCTACCTACTAACAGGACATCTGGCTCATTCACCAGTGAGCATTCTACCATCAATAAGCTAATTGTCAGTTCTTTGCCTCTTTATAGACCGCAACCTAACCTCAGCTAAAACTCAGAACCTGCCACTTATCCTCCCAACAGGACGGCTTTAGCATATGTAAGTATTAGTGGAAATGTATCACTACCGTACCACCCGACACATTACAACAGAGCGAACTTACCAGAGCAGCAAATACGAAGACAGGACCATTGCAACCCTTGCATAAATACAAATATGTCAATCTTACACTTAAAAATAATAGCAAACTTGACGAAAAAATATTTACAGGCCATTCTTTTTACAAAAAGTCCATTTAAAGCATTTAGAGCCCCATTTTTGCCCATTTGCTGTACTGCTGATAGTACCTAAACGTCATTTTGATGTAGTTGTGAAAAACTAGGCTTTGGTTATGATTTTAACAAATTTATATATTAGAGTTCCAAAAACTGGCCATTTTTAACAAAACCGCATTTATGAAGAACAAACTACTCACTTTTCTACTCTTACACTTGTGTGGAGTAGCATTTGCTCAGTCCACAATTACCGGCCGGGTAACCTCGGCTCGTGGCGGAGAGCCCCTACCAGGCGTGAGCGTGGTAGTAAAAGGTACCACCGCAGGTAGTACCACAGACGTGGATGGTAGATACCAATTGCAAGCCCCTGCTAATGCCGGCACCCTGGTGGTTAGCTACATCGGGTTTGTAAACCAGGAGTTGCCCATCAATGGACGCACCACAATAGATGTCACTCTACAGGAAGATCAACAGGCCTTGGAAGAAGTAGTGGTGGTTGGATACGGTACCCAGCAGAAGAGTTTGGTAACGGGCGCAATCTCCTCCGTGAAAGCTGAGGAAATTGCCACGGTATCTTCCAGCCGGGTAGAACAGGCCCTCCAGGGCCGTACAGCCGGCGTTACCGTATTACCCGCTTCCGGTTCACCAGGTGCTGGCATGCGCGTACGGGTAAGAGGTACGGGTTCCAATGCCAACTCAGAGCCTCTGTACATTGTAGACGGAGTTAGAGCAGGCGGTATTGAATACCTTGACCCTTCAGAAATTGCCTCTATTGAAGTACTGAAAGATGCAGCATCTGCCGCCATCTACGGAGCAGAAGGTGCTAACGGGGTTGTGATCATCACTACCAAAACAGGGAAGCCAAACTCATCAGAGGTTAGCTACAACTTCCAATACGGCAGACAGTCTGTAGGCAGATTAATGCCGATGATGAACGCCCAACAGTACCAGCAATACCTGCAAGAGTCTAACTCTCCGGGCAGGCCAACCGCTGCTGAGGCTGCTGCCGTAGGCGAAGGCACCAACTGGTTTGAAGAAGTTTTCCAATCAGCGCCACAACAACACCATTCTTTAAGCTTTAGCGGAGGTTCTGATAAATCAACCTTCTTAGTAAGTGGTAACTACTTCACCCAGGAAGGTATTCTGGGCGGCGACAAAGCAAGATTTAACCGCTACACCGTCCGCATCAACACAGACCACAAAATCAAATCTTGGTTGACCATTGGCGAGAAATTCTCTTACTCTAACTTCAACCGCAGAGGTGTTGCCGAAAATGATGAATTTGGTGGTTTGATCAGTAGTGCGCTTTCCCTTGATCCTCTGACTCCTGTTATCTACACAGGTGCTCTTCCGGCGCACGTAACCGCTGCTATTAACGCGGGTCGTCCATTGGTGCGTGATGAAAACGGAAACTACTATGGTATCTCTAACTTCATCAGAGGTGAATATGGTAACCCATTGGCCAGAATCTCCTTGGCCAGAGGCCAGACTACGCAAAACAAGGTGGTAGGTAACCTGTATGCCAACTTTGACATTCTGCCAGGCCTGAAGTTCACCACCCAGTTTGGGGTGGACGGAGCATTCCAAAGACAGCATAACTGGACTCCCACCTTCTGGTTCTCCAGTGAAAGCCAGAACTCAGTTGCGAACGGTTCAGACTCCCAGAACAACTGGTTTACCATGCAGTGGGAAAACTATGCTACCTACCAAAAACAATTTGGTGACCATGGCTTCACCTTCTTAGCCGGTACTTCTGCTGTGAAGCGGATGTGGAATTACATTGGAGGAAGCTATTCTGGCCTCTTCAAAGAGGAAGAAAGATTCTCTTACGCAGACACCACGCCAGACAACCTTGACAGAATTGGTAGTAACTCCAATGCGAGCACCCTGGCCTCTTATTACGGAAGGCTTTCTTATGACTTCGCGGGCAAGTATCTATTGAACGCCACGGTAAGAAGAGATGGTTCTTCTCTGTTTGCTCCTGAAAGAGCATGGGGCACGTTCCCATCGTTGTCTTTAGGCTGGGTGGTGTCTAACGAAGATTTCTTCCCAAGCACCAGAATCAACCACTTGAAACTACGTGCCAGCTGGGGCCAGAACGGCTCTCTATCCGCTGCCCGTATTGGGGACTGGGTATCAGCAGTAACGGTAATAGGCCGTTATCCAGATGCTTCTGGTAATTACCTGGTGGGCGCTGCCCCTACTACCTTACCCAACCGTGACCTTACCTGGGAAACCAGTGAGCAGTTAGACTTCGGGCTTGATTTAGCCTTGTTCAACAACCGCCTGACCTTTACCGCTGACTTTTTCAACAAAGACACGAAAGACCTGATCACGCCAGGTGTTGCGCCGGGCTTTGTGGGGGCTTCTCTTCCATTTGTGAACGGTGGTAACGTTAGAAACAGAGGCTGGGAGTTTGAATTGGGTTACCGCAATGATGCTGCTAAAGGCTTCCAGTACGAAGTTTCTGGTAACATCACTACCATCAAAAACGAGGTAACGTACCTGAACCCCAACGTAAGTGAAATTCCGGGTGCTAGTGTAGGCACAGGCTGGTCTGCTACTGTATTCAAAGAAGGTTTCCCTATCTGGTACCTGAGAGGCTATAAAACAGATGGCATCTTCCAGACCCAGGAGGAAATCAGCCAATACTTAGCAAGGACTGGCATCACCGGCTATAGCCCAAAACCAGGTGATCCTATTGTGGTAGACACCAACGGTGACAAGCAAATTTCACCAGCAGATTACGCTATGATTGGTAACCCACATCCAGACGTAATCTTTGGTGCCCGCGTGAACCTTGCCTACAAAGGGTTTGATATATTAGCCTTCGTACAAGGTCAGTTGGGCAATGACGTGATCCTGGGCTTCAGCCGTACTGACCGTCCTACCGCCAACAAGCCTGCTTTCTTCTTTGAAGACCGCTGGACTGGCCCAGGAAGCACCAACACCGGGTTTGCCCCAACCACTACCAACGCCTATGTCTACAACAGTGACTTAATGGTGTTTGATGGTTCTTATGCCCGTGTTCGCCAGCTACAATTTGGTTATACCCTTCCAAACGCCCTAACCAGCAGACTTAAAGTGAAAAACGCCAGAATGTATGTGTCTCTTGACAACTACTTCACCTTCACTGACTACCCTGGCTTAGACCCAGAGGCAGGAAGTAACAGCGCCAACAGCTTAGGGATTGACCGTGGTACCTACCCGGTTCCAAGACTAGCCATGTTTGGTTTAAATTTTAACTTTTAAGCAACAGTATCTATGAAGAAGAATTATATAAAAGTTGCAGCGTTTAGCTTAGCCCTCATGGCGATGGCCTCTGGTTGCGATGATTTCCTAGACCAGGAAGTACCGGGTAAGCTTCCGGTGGAGGAGTTTTACAAAACAGACGCCGATGCCCTCCAGGCGACAACCGCTGTGTATGACATCATGCAGGCGCATTACAATTCCGGCTGGAGCAGTATCTACATGGTGAAGGTGATGCCCTCAGATGAGAGCAACGCCGGCGGCAGCGGACCCGGTGACCAGCCAGCTTACCAGACGCTGGACAATTTTAACTTTGATAGTGAGAATGATGCTATAAAATGGGGCTGGCGTTTAACCTACAGTGCTATCTACAGAGCCAATAAGGTCATTAACAATGTCCAGCCAGAAACAGATTTACGGAAGCGACTGATTGCTGAAGCCAAGTTCCTGAGAGCGTTCAACTATTTTGAATTGGTCTCTCTCTGGGGCGATGTTCCTTTGGTAACCGGTGACATTCCAATTGACCAATGGACCAGCACCGGAAGGGCAACCAAAGCTTCTGTTTACGCACAGATTGAGAAAGACCTACAGGAAGCCATTCCTGACCTTCCTCTGAAAAGTGTGTATGGTGGTGGTGAAAGATTCAGAGCCTCTAAAGGAACAGCCCAAGCCATGCTTGGCAAGGCTTTACTCTTCCAATCAAAATGGGCAGATGCCGCCTCGCAGTTTGAGAATGTTATTTCTTCTAACCAGTATCAGCTGGAGCCTTCAGTGGGCAAGGTGTTCTCTGAGGCTGGTGAGTTTGGCAGAGAGTCTTTGTTTGAGGTCTCTTACACCAGAACTCAAAGCTATGACTGGGGCAACTTCCCTTGGGGAGGCCAGCCTGAAAGCAACATCCACCTCCAACTGATGGGCCCTAGAAGTGACTTCTACAAGAAGGCACCTGCTGACTCTTTGATTGGCGGATGGGGCTTTAACTCACCAAAAGCCAAGTTATACCAGGCGTTTGTGGCCGCTGGCGATGTAGAGCGGAGAAGGGCCACCGTCATGTCTGAAGCAGAACTGAAAGCTATGGGTGGTGACTGGACCAATGCCAACGCGTATGACTACGAAGGTTATTTCCAGAGAAGATACGGTACGTTCAGCACCCAAACTGGTACTCCGGTGGCAGAGCTGAACTATGGCACCAACTGGCGCATGATCCGGTATGCAGATGTGCTGTTAATGGCCGCAGAAGCCCATTACCGCGCCGGCAACGAAGCCAAATCACGTGAGTATCTGAACATGGTAAGACTAAGATCCAAACTGGCGCCAGTTACCGCTACCGGTACGGCTTTGTTCAACGCCATAGTAAGAGAGCGCCAGTTAGAGCTCGCTTTTGAGGGCTTCCGCTATGTAGACCTGGTACGCTGGGGCCTTGCGGCGCAGGAACTCGGACCATTGGGCTACAAAGAAGGAACCCACAACTTGCTACCGATCCCTGGGGAAGACATTAGAACCGCAGGTTTGATGCAGAACCCGGGTTACTAAGAAGTAGCTTTAGGTACAAATAAAAAAGAGGCCAACTAGAAATTCTGGTTGGCCTCTTTTTTATTCCTTTCACCCAAGTATGAAGCAACCTTTGCTCTTGCCAGAGACTCTTACTAGTAGAAGGGGTTTACACTGCCTTTTTCAAAAAGAACCCATGAAACGCAAAAGCAGCCTTGTTTTTCTCACCGTCTTTCTTCTACTCGGCTGCACCCGAAACAAACCCGTGCCACAGGCTCATGTGACTCATTTTCCACCGCTTGTTTCTCGTTTGCAATGTAACTCTTATGCGCTTTCCTGGCAGCGGCCTGTCTCTATAGGTAATCTTACCCTCACCCTACAAAAAATGGAGGATAGCCGGTGCCCGAAAGACGTTCTCTGCATCTGGGCAGGCGCTGCCGTTGCGCAGATTCTGTTAGCAGATTCATTGGGGGCAAGCGTCTCCACAACCTTGTCCTTAGGCAGTTTGGAAAGAGTAGAACTGGGTACCAAAATGTATCAAGTGGCGTTGACAGACATCAATCCCTATCCTAAGATCTCTAATCTGAACCCAGCAGAGAAAGAGGCCAGGGTTTCTGTCACTCCCTTATAGAGTATTAAAGAAATAGTGAATGTACAGGCCCGCGGCGAAAGCTGCGGGCTTTTGTTTTAGGGGTAGGGAATACCATTATTGAATGCTATGAGTGTCTTTGCAAAAGATGGCAGTAAAGCGGAACCCACCCCTTCCCCGAAAAGGGAAATTTCAGTATTAATAATGATTTAAATTAGGAGCCTCTTAAAAATCTTGGCAATATGGTCTTTGGGACTGTCGCCCCACTGAAGTTGCAAACTGCAGGTCATGGTAGGTCCAAGTTGAAAACTTGAACCATGTAAAGTGGGAAGTTTTGGAGGAAAATAGCCTTTACCACTTTCCCCTGTTCCAGTCTTTCCATCGAGCGCCTCGCTTTTGGCCATAGAAAAGCAGTTGCTAAGAGAGATGGACAGCTCAGGCCGAAAGGGCAGTGCGAGAGGGGAAGACGAGGCCTCGCGGCCATGAGCGTTTAGCGGCAGATATGCAAATAGCCGTACCTGCACCTACGCAATAAGCAGCTAAGCCAAGGGAACAGCATAAGGCATGCATTCACCAACAGCATCAATGATTAAACCAGCTAAGCAAATCATCTCCGTGTTTTAAGGCAGATTCAAAGAAAACGGCTCCTAAACGGCCTTACCGCTCATACAACTCCAGCGGCAACCCATCTGGATCATTGAAAAAGCAGAAGCGTTTGCCTGTGTGTTCATCTACCCGTATTTCCTGCACAGCTACATTGTGCTTGAGCAACTCCTGCCTTGCTGCATCCACATCATCCACTTCAAACGCCAGGTGCCGCAAACCAGCCGCCTCCGGAAAAGATAAACGGACGGGCACGTTGGAGAAGGAAAACAACTCTATCACATAGGTACCATTCAGCGCCAGATCCGCTTTGTACGAGTCCCGCTCTTCCCGGTAGACTTCCTGCAGCAGGCTAAGCCCCAGCACCTGGGTGTAAAAAGCTTTGGAAACTGGATAATCAGTGCAGATGATAGCTATGTGGTGAATGCTTTTTAACTGAATCATGGAGTAAAGATATGCATTGCACTTGTTTCAAGAAGGATGAGTACTTTAAAGGGAAAGCCTACAAATCAGAAGCCATACCCAAGCCGGAGGCCGGAACTTACTTTCTGACGCTCCTGGAAACCGGTGAAGAAATCTACCCGGAAGATTTTAAACAGGTGCTCTATGCCCACGCCTAGTTCCAAGTAATGGCCCGCGGCAGCGGTGTGAAGGTAATTTACGCTGCCTACTTCCTGCCATTTAAGCTTGCGCAGCAGCGGGATTTTGTTCAGGATAAACCCATTGAAGTGGTGGCTGTAATGGGCTTCCACATATGTTTTCTGGGTGCTGTAGCGGTAGTAATCTAACAACTGGAAGCCGCTGAAGTCGCCGGAGAGGATGGTGCGGTTGCCGGAGAAATGCTTGAAGTCCATGAAATACAACTGGTTTTTGCGCCAGAAGGTACCCACGCTGGCCGAATAGGAGCTTGTCCCCAGCAAGCCTAGTTCCAGGTCATCGCTCACGCCCAAAGAAACAAAATCATAGTCTACGTCGCTACCCAGAAGACCCGAGATGCTTTTGCGGTAGGTCAGGTTGAACATGGGCCACTTAGAGCCCAGATTGATTTTCCGGTCTGGATGAGAAATATACTCTGCTCCCGGGCGGTAAGATAGCGTAACTATTCCCGCCAGGGCTTGGTGTCGCGGAAAGGCCGTGCTTCCTACTTCGGCGTTGAGGGGTTCATTAGACGTGAATTCTTTGGAGGCACGGTCGCGCACCGCATAATCTGTGGTGTTGAAGAGCATCTCCCGCTGGGCATAATCTACCATGAACGTAGCCGATAAGCCATTTACCAATTCCCGGTTGTGCCACAGGCGCAGGTATGCCTTCTGGTACAGCTTCTCATAGTTTTCCTTCAGCAGCAGCGTGTACACGGTATTCACAAAGGGCGTAATCGGCTCTGCGGCATTGAACTGGCTTACAAAACGCCCTCCTTCCATGCCCGCCGAACGGCGCCGGAGCAGATCATAGGTGTAAGATGCAGCTATTTTGGCCTGCGCCTTTTCATTGCTGAACCCGTACCGCAAGGTAGGCGCGATGGAAAAGTTACGGCGGTCTTCAAACCGTTTGTTGTACCCAATGCGCAGATTAGCCACCAAGCCTTCTACCGTATTGTACTGCCAGATTCGGGTAGCGGGCTCTATGTTGAATGTTGTGCGCTCAAAGGAGTTTCGGTAAGAATAGCCTGAAAGCAGAAGGTCAGACACAGTTAACCTGTTGTTCTTCTGGTCCAGTGAATCTTTGTAGGGCTTGGAATCTTTGATTACCTGCAAGCTGTCCTTGGTGTGGTAATCTATTACCTCCTCCTCTGTCAAAGGCACTGGCCTGATTTCTGACCAATAGGTACTGTCCCGGGTGTTGGCGTCTTTTTCAATCAGCAGGACTTCTTTTTTCTTGAAGAAATTAGCATCCGGAACTCCGTTAGCCGGTGGGGCATTACGTTGGGCCTTCCGCTCCTTGCGGGTCAGTTTAGGTGCTGGAGTTGGGGCCACCACGGCTATGGGCGGAGCAACGGCTGGAGCCGGAGTAGCAGGCGCTGCCGGAGCAGGTGCCGGGGTTTGCTTGACGAAGGGAGCCGGTTTTATGCGGTATTTGCTGTAAACTGCCGTAAAATAGCCGTTGCCTTTGAAGCCATACCCTTCCACATCAAACGTGAACTTCTGTGATTGCAGCACCCATACGTTGCCAGCCGCCGGCGTGAACTGCTGCGTAATGCGCAGGGTATCCACAAACTCAATCTGCTGGTCTTTGGTCACGTACAGGTTCAGGCTTTGCAACCGCCACGAGCCATCAACTATGTACAGGTAGCCCGTCACCACCGGATCGGTTTTCCGTTTGGGAATCACTTTGATGCGGTGAATCAAGTGGCCGTTGTTCTCACTGCTGCCCATCAACTCGTACTTGTAGAAGAACATAGCGTTGTTCGCCAGCGGCGACACAAACCCGCGCTCGTTCACGCCTTGCGCTTTGACCAGATTTTGGTAAAAATTGACGTTAAACTCAGAGGCTTGGTTAAAGCTGAAGGCCCGGCTGCTACCACTCACTTTAGACGAGATCATCCGCTCGCGGTACTTGTTAGGTTGCATGAAACTCAGTTCAGCCACTGACTCTGACAGATAGATGATTCCCGGCTTAAGACCAGCCGGAACCTTCATGATGCCCAGAACCCTTTTGGGCACGTTGATGAGCCGCTGCAAGCCTTTTACGTATACCTGAGCGGTAAACGCCTGCACTTCCTTTAAGTGGTATTCGCGCTTGGCGATGGCCTGCTGCATGATGCCGTACGCCGGATTTTTGCCGCTGAGGCTTACCCGCACCTCATTCAGGTTGTAGACATCGGGGAGCAGCTGCACATTGAGCACGATGGGAGTTGGCTTTTCCTCCTCGGGCACTTCCAGAATCTTGGTTTGGCTTTTATACCCCACGTACTGGAACACCACAGTATGCTTGCCCGGATCTACGTTGAACTGATAATCGCCTTGCTCATTGGTGGTGGAGCCCACGGTAGAGCCCTGCAGGTACACCGTCGCGAAGGCCAGCCCGGCCCCTTTTTCATCGGTCACTTTCCCTTTCACCACCCCTGCCTCTGTCCTGCCCGCCAGAAGGCACAGCCAAAGACATAGGACAGAAGCAAGTGGACTACACTTCCAGGAAATCAGGCTCGAGTACAAAGCAGGCATGCAAAAAGAGTTTGGCTGTATAACGAAACAGGCGTGGGTTATAACATGAGCATTTATCCACAAACCCTGCTATTCGGGCCAGCTTAATAGCTTTTAAAGGCAAAGCGGCGCTACTAAAGGTAAGGAGAAGATGCTGCAGAAAACAAAAGCGCCAGGCCGTTTAGGGTCTGTTTCCTGAATAGATGCCTGAAATTGCTAAGTGGTTGCCTGCGCCGCCTCCAGTTTCCGCAGCTTCCGGCTGTACTGCATGTTCAGCGCCACTCCCAGCAGCACCAGCGCAATGCCCAGGTACCCATAAAATGGAAACGTCTCCCCGAAGAACACCATGCCCAGCGCCAAGGCATACAGAATACCAATGTAGTTCAGATTCGCCACCCGAGCCAGTTTCTCCACCTGGTAGGACCGGGTCATGAAGTACTGCCCCAACTGCGTGAGAACCCCTGTGAGTGACAGCCACACCCAGTCATTGCCCCGCAGCGGCACCCAGTCAAACAGGCAGAAGATCAGCGCCAGCGGCAACGACACCAGCGGAAAGTAAAAGACAATTACCAGCGGATGCTCCGTCTCGCTCAGTTTCCGCACCGAGGTATACGCCACCCCTGACAGAAATGCGCTGCCAATACCAATGAGCAGGTAATACAGCGAGATACGCGTATCTACGCCCTCAATCACCAGCACGCCCAAAAAAGAAATCATAAAGAACACCCACTGCCACGGCGCCACTTTCTCCTTGGCAATAAACACGCCCAGCAAGGCCGTGAAAATTGGGGCCAGGTACTGGATGGTTACCGCTCCCGCCAGCGGGATGTTTTGGATGGTGGTATAGAACATCAGGAGCGAAAAGCCACCGGCCAACCCGCGGGTGATGAGAATAGGTTTCCGGTTCCCCCACGGCGACACGTTCGCCTTCCGGATCATGGCGTAGCTTAGAACTAGCGAAATCACCGACCGGAACAGCACCACTTCCATGGGCGGCAAATGCGATACAAACTTCACGCACACGTTCATCAGCGCGAAAAAGAACGTGGCAAGCAGCATATACTGAACCCCTTTGGTCATGGCGGTAAGCGGTAAAAAAATGAGGGTGCAAAGGTCGGGTTTTTAGAAAGAACATCCTCATGAATTGCTGTTTTTCCTGACCCAAAAGCCTCTTGACGCAAACTGTTTTTGCCTACTTTTGGTTAATAGAATGTACCTGAAGCGGTATTTCCATCTAACTCCTTGCCCTGTGTTCCAGCCGAAGAAAAAGAAAGTTTACACCAAGAAAGAAGCGCTGCCCAAAATAGCGGCCTACTGTGCCTACCAGGAACGCACCCAAAACGAAGTGCGCGCCAAACTGCTGGACTATGGCTTGGATTTGGAAGAAGCCGATGAACTGGTGATCCTCCTGACGCAGGAAAAACTGCTGGATGAAGAACGCTACGCCCAATCCTTCGTGCGCGGCAAGTACGGCTTGAAACGCTGGGGTCGCCGCAAAATTCAGATGGGTTTGAAAGCCAAAGGCCTCTCCGACTACTGCATCCGGAAGGGCTTACAGGAAATAGACCCAGATGTGTATTGGGAAAACCTGCTGCACCTGCTGGAGAAAAAGAACAAAACCGAAGGCGAACGCAATCCTATGGCCCGCCGCCAGAAAATCCAATACTTCCTGCAAAGCAAAGGCTATGAACTAGACCTGATCCAAGATGCTTGGCGAGAGTTGGGCTTGGGGTAATGTTCTTTGTTTCAGATAGCAGGAAAACCCATCAGAAATAACGCTTTATAGCACAGATTTACTTAAAGGAACCGTTACCTCTTCTTAGGAACGGGCGGAGGAGTAATGGTTTGGCGAGGCATGAGGTACACGCGGCGTCCGGTCATGTTCTCCAGCATTGGTTTGAGGATCTTCTCTGCGTTTACCGACGTCTGTTGCAAAATACCACTGTTGAGGGCCGCCTGTTTTACATTTTCCTCGGCGTATTTGTAGCCTTCATCTACCAGATCAGCATCCTGGAAATACGTATTCTCTTTGCCAAAAACTTTGGACTGGGTGTGGTCTATCCGGTAATAGCAAATTTCGGGGGCAGGCAAACTCACGTGTAACACTGAGTCTCCAATAAACTGAAGATCACTAGCCTGTACCTGCTGCAGGTCAATACAACCCACGGCCTCACCGCCCACAATCAGAGCCACTTTAGAATCTGGCAGAAACTTTGAGACTTCTTTCTTGTATTCCACTACATCTTTAAAGTTGAAGCGCACCAGTTCCAGCTTGCCCATTTCTTCAATCTTAGTGAGAATGGTGTTGTGGGTCACTTCCACCGTTGGTTCCTTTTCAGGATTAAGGAAATTCTTCACCGGAGTAAGCAGAAACTTCCATGCCAGGGCAACCACCACAAACACCAGCAGCCACGGGATAAGCTTACGAAGAACAAAGAGGAGTCGCATGAATCAAAAGTAGATGTATCTTTCTATATGCGAAAACCGCACCGAAAGTTGCTTTAGCTGTTTTGAAGCAGTTTTTCTAAAAAGGTTGACATAACGACTTTACGTTACACAGCTTTTCAAAAGTAATACAACCGCTAGAGTAATATAACCGCTGGCGCGAGCCTCCGGCTCGTGTCTGCACGCGTTCCTTAACCCTCCTCAACTTGTCATCTTGGAAAGATCTTGTGGGTGAATTAGAAAGACATAGAAGGAACGCCTCTACAGCTCGTGTACAAGGTCCTTTTCAGGATGACAAAAGAGGGGTTCAGTTGTATATCTGAAATGCTTGCGGACACGAGCGGGACACTCGCGCCAGCGAGTTTTGTGAGGAACCTACTTAGTCATTTCTAGTGGAGGCCACCCTAAACCATACCGCTGCGCGTAGCCGGCCCATCCCTGCTGCCCGCCGGTATGCACCGCCACTACCTTTGTGCCTTTCGGGAAATAGTCTTGCCTGATTAGTTCAAACACGCCAAACAGCATTTTTCCGGTGTATACCGGATCCAATAGAATGCCGTGGTTTTGGTAAAATTGCTGAATAAACGCCAGCAGTTCTGGTGTGTGTTTGGCGTAGCCGCCGAAGTGGTAGTTTGTCTGTAATTCCCAGTTCTGGTAGGCTTCTCCTGCTGAGTACGCTTTCACAAGTTCAGTCACTTCCGCTTGCAGAAATTCTCCCCCTTTGAGAGCTGGGAACCCGATGATGTCCCCCTTGCCTTCAGCACCGGCAACCATTCCAGCTAAGGTCCCGCCGGTGCCTGCCGCGACACACAGGACATCCCAAGGCTCCGTTAGCTCCGTCACAATTTCGGTGCAGCCTTTTACGGCCAGCAGGTTGGTACCGCCTTCGGGAAGCAGATATGGTTTTGAGGCTGTTCTCAGGATTTCAGCTTGAAAAGAAGCGTCATTCCGCAAGCGGTACTCCGTGCGGGTAAGATACCGCAGATGCATGCCGCAGCTAATGGCGTACTCCAGCGTGGGGTTCAAAGGCAAGGTTTCTTCTCCCCTGATATACCCAATAGTGGCAAACCAAAAGGCCTTTCCGGCAGCGGCCACGGCGACAATGTGGTTGGAGAAAGCTCCCCCAAAGGTCACCAGCGTTTCGCACCCTTGCTCCTGCGCCGCTTGCAGATTGTATTTCAGCTTACGCCACTTGTTACCCGGAATACCGGGGTGCAGCAAATCCTCACGCAGCACTGATACTTCTACTCCTTTCTGGGTGAAAAGCGAATCAGTGAGGGGCTGCAGAAGTGTGGGCATACAAGGTAGTCTGGCGTAAAAACAGCAGTGCCCGTTTTTGGCCTGTTTCTTCTAAAACAAACCAAAAACGGGCACTGTCACTTGTAAGAATTAAACGTCTGCAGGTCTTCTCCGAACACCGTACACCACGGCACCCACCAGACCTGCCATTAAGAGCAGCGAAGAAATAAGGGCCACGGTGTTGCCCAGGCTATACTCCTTCGGTTCAAATTTGAATTCAATGGAGTGGTTACCGGCCGGTACATACATGGCGCGCAGGATGTAGTTCACCCGGAAGTGATCAGCCGGTTTTCCATCAATATAGGCTTGCCAGCCGTCTTTGTAGTAGATCTCAGAGAACACTACCGGACCAGGACGGGCGGCGTTTGCCACATATTTGAGGTGATTCGGCTGGTACTCCACCAACGTAATGACAGAACCGGTGGTGTTGTAGGTCTGCGGCTTCACGTCAGGGAATTTAGAAACGTCTACAATGGCTTCGTGCTTGGCATCAATGCCTTTGAGGGCAGCCAGTTCTTCGTCTGGAGAATTCACGGCTCTGATTTCCTCCACATACCAGGCGTTACCCAGGTAACCAGGTATCAATTGTACCGGCTGTTGCTCCTGCCCGGTAATGGCGTATTTGGCGTTCAGCATGTTCAGAACCTGAATGTTGCCTTGTGCGATGTGCTGCTCAATGACATCCTGGTAGCGGCGTAGCTTGGCACCGTGGTACCCACCAATAGATTTGTGGAAGTACGAGGTACGGGCGTCACTAAACGGGTTAGGCACGTTGTACACACGGTAACTTAGTTGCTTGTCCTGCAGAATGGCCAAGTCAGCGGGAGTTGGCTGGAAGTACGTTTTACTATAATCCTGCTGGAAATCGTCGTTATTGAGGTAGCGCTTGTCTACGGTCCAGAGGTCTACCAGAATAAGCAAACCAATCACGGCAGTAGCCATGAACGAAGTCACTTTCCGGCTGATGTAGAGGTAGAGCGTTCCGGCAGCAAGCACAATAAAGATCAAAGAACGCAACGCATCGCCGCGGAGCATAGACTCACGGTCTTCCCTGATGGCCTGGATCGGGTACTGGTATTGAGCTAATTGCTCATCTACCGCACCAACGTAATCAAACATGCCGCTGAAAAGCACCAATAACAGACATAATCCGCCGGTGATTCCCAGTGCGGTGAATAGCTTTTTCTGCAGGTTTTCTACTGGCTGATTCTGCAACACGCGGCACAAGGCCAGAATCGCCAGCAGCACCATGGTCACCTGTGCAATCACCAAGGCCATACTCACCGCCCTGAACTTGTTGTAGCCCGGGAAGTAGTCAAACATGAAGTAGTTGAAGGCTTCAAAGTTCTTACCCCAACTCAACAAAAAAGACAGAATGGTGGCGCTCAGCAGCCAGATCCAGAGGCGGCGTGGGGTCACCAGCAAGCCCAGTACAAACAGGAAGCAGATGATAGCGCCCATGTACACCGGTCCGCCTACAAAGGATTGATCTCCCCAGTAAAACGGCATGGTGGCGTTCTGGAGCTGCGCCTCAGGCACACCGCCCTGCACTAACTGCTTGTAGGTTTCAGAGTCTTTCTCCAACGGACCCTGTGAGGCGCCGCCGTAGAAGTTAGGCACTAACAAGGTCATAGTCTCGCCCACGCCGTAGCTCCACTGGAAGGCATATTCGCGGTCTAAGCCAGAACCAATTTCAGATGCGTCTTTGCCCTGGGTCAGTTCAGAAGCTCCCCTGATGGAGTATTTGCCGTACTCAGCGGTGGTGTAAATTCGACCGAAACTCACTCCCGCAGCCAGAGCGGCACCAATAGCCAGGATCAAGGTACGCTTGAAGAAATCAGCAATGCGGCCTTCTTTCGCCCAGGTCACCAGTTCTACCAGCCCGAAGATGAGCACGATGAAGAGCAGGTAATACGTGATCTGCAAGTGGTTCATCCGGATGTGCATGGTCAACCCGAAGGCAAACAAAGCGGCACCCAGCCACAGGTTTTTACGGTATGCGTACCAGAGCCCAGCCAACACCAGCGGCAAATAAGCAATAGCCAATGATTTGGTGTTATGCCCGGCTTCCAGAATGGCGAAGTTGTACGACACAAACGCATACGCAATAGCTCCTACCGCTGCCAGCATCGGCCGCAGGCCGAAGATGACGAACATGATATAGGCACACACCAGCGTGATGAAGATGTTAGACGCTACTAGCGGTAACCCGGCAGTGAAGAGCGAGTGCACGTACTGGAACAAGTCGCCGGAGAACTGCACGCTGATGAGGTAGGCGGGCATGCCACTGAACATGGAATTGGTCCAGAGGGCTTCCTCGCCGGTTTTCTCCCGGAAGTCGGCAATCTCTTTGGCACCGCCCTGGAACTGCACCACATCGTGCTGCATGAGGCTTTTGCCGTCAAAGAAAATGGGTGAGAAATACGCTACTACCAGCAGCAGGAAAAACAGAAGCACCAACAGGTGCGGCAACACGTGGCGGTTGAAATCGATTTTAGAAGAGGCCATGGTGATTGATTGCAATAAAAAAGCCCGATGTGGAATGCATCGGGCTTGAAAGATACTTAGTTTATTTCACTTCTTCATAATCTACGTACTCGCCGCCGGGGAAGTCCTTGCGCGGACGCTTGTCATCGGGCACAAAGGCTACCTTTACCCTGTCGCCACCAGAGGAAGACTGGCTTTTGTTCTGTTGCTGGTATTGCTGGTTATAAGGCTGCTGCGGTTGGCCTTGAAAGGAGGCGTACTCCTGGGCCTTGCGCATTTGTTTCTGGACAAACGTTTTAAGAAGAAAGCGGATGATGTACGGCATAAGGTACCGCAACAAAAACATCACCGCCAGCATAATCAAAAAGAATTTCACTAGGCGTATGGGTTTGGTTTAAAGTAAAAGTCGCCGCCCTGGTACTCGTCAATCTCCTGCGGGCTACAGGCAGATAACGTCTGTTTGTCTGTTAACGTGTACACCCCGTACCCTAACCGGGTTAAGATCTCTACCACGGCACGGCGGTTTTCGGCTCCGTTCAGCTCTGTCTGGATCAACGGTTTGTGGCGTTTTATAGTTTCCTGCAGGTGAGCAAACACCTGGTGTTCATAACCTTCCACGTCGCATTTGATGAAATGAAGCTGCTCTAACTCTGCAAACAGCTCATCTGGCACGCGCATCTCTACCTGGTAGGTCTGGGCGTATTGCTCCTTCGCTGAACTCGCGATTTTGGTCATGCCGTGGTGCACCAGACCATTGCGCACGGGCGTGCCCATCTCAATGGTGGTGTTCTCTCCACCCAGGGCAAACGGCAGCAGCGTGAGGTTGTCTATTCCGCTGGCCCGCACGTTGTCTCGCCAGATACGGCCAAACAGCGGCACCGGCTCCACAGCCAGTACTTTCCCGTTCGGCCCCGCCAACCGTGACAGGAAAGTGGAATAGTAGCCCAGGTTTGCCCCAATGTCTATGCACGTAGACCCCGGACGGATGATTTTGCGCAGGAAGAACAGCTCTGGATACTTTTCACGGCCCCGGCCCGAGCCTACCATGATGATGTACATCCGGCTGACCAGACGCAGATAGCTCTCAAACCCGAGCGCCTTGACCAATAATTTACGGAGAAGTTTCACGCGGTAAAGTTCTGTAATCTGAGGAGAGAAAACAAAAGAGATCGTTTTAGAGGTGTTTTGGGGAAAGCAGAAGTAAAACGGGGAAAAGAGATACTTCCCAAAGGAAAGACTTTAGATGACACATCGAAGAACTTAGAATCCGATCCACTGAAGCAGACGGCTGCCATTATTCTATTTCCAGAGAAATTAACCCAAATTGAGATAAAGAGATCACTGCCTTTCTTCAAAAAAGACTTTGGCAGTTTCTTCAACCTGAAAAGTGCGTAGTAAGGTTATAAGCATGTTTTCAACTGCCACTCCGGTTGCAACTAAGCATTACGCTATGTTCCTGCTGCTATTTGCCTTTTTTCTGTTCTGGATTTGCTTGAGAGTGGGCAAGTGCCGCCGGTTTTTTGCAAGGCATGCATCGGCATGGGGATGGCTTGGCGCAATTATCTTTGCGGCAGGCGCTACCCCCAACGCTTTTGCCCAGGCAGATTCTGCCGCAGCAGCAATGCCTGCCATGAAGCAGGAAAAACCGCTTTTCTCCGTTGGCATCGGGGTGCAGCATGGCTTCATTTTCGCGCATTCTGTGGATGTACAGAACACTAAGGGCGCCCGTCCAACCGGCATTGAAAGCGTACTCAGCTGGCAGCGCAATGACTCCGCCACTTTTTCTCTCTGCAACTGCTACCCAGGCCAGGGCCTGCTGCTGTCCTATTACGATTACGACGTGGGGGTATTGGGTAAGAGCGGCACCACCGCTTATTTCCTGGAACCCACCTACCGACTTGGCGACCGGGTACTTCTCTCCTTTAAAGGCGCAGCAGGACTCTCCTACCTCACCAATCCTTATGATAGCATCGACAACCCGGGCAACCAATCATATAGTACCCGCGTGAGCGCCTATTTGCTGGTGGGTGTAGGTGCCTGGGTGCGGCTAGCGGAGCGGTGGTGGCTGAACCCGAGTGTCAATTATCAGCACATTTCTAATGGAGGTTTGCGCCAACCCAACAAAGGCATCAACTGGCCCACGGCTGGCGTGGCGGTCAGCTACCAACCCAACTCCCGCCCGTGGTATTCCGGTACGCGAACCACCGAAAAATACTGGCGAAACTACGCTACCCGCTACGATGTTGCTTTGCTGGGCAACATACGCCGGGGCTCTGATGGGGCCGGTAACCGCAAAAGGTACCCGATGGGCGGGCTGGCGCTGCAGGCTGGCCGTCAGGTGGGCCGCCTGAGTATGCTCACGCTGGGAGTTGAAGCCTACCATGACAAGGAGCTTCAAGCCAGAATGCGAAGAGAAGGCCTTACTGCAAGTCCAGTGAAAGCGGGGCTGCTGCTGGGGCACGAGTTTTTGCTAGGCCGGTTTCTGTTCAGCCAACGCTTGGGCGCGTACGTCTTTGACCAAACGCCTTACTACGACCGCCTCTTCCACCGCTGGGGCTTGCAGTACCGCGTAAATCGCCACTTCAGCGCGGGCTTTCAGTTGCTGGCCCACCGGCAGACAGCAGAGTTTGTAGACTTCCGGCTGGCTTATACTTTTCAGAAGCAATATGAATAGGATTCTCCAAGGCAATGTTCCCGAATCTGGAGAGAGAACATAGGGAAGCGTTTTAGAAGCGATTTGAGGAAATTAGTTCAGGAAAAGTATTTTTAAAATTATATATCTTTTATCTTAAATTACATTACAACAAGACTTTCCTCTTTAAACTGCTCCTTTAACCCATTCAATATGAAAGCATTTGTATCTCTGATACTGGTATACCTGTTTCTGCTCCCGGGTTATGTTTCTGCGCAACAGAAGGCGGTTCATCCGGAAATTGCAACCGTGTTGGAGGCCATCAAGGATTTCGAGAAACGAGAAAGGGCAGCGGATAGCAGCAGGGGTTTTGTGCTGGGCTCACACACGGAGCCTGCGTATCAAAGGAAGTACACTTTCTATAAAAAGGCGAACGACCAAGTAAAGGCCATCAACAAAAACGCGCTCTCCTTTGGCGACCAGATTAATCTTGAGTTATTGCAGCACCGGCTCCTGGACGAACTAGCCAACTATCAGTTTAAATCGTATCTCAACCCCATTCTTTCAGACGAGGGCTTTCACACCAGGCTTGTCTACCGGACCAGGGCAATCCTGAAAACAAAAAAAGAGGCCGAGAACTACCTTACGTTGCTGAGGGATATTCCAAGGTATGTGGAGGAACACCTCCAGCTCATGCGCAAAGGACTGGCCGCTGGCATTAGTCAACCCAAAATTATCCTGAAAGGCTACGAAAACACCTACACCCAACACCTGGTAGATTCGGTAGAAAAATCTGTTTTCTGGCAGCCGTTTGCGGTCAAACCTACCGGTATTCCAGAACCAGACTGGCAGCGCTTACAAAATACAGCCAGGCAAGTGATCAAACAAGAGGTCATCGGCAGTTTTCAGAAGATCAAAACCTTCTTTGACCAGGAATACCTTCCCAAAACCCGCACCACGTTGGGCGCGTCTCATTTCCCACAGGGGAAAGCGTTCTATGAAGACAGGGTTCGTCACTATACCACCACCTCGCTAACGTCAGAAGAAGTTTACCAGATCGGCTTGCAGGAAGTGGCCCGTCTCCAGGCCGAGATGCACAAGGTGATGCAACAGGTAAACTTCAAAGGAAGCTTTCAGGAGTTTGTCACCTTTCTCAGAATTGATCCCAAGTTCTATCCTAAGACAGAACTGGAGTTATTGAAAGAAGCCTCTTACATCGCTAAAAAGATTGACGGCAAACTGCCTTCCCTTTTCGGCAAACTACCCCGGCAGCCGTATTCTGTGGCTCCCGTTCCTGCTTATCTGGCGCCCACGTATACCACGGGCCGGTACTCAGGAAGCACCAAAGAGTACTATGTGAACACCTATACCTTGCCCAGCAGAAGCCTCTATACTTTAGAAGCCCTCACATTGCATGAGGCGGTGCCAGGCCATCACTTACAGATCAGTTTAAACCAGGAGCTGGATCATCTGCCCGCCTTCAGGAGGAATCTGTACATCAATGCTTTTGGGGAAGGCTGGGGTTTGTACAGTGAATACTTGGGCCAAGAAATGGGCTTGTACCAAGACCCCTACAGCTTATTTGGTCGGCTTACCTATGATATGTGGCGCGCCTGCCGCCTAGTAATTGATGTGGGGCTCCATACCAAAAACTGGACCCGGGAACAGGCCGTGGCCTATTTAGCAGACCACACCGCCCTTTCCCTACATGAAGTAAACACTGAAGTGAACCGGTACATTTCCTGGCCCGGTCAGGCACTGGCTTATAAAATTGGGGAACTGAAGATCATTGAAATGCGAAGGAAAGCGGAAGCTGCCTTGAAAGAGGATTTTGATGTACGGGCCTTTCATGACATGGTGCTCTCCAACGGAAGCGTCACCTTAGCCATTCTGGAAAAAATGACCCACCGTTTCATTCAAGACCAACTGAAGAAAAAGAAAGGCTCTTGAGCTGACAAGCAGCAAGTAGCCATTAACCTCTAAGACTTTCTCCCTTTTACAAGACCCAGCTTTCTCAGCTTCTGTAGAGGGTGCTTCCGGATTAAATAGGAAAAGAGCCCAGGGAAGAGCCGCTTCACCCAGACACTGGCTATCTCAGAGCCGCCAATCAGGACTTCGTTTTTACCTTTCGCTACCGCCTGGAGAATGCCGTGGGCGCAGGCTTCCGGGGAGATGCCGCTGGAGATAGATTCCTGCATTTTCCCGTACGCGGAGCCGTCTCCTTTCAGGGCCTTGACTGAGATATTGGTTTTCACCAAGCCAGGTATTACTATGGTGATCTTGACCTCATCGGTTTCCTGTTCTGCCCTTAGTGAGTCAAAGAATCCGTGCAAAGCATGTTTGGAGGCGGCATAAGCTCCAAGTTGCGGAATCCCATATTTACCGGACAAACTGCTGGTGACTACAAAGTGGCCCGCTCCTCTCGCTTTCATTAAAGGCAGCAAGGTTTTGGTGAGCACCACCGCACTGAAGAAGTTGACATCCATGACCTTTTTGATCAGCTCAACCTCTGTATTAATGATCCGGTCCCTTACCGCGAAGCCGGCATTTAGAAAAACGTAGTCTATTCCATGATGGAGCCTCCAAGCCTGCGCAGCAATAGAAGGCAGTGAATCGGTTTCTGCCATATCCGCGGTTAGGATGGTAACCTGATCTGGGTTGGTGCAGCTGGCTTTTACCACTTCCAGGTTTTCTACGCTTCGGGCCGAAAGAATTAGAATGGCTCCTAACCTACTCAACTCAAGGGCAAGAGCAGCTCCAATGCCGCTGGAAGCACCAGTAATCCAAACCACTTTCGCATTGAAGCCTTGTACCTGCATCTTAGTTTGAGTTAGTTATGCGTTGAACTTAGTATGGCGTGAAGGATTGGAAACGTTGATGAACAGGACCTTTTTCGTTTAAGGTCCAGAATTCAAAAAAGAAGCTAAAAACAGAAAGCCTACCAAGTCGGTGCTCTTTGAAAATGTTAAAAGCTTTTCCCTTTCTGTAGATGAACGGAAGAGAAGTTAAACATTTCTTCTATTTGCTTTAAATAAGTTTTTCAGATTTTACTCTAAAAACAGAACCTGACAGCTTATCTTTAGAATTGGTTTCCTATGTTGTCGTTTGAAGTATGGCCTTTCTCAGAGAACAATATCTGCTCCTCAGATGCGTAACCGCATCTATTTTCTGTCTATTCCTGCTTGGCTGCAAGGAATCAGGGAAAAAGACTACCCTGTGGGGGAAGGACGAGGACAGCACGCAGAAGATTGCTGTTCCGGCATCGTTCACGGCAGACAGCATCCAGAAACTGAATCGCCAATTGGATTCAGTGTTCAAGCACTTTCATAAACGGCGTGGTTTTAACGGTACGGTGCTGGTGACCAAATATGACCAAGTGGTTTACAAGGGTGCCTTTGGGATGGCCGATTTTTACAAGAAAGATTCGCTTACCGTAGAAACTGCCTTCCAGTTAGCGTCGGTGTCTAAGCAATTCACGGCCATGGCCATCATGATGCTGAAAGAAGAGGGCAAACTCACCTATGAAGACAGTTTGCAGCAGTATTTCCCCAACTTCCCGTACAAAGGCATCACCATCAGGCAACTGCTCACCCACCAGTCGGGCTTGTCTAACTACACCTATTTCAGTGACAAACTCTGGCCAGACCGCAACAAAGCCCTTACCAACCAGGATGTGGTAAATTTGATGGTTACCCATCAGCCTAAACCTTACTTCAAGCCTAATACGCGCTTTGACTACAGCAACACCGGCTACAGTTTGCTGGCCTCCATTGTAGAACAGGTTTCAGAAATGCCTTTCGCCAATTTCCTGCGGGAGCGCATCTTTGACCCGCTGGAGATGACCCACACCTTCACCTACAGCCCAGATTTACTTACGCTCACCGGCAAAGTAGCTACGGGCCACACCCGTTTCCGGCAGAAAAGAACGACTGACTATTTAGACACGGTGCTGGGCGACAAAGGCGTGTACTCTACAGTGGAAGACCTTTACAAATGGGACCAGGCACTGTACACGCAGAAACTGGTCACCCACGAAACCCTGCATGAAGCCTTCACCGGCACCCGTCACGACAAGAAGCAGAAAGAAGACTACGGTTTTGGCTGGCGCATCCGGCCGCTGGAGAACGGGGATACGGCGGTGTACCATGGCGGCTTATGGCACGGGTATTCTACTTATCTCTTGCGTAACCCCAAAGAGCATAGTGCCCTCATTATTCTGAGCAACCTGCCAAACGGGAGCTTCAGCTACCTGCAGGAAATACGCAAGTTCTTGTACCCTGCCCACCCAGACAGTGCCACTGCGGAGCATAAAAAGGTGGTGGCCAGCGCCAGCAGATAAGGGTATTTAACTTAAGCTAATAAGATTACTTATATAGGGGAGAAGGTATAGCAAGTTCTATGCCTTCTCCCCTATTGCTTTCTTCACCGCCGGAGCCACTACCATGCCCAGCAACTCGATGGCGTGCATGACCTGGGCGTGCGGCATAGTCCCCACGCTGATGTGCAGCAGGAAACGGGTATTGCCAAACAGCTCATGCTCCCACAAGATTTTGTCTATGACCTGTTGCGGACTGCCTACCAACAAAGAGCCTTCGGGGCCGCGCATAAAATCGTATTGCTCGCGGCTCATGCCAGACCAGCCGCGTTCCTGCCCTATCTTGCCCATGAGGTAAGCATAAGGTCCATAGAACTCATTAGCCGCTTTTTGAGAATCATCGGCTATGTAGCCGTGTGAGTTAATGGCGAGTTGTAGCTTTTCTATGTGATGGCCAGACTGCAGGTAGGTTTTTTTATACAGGTCCGTAAACGGCACAAACCGCTCTGGCATGCCCCCAATAATGGCCAGGGCCAAAGGCAAACCATGTTGTGCCGCCCGTATCACAGACGCGGGGGTGCCACCCACTGCTACCCAAATGGGCAACTCCGCCTGGTGTGGTCTGGGGTACACGCCTAAATCATCAATAGCCGCACGATGCTTTCCAGACCAGGTGACCTTTTCGCTTTTATTTAACTTAATGAGCAGTTCCAGCTTTTCAGAGAACAGCTCATTGTAGTCGTTCAGGTCCTGCCCGAACAGCGGAAAAGATTCAATAAAAGAACCCCGGCCCGCCATGATCTCGGCCCTACCTTCTGAGAGCAAATCCACATGCGCAAAATCCTGGAACACCCGCACCGGATCATCTGAACTCAGCACCGTCACGGCACTGGAGAGTTTGATGTTCTTGGTTTTCACGGCTGCGGCGGCCAGCACTACCGCTGGCGAGGAGACTATGAAATCGGGCCGGTGGTGCTCGCCAATGGAGAACACATCCAGCCCTACCTGGTCGGCGAGCTCAATTTCTTCCATCAGGTTGCGCATCCGCTCATGCGGAGGAAGCACTTTCCCGGTGGCCGGGTCTGGGGTATTTTCTACGAAGGTGGTGATGCCTATTTCCATAATCTAATGTTACTACATCTGTTTAGAACGACAAAAGCGCGAAGGGGTTGAACAAGCTGGTATTTTCTGGACGCCACCTATTTTGCGGCAGTCCTCTTTGTATCCTTTTGTTTTCCAGCTATATTCATGAAAACACTTCTAAAACAGGGTATGTTAGACATTGTCATAGAAGCCCGGAAAGCCTCATTGGCGCCCGGAATGGACGTACGCCGAATCCTCCCATTCCGCCAGCGCCGGATGGTGGGTCCCTTTATCTTCATGGACCATGCGGGCCCGGTAGATGTGCAACCGCCCTTGGTAACCAATATGGACGTATTGCCCCATCCGCACATTGGCTTGTCTACCGTCAGCTACTTGTTTGGCGGACAGGTCATGCACCGTGACAGCTTGGGCGTGGAGCAGATCATCCGCCCCGGCGAAGTGAACTGGATGACGGCTGGCAGTGGCATTGCACATTCTGAGCGGTTTGAAGACCCGGCGGCATTGGCCGGCGGAAACCTGGAGATGATCCAGACGTGGGTGGCCCTTCCCGAAAAAGACGAGGAAGCAGCCCCAGCCTTTGACAATTACAAACCCGAACAATTACCCATCTTTACCGAGGCCGGCGTGTGGATGCGCCTGATTGCCGGGGATGCGTATGGCCTGAGAAATGGCGTTAAAACACATTCACCTCTTTTCTACCTGCACGTAGTGCTGGAGCAGGGAGCCCGTTTCGGGTTGCCCAAAGAACATTCTGAACGGGGCATTTACGTGGTCAAAGGAAGCGTGGAGGTCTCCGGCCGCACCTACACCATCGGGCAGATGCTGGTTTTCAGCAAAGGCGTAGATCCTATCATACTGGCCAAAGAACCTTCCACCCTGATGATGCTGGGCGGCGAACCGCTGGGTGAACGGTTTATCTGGTGGAATTTTGTTTCCAGCAGGAAAGAGCGCATTGAACAAGCCAAAGCTGATTGGAAAGAAGGACGAATTCTCTTGCCCCCTACCGATAACCACGAGTTTGTGCCCTTACCCGAAGACAAGTCTAGGCCGGCTGGTAGCCCTTCGCCGCAGGCACTTTCTTAATTTAGAACTTCCCCCGCAGGCAAATGCCTGAGCCTGAAGCCACCCCAGAGATCTACCAACGATCAACTCATGAATCTGACTCTAGAAACCAGGTGGAGACCAGAAGCCACATCTAAACGGGGCGATTCCGAAAAGCCAGACGAGTAGGTTTACCTCAAACAGTTAAAGTCATGCCCAAGTATTTGATTGAACGGGAAGTTCCCGGTGCCGGTCAACTAACTGCCGAGCAACTAAAAGGCATTTCACAAACCTCTTGTAATGTATTGTCTCAAATGGGCCCTCAGATCCAGTGGCAGCAAAGCTATGTGGCTGGAGACAAGATCTACTGCGTGTACATTGCACCCAATGAAGAAACGATCAGAGAGCATGCCACCAAAGGCGGGTTTCCGGCAAACTCTGTAAAGGAGGTCCCTTTCATTATTGCCCCCACTACTGCAGAGTAAAGCTGAGGGCTTTTACAAAAGCACCCCAAAACCCGTTTTATTTAAGCGCTTTTATAGAAGCGACAGATTACGTCTGTCTGTGTTTACTTTGTTCATCGCTCTTAAGTAACAGTTTACATAAGCTGGAATGAGCACCAGGCAAAAACCTTTCCTGGTAAATGAAGTGCTTTCCAGCTGCTAGCGTTTGTTGATCATTGTTTCAAAAGTTAGCCATATACACCCCTAAAAAAGAAAATCCCCTCTGGATCAGTGTTTGACACTAACCCAGAGGGGCTTAAATCTGAGACACTGCTTTTAGAGTTAATTTCTAAAAAGCGCCTTAAAATAAGAATCTTATCTGTCCGCTTTTCCCTGGCCTAACCCAATCTGTACCCCTATAGAAGGCACAATGGTGATACCGGAGAAGTCTACCTGCTCTTGCTTCAGGAGCTCATAACTTCCGTATTTTTGATAGTACATAGACAAGGCAGGCAACAGGTAAATGCGCTTGGCTCCAATCTTGGCGTTCACGAACAGGCCGTATGAAGGGAAGCTTTCTTTTCTGGTGATGCCTTCTATCTGCACCGCTCTTCCGCCGCCCACTTTCTCGTAAAGTCTGCCGGGTACCAATCCGTATTCTACAAAGGTGTGGTTGTAAGCCACTCCAAAAGAGATGTTCCCAAACTCTTCATCTACCCCAAAAGACCGGCTGAACACCAGAGGCACCAGCACATCTCTCCGGGAGGCTTTGAACGCCAATATAGGGGAGAGTTTTCCCAGGAAGAGTTTGTCCAGGACATCTGAATTCTGTCCGGCATACTGCATGCCTATGCTGCCGTACCACCTTTCGGTACTGCTCTTGGCTGCTCCAGCCATAGGACCCATGAACTGGTACATGGCATCCAGCACGTGCACTCCTGAGGCATATTTATATCCCACGTCTACCCGGGGCAACACTCCGTAGCGCACATAAAAATCAAAGTTGGGACCTACCGGGTCTAGAGTATAGGCAATGGCAGCTTTGGTGGCAGATTTCACCAGCCCATCATAATAAACCGAGTCACGGTTTGCGAGGGCCACAATGGCATCTTCGCCTACGTCTTTTAGCTGGGAGATAGGCTCAGAGGCAATGTTACCGCCGAAATTGGCTCCCACTTTAAACTCCCCATGCGGGGTTACCCGGCCAGACTGGATCACCGATCGCGGCGCTGTACAGCTTGCGAGAAAAACCAAGAATGAAAATGCCAGCAATTGCCAATGGCAGGGAAAATTCAAAAAGCTACACGCACCCATCGTAAAGAATCAGAGGTAAAATAAAAGATTGTTTTAGAGCGAGAAACGGGATTCGAACCCGCGGTCCTCAACTTGGGAAGCTGATGCTCTACCAACTGAGCTACTCTCGCGAAGTCGCCTCCCAAAGATAGGCGGTTTTCCTTTAGGCACAAGGCTTCTCTCCTCCAGGTCCAAGGGCAATGTTCTTCTCTTTCCAGCATCTCTCATCCGTATTTCCACCATCTCCGTATGCTACATACCGCAGGCCTCCCCTGCCTACACAAACATCAAAACTATGAAAAAGAGATTGCTATCAATTGGCCGCCAAGGCGGATTAGCCCTCGCAGCGGCATGTTGCTTTTGGATCAGCTCTTGTGAAAGCAAGCGCCCCATGGGAACTGAGTCCGTCAGCCGCGAAGGAGCCGCAGACACAACCGCTACCACCACGGCCGACTCCGCTGAAATTGTGGAAGCCGGCCTGACGCCTACCGGTCCTAAACCTGTCTGGGCCGATGAGATCACCGGCCCTATGCAAGCCATCACGGACAAACTGGCCAGCTACAACGCCAAACCTATTCCGCAGTTAACCGCCAAAGAAGCCCGTCAGAACCCTACCCCCACCACTGCGGTGATGGACCTGATGAAGGAAAACAACATCCCTATGCCTGCTTCTAAAGTAGACACGGTGGGCAAGAAAATTCCGGTGACCGGCGGACAAATCCACGCCCGGGTGTATACCCCTAAAACAGGCAAAGCTTCTTACCCCGTGATTGTGTATTACCACGGCGGTGGCTGGGTTATTGCTGACCTGGATACGTATGACGCCTCGGCCAGAGGTTTGGCCGAGCAGACAGATGCTGTTGTGATTTCAGTGGCCTACCGTCAGGCCCCGGAAAACAAATTCCCTACGGCCCACAACGATTCCTTTGCGGCTTATAAGTGGGCCCTGCAAAATGCCGCGTCAATTAAAGGTGATCCGAAAAGAATAGCCTTAGTGGGCGAAAGCGCCGGAGGTAACCTGGCCGCGGCCGTGAGCATGATGGCCCGCGACCAGAAAGTACAGATGCCGTTGCACCAAGTGCTGGTGTACCCTATTGCCGGCTATGCTACCAACACGGAGTCTTACCAGAAGTATGCCGCGGCCAAACCCTTGGACAAGCCTTTGATGGAGTGGTTCTTTAAACAATATCTTCGTTCTCCGGCCGATGGCAAGAACCCGTGGATTAACCTGGTGGGTGCTGATTTGAAAAACCTGCCTCCTACTACTATCATCAACGCCCAGTTAGATCCGCTGCAGACCGAAGGAGAGCAGTTAGCTGAAAAGCTGGAAACCGCGGGCGTGGATGTAGACCACAAATTGTATAAAGGAGTTACCCACGAGTTTTTCGGGATGGCTACTGTGTTGAGTGAGGCGAAGGAAGCGCAGAAATTAGCAGTAAGGAATTTGAAGTCTGCTTTTGGAATGTAATCTTGTTTTAACCTAGTTTTTGAAAAGCAGCCTTGGAACAGTGTTAGTGTTTCAAGGCTGCTTTTATGTTTTAGTTTGGGTTATTGCTTTGATGTGATTCTTGGAGTTGCTGGTGTTCTCACTAATAACCATTACAAGTTTGCCTTTGATGCTTTCTGCTGTTTCCTTGGGGTAGCTGCTGTTTGCGTGGGTTTATGAACCGTGTTGTTGCATCTTATCTGATAAGCGCTCACGGCCGCGGGGCCCCGCCTTCCGCCCTCGCGCTGTGAGTTCCGCTGCCTTCGGCTAAAGCCTCGGCTGCCGGGCTCTGCCCGCCACCGCAGACCTCTAGGCGCTCAGACGAAAGGCTGGAAACGGATATGCGTGGGTTTGCTCCCCTGGAAAGACATGGCTAAAGTTTTTAAATAGACAGCATAGTTCATTTATCCATTCATAAAAATATGGTTCAAGTTTGCGACTTGGACCTACCATGGCTGCAGTTTGCAACTGCAGTGAGGCGTAAGCCTCAAACTACTCTAGCTGATACTCCCCCTTTGAAGGGGGCGGGGGCGAAGGGGGGTGTTTACACATGCAGATTCATTGAGGCTTGTAGGGTCATAGTTTTCAACTTGGACCTACCATAACCTGAAGTTTGAAAATTCCGTGAGACACCAGCCTCGGAAAGTGTGTTTGTTGCTGGTCATTCAGGCTATCTGCTTTAATTATACAACAGTACATTTCACTACGCACTCCATGATTATTCCTTAATTTTGTGGTTCTTTTTTAGAACATGATGAAATCTTTTCAGCCGAGGGCATTGCGGCGGAGTGTGCATATAGCCATGCTGTTGGCGTTGGGTGTAGCCATGTTGCTGTATACCGTTTGCCGGCTTCTCTTTTACTTTTTTAACCAAGGCTTCTTTACCCAGACGTCTTCCTCTGATCTGCTGTTCCTCATGTGGGGCGGACTGAAGTTTGACCTGGCGGCTATTATTTATATCAACCTGCTTTTTATGGCGCTCATGCTGGTGCCGTTCCGGTTCCGGCATCACCCGGTGTACCAGAAGGTAGTGAAGTGGGTGTTTCTGGTCTTCAACGGTTTGGGACTGGCGTTGAACTGCATTGACCTTATTTATTACCGCTTCACGCTACGCCGTACAACCGGCAGTGTGGTGCGGGAGTTTGCCAATGAAGATTGGGGCGGCTTTGCCTCCAGTTTTCTGGTTGATTTCTGGTATGTGGCTCTGATTTGGATAGGCTTAGTGGTAGTGATGGCTTGGCTGTACAACCGCATTAAGTTAGAGAAAGCCCCTGTCTACAACCCTTGGTTCTATTACCCATGGCATACCGTGGTGCTGGTGCTGACCGTTGGGTTGAGCATTGTGGCCATGCGGGGTGGTTTCCGGCACAGTACGCGCCCTATCACGCTCAGCAATGCCGGTGAGTATGTAGAGCGTCCGCAGGAAATGTACATCGTGCTTAACACGCCTTTCTCTATCATTAGAACCATCAATAAGACTAACTACAAAAAAGTAGAATACTTTCCTGAGCAGCAGGTGGCTAACCTGTACTCTCCCATTCACCAGCCTGTAGACTCTGTTACCTTTCAGAAGAAGAATGTGGTGGTGATTGTGCTGGAGAGTTTCGGGAAAGAGGCGGTAGGTGGTTACAACCAACACCTGGAGAACGGCACCTATACCGGGTTCACCCCTTTTCTGGATTCACTCATGGGGCAAAGCAAAGTGTACTGGAACTCCTTCGCCAACGGCCGGAAATCCATTGATGCGTTGCCTTCGGTGCTCACCAGTATCCCCAGCATTCAGGAGCCGTTTGTATTGACGCAGTACGTAAGCAACAACCTGCCCAGCCTTCCTCGCACCCTGAACGAGAAAGGTTATCATACTTCCTTCTTCCATGGGGCGCCCAACGGTTCCATGGGCTTTGACGCGTTCATGAACCTGATTGGCGTGCAGGAATACTACGGCATGACTGAATATGGCAATCCCGAGGACTTTGACGGCATGTGGGGCATCTGGGACGAGGAGTTCCTGCAGTTCATGGCCGGCAAGCTCAACACTTTTCAGGAACCTTTCATGAGCGCCGTGTTCACCATCTCTTCGCATCACCCATACAAAGTGCCGGAGCGCTACCAGGGTAAATTCAAGAAAGGGCCTTATGAGATTTTCGAGTGCATTGGCTACTCAGACATGGCCCTGCGGAAGTTCTTCCAGAAAGCAAGCCAGGCACCGTGGTTCAACAACACCCTCTTCGTGATCACCGCCGACCACTCGGCCACCCACACCTATTACCCCGAGTACCAGACTGCCTGGGGAAACTTTGCGGTGCCTATCCTCTTCTACGCTCCCGGTGACCCTACCTTCAGGGGCGTGGACCGGGAACGCGTGGTGCAGCAATTAGACATCATGCCCACGGTGCTGGGTTACCTGGGCTACGACCAGCCGTATTTCTCCTTCGGCAAGAACATGCTCAATCTGCAGGAAGGAAACTTCGCCATCAGTTACCAGGGCGCTTACCAATGGACCGAGGGTGATTACTTCCTGCAGTTTGACGGCACCAACACGTTGGGGCTGTTCAACTACAAAGAAGACAAGTTCCTGAAGCAAAACCTCAAGGACAAGGAACCGCTCATCAGGGTAGCCATGGAAAATAAGTTAAAGGCCTTCATTCAACAATACAACAACCGCATGCTGGAAAATCGTCTTACGGCGAAGTAATTGTTGATTGCTTATTGTCAGAATTCCCTTTAGGAGCCGTTTTCTAGAAAACGGCTCCTAAAGGGAATTCCTTTTATGTACCTCATACCAACTTTTCCAAGAGAAAGGATTGGCACGTATTCAGTCCCCCTTTGAAGGGGGTAGGGGGATGACAATAGCGTTGGCTGCTTTTAAAAAAGTGGCTACTTGGCAAAAGACAAAAATTTAAGTTGTATCAGAATACTTTATCTGCACGAGTAATCATCCCCTCCCCCCTTCAAAGGGAGAGACTACGTATCTCAATCTTCTTATCCGAGGTTTACCTGCAGAAACCAGCCCATGATGCGATGCCGGCTTTTCCTTCTCTACCTTTGCCTCACCTATTTTGAACTGGTTCCCTGAAATCACCTCTAAAACGCTTCCTCCTTCCAGCGTTTTAGAAAACTTTAGACTTTGAACTCATGACCGACAATAAACCAACCCTCTTCTATATTTCAGATGCCCTCTGCGGCTGGTGCTACGCTATGGGTCCGCAGATTGAAAAGTTGCACGATGCTTACGCCGATAAATTTCACCTTGAGGTACTGAGTGGCGGCATGATCCTGGGTGAGCGTGTCGGCCCCATCGGGAACATGGCCAGCTACATCAAACAGGCCATGCCTCGGCTCAATGAGATCACCGGCGTAAAAATGGGCGAGCCGTATTTCAAGGATGTCCTGGACAAAGGCACCTACCTCTCCAACTCAGAACCACCTGCCATTGTGCTGAGCATATTGAAAGAACTGCACCCAAGCCAGCAGGTGAAATACGCCAAAGGCATTCAGGATCTGCAATTTAAGGAAGGCAAAGACTTCAACCAGCTAGAGACGTATTTGCCTTTGGTGCAAGAAGCAGGCCTTACCGAAGAGCAGTTCCGGGAGCGTTTCGCAGATGAAAAATACCGCCTGATGGCCCAGCAGGAGTTTGCGCAGGTGCAGGCCTGGGGCATACAGGGCTTTCCATCTATGGTGGCACAAAATGAGGATAAGCTATATCTGGTCACCAGAGGCTATGCCAAGTTTGAGGACTTAACCTCAGCTCTGGATCAGGTACTGGCTCAGTAAAGGGGCCGCTTGTTCTTTTCACAACGGGCATTTTGAAACTGGGCATTCGCTTTTTTAACAGCTTCTCTGGATTTTTCGTACAGTAGAACTAAAACCGTACGTACCTACTGCTATGGAAAAGGAAACCCTACAACCAAGCCGCTCCTTCTGGAGAACAGGACTTTTTGCCGCTACTGCCAGCCTGTTTCTTCTTGGCGCCTGCGAAGCGAAACAGCCAGCAGACCAGGAAGCAAAAGACCGGGATGAGGCCACCGACATCACAGAAGATGCAGACCCAGACAGCACCGTTGAGTCTCCAGCCACTACCGGTTACCTAGCCCCAACTGGGCCCAACAAGGTGTAGGCTGATATACCAGGTTACTCCCGCAACACTAGCAAAAAGAGAAAGAACAACGCCTTCATCCGGAGCTTAAAATAGCTATTTAGAGGCTTTTTCAATAAATATAAGCTTAAAACCCAGGCATAGTCAGCTACTTGTTTTCTGACTTAAAAGCTTGGTGTTTTTAAGTCTTTTTGAAACTTTACTAATACAATAGTTGTATATACAATAGAGCGACGTACATTTGCTCAAACAACGGCTGAAAGCCTATGAAATTAGAGGACGAATTGAAGCAGAAGACATTTGGCAGCCCTTACCGCCGCATGGTGGTGAACGTTATGTTCACGGGTAATTGGCTGCAAAAAGAGTTTTCCTGTCAGTTGAAGCAGTATGGGTTGTCGTTGCAGCAGAATAACGTGTTGGGCATTTTGCGTGGGCAATATCCTAATCCGGCTACGCTAGGCTTGGTTCAGGAACGTATGCTGGACCGTGATTCTAATGCTACCCGCTTGGTAGACAAATTACTGGAGAAAGGCTTGGTGACGCGTTGCCAGTGCCCAGATAATCGCCGTAAGGTAGATATTGTTATCACCGAAAAAGGCCTGGAGCTGCTGAAACAAACAGACGCCATTATGCAGAACCTGGAAGAGAAGTATAGCCAGATCAGCCCGGATGAAGCCGTGTTGATTGGCGAACTAATGGACAAACTCAGAGAAAAAGAGCAGTAATATTTTTTTAACCATATAGTTGTATATACAACTTATGTTTTAACAACAAAATAAAAGATGAGTCAAATAGAAAATCAACCGCTGTTACAATCTTACCAGAAAGGTGCTTTACAACTGAATAACCGTCTGGTGATGGCCCCTATGACCCGCAGCCGGTCCAACAACCCTGAGACTGCTCCTACCGAGCTGAACGCAGAGTACTATGCCCAACGTGCCAGTGCCGGTTTGATCATCTCAGAAGGAACACCGATAAGTCCGCAAGGAGTTGGCTATACCAACATCCCCGGCATTTACTCTGCCGCGCAGGTAGAAGGCTGGAAAAAGGTGACCAATGCTGTGCACGAGAAAGGCGGCAAAATCTATGCGCAGTTGTGGCACGTGGGCCGTATGTCGCATCCAGATTTCCACAACGGTGCCTTACCAGTGGCTCCATCAGCTATTAACCCCAATGACCAGGCATTCACGGCCGAAGGTTTCAAACCAACCGTAACGCCGCGCGCCTTAGAAATAGAGGAAATCAAAGGCATTGTGGAAGACTTCAAGAAAGCTGCTGCCAATGCGGTAGAGGCTGGGTTTGACGGCGTGGAGATTCACTCTTCCAATGGTTACCTGTTCCATCAATTCTTCAGCCGCTGCTCTAACCAGCGCACCGATGAATACGGCGGAACCATTGAAAACCGCGCCCGCTTCTTCTTTGAAGTGTTGGATGCTGTGAAAGAAATCATTGACCTGAGCCGCGTGGGTGTTCGTTTGAACCCTTCCATGCACGAGCAATTCGGCATTACGGTAGACGAGCAAACCGCTCCAACGTTTGAGTACATCGTGCAACGTTTGAACAACTACAACCTGGCCTACCTGCACCTAACCGAAGCTTCTCCAAAAGTAGCCGAGTTGCCATACGCCATCAAAGAGATCGCAAAGCATTTCCGTCCGTTGTACCATGGCACGTTGATCATCAATGGCGGCTTTACGCAGGAAACTGGGAACAAAGTATTAGAAGACGGCTTAGCGGATCTGGTTGCCTATGGCAGACCCTTTATCGCGAACCCAGACCTGGTAGAGCGTTTCGCTGAGAATGCAGAGCTGAACGCCCCAGACTACAACACCTTCTACAGCAACACCGGCGAAGTAGGCTACACCGACTATCCTACCCTGGCCGAAGTTTCTGCTGCGTAATCATTAAGAATAACACAACTGCATATATAGAAAAGGGCCGCACGCATTGTGCGGCTTTTTTCATTTTAGGGGTGTTTTGCAGAAGGCAAGCTAAAAATGGAATCTGCTCCAATCTTATCTATGCCGTGAAATAGTTTTTCTGTCGTATTCGCAAGTCTAGCAATTCAGGAATGCTTACGGACACGAGCTGTAAGCTCGCGCCAGCAAAAGAAAGAATGCTTTAGATAGTAGCTTAAGGTTGGACTTTGCCCATTTTAACCTGTTTTCCGCAAAACAAGGTTAAAACGCCTTTCTTCTAAGTTGGTTAGCACTGGTTACTTTCTACTACAAATTCCTTAGCATCATGTACCTTTGTGGTTCTGCTTAGACGAGTGAACGAGGTCCTGATGAAAGCTGATTCCCCATCCTTTGCCATCCTGCATTTATTTGCCACCGGCTCGTACGGTCTTCGGCAGGGGCTGCTGCAGATTGGCGTTTTATCGCTGCAGAAAGGCCAGTCTGTTCTGAAGGAATGGTTCATCAACCCGGAGGCGGAGTTTGGACGAAGCGTGCAGAAACAGTCCAAAATCAGCAAAGAACAGGCAAAAAGCGCTCCTACCTGGCAAGAACAAAAAGCCGAAGTGCAGGAATACCTGAGTTCTTTCACGCACGTGTTCTTCTTCCAGGAACGGCATGAACACATCTGGTTCAAGAACTACATCTTGGCCGGCATGCCCTCGCCACCCGTTTGTGCAGACTTGGCGGTGCTCTCCTCGTTCTTTCTGCCGCATCTCAACCTAATGGAGGTGGGCGATTTAGTGGCACTTTCCACCGCTGCCCAGAAAAAGCCTGCTTCCCAACCCATGCCCGTAGCCTTGACGGCGCTGCACACCCAGCTTTTCAAACTGCTGGAAGTGTTACTGCAGAAAATCCCCAGCACCCCGGAAGACGAACCCGGCGAGCCTACCCTGTTTCTACAACTCCTACAGCAAGTACTGAATTTGGGCACCGTGTACATGGGCACTGCTTGGCGAGCCTTGCAAGCCGCTGCCGAGAACATAGAAACGCTGGAGCCGCTAGACCTGCATTGGCTCACGCCTTCTCCTGCTACTGATGTGCCGGTGCTGCCTTATCATCTCCGGAAGTTGCTTTCTTCCTGGCTTCCTACGGTAACCGATGCGACCGTCGTGAAGCCGAGGGTAGACATCGCCCAGCCTTCTGACCAGCTTATCCATGATGCCCTGCACGCCTGGTATAAAAAACATGGATTGCCGGAGCGGTATGCTCAGATGGAGTACTCCAAATTCTGCAACAAAGCCTTAACCGACAAAGGAACGTTTGTGGCTGAAGCGGGTACCGGCACCGGGAAAACCATGGGCTACCTCATGGCCGCCGCCGAACTGCTGCGCCTGAACCCCGGCCGTAAAGTGGTAATAGCGACTGCTACCAAAAACCTGCAGGAACAAGTCATGCAGGGCGAGATTCCGCGACTGCGCTTTAAAGGTGGTTTACACGCCCATTTGCGGCCTGCCATTGTGAAAGGCAAAAACAATTACCTCTGCTTAAGCGCCCTGTTGGATCTATATGACGAACTGGTAGTGCAGGAAAAAGGCACCATCCGGGAGGGGCTAAGTTGGCTTTCCCTGGTGCTGCGTGTGTATCAAACCCAAGGCGAAGTAGAAGAGATTCCGCACAACATCAGGGCCATCTTACCCGACACGTACCGTCTGCTATCAGAGGCCAATGCCCAGGAAGTATGTGTGCCCAAGCTTTGCCAAGAACCTGCCAAGTGCACGTACGCCCGCCACATGGAGCAGGCCTACGCTGCTGATATCATCGTGACCAATCACCATAAACTGCTGCAACTTCCGCCTAAGCTCACGGACCTTATCAAGCACTGCATCATTGATGAGGCCGACCAGTTCCCGGACTTCGCCCGAAGTGCCCTGAGCATGAACTTCAGCCTGGGAGTAGTAGAAGCCCGGCTCCTGCGCCCCTTATTAGGCAAAAACTACCGGAAAGGCTTCCTGGACCGAGTGGCGGAACGGGTAGTACATCACGCAGAAACCGAAACGGCCCAGTTGGTACTGGACGAGATTGACTCTATTCACCGTGATTGTGACACCATCAGAACTAGTGGCGAACTGATTCAGGCACTGCCTATACAAGGGGAGCAGCGGTGGCAGGAAGAAGTCGCCTTGGTAGAAAATGGCCGCTGGATTAAACGAGAGTTCAGTGCCGATATTGAGCAGGCGCTGCAGGAGCTGCTGACCGCAATCCAGTTTGTAGCCGGCAAGATTGAACGCATCCTACGCCTCCTGAAAATGCCGGAGGACAAGACCTTCAGTCGTCTGGAAACCTACAAGGAGAAAGCCGCTGAGTTTGCCGATTCTCTGCAAAAAATCACCAGCGACTTTCCGGCCCGCAAATGGATTCATGTACTGGAGAAGAGTGGCCAGAACTGGTCGGTGAGCAAGATGCCATATTACCTGCAGGACGAAATGGAGAAACTGCAGAACATCTACCCCAGCCTGCTGTTCACCTCGGCCACGCTGTACGTTGGCGGCAACACGCAGTATTTCCGGAACCAGTTGGGCCGCAGCGAGCCATTTGAGCAGGAAGTTCGCTACTTGTCGCCGTTCAATTACGAGCAGCAGGAAAAGGTCCATGCCGTAGTTCCCGCGTTCATCCCCTGCTATGAACACAAAATGGCGCAGGACCAGAAACAGGCCTGGTTGCAGACTTCCATGGAAACGCTGCTCAAGTGCATTGTGGCCCTGAACGGCAGAACCCTGGTCCTCTTCACCAGCCGCCGCGACATGGACGATGCCTACCGTTGGCTGTACTCCCGTTTACCCGCCTATGACATTGAGTTACTGAAACAGGAAGGTACCAGTTTGTGGGAAATCAGGCGGTTCAGGCAGGAGGAGCATTCTGTGCTACTAGGTTTGGACCGGATGTGGTCTGGTGTGGATTTTCCGGGCGTCACGCTTTCACAGGTGATTGTTTTCCGGCTGCCTAATCCATCTCTAGGGAATCCACTGGTGGCACACCGGCGTGAGGTGGAAGGCGGTTACTTCTGGAGCAAATTTTACTATCCGGCCAGTCAGCATAAGTTGCGGCAAGGTTTCGGACGATTGGTGCGGCGTGAGAAAGACAAAGGCTCTTTCGTAATCCTGGATTCCCGGGTGCACCATACTGCCCGCATGCAGCACCTCAAAGATGAGCTGCCCGTGGACATCACGCCTTTCCATGCCGGGGAAGACTTGGAAAATTGGCTTTTGAAGACGCTGCTGCCTAAGCTGGAACTAGCTTCTGAGTGGGAACGCCGAGGCATCTCGTTTTAACAATCATAGCCCCCACAGGCCTCATTTCAGAAAACAGGCCTAAAAGCAATTACGCCCTTTTGAGCCTTTTACTCGGCTCCAGTAAAGAAAGCATAAAGCAGACGCTAGTGACAAACGCGCCAGCAGAACAAGACAAATTATTATAATTCTAAGGAATTAAGCACCTAACGCATTTTTTTACAAGTAATCTCAACTTTCTACTTTAACTTTGGGCAATTTATACATACCGCTTTACTAATGCCGAAAGATAATTCCATTAAGTCGATCTTGATCATTGGTTCCGGTCCTATTGTAATTGGGCAGGCCTGTGAATTTGATTATGCTGGCTCCCAAGCCTCCCGCTCCCTGCGCGATGAGGGGATTGAGGTAACCCTCATCAACTCCAACCCCGCCACCATCATGACCGACTCCATCACCGCGGACAACGTGTACCTGAAGCCGCTGGAGAAGAAGTCAATCATTGAGATTCTGGAGAAGCACCAGATTGACGCCGTACTGCCTACCATGGGTGGACAAACTGCGTTGAACCTGGCAATTGACTGCGAGAAAGCCGGTATTTGGAAAAAATACGGCGTGAAAATCATTGGGGTGGACATCAAGGCCATTGAGACCACCGAAGACCGCGAGAAATTCCGTCTGTTAATGATTGAGTTGGGCGTGAATGTCTGCAAAGGCAACACCGCTACCTCGTTCCTGGAAGGGAAAGAAATTGCTCAGGAAATTGGGTTCCCACTGGTAATCCGTCCGTCATTCACCTTGGGTGGAACCGGAGGTGGTTTCGTGAACTCTCCGGAAGAATTTGACAAAGCCTTAACCCGCGGTCTGCACGCCAGCCCTACCCATGAGGTACTGGTGGAGCAAAGCATCATGGGCTGGAAAGAGTACGAGCTGGAGCTGCTGCGTGATAACATCGGGAACGTGATCATCATCTGCTCCATTGAGAACTTTGACCCAATGGGTATTCACACCGGTGATTCCATTACCGTGGCACCGGCCATGACCCTGCCAGACACCATCTACCAACAGATGCGGGATCTAGCCATTAAAATGATGGCGGGCATTGGGCAGTTTGCCGGTGGTTGTAACGTACAGTTCTCGGTGAACCCAGAGGATGACACCATCGTCGCCATTGAGATTAACCCGCGCGTGAGCCGTTCTTCAGCGTTGGCTTCTAAAGCAACAGGGTACCCAATTGCCAAAGTAGCTGCCAAACTGGCCATAGGCTACAACTTAGATGAACTGAAAAACTCTATCACCAAAACCACGTCGGCGTTCTTTGAGCCCGCGCTGGATTACGTGATTGTGAAAATACCGCGCTGGAACTTTGACAAGTTCAAAGGAGCCAACAAGACCCTGGGCTTGCAGATGAAATCTGTGGGTGAGGTAATGGGCATTGGCCGTACCTTCCAGGAGGCGCTGCAGAAGGCTTGCCAGAGCTTGGAGATCAAACGCAACGGCTTGGGCGCCGACGGCAAGGAGAAAACCAACTATGACCAGTTGATGTACAGCCTGGCTAACCCAAGCTGGGACCGTCTGTTCACCATCAAAGACGCCATGAAATTTGGGGTGGCCACCAGCACCATCCAGAAAGTAACCAAGATTGACCCCTGGTTCCTGCAGCAGATTGAAGAACTGGAGCTGACCGAGCGTGAAATCCTGAAGCACACCTTAGACAGCATTCCGGTTGATTTGATGCGTTCTGCCAAGGTAAAAGGCTTCGCTGACCGCCAGATTGCCTACCTGCTGCGTTGCAAGGAAAGCGAAGTGCACGACAAACGTCTGAGCATGGGCATTAAGCGCGTGTTTAAGATGGTAGATACCTGTGCTGCCGAGTTTGAAGCGGTAACGCCATACTACTACAGCACTTTTGACGGCGAGAACGAAAGCAAAGTATCAGACCGCAAAAAAGTAGTGGTGCTAGGCTCAGGTCCTAACCGTATTGGACAGGGCATTGAGTTTGACTACTCTTGTGTGCACGGCGTATTAGCGGCCAGCGAGTGCGATTATGAGACTATCATGATCAACTGCAACCCAGAAACGGTAAGTACAGACTCTGACATTTCAGACAAACTGTACTTTGAGCCGGTATTCTGGGAGCACATCTATGACATCATTCTGCACGAGAAACCAGAAGGCGTGATTGTGCAGTTAGGTGGTCAGACCGCTTTGAAACTTGCGGAGAAACTGACTCGCTTCGGTATCAAGATCATGGGTACTACCTATGAAAGCCTTGACCTAGCTGAAGACCGCGGTGCTTTCTCTACCTTGTTGAAAGAGAACAACATTCCGTATCCTCCATTTGCGAGCGTAACCTCGGCTGAGGAAGCGCTGGAGGTGTGCAAAGATTTGAAGTTCCCATTGCTGGTTCGTCCTAGCTACGTATTGGGTGGCCAGAACATGAAAATCGTGATCAACGAGAAGGAACTGGAAGCGCAAGTACTGGACATCCTGAAAGACAGCCCAGGCAACCACGTACTTCTGGATCACTTCCTTGACCGTGCTATTGAAGCCGAGGCAGACGCTATTTGCGACGGCGAGAACGTACACATTCTGGGCGTAATGGAGCACATTGAACCTGCTGGTATCCACTCCGGTGACTCGTACGCGGTGTTGCCTCCGTTTGACTTAAGCGAGAACGTGCTCCGCCAGATTGATGAGTACACGAAGAAAATCGCGCTGGCGCTGAACACCGTTGGCTTGATTAACATCCAGTTCGCCATCAAGAACGATATTGTGTACATCATTGAGGCGAACCCTCGCGCCAGCCGCACCGTGCCGTTCATTGCTAAAGCGTACAAAGAGCCGTATGTGAACTATGCCGCCAAGGTGATGCTGGGCGAAAAGAAAGTGACTGATTTCACCTTCAACCCGCAACTGGAAGGCTACGCCATCAAAGTACCGGTGTTCTCCCACAGCAAGTTCCCAGAAGTGAACAAAGAGCTAGGACCAGAAATGAAGTCAACCGGTGAGGCCATCTACTTCATTGATGACCTGGAAGACGAATACTTCACCAAAATCTACTCTGAGCGTAACCTGTATTTGAGTAAGTAAGAAGTCAACGTATATATGTATAAAAAAGGCTGCTCCTTCTGGAGCAGCTTTTTTTGTTTATGGCTAGTTTTTAGAATACAGGCTAAAAAACGCATTCCCCACAGGCGCGAGTTTCCAGCTCGTGTCCGCACGCACGGCTGTACCTTTCCTTTCCCCCATTTAGTCATCCTGAAAGGATCTTGTGAACGAACGGTAGAGTCGCTTCTTCAATGCCTTTTTAGTTCGCCCACAAGATCTTTCCAAGATGACAAAGTATGTTGGTAAGCCATAGGAATAAACTAGAATACCGAGTTTCTGCAAGGCCAGAACCAAAGAATTTGTCAGCAATGCGTGCGGACACGAGCTGTAAGCTCGCGCCAGCGAGGGATCTCAGTAGAAAGAAGAAACCGTTTCGGGGCTGCTTCTACAAAACAGACCCGAAACGGTTTCTGAAATAATACTTAACTCTTTTTAAAACTGCTGTATCTGCCCGGCTTTTAACCTAGCCAGGTAATCTTTTGAAGCGGCCATTACTCTAGGGGACAACAGTAGCGCGCAGGTCATGGTAGGGATAGCCATGAGTGCGAAGGCGGTGTCTACCAGGTTGATGACGGAAGTGATGGTTACAATGGCCCCAATGATGATGGTGAGGATGTAGAAGTAGTCGTACAGACGGCGGTACTTGAACCCGAATAGGTAGGTAAAGCACTTGGACCCGTAGTAGCAGTAAGAAAACAAAGAGGTGAAGGCGAAGATAAACACGCAAATCACTAGCAGGTACTTGCCTATTTGTGGCATAGCAACCCCGAAAGCTTGCGCTGTCATAGTCACCCCGTTCCCGGAATTGGTTTCCCAAACGCCAGTTACCAGAATAGCCAGTCCGGTCATGGTGCAGACTACAATCGTGTCAATGAACGGCTCCCACATGGCTACCAGCCCTTCGCGTACGGGCTCATTGTTCTGCGATTCGCCGTGCATCATGGCGGCGGTGCCAATCCCGGCTTCGTTGGAGAAAGAGGCACGACGGGCACCCATGATGATCACCTGCATCACGGCCCCACCCATCACAGCATTCCCGGTGAAGGCATCCTCAAAGATAAGTGCGAACATGCTTGGTATGGCTGTGATATTGGAGAAGATGATGTACAGCACCGAACCGGTGTATAACACCACCATTAGGGGTACCAGTTTGGTGGCCACGGCTGCAATCCGTTTCAGGCCGCCAAACAAGATAATGGAAACCAGAAGCGCCATGGCCATGCCCATGAACAGATTAGAAATAAACGTGTCTTCACCTACCATGCCGCTGGGTTTCAGGACAACATCAGTAATGATCTGAGTGAGCTGGTTTGCCTGAAAAAGGGGCAATGTTCCAAATAGACCGGCAAACGCGAACAGGATGGACAAAGGCTTCCATTTTTTGCCTAAACCCTCGGTAACCATATACATAGGTCCGCCCTCTATGGCGCCCAGTTCATTCCGGCCACGGTACATGATGGAGAGAGTACAGGTGAAGAATTTGGTGGCCATGCCCACAAAAGCGCTTACCCACATCCAGAACAGTACGCCTGGCCCGCCCATGGCAATTCCTACGGCAACGCCACTGATGTTTCCCATGCCAATGGTTGAGGCTAGCGCACTGGCCATAGCCTGAAAAGGAGTAATTTGCCCGGCAGCGTTAGGGTCCTGGTATTTTCCCTGCAAGATGCTGAGAGAATGCCTCATCATCCGGAAGGGAATCAGACGGCAGTAAAGCATCAGGAAGAGGCCACCACCCATCAGCAAGATCAACAAAGGCATGCCCCAGGCTAATCTACTGGCCTCGGCAAGAAAAGCGTCTATTTTTTCCACGAAGAGATATTTGACTAGAATCTACAAACTTAAGGCAGGAAACCTGCAAAAAGAATGTCTTGGTACTGAAATCACCAATACTCTATAGAATCACAGGTATAAAAGGAGAAATGGCATCCCTAAGCACTTCCTTCTGTTTTAAGCCAGATTTACAGAAAACGGGCCTTTAACGCAGGGGTGGGCAGCATACAGCTTTCCTGTTGCCCAAACCACTTGTAGCGGTTACGTGAAACCCAGTCGTATAAGGGATCACGGAGGAATGCAGGAACGAGCATCAGGGTATACAACCAGGACCAGCCTCCCTTTAGATGACGCACAATGCGCAGGGCAGCGGTAGACCGGGTAAAGACTTTTCCGTTTTCCACCAATAAAACACTTTTGAATTGTTCAGTAGGGAAACCATGGGTTCTGAGTACCTCCTGCCCTATTTCAGACTGCAGCGATGCGAATTTGAAATATTCTTTTGGATCATTGTTGATCACAAACTGTACAAATCCGTTACATAGATTGCAAACGCCATCAAACAGGATGGTAGGAGAAGAAGGGAGCATGAAAATGCAGTATAAGGGGTTCTAGATAGATACGCGCATAACAACGCACTTGTTAAAGAATTTCTGTGCCAATGAATAAATTAACATAGAAAATGGCACCTTTCTAAGAAGTATGCGTAAAAGATGAACTTGAAAAGAAAAACCATTTTAACATCATTCATTAATCTGTCAAAACTATGAAAAAGACTTTTTTAAACCTGTTCGCAGTTGCTGCCATGGTAGCAACGTCGGCCCTGACTTCTTGCTCAGGTACTGGTGAAACCACTACTGATACCACTACCACTGACATGAGTACTGAAAGTGGTACTACCAGTGGTACTACCGGCACCACCGGAACTACTAGCACTACTACTGGAACCACCGGCACTACCTATGGAACTACTGGTACAACAACCGGTACTACCACTGGAACCACTACCGGTACTACTGGAACCACAACAGGGACTACTACCGGAACCACAACAGGAACTACCACCGGAACCACCACTGGTACAACAACAGGAACTACCGGCACTACTACTGGAACTACCACTGGTACAACCGGAACCACCAGCCGTTAGTAGTTTAGCATAACGTTCTTTGGAACGTGCAATATAGTGCAGAAAGGCAAGGCCAAATGGTTTTGCCTTTTCTGTTTTCCCTTGCTTTAACCATCACGTGAATCCCTATGCACCTACTTAAACAGTATCTGCATCGCGTTTTTTACACAGACACCCGTGCCCTCTCCCTTATGCGGGTATGGGTGGCCAGTGTATTACTTATAGACATTGGCATCAGGGCTTCTGACCTGGAAGCGCATTACTCTAACATGGGCATTCTGCCCTTGCATGCGCTGCACGCCAACGCCTGGAACCAATATTTCTTCTCGCTGCACGCGCTAAGCGGCATGTGGCAGTTTCAGGCAGTGCTTTTCGGGATTGCGGGTGTAGCGGCCATCTGCCTTTTGCTGGGGTATCATACCCGTTGGGCCACGTTTATTTCGTGGCTCCTTTTGCTGTCCTTGCAGAACCGGAACCCGCTCATCAGCCAATCTGGTGACAGCCTCTTACGGATGCTGCTTTTCTGGGGCATGTTCCTCCCCTGGCACCGCCATTATTCCCTGGATGCCCGACGTTCCCTTACTTCTGAAACCACTCCGCATTACCTGAGCATGGCTTCGGCGGCCTACATTCTACAAGTGGCTTGGGTATATGTGTTCACGGCCTTGCTTAAAAGCGGGCCAGACTGGACCACAGACGGTACGGCCCTGTACTATGCCCTGAGCCTGGACCAGATTCTGATGCCCGGCGGGCGAATCCTTTACCAGTATCCACTTTTGATGAAGCAGTTAACTCACGCCACGTACTTCCTGGAGTTGTGGCTGCCGTTTATATTGCTCATCCCCTGGAAGACTACCTGGTTCAGGATGATTTTCTTTGTGGCTATAGTAGGGCTGCACATTGGCATTAGTTTGACGTTGTTTGTGGGCTTGTTTTACCTCATCAGCATTTCAGCGGTAATGGGGTTATTGCCAACTCCGGTCATGGACACCGTAGACCGTTACCTACGTGCTGGCTACACCCGTCTGCACAAACGCTGGACCAGGATAGGTAAAAGCTGGAAATCCCCGGTAGACCTTCAGGTACATTTGAAATGGAATACTCCTAAGGGTGCAGATTCATTCCCTGTAAAATATGCGCGCGAAGGCGTGGTGCTGGTGGCCTTGATGCTGGCGTTCTGGTGGAACCTGAGCACCTTAGGCAAGCCTTACTTTCAGGTACCGGGCAACATGCATTGGGCGGCCTTGATCCCGAGGCTGGACCAGAACTGGAGTATGTTCGCCCCCAACGTTTTCAAAGACGATGGCTGGTACGTGTTGGAAGGCATCACCAACAGCAATAAAAAAGTAGACCTGAATCAACAAGGCAAGGAGCCAGACACGGTAAAACCGGCCTCTGTGATGAGCCTCTTCAAAAACGACCGCTGGCGCAAATACTCAGAAAACTATTTGTTTACCCCCAATGAATACATGCGGCCTTACTACTGCTTCTATTTGCTGCGCCGGTGGAACGAAGACCATCCCAAAGAAGAACAGATCAATGAGCTTTCAGTGGTATACATGAAGGAGTTCTCCCTTCCAAACTACAAAACGGCCCCTATCAAACGCGAAGTTCTTTGCCATTGTAAGCCGTAGTTGTTTGGGGCTCATTTTCTAAAATCGGTCTCTAAACAGCTAAGGGAAAGCCTGTATGAAGTTCTACAACTCTCTACTCTGCCACAAACTCCAGAATGTCGCCGGGTTGGCACTCCAATACTTTACAGATGGCTTCTAAGGTAGAAAACCGGATGGCTTTGGCTTTGCCGGTTTTCAAGACAGATAAGTTAGCAAGGGTAATTCCTACCCGTTCAGACAATTCAGTTAACGACATTTTGCGGCGGGCCATCATCACGTCCACATTCACGATTATAGGCATACTGGCTTAAATAGTCAGTTGGTCTTGTTCATACAGTTTGTTGCCTTCCTTGAAGATTTCGGCCATAATGAAGGCACCCAGCATAAACAACAATGGAGTCATCTTCAAAGAAAAACCCATCCGGGAGATACCTTCGGCGTCCAGAAACCAGAATCCATTTATCAGTGCCAAACCAAGGCACAGGAAACCTATTTTCCTGAAAGCCTCTACGCTTTTAGAATGGAATGTTTGCACGCTTTGTACAGCCCGAATCACGTTCATGAGTTCACGCACAATGAGCAGCAGT